>CAWBCI010000062.1:0-36207 GCA_963787195.1 uncultured Bacteroidales bacterium
ACTTCACCGGTAATGTCGTTCGTCAATGTCACGCTCAGGTTATCGGGGGGTTGAAGTGCCGGTCCCATAACGATCATGGTTACCGGTACATCGATGGTGCCCACATTCGGATCTGAACTGAAAAGAATATCGGCTGTGTAGACTTCACCTGCATTGGCATTATTTGCATTAAGATGTGTGGGAATATTGTTTACACCACCAAAAGGAGGAGTAGTCCCGGTATAATAATCCATCGTAAGCCAGTTCCCTATTCCGGAAACATTAATTGTATAATCTTCTACTTCACCATAGGACTGTGTTCCGCAGGCAGCAGGAGTTCCAGTATATTGCATCCGTATCCTCAGGCGGGTCGGGCCAGGGAGAGCATCTTCCGGACAGGTAATTGTACCTGTAAATGCGGTAAGTGCATCTCCACCCATGGCTATCATAGGTTCATTAAATTGTTCGTCCTGATTCCAGTCAACAAAAACCCCGCATACATCCGCTGAATAGGGATTTCCTACCAAAACAGTTATTGGTATTGACTCTCCAATAGGAATGTCAGTAACAAGATTGGTATAATCGGCGTATCCTGAGCAGATAGAAGAATTATCAATGGTACCAAAATTCACATTACTTATATACTCATCACAACCCCCGCTGGCAGCACAATATGCCCGGGTTCCGGTACCTCCCATATTATCAGGATAAACAACTGTAGCAGTCCAGTTCAAGGGGCCGTTCCCGTTGTTCAGTACACTCAAGGCTGTAGTGAAATATTCGTTCGGGTTCACTGTCTGCTCAATCGATAATGGATTCACAATCATGGTTGGCTGAGTAAGAGTGAAATCCTGAGAAACAAGTCCTCCCAGAATAACATTTACAACTGCAGAAACTGTATTAAATCCATTTTTGCCGCAGAAAATTTCTGTGTTTCCGGCCATTGCATTTCCGAGAAAGTAATAACCGTCAGGGCCGGAGATTGCAGATGGACCACCAGGGTATCCAATGGTAGCACCTGAAATAGATAATCCATCATAATTAAAAACATAACCTTCAACATCTCCAAAGGTCGGGCAACTTCCATAGAGCTCACCAGGGTTGATAACCGGATTACAGTTATTCGGAACATAAAAAACCTGGTCACCGGCAGTATTAAACACATAGTAATAAGGCTCACAAGTAAAAGAACCAGCCGTAAAAGTTGTTGTAATCTCAGCTCCTGTATTTGCAGGAAAGGTAAAGGTGAGTGGTCCCAGTCCGCTGGGAAGAGTAATATCATTAAGCCTCACAACACCATCTACAAGCACATCAATAGAGCATCCATTCCAACCATCACCATAGCTGTCATACAAGCTGATCGTATAATCACAGCTTCCAGGAGGAGGTGGTGGTGGAGGTACCTCTTCAACAATGGTAAAGTTGAAAGAAGGTATGCAGGTTGGGGAAGCCCACGTGTCAATCATCACATAATACTGATTTCCACCAGTAACTGCTACACTGGATATCACCTTGGGCGATGCAGAAGAACTATATGCTGCTGCAATGCAATTAGTCAATGACGGGCAGTCGGAGAAAATCCCTATACCGGCATAAGTCGTAGTCAACGGATCCACTGTAAGGGTTATAACAGCATCCGTTGTTACATCGAGGCGATAGATAATATCCTCACCACTCGTGTAATAATACATACAACTTGATGAACCAAGATTATAGGTATTACCCCGACCGCAAGTCGTATTGTTATCCAGATAAGGTAAAGCAGCTGGTAAGCTGACAATTATCGGATCAGTGCAGTCATCACCAACAGCCCGTCCTCCTTCAGGAGCAAGCGGAACCACGGTGATCGTGGAAGGATCTTTTTGCGTTGCATCTATCCGGGTTGAAGCAGAAGACTTTTTTTGCTGTACTTCCCTGGTAGAGTTCTGCGCAAAAACGAAGGTATTAGCAAATAAAAATACTAGTACCAACAATAGTTGCTTAGTAAATTTTTTCATAATTTGAATTTATTGGTTTATAAATTGAGACCTTGAATGAACAAAAAATGATATCTGATAAGCAAGAAAAAGATATTCAGAATATCATCCTATAAGTTCTCTTATTAAATAAGGTCAATTTGATAAGGAAATATTATACGAAGAGGCACTAACATGACTGGAATTATTTACAAACAGTTGCATTGAGCAACATAGCTTTGATAAAATTCCTTGACAAAGATATTAAAAGAATTCAATATCAAAAATAAATTTAAATAGCAATAAAAATATTGAAAGAAGCCATAAACCATTAATACTTTTTTTTGATGATAAAACAAGAGCCAGCCCTGTATTTGCCTCCTCGGTTACTAATCTGATCCCGTTAATAGCCCTCATATTGTGGAGTAGAGGGTGGGGAAAATTTTCACCTGAATATACACTTTGGATCATCCTGGTCCTGACTGGGATCATCCTGGTGAACAAAACCAGGACATTGAAAGTCATTCCTGAAAAAATATAATGATAATATGGATGTTGAAGAATTTTTCCTTTCATCAAATTCTAATGGGTGATATTTAAAAAATTATAAGATAAACATTTGCAGAATAAATATTTTTTGTACTTTTGCGCTTCCAAAAAATAATACTTTTTAAAAAGTAAGAAAATGTACGCTATAGTCGATATTGCCGGACAACAGTTCAAAGTAGAGCAGGGACAGGAAATTTTTGTCCATAGGCTTGACGGGGAGAAGGGTTCCCAGATGGACTTCGATAAAGTTTTGATGATCGAAAATGAAGGAAAAACCATCCTTGGGGCACCTGTTGTTGAAGGGGCCCAGGTTAAAGGCACTATCCTTGAGCATCTGAAAGGGGACAAGGTCTTTGTTTTCAAGAAAAAAAGAAGAAAGGGATATCAGAAACTGAACGGTCATCGTCAGTATCTGAGCCTGCTGAAAATAGATTCAATTGAAGAAAAAGGAGCTAAAGCCAAGAAAACTTCTGCGTCGAAAAAAGTTGCTGCCGAACAGCCGGAGACAAATCCGGAAACTCAGGAAGCATAATTATTTTTTAATTGATCAGATTTTCAGGATTTATTATACTTTTATAACAGAATAATTTAAAAATTTCATCATATGGCTCACAAGAAAGGTGCCGGAAGTTCATCAAACGGTCGTGAATCACACAGCAAACGTCTGGGAATTAAAATTTTCGGCGGACAGAACGCTCAGGCTGGCAATATCATTGTCAGACAACGTGGAACCCGTCATAACCCAGGCCTGAACGTAGGTATGGGTAAGGACCATACACTTTTTGCCCTTATGGACGGTAGGGTTGAATTTCGGAAACGGCGGAACGACCGTTCCTATGTTTCGGTCATACCCGCCGAAACAAATGAAATTACAACAGAATAAGGCTTGGTTTAATATATCTGAAAAAATACAGAACCCGGCAAGTTTATTTAAAACCTGCCGGGTTTTTCTATTCGGACCCCTGAATTCTTAAACACTTTAAATAACAGATTTCCCTTTCGACCTGACAGCTTTCTCCATCAATTTAGTAATTTTGCAATTCAATTTTTAACCTATGCTGCAAATAAATTATATCCGGGATCATAGTGAGGAGGTGATTGAACGTCTTGCCCTTAAAAATTTTGATGCCGGTGAATCTGTTAAGACGATTCTGTCGCTGGATGAAAAACGCCGTGAGACCCAGAAAAACCTGGATGACAGCCTTGCCGAAGCCAACCAGATCGCCAGGGAAGTAGGAGTACTCTTCAAATCGGGCAAAGCAGCCGAAGCCAATCAATTGAAAGAGAGGAGCGCTGAATTAAAGATCCTTTCAAGGGACCTGGGAGCAGAAATGGAAAAGCTGACCAGAGAAATGAATGATCAGCTGGTATTATTACCCAATTTACCGCATTCAAGTGTCCCGGCCGGGAAATCTGCCGAAGATAATGAGGTGGTTTATGAATGGGGCAGCATGCCGGAACTGGAAGATAATGCAAAGCCACATTGGGACCTGGCTTCAGAATATAATATAATCGATTTCGAACTCGGGAGCAAGGTCACGGGTGCAGGTTTCCCTTTTTACAGGAAAGCCGGTGCAAAACTGCAGCGCGCCCTTATTAATTTCTTTCTTGATCAAGCCGTTGTTGCGGGTTATGAGGAATTGCAACCGCCTCTTTTTGTGAACGAGGATTCAGCATATGGCACAGGTCAATTGCCTGATAAAGACAGCCAGATGTATTTTATCGGCCTTGACAAATTTTACCTGATACCCACTGCCGAGGTGCCTGTTACGAATATTTACCGGGACGTGATCGTGAAAGCTTCTGAGCTGCCCCTTAAAAACGTGGCCTACTCAAGCTGCTTCAGGCGTGAGGCCGGCTCGTACGGGAAAGATGTAAGAGGTTTGAACCGTCTGCACCAGTTCGACAAAGTTGAGATCGTCAGGATTGCACACCCTGATAAATCCTATGAATCACTGGACGAAATGAAAGAACATGTTTCCTCCCTGTTAAAAAAGCTGAACCTGCCTTTCCGGATTCTGAAATTATGCGGGGGCGACATGAGTTTTACTTCAGCTCTCACCTTTGATTTTGAAGTGTTTTCCGGGGCACAGAAACGATGGCTCGAAGTCAGTTCTGTTTCGAATTTTGAAAGTTTCCAGGCCAATCGTTTAAAATTACGCTTCAAAGACGAAGATGGAAAAACCAAACTCGCCCATACACTAAACGGAAGCGCCCTGGCGTTACCAAGGATAGTTGCCGCCCTGCTGGAAAATAATCAGACACCGGAAGGTATCCGTATTCCAGAGGCAATTCAAAAATATACCGGATTTGAAATCATTAAAAAATAATATCAGGAATTTTATCCTTCTCCTAACCCTGATCCTCCTGACAGGACAGCAAAACAATCTATTTTCCCAGGTTTTTCCGGAAGTCAATAGCCCGGCGGCAATTCAACGAAAACAAAGAGCTGAAGATGAAAAGCTGGGTATTTATTATTATGGTCAGAAAGATTTTGAAAAAGCTGCTGCCATCTTTAAGGATCTTTATGAAAAAGAAACAAACTCGTTCTATTACACTTATTATTATAGCTGTCTTATAAACCTCCGTCAATATGACGAGGCCGAAAAACTTGTAAGAGCCAAGCTTCGGAAAGATAAGCATTCTCTGGCCTATCAGGTTGACCTAGGGTATATTTATATACTTACCGATAAACCGGATAAAGCATCCAGGCTTTTTAATAATGCTATAGAATCGCTGGATGCCAGCAAGTCACAAATTATCAGCCTTGCCAATGCATTCATCTCAAGACAGTTATATGAATACGCCATCACGACTTACCAGAAAGGAAACGAATCATTACATGATAAGTATGCTTTTCGGAATGAACTGGCCAATTTATATCAGCTTAGCGGCAAATATCCGGAGATGATAGAAGAATACCTGAATATAGTTGAGACTGAACCCGACAGGCTGAGTTTTGTGGAAGGCCGGCTCCAAAGTGTCCTTAACAGGGATGCAGACGGAAAAATCAGTGAGCTGCTGAAAGTGGCCCTGCTGAAGAGAAGCCAGAAAAATCCGGATAAGCAATCTTATCTTGAAATGCTTTACTGGTACAGCATTCAGAAGAAGGATTTCAGTTTTGCACTGATCCAGGCAAAGAGCATGGATAAAAGGTTTCATGGGGACGGTCAGGTGGTCTTTACCCTTGGTCAGCTCAGCCTGGCTAACGACGACCTTGAAACCGCGGAAGAAGCTTTCCGTTACCTTATGGATAAAGGAAATGAAAACAACTATTATACGGAAAGTACATCCGGATATTTAAATGCAAGGTTCAGGCAGCTCAGCGACAAAATGCAGTTTGATGAGAAAGACCTTGATGGCCTCAGGCAAGACTACCTCAAGGCTTTGGAAGAAATGGGATATACTGCAGGAACGGTACCCATGATGGAGGACCTGGCCCACCTGGAAGCTTTTTATATGCATGACCTTGATGACGCAATCACATTGCTCCAAAAAGCTATTGACATTGCAAATGCCTCCGATACTGATAAAGCAAAATGCAAGCTGGAACTTGGGGACATCTTACTTTTTAAAGGCGAAGTTTGGGACGCATCCCTTCTCTATTCCCAGGTAGATAAAGCTTTTAAAAATGACCCCTTAGGTCATGAAGCCAAATTCAGAAATGCGAAATTATCATATTATATAGGTGAATTCGGCTGGGCTAAAGCACAACTCGATGTACTGAAAGCAGCCACCTCAAAATTTATAGCCAATGATGCTTTGGAATTGTCCCTTCTTATAAGCGATAATATAGATCCCGACAGTAGCTATACCGGACTGAAAATATATTCCCGGGCCGATTTACTGGCATATCAGAATAGGGACCAGGATGCGCTCCTCACGCTTGATTCGGTTGCTATGCTTGGACTTTCACATCCCCTGGGGGATGAAGTACTCTATAAAAAGGCAGAAATTTACATCAGGGAGAAACAATTTCATAAGGCCGATTCAGCTTTAGCCCTGCTTGTCGCTAAATACCCTGATGATATCCTTGCTGATAATGCCCTGTACAAACGGGCGAAATTGTATCAGGAAGTGTTCAAGGATAAGGATACAGCTATGAAACTATATGAACAGCTCATGCTTGACTATCCCGGTAGTCTTTTTACTACCGATTCCAGAAAACGTTTCAGGGATCTCCGGGGCGATCTCGTGAATTAATTATTATCCCCAAACCACATTAATGCCCATGGATTTTTCTGTTCAACCCAAAAAATCACTCGGTCAGCATTTTCTCAAAGATGATAATATTGCCCGGAAAATTATAACAAGCCTTCCTCAGGAAGCTGTAAATGTAATTGAGGTTGGACCTGGTATGGGTGTGCTAACCAAATTTTTAATTCAGGATACGGAACGTGAATGTTATTTTATAGAAACTGACCGGCAGTCTGTTGAATATTTAAAATCTAATTACCCGGACTTTTCGGATCGCTTTATCCAGGCTGATTTTCTCAAGGCTAACCTGGCCAGGTACTTCCCTGATCATTTTTCTGTCATCGGAAATTTTCCCTACAATATTTCCAGCCAGATTTTTTTCAAAGTCCTGGAATATCGCGATCAGGTCGATTTTGTTGTTGGGATGATCCAGAAAGAAGTGGCGGAAAGGATAGCCTCCGGGCCGGGAACAAAGAAATACGGCATTTTAAGTGTTTTATTGCAAGCCTTTTATAAGGTCGAGTACCTTTTTCAGGTGAATGAAACTGTTTTCTATCCCCAGCCCAAAGTTAAATCAGCCGTTATCAGGCTTACAAGAAATAATGTTTCAAGCCTGGAATGTGATGAAAGGGTTTTCTTCAAAGTAGTAAAAGCTGCTTTTAACCAAAGGAGGAAAACTATCCGAAATTCACTTAGGGAATATTATATAGATTACAGCAGGGACTTGCAGGACCTGGAAACAAAAAGGCCTGAACAATTAGGCGTGAATGATTTTGTAAGATTGACAAGACAGGCAATATAAAAAAGCGCGGTAATTTTATTTACCGCGCCTAATTGTAAAATTACTAACCCTTTTTACATTCACTCATGTGAACGGCTATATGACAGCCTCAATGTTTATTGGTTTAATTTGATTTCCTGATTTTTTTTATTTTTTTTGAAAGATTTAATAGCTATTTCAGGATGCATTTTGCTGCTCCTTTAAATTCATCATCATATACTTTTAAAATACAAACACTTGTATTCATATTTTCGAGATGCAGTGTATGTATGGATTCCCCTTTTTTAAGGGAAAAAATTGCCAGTCTTTTACCTTCTACATTAAAAATTATTACAGATGCATTATCAGAAATGGGTTTATAATTGAGAAATATCTTCCCGTCATACGATGGGTTTGGATAAATATTTATGTTATGTTCTGCTTCTAATCCATATTGAGAGCCGGTTGAAACCAGTTGATCCAGGCTGAAAGTATACATGGACCTGCCATAGGTAGCTGCTATCAGCTTCCGGCTTGATTCGTGCAAGGTCAGGTCCGTGACCGGCACATTGGGCAGGTTAGTCCCCAACAGATTCCAGTTTACTCCAAGGTCATAACTCAGGTATATACCGAAATCTGTTGCAATATAAAGTGTTGAATCCAAAGCCGGGTCCACAATAATATCATTGACAGGCGCTTCGGGTAAATTTCCGGAAATATCCTGCCAGTTATCCCCTGCATCTGAACTTCTGAAAACATGGGGCTGATAAGAATCATAACGATATCCTGAAAGGCAGACATACACAACAGTGGCATCATAAGGATCGGCGGCAACTCTTGTAACCCAGCGTTCGGGCAGGCCAGCGCTGATATCAGACCAATGACTTCCCCCGTCAGCAGTTCTCCATACATTTCCGTCATCAGTTCCGGCATATATATATTGATTATCGGAAGCTGCAACTGAGATGCATGTTATAGTTCCGTATACCTGGTTATAATTCCCCGGTCCATTACTGAGGTCAGGACTGATGACAGACCAGCTGACAGCCCTGTTGGTGGATTTATAAAGGCGATTTGCACCATAATATAATACAGATGGGTCGGAAGGATCAAAAACGACCGGGGTATTCCAATTTTTCCGGTCAGTATCACTGATTCCGGACAAGGCAGTAGTGAATGACAGGCCCCCGTTTGTAGAGCGTGCAAAACTGCCATACTGGTATTCGGCATATAAATAATCATTCACAAGCGGGTCGACGAGCACATAGAAACCGTCGCCCCAATAAATATTCTGCCAGTCATTAAGTCCCCCGTAAAGGGTCCGGTTCGTCCCGTTGTCCTGGGTCCCGCCATAAAGTCGCTCAGGATGCTGATTATCCACTTCACAGGTGTTAAACTGGGTTATGGGTAGATTTTCAAGATGCGTCCAGCTATTACCGTTATCATACGATAAATAGATACCCCCATCATTGCCAAGCACGGCAAAACCAGGATTATCAGGTGACTGGACAATATCATGCTGATCCACATGAACATTGGAGGAAACAAAATTCCAGCTATTCCCCCCATTTGATGTTTTGTAAAGATCGAAACCTATCACAAAAGCTATATTCGGATTAAGAGGGTCAATGCTGATCCGGCCAAACCACCAGCCATAGGATGAATAAACATTCGTAAGGGAACCGTCATTGGTCCGGATCCAGTTATCACCCCCGTCATTGCTCCGGTATATTCCATCGAAATAACCAATATCATCCGCATAAATCGCATATAAAATATCCGGATCGGATTGAGAAATATCAATCCCAATCCTTCCGACATAGGCCGAACTTGCCGGCAAGCCACCACTCAGGAGCGACCAGTTATCCCCTCCGTCAAGAGAGCGGTATATTCCACTGCTAAGGCCACCATATACTCTTTTATCAGGGGTCCTGACTCTTTCCCAAAGGCAGGCATAAATGATATCCGGATCCTGGGGATTAATCACTACATCAATAGCACCGGTCGAATCTGACACATACAGGACTTTCTCCCAGGTATCTCCCCCATCTTTGGAACGAAAAACCCCTCTTTCTTCATTTTTGGAGAAAAGCCGTCCCATGGCTGCAACAAAAACTGTCTGCGGATCTGAAGGATTCACCGCAATTCTTCCTATGCTCCCACTATTCTCCAATCCTTTATGTATCCAAGTGTTTCCACCATCGTCTGATCTATAGATGCCGAAGCCGTCATAGGTAATGGAACCTCCTCCGGCATTGGCTTCTCCGGTGCCCACGTATATGATCTGCGGGGCGGAAGGTGAAATGGCAATATCTCCGATCGAAAGACTCAGGGCATCATCAAATACCGCTGTCCAGGTTTGACCCTGATCATTTGTCCGGAAAACGCCTCCGGAAGCTGCCCCGGCCAGGATATTCTGTTGATCGTCAGGATTTATGGCCACCGCGGAAATTCTGCCTCCTATATTAAGCGGACCGGCAGAAAGCCATCCTTCCCCCCTGCTTTCCGGGCTGTCTTTTCGGATTTGCATGTACTGACCATAGGCCATTTCCCGCGCCTGATAGTTGATCTGCTTATATGGAAAAGACCTTTGCAGGAAAAACCAATCGCTTGGGATTGTTTCAACATCTTCCGCATGCTCACGCGAGTGCGGGAAAGAAAACACAAAAAAAGCAATGCTTGCTGTAATAATCAGAAAGGCAAGTAGATATATTCTCTTCATCAGGTCAATTTTTAACCATGCGGTAATAATTAATCAGTTGATTGTTTAGTTTGAAGACTGTTTTGGCAGTTCTGCGCCTAAAAATGGGAAGGCTTTCATAGGTTCTGATATAGAATGGAAATGGTTCACCGAGTTGTCTGAATTTTGCATCCCTGATTACCAGCGCGTTAAAACCCATATCAGGCGATCCGTAATAATTCTTTCTTTTCTCACTATAACCCTCTTCATTTTTTTCCAGGCTGGTATAATCGTAATATTTACCATCATATCTTTCTATTTGGGTAAACTCTGCCACAAAAAAGTCAGCCACCGGTTTTTTAATGCCTTTAAGGGTTTTCAGTTCTGAATTCATCAGGTTTCCTGAAAAGTGAAAGCTTTTTATTTCGGAAGTAGCAGAGCTATAAAAGAAATAGACCGGACAAAAAGTAAAATTTTCGGCGAAGGCTTTTGCAATCTTCAGATTTTCCTGTTTTTGTTTCTCTTCTGTTTTTTCTGCCTTATCCGGATGGCCGGATTTTATCAAGGCTTCAATTTTATTGTTTGAAGTTCGGAGCCTGACAAGTAACATACTGTTTTTCAGAGCCCTTATTTCTTGTTTCGGGCTCTTTTCCTGGGAAAAACACAAGATTGGGACCAATAATAAAATGATAAAGCTAAATTTCCTCATGCGTACATACTTTCCACAAAGTTATTGAAAATTAGCCTGATTGAAAAAAGGCCACGTAAAATCAGTTTGATACCGGATTAGGTGGCCTTGCATAATAAACTACCCCGCCGCAAGCAGCGGGGTATCTTAAGGAAATATCTCTTATTCGTCTCAAGAGACGGGGAATTTAGTCCCATCAGATCCCGAATAAGACTTCGTCTTTTCAGGGTATTATTTTTTCCATACCGGTAAACGGCCCGGGGTCCAGGGAGCATTCAGCTTATCCAGATCATCCCGGAGAGCTTTCATATCCACATCCGATATTTGCTTGATTTTATCAAGCAAAGGAGGCAATTCCTGTTCCAGAAGGGAATATTGGTCCTTTTGGGTCTGGGTAACAGGTGCTGTTGAACTCCAGGCAGGTTCTATGATAGTCTGAACACGATGTTCTATACTTGGGGGCGCCGGCAAATTCTCTTCTTCACTGGCTTTTGGTTTCTGGCCTTCAAAGGCGAGCATAATGTCCTGCAAACTTGTATCCACTTTTTCGGCTTTTTCCATCAGACTAAAAGATGCCCCAGGTGTATTGTTAAGTGTTTGCTTAATATACTGAACCTGCTCTATCAGATCATTTGTGTATCGTTCAGCTCCATCCACCACCCTGGTGAGTTCAGCCACCTTCTTCAGGAAAACATCCAGTTGCTGGCGGTCAGCCTGGGGAAGAGTGGAATTTTTCAAAGCCCTGGCGGTGAACTCAACCGGGCCGGCCAATGGCGTCACCTCACCCCTGACAACCATTTCAATTGAAACTGTGTAAGTTCCGGGCAATGCAAGCATCCCTCTTCCACCAGAATTCAGGGGATTAAATTTATCATCCTTCAACTTAACCTTAAAAGGACTCTCATAATGAAGATCCCAATTAGCTCTCTGGACGCCTTTGGAAGCTTTTTCAGTAAAGACACGGATTGCGTCACCGTTCATATTTTTAACAGTAAAGATCAGGTAAGGAGGAATCTCATTTTCTTCTAACCTGATTGCTTCCTGTGAAGGGATAGGAATAGGTTTTTTATCCTTTACAAGCGAATCTTCTTTCTCCTGCCTTTCTGCCTTCAGGGTTTTCGGAACATCTTTAATATAATATGTAAAAGTCGCACCAAACTTAGGATTGGGAGCATAGAAGAAATTTGAACCCTGTCCGTAACGGCCTCCATCCTGAATGTACATGAGTGCATCCTTTACCGGAAATATATAAGCGTCTTTTTCAAGAAGGGCCGGATTGACTTCCCGGAGGGGTGCGTAATTATCCAGAATATAAAAACCGCGGCCGAAGGTAGCAAGTACCAGGTCGCCCTCCCTTTCCTGTATGGCCATATCCTCAACAGCAATAGTTGGGATTCCGGATTTCAGCTGTGTCCATATGGTTCCGCCGTCAAAAGTGCAGTATACTCCGAATTCTGTTCCCACGAATATCAAATCTTTATTAAGCATTATCCTGAATAATGCTATGAACTGTTTGCCCCTCTTCCAGGTTATTGGCTATCGATTTCCAGCTTCTGCCTTTATCATCACTTCTAAGAATATAGGGTTTGAAATCATCCCTTTTAATATTGTCAAAAGAGGCATAGACAACATTTTCGTCAAAACGGGAAGGGTAAATATCACTCACATAAGTATATTCAGGAACTCCCGGAAATTTATCAATTTTGAACCAGTTTTGCCCGTTGTCCTCTGTCACCTGGATTACACCATCATCAGTACCAACATATAGTAAGCCTTCTTTTACCGGAGACTCGGCGAGTGAAACCGCCGTGCCATAAAGTGATGTGGAGACATCTTTTCCAACTGCATCAATCCCCCAGTAACGGCCCATCACAGGCCAGGTATTGCGGTCGATCTGAGCGGTGATATCCCCGCTGATAACTTTCCAGGATTGTCCCCGGTCGTCACTTCTAAAAACCTTATTTGCAGCCATATACAAGCGTGTCGGAGAGTGCGGACTAAGAATAAAGGGAGCATTCCAGTTCCATTTATAGGTCTCTTCTCCTTTAATGGCTGTAGGCCTAATGTGAACGGCTTCCCCACTCTTTTTATCATAGCGGTAAACATTTCCATATTGGTATTCGGAGTAAACTATATTTGGATTTGTCGGATCAATAGCCTGCCAGAAGCCATCTCCACCGATGGTAGTTATCCAATCGCATGACGAAACACCGGCAGAGCAAATATTCTGGCTGGGGCCGCCCAGGCTGTTATTATCCTGTGTACCGCCATATACCCAATAGAAGGGTTCGGTATTGTCGACTGATACGCGATAGAACTGGGTAACAGGAAGGTTTGACTTAAAGAAAAAAGTTTTTCCCATATCAAAAGTTTCATAAACCCCGCCATCGCATCCTATCATGAAATGCTCAGTATTCTTTGGATCGATCCATAAAGCATGGTCATCCACATGACGATTATCATTTCCAACCCGGTGCCAGGTCTTTCCACCGTCTTCCGTAACCTGAGAGAAAGTTTCCATGGAATAGACCTTATCAACCTCTTTCGGATCGCAATAAATTTCATTATAATATTGTCCCTGTGCATAATGATCGCTCATTTTAGACCAGGAAGCGCCTCTGTCATCTGTACGGTAAAATCCACCGGCATCCCCCTCTGCTTCAATAATTGCATAAACTACATCAGGATTAGCAGGGGAAATGGCAATACCGATGCCGCCTTTATCAGCGTCGGGGATCCCATTCGTGAGTTTTACCCAGTTGTTTCCGCCATCCACCGATTTATAAATTGCCGATTCAGGGCCACCCCCAATCTTTGTAAAAACATGTCTGCGTCTTTGTTCGGAAGTTGCATACATGGTATTGGGATCCCTCGGGTCCATGATGACGTTATTCACACCCGTATTTTCACTGATCTCCAGTACTTTTTCCCAGGTTTTCCCACCGTCTTTCGTACGATAGAGCCCGCGGTCGCCACCCGGTCCCCAGGCTGATCCTTCCGCGGCAACGAAAACGATGTCAGTATTGTCGGGTCGGATTGCTATCATCCCTATCTGACGGGATGCTTTTAATCCCATATTTTCCCAGTTCTTTCCCCCGTCAACTGTCTTATAAACTCCATCGCCATATCCCAGGGCGCGCTGGTGATTATTTTCACCGGTACCGGCCCAGACCACATTGTGGTTTTTAGGATCCATAGCAAGACAGCCTATGGAATAGGCACCGTACTTATCAAAAGTAGGACTGAAAGTGGTCCCGCTGTTTTCGGTTTTCCATATACCCCCGCTGGCGGCTGCCACGTAATACTCGCTGGTATTACAAGGGTTCACGGCAAAGTCGGCTATACGTCCGGAAGTAAATGCCGGGCCGATCCCGCGGAATTTCAGCCCGCTTAGAACACTGGTTTTGATAGTGTCGTTCGGATCATCCTTGTCCTTTTTTTTGTCATTTGCTTGAAGTGCGGTAAAAGTGAAAATAAGCGCCAATACCAAGAGCAAAGATCTGTTCCCGTAAAATATTTTTCATCAATTTAAGATATATAATTTATAAAAGAATTAGAAATTAATCTCACAGCTAATTTCAAAAGTATCAAAAAGCAACAATTTATTCCTTGTAAAGTTTATTAATTTCAGATATAAGTTTACCGTTTGCATGCTTTCTTCTTTAATATTAATAATAATGAATAAAGTTTAATTGTTTGAAGAGCTTATTTCTAAAGCTGAAAACACCAATAGCTTATCTCCTATTCACAATATCTTTACCTTTGCATCTCAAAATTTCAGCATATGTTATTAGAATCTCCGGAACGCACAGAATTATCCGAAATCGGTGAATTTGGCCTGATAGATCATCTGACTCAAAATGTTATTCCTAAAAACAGCAGCACCGTTAAAGGTATTGGCGATGATGCAGCCGTAATTCGTAATGGCAATAAGCTGACCCTGGTCTCCACTGATCTGCTGATTGAAGGGGTGCATTTCGACCTGATGTATACTCCGCTGAAACACCTTGGATATAAAGCAGCAACAGTGAACATCTCTGATATTGCCGCCATGAACGGAATTGCAAAACAACTCATTGTCGGCATTTCGGTATCAAACCGCTTTTCGGTGGAAGCCCTGGACGAATTTTATGAAGGTTTACTGATGGCTTGCAAAGCTTATGATGTAGACCTTGTCGGGGGAGATACGACTTCCAGCCCGAAAGGATTGTTTATTTCCATTACAGTAATAGGTGAAGCTGAAGAAAATGAAGTGGTGTACCGGAATACCGCGCAGGTAAACAACCTTGTATGTGTGACGGGAGACCTGGGAGGAGCTTATATGGGTTTATTGCTTTTAGAGAGGGAAAAAGCAACTTATAAGGGCAATCCGGATATGCAGCCCGACCTGGAAGGCTATGATTATATACTCGAAAGGCAACTCAAACCTGAAGCCCGGGCGGATATTGTCCGTTTGCTGAAGGAAATTAATGTTAAGCCCACCTCTATGATCGATATTTCGGATGGCCTGGGTTCTGAAATCCTGCACATTTGCAAAGGATCCAAAACCGGATGCCGCCTCTATGAGAGTAAGATACCCATCGATCCGGCCACCATAAGTATGGCGGAAGAGTTCAGCATTAATCCCTGGACAGCGGCCCTGAACGGGGGTGAAGATTATGAACTGCTTTTTACCATTGATCAAAAAGATTTTGAAAAAGTCAGAGAACTTCCCAATGTCTCTGTTATAGGGCATATTACAGATGAATCGGAAGGTGTGGCAATGGTAACAGTGAATGAAACCCTGATTGATATCAATGCACAGGGTTGGGATGCTCTTAAAAAGAGGCAAATGGATCAGCAATAATTTTTCAGACAGACTGTCCCGGAATGATAATCTACTCACTTTAGGATTAAAATGAATACATCCGTCAAAATACCTGAGCATCTGAAACTCATCTTAAAAACTCTTACGGCCAAACCCGGAGTTTATCAGTTCCTGGACAAGGATGCTAAGGTTATTTATGTAGGAAAGGCGAAAAGCCTGAAAAAAAGAGTTTCATCCTATTTTAAAAAAGATCAGGCCAATGGCAAGATCAGGGTATTGGTAAGGAAGATAGCCGATATACAGGTGATAGTTGTGGATACGGAGCTGGATGCTCTTTTGCTTGAAAATAATCTGATCAAAAAATATCAGCCCCGTTATAATATCCAGTTAAAAGATGACAAAACCTTTCCCTGGATATGTATAAAAAATGAGCCTTTCCCCAGGATATTTCCTACAAGGACTGTGGTGAATGACGGATCTGAATATTTCGGTCCATATGCTTCGGTAAAAATGATGAATTCTTTACTGGAACTTATCCGCCAGCTTTATCCTTTAAGGACTTGCAGCTACAATCTGACTCAAAAAAATATTCAGGATGGAAAATTCAAGGTTTGCCTTGAATATCATATAGGAAATTGCAAAGGGCCTTGCGAGGGACTTCAGAGCAGTGAAGATTACGAGGAATCGCTTAATGCTATCAGGACCTTAATTAAGGGAAATTTTATCAGGGTACTGAAAGAACTCAGGGTGAAAATGCAGGTATACGCCACTGCATTCGAATTTGAGAAGGCCCAGGTTGTTAAGGATAAGATTGAACAACTTGAAAAGTACCAGGCAAAATCGACTGTCGTGAATCCGAAAATTGAAGATGCCGATGTATTTTCTTTTATTGATGGAACAGATTCCTGTTTTATCAATTTCCTGAAAGTGATCAATGGGGCGATAGTTCAGTCGCACACGGTGGAATTACGTAAAAAGCTGGATGAAAGCAAGGAAGATCTCCTGGCATTTGCTATACTTGACATCCGGCAAAGGCTTCATAGTTTCGCCCCCGAACTTATACTTCCTTTCGAGGTCGACCTTGAAATTCCGGACCTGAGCATGACAGTTCCTAAAATAGGGGACAAGAAGCACCTGCTCGAACTTTCTGAGAGAAATGCCAAATACTACAGGCTTGACAAGGAGAAACAACTTGAGATGGTAGATCCGGAAAGGCATTCCAAACGGATCATGGAAAGGATGATGAAGGATTTGCGTATGAATGAACTACCAAGGCATATCGAATGTTTTGACAATTCAAATATACAAGGAGCTTACCCCGTCGCAGCCATGGTTTATTTCACGAATACCAAGCCCGACAAAAAGGAATACCGTCATTATGATATCAAAACGGTGGAAGGGCCGAATGATTTTGCATCCATGGAAGAAGTCATTTACCGCCGTTATAAGCGTTTGCTGGATGAGGAAAAGCCCCTTCCGCAATTGATAGTGATCGACGGAGGGAAAGGGCAGTTAAGTTCGGCCCTGAAAAGTCTTGAAAAACTTGGACTGAGGGGTAAGATAAGCATTATTGGGATTGCCAAAAAGCTTGAAGAAATTTATTATCCCGGAGATAGTCTTCCAATGTATATCGACAAAAAGTCGGAAACATTAAAAATCTTGCAGCACTTGCGCGACGAGGCCCACAGGTTCGGAATCACACATCACCGGAAAAAAAGGGAAAAAGGCACTATTAAGACCAGTCTGACGGAAATCAAAGGGATAGGGCCTGTACTATCCCAAAAACTTCTTCAGGAATTCAAATCCCTGAAAAATATTCAGAATGCAAGCGAAGAAGAAATCTCTAAAATTGCTGGAAAATCCAAAGCTCTTCTCATCCTTGAATATTTCAGAAAAGCAAAAGCCGGGAAATGAGTCCATCTACCCGGCTTCGGAAACAGTTGAATTTTTGATTTCATTCATGAAACCTGAATGACACCCGCACTTTAGTGCGGTATGCCACAACTTTACCGGCTTCTATCTTTACATCTTGCTCTACGACCTCTGCAACCCGGAGATCTTCCAGGCTTTTTGCAGCCCTTTCAATGGCAATCTTCGCGGCTTCTTCCCACGATTTTTCACTACTGCCAACTAATTCGATTACTTTATAAACGCTATCACTCATATGCTTAAATTTTAAGATTTAAGTTCTAAGGTACAACAAAAGAGCAGGGAATTCAAATCCGAAAAATTCCTATCTTAGCTTGCGTTAAAGATATTTCACCCATAATATAAGCCTTATGCTTGATCCTCTTTTAATTACCGGAATTATTCTTTTAGCGGGATTTATTTTCGGGGAATTAGCCTCCAAAATTTATTTACCAAAAGTAACCGGCTATTTGCTGGCAGGTATACTTCTAAATCCTAAGCTGTTTGACATCATTCCTCCGGATTATATCGGCAAGACAGATTTCATCACCAGGATAGCCCTTTCCTTCATTACATTTGCTGTAGGTGGTACACTTTTCCTTAAAACCCTTAAAGAATCAGGGAAAAGTATACTTACTATTACCGTATTTGAAGCAGAGATGGCTTTCATCGTGGTTACTTTTGCCTTATTATTCCTGATGCCGCTGATCCTTCCGGGACTTAACATGACTTTCCCGGTTTTATTTGCCATTAGCCTTCTGCTGGGTTCCTTCGCCTCTCCTACCGATCCTTCCGCCACCCTTGCCATAGTCCATGAATATAAGGCAAAAGGCCCTGTGACAAATACCATTATGGGCGTTGCAGCTTTTGACGATATCACCGGGATTATCAATTATACAATTGCAGTAATGATAGGACAGACCCTCATTATGGGAACAGAAGCCTCTGTTGGACTGACTGTATGGCACCTGGTGCTGAAAATTGGAGGGGCCATCCTGACAGGTGTCGTAATAGGCTACCTTTTTAACCTGGCAACGAAATGGTATAAAAAAGATGTTGAAGGAGGTTTTATAGTAATAGTCTTCGGATTTCTGATCAGTTGTTACGGATTGTCAGAATACCTGAATTTTGACGCCCTGCTGAGTACCATGACCATGGGAATCTTCGTGGTGAATACCAATATTAAACAGGAAAAGATCTTCAACATGCTGAGCCGTTACACCGATGAATTGATTTTTGTTCTTTTCTTTACCCTGAGCGG
This sequence comes from uncultured Bacteroidales bacterium, assembly GCA_963787195.1. Classification (GTDB taxonomy): domain Bacteria; phylum Bacteroidota; class Bacteroidia; order Bacteroidales; family JAGOPY01; genus CAWBCI01. The sequence goes on from CAWBCI010000062.1 coordinate 18,785, forward strand.
CATGCAGCTTAACTTTTCAACCCTTCTCAATTCCTTTGGCATCATATTGATTTTCATTTTATTCAGGACGATTGGAAAAGTCAGTGGCACCTGGATGGGAGCGAAAATCTCACATGCAATTCCGGTGGTCAAAAAATATACCGCAGGTGGCTTGCTACCACAGGGCGGAATTGTGATAGGCCTGGCACTTATACTTAAGTCAAAACCGGCATTTTCCCAGTATTCCGACATGATCATCAGCATCGTTATTGGGGCTACTGTTATCCATGAATTAGCCGGCCCTATTGCAAGCAGATATGCTCTTTTAAAGGCCCATGAGACCAATAAAGACAAAACTGAACACGATGAGATTTATTAGAAAACAAAAAAACAGCCTTTCAATTCAAGCAGTATCCCCTTCAGCGCAGAACCTGAAATAAACCTGAACTTAAGCAGCTAATTCCACTGAACTATACGGTCGCAATTTTGTTTCAGGTTTAATGGATATTAGCAGTTCATTTTCATATACAAGCAATTAAATTTGTAAATTTGCACTTCTATTTAGACTAAATTAATAGCTAAAAGAAACTACAGAAATGGCAGAATCAAATGAATACCTGAATAAGTTAACAAAGAGCGAATATAAATACGGATTCGTTTCGGATATTGAAATGGATACCGCACCAAAAGGTCTCAGTGAAGATATTATCCGTTTTATTTCCACGAAAAAGAATGAACCGGAATGGATGTTGGAATTCCGTCTGAAAGCATTCCGGCATTGGCTCACTATGAAAGAGCCCAAATGGGCCCATCTGAAATATCCTGAGATCAATTATCAGGATATTATTTACTATGCAGCTCCAAGAAAAAAAATAGGCCCCAGCAGCCTGGATGAAGTGGACCCGGATCTGCTGGAAACCTTCAATAAACTGGGGATTTCCCTGGAAGAACAGAAAAGACTTAGCGGTGTGGCTGTTGATGCTGTGATCGACAGTGTTTCCGTCAAAACCACTTTTCAGGAAACCCTGAAAAAATACGGAGTGATCTTCTGTTCCTTTAGTGAAGCCTTAAAAAATCATCCTGACCTTGTGAAGAAATACATGGCCAGCGTGGTCCCGTATACCGATAATTTTTATGCTACCCTGAATTCGGCAGTATTCAGCGATGGATCATTCTGTTATGTGCCAAAAGGAGTCAGATGTCCCATTGAATTATCCACCTACTTCAGGATCAATGCCGCGAATACCGGACAATTTGAGAGAACACTCATAATCGCTGATGAAGGCAGTTATGTGAGCTATATGGAAGGCTGCACGGCTCCTATGAGGGATGAAAATCAGTTACATGCGGCCGTTGTTGAGATAATTGCCCTGGATAATGCCGAAGTCAAATATTCTACTGTTCAGAACTGGTACCCGGGCGACAAAAGCGGAAAAGGTGGAATTTACAATTTCGTTACCAAACGCGGGATGTGTAAAGGAATAAACTCCAAGATATCCTGGACCCAGGTGGAAACCGGCTCAGCTATAACCTGGAAATATCCGAGCTGTATCCTGATGGGAGATAATTCCATCGGGGAATTCTATTCAGTGGCTGTAACAAACAACCGTCAGCAGGCCGATACAGGCAGTAAGATGACCCATATCGGGAAGAATACACGCAGCACTATCATTTCGAAAGGTATTTCGGCCGGATTTAGCAATAATAGTTACCGGGGGCAGGTTAAAATGACCTCAAGGGCTGCCAATGCGAGGAACTTTTCACAGTGTGATTCATTGCTCCTGGGCAGTCAATGCGGGGCGCATACCTTCCCATACATTGATGTGGACAATAAAACCGCCATCGTGGAACATGAAGCAACGACTTCCAAAATATCCGATGATCAGCTTTTCTATTGCAAACAGAGGGGAATCGATACTGAAAAAGCTATCAGCCTCATCGTTAACGGATATGCTAAAGAAGTGCTGAACAAGCTTCCGATGGAATTTGCCATCGAAGCCCAAAAGCTGTTGTCAATATCGCTGGAAGGCAGTGTGGGCTAGTTTCTAAATAAACAAAAATCATTTTTCAATTTCATCTTATAATAATCATGCTATTACAAATAAAAGACTTACACGTTGAGATTCAGGGAAAGGAAATTATTCACGGATTGAATCTGGAAGTTTCAGCGGGGGAAGTACACGCTATTATGGGTCCTAACGGAACCGGAAAAAGTACCCTGGCCATGGCTATCGCTGGCAAGGAAGGATATGATGTAACATCCGGAGAAATCCTTTTCAACGGGAAAAATATACTGGAAATGCCACCGGAAGAACGGGCCCGTATGGGTATATTCCTGGGCTTCCAGTATCCTGTGGAAATTCCGGGGGTAAGCCTGACTAATTTTATGCGGACTGCACTGAATGAGATCAGGGAATATCGCGAACTACCTCCCCTTTCAGCTTCCGACTTCCTGAAAAAGATGGAAGAAAAAAAGAAACTGGTGGAAATACAATCCAAACTCACCAACCGTTCGGTAAATGAAGGCTTTTCAGGAGGCGAAAAAAAGAAGAACGAGATCTTCCAGATGGCTATGCTGGAACCCATCCTGGCTGTGCTGGACGAAACCGATTCAGGACTTGATATAGATGCCCTGAAAATAGTGGCCAATGGGGTGAATAAGCTCAGGTCACCGGAAAATGCTACCATTGTGATCACGCACTATCAGCGACTTTTGCAATATATTGTTCCTGATTTTGTACATGTGCTGTATAATGGGAAGATCGTTAAAACCGGAGGTAAAGAGCTGGCCTTGCTATTGGAAGAAAAAGGATACGACTGGATCAAGCAGGAATTGGAAATTGCCGGATAAATTCATTCTCCGGGCATCCCGGGAAAATGATTGTTTCAAAGCACATTATTGGAGGATTAAAATGAACACAGTTATTCAAAACGGATCATTCAAAGAAAAAATGATTGCTTTATTTGAGGATAATGAGCAATATATTTCACAGAATGATACAAAATATATAAGTCAGGCCCGCTACGAGGGCTTTCATAAGTTCAGGGAAATGGAACTTCCGGGCCGTAAGGATGAGACCTGGAAAAACACTAATCTGGCTCCTGCGTTAGCAAAGGAATATTACCAATACCTGCAGCAGGAGGAAGAAGGCGTGGATCTGGAAAAGGTTTTCACTTGCACCGTGCATAATTTCGAGACTGACCAGATCTCATTTCTGAACGGCTGGCACATCCGCACCGATGAGGCCCTTAAAAAATTCCCGAACGGGGTTATTGCAGGTAGTCTCGCCGAGGCAATGCGGAAATATCCTGAACTGGTTGAAAAGCATTATGCGAAGTATGCAGAAAGCGGCAGGGATATTTTTATGGCCATGAACACGGCTTTTGCCCAGGATGGTATGTTTATTTATGTTCCGGATAATGTTGAGATCGTGAAACCGATCCAGATGATCAGCATACTCAACCACTCCCGGAATCTGCTTGTACAAAACAGGAACCTGGTCATCCTTGGGAAGAACAGTAAGTTCACCCTGGTACATTGCGATGATTCAACCAATCACCAGGCCAGCTTCAATAATTCGGTTACGGAGATTTTCATGGATGAGAATTCGGAACTGGACCATTACAAGCTTCAAAACCTGAACGACGATTCTACCCTTTTGAATTCGACCTGGTTTCATCAATCGGCCAACAGCCGCCTTACTACTTACGCCTTATCGCTTAACGGCGGTTTGATAAGAAATTTCAATCATGTGAAACTGAATGGCCGGGGTGCTTCAGCTAATGTTTACGGTCTTTATCTTTTGGATAAAAAACAACATGTCGATAACCGGGTATTTGTTGACCATGCTGTTCCGGAATGTCAGAGTAATGAATTGTTCAAAGGCATACTGGATGATGAGTCGAGTGCGGTTTTCAATGGCCATATCCTGGTCCGGAAAGATGCGCAGAAGACCAATGCCTATCAAAACAATAAAAATATACTGCTCACCGATAAAGCCACTGCAAATGCACGTCCCTTCCTCGAAATATATGCCGATGATGTAAAATGCAGCCATGGAGCCACTGTTGGGCAACTCGATTCAGATGCGCTGTTTCTATATCCGTTCCCGTGGCATATGCATTGCCAGCGCCAGGCTTTTGCTGATGTACGCCTTTGCAGCGGAAGTTATCAACAAGATTTCGATCGGGCCTTTGCAGACCCGGATAGACGAGATGGTGAAACAGCGCCTGAGGGGTGAACTTTCCATATGCGACCGTTGCGTTTTACATTGCAATAACCAGGAAAAAGAGATCACTTTCGATATTGACCTGAGCAAAATCTGATTTCCGGAAGAGGATAAAAAAATAAAGATATCCTGCTGATTCCGGGCGGCTAAAACTTAGTAATTTTGTCTTAATTTCCTTTCAGACATATTAAGAGGTGAAAGGATACTCAGATAGCGGTTTAGGTACAAAAGACCGAACATTAACGAACCAATATATATTAAAGTGAATTTCGACATTCATCAAATCCGGAAAGATTTTCCGATCCTGGAACAGACTGTGAACGGCAAGGCGCTTATCTACTTTGACAATGCAGCCACTACCCAGAAACCCCGGCAGGTCATCGACCGGGTATCCGCATATTACAAAAAAGAAAACGCAAATATCCACCGTGGGGTTCATTACCTGAGTATGAAAGCCACCGAGGCTTATGAAAATTCCCGGAAGTACATTCAACTTTTCCTGAATGCCGCGAAACCACAGGAAATCATTTTCACTAAAGGCACTACAGAATCTATTAACCTGGTTGCTAGTTCCTTCGGGAAGAAATTCATCCATCCGGGTGACGAAATTCTGATCTCGGAAATGGAGCACCATTCGAATATAGTACCCTGGCAGCTCATGGCTGAAGACAGGGGCGCTATTATCCGCGTTATTCCTATCAACGAGGAAGGTGAAATCGAAATGAATGCCTATAAAAACATGCTGAATGAGAAGGTCAGGATAGTTGCAGTGACCCATGTTTCGAATGTCCTCGGTACCATCAATCCCGTGAAACGTATGATCGAAATGGCCCATGCACATGGGATTCCCGTATTGGTTGACGGAGCCCAGGCCATCCCTCATATGACTGTTGATGTACTGGACCTGAAATGTGATTTTTATGTCTTTTCAGGACATAAGAATTACGGTCCGATGGGTGTTGGGGTGCTTTACGGACAGGAACACCTGCTGGAACAATTACCCCCTTACCAGGGTGGTGGTGAAATGGTAAACCAGGTTACTTTTGAAAGAACAACTTATAATGAGCTTCCCTTCAAATTTGAAGCCGGAACGCCCAATGTGGTTGGAGTTCTGGGGATGGAAACTGCCATTCGGTATATTGACGATCTGGACATCAAGAAAATCAGCCAATACGAAAGCGAACTGCTTGATTATGCAAGCGTTGAGATGCTTAATATTGAAGGCCTGCGAATAATAGGTACTGCTGATAATAAAACCGCTGTCATCTCATTTTTATTGAAAGATATACACCCCTACGATGCGGGTACTATTTTAGATAAACTCGGCGTCGCGGTCAGAACCGGTCATCACTGCGCCCAGCCGGTGATGGACAGGTTCAAGGTTCCAGGAACAATCAGGGCATCCTTTGCACTATATAATACCTCAGAAGAAATTGATCATTTTATAAGTGCCGTGAAACAGGTGAAAAAGATGCTGGGATAAGACATCTGAAATACCTCATTAAAATTCACCATCATGAGACAAGGAACTTTGAAATTTAATTTTTTAATCCTTTCACTTGTCCTCTTTCCGTTTGCATGCAATCCTCCGCTTAAACCGGCTGAAAAAACTTTCGATAAAGGCATACCGGCCAGTTTCGATCTGCATGATTTAAAGCACCGGACCTTCAATTTTTTCTGGCAGGAATCCGACCCGATTACGGGTCTCATTGCTGACCGAGCCCCAGCAAAAAGTTTTTCCAGTATAGCCTCCACCGGCTTCGGTATTACCGCTATTCTGATCGGGGTTGAAAACGGTTTCGTAAGCAAGGAGGAAGCCGCCGCAAGGATACTGCATCTGTTTAAAACATTGATGGAATTGCCGCAAGGCCCTGAGATGATTGGAACTGCCGGCTATAAAGGATTCTTCTATCACTTCCTGAAAACGCATAGTGGGGAAAGGTATAAAGGCGTGGAACTTTCTACCATCGATACTGCCTGGCTCATGGCCGGGATATTATCGGCCATGGAATATTTTACGGCTGATAACAAGCAGGAAAATCAGATTAGATTAATGGCCGATTCGCTTTACCGCCGGGTTGAATGGGACTGGTTTCTGAACGACAGCCCTGCCCTGTCGATGGGCTGGCATCCCGGCGAAGGATTTTTAAAAAGCGAATGGGTGGGATATAATGAAGCTATGGCATTGCTTATCATGGCTTTAGGGTCTCCCACTCATCCCATACCCGCTGTTTGCTGGGACAAATGGACCGCCACTTATGACTGGGGTAAATATTATGGATATGAGATGGTGAATTTCGGTCCTCTTTTCGGCCACCAGTATTCCCAGATGTATATAGATTTCAGAGGCATTCAGGATAAATATATGAAGGAAAAGGGGATAGATTATTTTGAAAATTCCCGCCGGGCCACTTTGGCCAACAGGGCATATTGTGCAGATAATCCGGAGAAATTCAGGGATTACAGCGATAGCATCTGGGGCCTGACAGCCTGCGACGGCCCGGGTTATTCCAGGCAGCTGTACAATGGTGAAAAGAGGGAATTCCTGGGCTACGGAGCCCGTGGGGCTGCACTCGTGGATTCGAGGGATGACGGGACCATTGCCCCAACAGCTGCCGGTGGATCTATCCCTTTTGCCCCCGACACCTGCCTGAACGCGCTTAAAGCCATATATGAGAAGTATGGTGAAAAGTTATATGGCAAATATGGTTTCAGGGATGCCTTCAACCCTTCATTTACATATGGTGAAGGAAATGAAGAAGGCTGGTTTGACCCGGATTATTTGGGAATAGATGAAGGACCTATCCTGATCATGCTGGAAAACTACCAGAGCGCATTCGTGTGGAACCTCATGAAAAAGAATAAATATATCAGGGAAGGATTGAAGAAGGCAGGTTTTACAGGAGGATGGTTGGAGAAATAGTGGAACAGTGATAAGGTGATAAGGTGATAAGGTGATAAGGTGATAAGGTGATAAGGTGATAAAGAAAAAGGCCGGATTGAAATTCAATCCGGCCTTTTTTATCATGAAGAAAGAAATTATTTACGGTTTTTCAGAATTATATAAATCCTGAACTTCGCTTTGTGTTAAGGCTTTGTCCCAGATACGGAAATCATCCAGGGCGCCTTTGAATGTATCTTCAGCAGTACTGTAATATGTCCAGCCGGTAGCTATGTTAGCACGGCTGCAATAATAACCAAGTGTGAATACCGGGTTAAGTGAATCAGCATCAATAATATGCCCAGAGCCATCCAACTTATCAGCAATTGCAAAATCTTTCAGGGTCCATTCGGTGGTTTCTATACCAATATTATCCTGCCTGAGTTGTACTCCATCCATATAGATGGTTTTTAATGAAGTAGTGGCATCATAGGTCATAACAAGCTGGTTCCAGTGATCCTGGATCAAGGCAGCTATACTTCCGGTGTAGTTTTGCAGAATTTGACCGCCAATATTTCCGCTTCCATTCGGATCGGTCCAGGCAGTTCCGAAATAATGATGATTCGGATCAGGGTCAACTTTATGGCTGGTTGCAAGTTTCAACCATGCTAGATTTCCTCCCATTTCAAGGAAAATCCCACGCTCGGATGCTTCACCAAACATGATCCTGCTACCGTTTGAGTAATCATTCGTATCCAGTTTAAACCATACGCTGTAAGTCGTACTTGGAGTAATGAACTTATTTCCTGAAAGTTCTACTATATCACCGTTTCCAGGGGCAGTTGAACCATTGAACATGGCTGCTCCGTTGGCATTGCCGTAACGGTCGGTGGTATAAGCTACTTGATTGAACTGATCGGTGGCATTACCGGTAAGGTCAGTGACCGTGCCATTTAACTGCAGGTACATAACCTGGCTTGAAGCCTGGGGAGGTGTGTCTAATCCGATACCCATGGTAAGGAAACCGACGCTTACATTGGAAGCCAGCAATTTTCCTTTATCCGACATGATACCTGAAATGGTCACGGTATATTTTGTTCCCGTGATTAAGTCAGCATCCGGAGTAATGGTTACCACACTATCGCTTACCGCAATAGTGAAGCTCACATCTGTGGTACCCATCATAAGCTTAATATTGGTTGTATTTGCCGATGTGGCATCCACAGTTGTACTGAAAGTCGCAACTAAAGGAACATTAACCGCCACATTGGTGGCCTGGGTTGCTCCATTAAGGTCAATGCTGCCAGCCATCAGCTTGCTCAGGTTTATCTCAGGAATAACGGTTGTCTTGTCTTTCTTACATCCTGCCAGGAATAACCCCATGATTAGCAGCGAAAATGCTGCAATTTTAAATACATTTCTCATGATTGATTTTTTTAAATGATTGAATTTTAAATGCTTAATTATTTATATGCTTGATTATTTTATAGTTTATTACTAAACGTTATTACTTCGAATAGATTGTGTATGAACCCTACCAACCGGGATTTTGAGTAAGAACTCCGCCTGAAAGGTCTATTTCAGTTTGTGGGATAGGTAAGAGTTCATTTTTCCCTTTTACAAAACCAAGCGGGCCCAAAACCTGCTCTGCCCTGCCGGTGCGGACCAGGTCGTAAAACCTTTGTCCCTCCATAGCCAGTTCAAAATTTCTTTCATCATAAATTTTATTCCTCAGGGAATCCTTATTTGTGGTAGTAATATCCTCCAGGCCTGCCCTTGTTCTGACTTCGTTAAGATATGTCAGGGCATCTGTGGCTTTACCATTTTCATTCAAGGCTTCGGCGGCCATGAGAAGCACATCGGCATAACGAATGTACCGGATATTATAGCCCCATTCATCCACAGTTGTAGTGCCGGGAACCCACACTTTCTGATTATAGCACTCTATTTGTACAGGTTTATGGCCTGGTTCAGAATAAGTAGTATCTGGAGTGGTGTTGTCACCCTGGATATATACGCCATCAATGGTTTCACCCAGAAAAATGACGGTAGCATCCTTGCGGAGATCTCCAGCTTCATAAGAATTTATAAGTGCAAGGGAGGGTCGGTTAAAACCCCATCCTTTATTGGGAATTCCCCTCACGCCCTGGGTGTTTGCATATTGATTTCCACCTTGAGAATTGTTCTCGAAAGGAAGAGCACCCAATTCAAATACAGATTCTGAACCGAACTGACCGGCAAGTGAAAAAGCATCACTAAAATTCGGCATGAGGGAATACTGTCCCGAATTGATCACTTCCAGTTCATATTTTTCTGCATTCTGGAAGTCTTTCTGATAAAGATAGACTTTGCCTAATAAGGCCCTGGCGGCCCCTTTGGAAGCTCTTCCCCTATCACTTGGATCATAACTATTCTGTTCCGGAAGATTATCTATAGCGAACATCAGGTCAGGGATGATGATCTCATTGTATATCTCCGATTTGGGTGAACGGGGCATGACCTGGGGTGGTTCAAGCGTGATGACTTTGGGTACATCACCCCAGGCCCTTACCAGGTCGAAATAAAAATAAGCCCTCAGGAAATGTGCCTCGGCCAGGTAACGTGTCTTTAATGCATTATCCATGCTGATATCCGGTACCTTGACCAGCACAACATTAGCCCATTTTACCGCCTGGTATATTGCACTGTACCAGGGATATAAATCAGATATCGTTGCGGTAAAGCTGAAGTTATCGAAAAGGTCGAGCCGGGCGGCATCACCGGGATTGCTACCCTTATTTGCCTGATCCGACATGATATCCAGTATAGGAAATCCTCCGCTGTTATAATTCCAGTTCCGCATTCCATCATACACTGCATTTACCGACCTTAAAGCATCACTGGCAGTTGTCGGATATATAGCACTCGTGAGAGAACCCTGGGGAGGTATATCCAGGAAATCCTTTTTGCAGGCCTGAAGACTGAAAATTGTAAGACCTGAAAGTAACAGGTATCGAATCGATTTTCTGTTAAAGATATTATTTATATATGTTTTCATTTTCTTTCTGATTAAAAAGTTATGTCTACCCCTATAGAATAAATTGCGGTAATTGGATAAACACCCATGTCAATCCCCGAACCCAGCGCATTACTACTTGCGATTTCAGGAGTATAGCCTGAGTACTTTGTGAGGGTATAGAGATTAGTGCCGTTAATAAAAACCCTTGTTTTAGAAATCTTCAGCTTAGCCAGGAATTTATCAGGAAGAGTATAGCCCAGGTTAACATTTCTCAAGCGAAGGAAAGAACCGTTTTCTATAAAATAATCGGAAGGTTCGTAATTCACGCCTCCGGCTGTCGGCCTGGGTTCAGTATTACTGGTGCCTTCCCCATGCCAATAATTTCTCACTCTTCCTTCAAAATTATAAAGATCGGGCCTGACAGCATTTTTACCGTTATAGATTTTATTACCCGCCTGTCCGTACAAATCCAGGCTAAGGTCAAATCCTTTATAACTGAAGTCGGCGCTCAGGCTATAAGTAACTTTAGGAATATAGGACCCCAGGTAAGTTCGGTCTTTATCATCGATAAGCCCATCTTTGTTTAAGTCGGCGTATTTAAGGTCACCCACCTGCTGACCATCGATCTTTGCACTTGAACTCAATTCGGCTTCATTCTGAAAAACACCTATTACTTTATAACCATAAAATTCACCAATTTGTTGGCCCACAACTGTACGAGTTACAAGTTGTCCATTTCCCAATGGGCCATTCGGAATAAAAGAATTTGCACCTGTCGAAGAGCCAAGTCCCAAAACCTTGTTCTTCAGCGCCGAACCAGTGACCCGTAAACGATAAGTAAAATCACCCCGGGTTTCGACCCAGCCAATATTCATTTCGAAGCCCTGGTTAGTCAATTTTGCCGCGTTAAATGTAACAGTTGCATACGGGCCGTTTCCCATATGTCCACCTGTAAGCAAATCTACCAGGATACCTTCAGTAGTTTTGTTATAATAGTCGAATTCAGCAGTAAGTTTACTATTAAACATACCAAGCTCTATTCCAATATCGGTCTGGTAAGTACTTTCCCATTTCAGGTCCGGATTTCCCAAAACTCCATAGGAGGTTCCAGGCACCAGCTTTTCGGCCTGCCCGAAAATGGCATTCAGATCGTTTTGCACCAGCGAAAATTTTTTGTACCAGGGTATTTCTTGATTCCCGGTAACTCCCCAGCTTCCTCTCAGCTTGAGCACATCAATAGAGCCTGCCCATTGCATAAATTTCTCATTACGAATATTCCAGGCCACTGCAAGGGATGGAAAATTCGCCCATACGTTATTTATACCGAATTTGGAAGACCCATCCCTTCTGAATGTTCCGGTGAATGAGTAACGATTGGAAAAAGTATAATTCAACCTGAAAAGATAAGATTCAATCGCAGTAATCTCAGCGCCGTCTCCTACTGTATTATAATTCTGAGTGCCCGCCATTATGTACCATAAAGCCGGATCATTCCCAAGCAGATCTTTCGTACCGGCAGTAATGGACTGGCTATTATCACGTTGTGCAGTGAAGCCTGCCAGAAAATTAAAGTGATGTTTCTTAACTTCTTTATCAAACGTAAGGGTATTTTCCCAGAGCCAGTTATGGAATTCTCCATATCCAACCGAAAGACTACTTAAAGCGTTACTTTGGCTGGAACTTATATAATAGGCTGGAGTAAAACTTTTATCTCTATTATTAGACAAATCAAAGCCAAAACTACTTTTGAATGTGAACATTTTCAGGAAATTTACTGTACCGTAAAAATCCCCTATCATATGTAATCTTTTTGAATAGGAATTATTGAAATCAATAGCTGCTATAGGATTTCCGGCCCCTCGCACTTCTGTAAGAGTATCGGCCGCATAGGGCACCGAAGTTGGCCATGCCCTGTAAGCCATGGGCACAACATTGGCAGCGTTATTTCGACTTTCAGGTGAAGCCGTCAAATTGGCACCTACTTTAATATGATCGGTAATTTGATAGGAATTATTAAGACGAAGGGTAAGCCTTTCGAAATCTGACTTATTAATAATTCCCTGTTGCCCATAATAACCCGCGCTGAAAAAATAGCTGTACTTATCAGTCCCTCCGTTTATAGAAAGGTTATAATTCTGAACGGGAACAAAATTCTGATAGATCTCTTTCTGCCAGTCGGTATTGGCAACTTTGCTGATATTATTAAAAGTACCCGGGTTAATGACATTCACTACCCTGGCAAATTCCTGCCCGTTTAAAAGGTCAATCCTCTTCTGAAGTTGCTGCACACCGTATTCGGCATGCATATGCACTACAGGTGCCTGCTTTCCTCCTTCCTTTCCACTTTTAGTAGTGATTATTATCACCCCGTTTGCGCCCCTGGAACCATAAATTGCAGTTGCAGAAGCATCCTTCAATACTGACATGGTTGCGATATCATCTTTATTCAGAAAAGAAATATCTTTGGTAATAACGCCGTCCACTACATAAATTGGGCTGGCATCATTAAAGGTGCCTATCCCGCGGATCCTGACAATCGGAGAAGAACCGGGAGCACCTGAAGAACTCGAAACCTGAACCCCGGATACCCTTCCCTGCAACGCCAATAGAGGTGAATAGGTATTGACTCTTTGAGAGATCAGAACCTTTCACCATAGTAACCAGCCCCGTCAAATCGCTTTTCTTTTGAGTACCGTAACCTATTACTACGACTCCTTTTAGCTGGACTACCGAAGTTGTAAGTTTCACATTGATCACAGGATTATCTCCCACGACCACTTGCTGAGAATTCATTCCCACCATGGAGAATTCAAGCGTTGCCCCTTTGTTCACTGTAATGTGATAGTTCCCGTCCAGGTCGGTTATAGTACCTGTTTCGGTCCCTTTAACCAGTATAGAAACACCGGGCAAAGTCACCCCCTTATCGTCAATAACCTGTCCTGTAACATTTACATTCTGGGCCATGACAAACATTTGAAAGAGGAGAAAAATGAGTAACAGTAAAGTTTTTCTCAATGTTTTTAAAATTTAGTTATTAAAAAATTTGATATTGCTGATCCGGTAATTTCGGCTATGGGATTGAATAAGCCACAAAATGAGTACCATTTTAATGAGGAAATATTGTGACGTTCTCAATATAAAAGTACATCAAAACTCACGCGAATAAAAGAAAATCCTTTTTTCTTTTTTTAAAATAGATAAAAAAGAGGATTGTTTTTACTAATTTATTGAATGGGAAATTCATAATCCAAAAAGATTTAATAGATTAACTTTACAAATTAAATTCCCAAAATGAAAAAAATATTCACGATAATAAGTCTGTCCCTCCTGAGTTGTAGTGTGAGTTTGTGTTTTTCGTCGGAAAGCCGGAACCGGATTTCAATTCCGGCCGGTTTTAGTGCAAAAGCTTATGGCATTCACGTCTTTATGCACTGGCATGCAAATCCGGAGACTGAGCTCACTGGCTATGAGGTATGGCGCTCACAGGATGCAGGAACTAACTGGGAAAAGGCTGCTACTCTATCAAGATCAGATACCAATTATACCGATATAGTAAAAGACCTGGGTTTGAACCTTGACCTGGTTTATAAAATGAGGGCAAAGGATAATAACAGCCAGTTTTCAGATTATACGGATACAGTCAATGTATACACCCATGAACTCACAGATGATGAACTTCTGGATATGGTGGAAGAAGCAACTTTCCGCTATTTCTGGGACTTTGCCCATCCGGGTTCGGGACTTGCCAGGGAACGCAACACCTCCGGGGATATAGTTACTTCAGGCGGTTCCGGATTTGGTGTAATGGCTATCCTGGTTGGAATAGAAAGAGGCTATATCACCCGTGAGCAAGGGGTACAGAGGATGAATAAGATACTTGATTTCCTGGCAATTGCCAACCGTTTTCACGGCGCCTGGCCACACTGGATGAACGGGTATTCCGGAACGGTCGTTCCTTTCAGCCAGCAGGATGACGGAGGCGACCTTGTAGAAACAGCTTACCTGGTCCAGGGTTTGCTTGCAGCGCGCCAGTATTTCAACTTGTCGACTCCCGAAGAACAAGCCATCGTACAGAAAGTCACCACACTTTGGGAAGGAGTGGAATGGGACTGGTACAGGCAGAATGACAGTAATGCTTTATATTGGCATTGGTCACCTGATTATGGCTGGGCCATGAATATGCCCATCCGGGGATGGAATGAAACCATGATCACCTATATCCTTGCAATAGCTTCCCCGACTCACGGAGTTCCGGCTTCACTCTGGGAAAGCGGCTGGGCCGGTTCTTCTTCTTATACCAATGGCAATACTTTTTATGGAATCCCGCTTGAACTGGGCCCAAACTTCGGCGGTCCCCTTTTCTTTGCACACTATTCCTTCCTTGGATTTGATCCCCGGAATAAGAAAGATCAATATGCCAATTATTTCATACAAAATTTACATCATACCCAGATAAACAGGCAATATTGCATTCATAACCCAAAAGCCTTTGAAGGTTACAGCGATTCCTGCTGGGGGCTTACTGCCAGCGATGATCCTACTTACGGTTACCTGGCCCATGAACCTTTCACCAATGACAACGGAACCATCACGCCCAGTGCGGCTTTGAGTTCTATCGTTTACACACCTGAATATTCTTTGAAAGTTCTGAAGCATTTTTATTACGATTTAGGGGACAAAATATGGGGGAATATGGGATTTTATGATGCCTTCAATCAAAAACTCAACTGGTACACTAATTCATATCTCGCAATTGACCAGGGACCTATTATTGACATGATTGAGAATTACCGGACGGGTTTGCTCTGGAACCTCTTCATGTCGAATCCGGAAATACAACCAGCCCTGGATAGTATTGGTTTTGTTTATGATTCCACCAGTTTCATCAATGAAAATCATCAGCCTTCATTAACATTCAACATATATCCAAATCCGGCGAGAGATTTCATAATGGTATCAGGAAATAATAACTATGACCGATTGCTTGTAATAGATTTCCAGGGAAAGAAAATATTGGAGCAGACTAATCTGATGGAGGGAACAAAAATCAATATTGCTGCACTTCCGAAGGGAATATACCTGATCCGCCTGTTCAAAAACGGCGTTCCGGGAAGCCGGAAATTTGTGAAATACTAAAACTTAATGATTACAGTATTTTTTGATTCAGCCGGGATGCGTCCGACGCAATACTCCTCACAATTTTGTACTTTTGTCGGTCTTAATTATTTATGATGAAAATAGAAGAGATACAGCAGCAAATAATCGGGGAGTTTACGGGATTCGACGACTGGATGGACAAATACAATTACCTGATAGAGATCGGAAAGGAACTGAAGACAATTGATCCCAAATATAAAGTCCAGAATAATCTGATTTCCGGTTGCCAGTCGAGGGTATGGCTTCATGCTGAATTCGTTGACGGAAAAATACATTTTTCGGCTGACAGCGATGCCGTAATTACCAGAGGATTGATAAGTCTTCTGATTCGTGTCCTGGATGGAAAGACACCGGAAGAGATACTGGATGCAAATATGGATTTTATCCAGCAAATAGGCCTGAATGAGCATCTCTCCCCTACCCGGTCAAACGGTCTGATGTCGATGATCAAACAAATTAAATTATATGCCCTGGCATTTAAAGCGAAGATGAAGGGCTAATGCCGGAGACTTAAAAAATTCAAAAATGGAAGATTTAGCAATTCAAAAGAAGGAGCTGGAAGAAAAGATCATAGAACAGCTAAAATCTGTTTATGACCCTGAGATCCCGATTAATATATATGAGATAGGTTTGATTTATGAGATCCATGTTGAAGATGATTTCAGTGTGAAGATCGTAATGACATTAACTACCCCGAATTGCCCGGTAGCCGAGAGCCTTCCTGAAGAAGTCAGGCAAAGGGTACTCATGGTAGAAGGCGTAAAATCCCTTGACCTGGAACTTACCTTTGAGCCTCCATGGACCATGGAGATGCTAACCGATGAAGCCCGCCTGGAGCTGGGCATTGACTGACCGGCATTGAACTCTGCCCAGCCGGTTTAAAAAAAAGGCATTATTATTTTTTTACATTTGTGAAATCAATATAAGAAAATGGCAGCCACTCCCGGACCTATACTGAACCGCATCGATTCCCCGCTTGATCTGAGAAAACTCGGGGAAGATGAACTTCCACTACTATGCCAGGAGATCCGCAACTACATTATCGAAGTCACTTCCGGAAATCCCGGCCATGTTGGCTCCAGCCTGGGAGCCGTGGAACTGGCCGTTGCCATACATTATGTTTTCGATACCCCGAACGATAAACTTATATGGGATGTAGGCCACCAGGCTTATGCCCACAAGATCATTACAGGCCGCCGCGATCTCTTTCATACCAACCGCATGTACAAAGGTATCAGTGGCTTTCCCCGGATAAGTGAAAGTGAATACGACGCTTTCGGGACAGGACATTCATCCACCTCTATTTCGGCTGCAATTGGTATGGCCGTTGCTTCCCAAATCCTGGAAAACAACGGTAGGCATCATATTGCTGTGATCGGTGACGGCTCCATAGCTGCCGGTATGGCCATGGAAGCCATGAATAACGCAGGAGTACATAATCCAAACCTCCTGGTTATTTTGAATGATAACGGTATTTCGATAGACCGGAATGTAGGCGCTCTGAGTGAATACCTTGCCCATATAGTCACTTCAAAAACCTATAATAAATTGAGGGACAAGATTTGGCAGGTTTTGGGAGGAGGCACCAAATACGGGAAGAATACGCGTGCCCTGGTGAAACAATTGGGGAACGCGGTCAAAACTACCCTGCTGACCGAAAGTAACCTGTTCGAATCCTTTAATTTCCGTTACTTCGGTCCGATAGACGGGCACGATGTGGGCCTGCTGGTAAAGCTTTTAGCTGACCTCAAGAATATTCCCGGACCTAAGCTGTTGCATGTGATGACCAAAAAAGGCAAGGGATTCAGAAAAGCGGAGGAAGACCAGATACGCTTTCATTCGCCGGGACTTTTCAATAAAGAAACCGGAGAAAGTGTAGAAGTTGAATGTACCGAAAAACCGGCCCCCAAATTCCAGACTGTCTTCGGCAGGACCATAGTGGAACTGGCTGAGATGAATAAACTGATAGTCGGTGTGACGCCCGCCATGCCAACCGGCTCTTCCCTGAATATCATGATGGAGAAAATGCCCGACCGGGCCTTTGATGTGGGGATAGCCGAACAGCATGCAGTGACTTTCTCGGCTGGCATGGCCGCACAGGGCCTGGTGCCTTTCTGTAATATATATTCCACTTTCATGCAGAGGGCTTATGACCAGGTGATCCACGATGTGGCCCTTC
>CAWBCI010000063.1:0-6195 GCA_963787195.1 uncultured Bacteroidales bacterium
TTTTTTTATATATAAATGCCTACTTTTGCTGTTTAATTTAGCAATTTCACCTTATAGCTTCAATATTCAATGTTTTCCGTTCAAAATATAACTGCCCAATTCGGGGGAACTGTCCTTTTTAAAAATGCAACTTTCATCATTAATCCTAAAGACAGAATCGGATTGGTTGGTAAAAATGGTAGTGGCAAAACAACCCTCCTTAAATTTATTGCAGGATTACAGTCTCCGGAAACAGGTGAGGTAGTGATTCCCGGGGGGAAAACTATTGGCTACCTGCCTCAGGAAATGATACTTAAAAATTCTCATTCGGTTTTACAGGAAACTCTGAAAGCATTTGGTGAAATACGTCAGCTTGAAAAAAGGATTAACCACGTTAATAGTGAAATTTCTTCCCGTGAAGATTATAACAGTAAAGAATACCATAACCTGATAACTCAGGTTACTGAACTTAATGAGAAATTCAGCCTGTTGGGAGGACAAACTATAGAAGAGGATACGGAAAAAGTTTTAACAGGCCTTGGTTTTGTAAAGATCGATTTCGATCGCCCATTGTCCGAATTTAGTAATGGATGGCAGATGCGCGTGGAAATTGCAAAAATTCTACTTCGCCGGCCTGATTTATTATTGTTGGATGAGCCCACGAATCATCTGGATATAGAATCCATTCAATGGCTTGAAAATTTTCTAAACGATTACCCGGGTGCAGTTGTAATGGTTTCCCATGACAGGGCCTTCCTGGACAATGTTAGCAAACGTACCTTAGAGATTGAGCTGGGTAAATTTTACGATTATAAGGCTTCTTATTCAGAATACCTGGATATGCGGGAATCACGTCTTGAAAGCCAACTTGCTGCATTCAATAATCAGCAACAACAAATTCGGCAGATAGAAAGGTTTATCGAACGATTCCGATATAAGAACACTAAATCACGCCAGGTGCAATCCAGGATCAAATTACTCGAAAAAATGGATGAAATCGAAATCGAGAATTTTGATCAATCCGGCATACATTTTCGTTTCCCTCCATTCCAGGCCTCTGGAAAAGTCGTAGTTGAAGCTGAAAATCTTATCAAAAGCTATGAGGATTTCCTGGTTTTAAAAGATTTGAATTTCACTATCCTGAAAGGTGACCGGGTGGCATTCGTTGGCAAGAATGGAGAAGGGAAAACCACCCTCGCTAAAATTATCACAGGGAAACTCGACTTTAATGGAAAAATGCAGCTGGGATACAATGTCAGTATCGCTTATTATGCTCAGAATCCGGCTGAAATGCTGGATCCTGAAATAACTGTGTATGATACAATCGATAGGGTTGCTGTAGGGGATATCAGACCCAAAATCAGAACTATGCTGGGAGGTTTCCTTTTTAGTGGCGATGATATAGATAAGAAGGTGAAAGTCCTCTCAGGAGGTGAAAAAGCACGTCTTGCTTTAGCGAAACTACTACTGGAACCGGCTAATCTGCTTGTACTTGATGAGCCTACAAATCACCTCGACATGCAATCGAAAGACATCCTCAAAAGTGCGCTTCTTCAATACAAGGGAACTTTACTTATTGTCTCCCACGACCGTGATTTTTTACAGGGCCTGACTAATAAAGTGTTTGAATTCAGAAACAGACAGGTCAAAGAATATATCGGGGATATTTATGATTTCCTGGAAGCCCGGAAAATTGCTTCCCTGAAAGAATTAGAGCTTAATAGCGTTATTTCTTCCCGAAATTCCAATGAAGGACCCTTCAGAAAATAAGCAGTTGTATGGAAAGCGTAAAATCCTGGAAAAGGAAATCCGACGTCTGAGCAACCAACTGGAAAAATGCGAAAAGGAAATTGAAGACCTGGAGAACAAAATCGCCGTTTTAGATGCCTCTTTGTCTGACCCGTCGAAAATGAATGTGGATACTGCAGATCATAAATTCTATGATAATTATGCCGGGTTTAAGAAAATGCTTACTGCAAAAATGAATGAGTGGGAGCAGATAAGTAATTCACTTGAAGAATTACAGAAAGAAAGATCCAATTATTATTGAGATATCTTTGAAAGAATTAATAATCCCTATCCATCAGCTTATGGGTAAATTCGGCCAGATTTGCCTTTCCCTCTTCACTAAGCTCAATTTTATCAAGATATTGAATAGCATGAGAATAATGTTCCTCGATGAGTTTATGGGTTTCATCCCTGATAGATAATTTATTATATAAATTCATCACAGCTCTTACCTTTTCTTCAACAGGAAAAGGAATCCCCGAATAATAGTGTTTTAACATTTCCTTATCCTGTTCATCAGCAAGCTCTAATGCTTTCAGAAAGAGGTAAGTTTTTTTGTTTGCAAGAATATCGCTGTATTGCATTTTCCCGAAAGTCTTCTCGTCGCCGTAACTGTCTAAAAGATCATCTTTCAACTGAAAAACCATCCCGGTATGTATACCGAAATGATACATATTGTCGATATTATTCGGGGAAGAGCCTGCAATAATGGTCCCAATTTTCAAACTGGCACCCAGTAAAACAGCAGTTTTCAGCCGGATCATCATCAAATAATCATCAATTGAAACCTTCTCATCTGTTTCAAAATTCATATCAAACTGTTGACCTTCGCATACTTCCCGTGCAGTTTGATTAAAGGCGGCAAGTATATCCCTGAGAAATTTGTTTTTCAGTTTCAACAATTGATCATAGGCAAGTACCAGCATAGTGTCACCCGATAAAATGGCGGTATTTGAATCCCATTTTTCATGAACCGTCGTACTACCTCTTCTCATCGGGGCGTGATCCATAATATCATCATGAACCAGGGAGAAATTATGAAAGATTTCAATGGCCGTTGCTGCTGGAATAGCTTCCTGAACATCCCCCCCAAACATATCGCAGGCCATCAACAATAAGACGGGTCTGATACGTTTACCACCCAGTGAAAGTATATAGGAAATGGGATCGTAAAGCTCAGGAGGAGTCCTCATGAATTCATTCAGATCAAATGTCTTTTCGACGATCTTTTGGATCTCTTCAGTTGTAAGCATTGTGATAAATTGGAATTGCTGTTCTTTATTTTGATATAATTAAAAGGAGAATTTAGCTTTCCAGCAAGCCAAGGAGGTATTCTCCGTATCCGCTTTTCAGGAGAGGCTGGGCGATTTTTCTCAATTTATCTTCATTAATAAAACCCATACGATAAGCAATTTCTTCAATACAACCTATCTTGAGTCCCTGCCGCTGTTCAATCACTTCTACAAATTGAGCCGCCTGTAAGAGGGATTCAAAAGTTCCTGTATCCAACCAGGCGGTTCCACGATCCAGTATCCCTACTTTAAGATTCCCGTGTTCAAGATACCATCTGTTCACATCTGTAATCTCATATTCTCCGCGGGCCGAAGGCTTAATGTTTTTTGCAATCTCTATAACCGAATTATCATAAAAATACAAGCCCGGAACGGCATAATTGGATCTGGGTTGCTTTGGCTTTTCTTCAATGGAAACAGCATTGTGATCCTTATCAAATTCAACCACGCCGTAGCGCTGAGGGTCAGAAACATGATAAGCGAAAACCATTCCGCCATCGGGATCATTATTTTCGAGCAGTAGTTTTGGCAGGCCGGTTCCGTAAAAAATATTATCACCAAGGATTAATGCAACTTTATCCTCACCGATAAAATCCTCACCAATGACAAATGCCTGGGCCAGACCATTTGCAATAACTTGTTCGGCATAGGTGAAACGGCAACCGATCTGGCTTCCGTCGCCAAGAAGTTTTTCGAAATTCGGCAAATCATGAGGAGTAGAAATAATCAGGATTTCGGAGATTCCTGCCTGCATGAGAACCGACAAAGGATAATAGATCATCGGTTTGTCATAAACAGGCATAAGCTGTTTACTGATGGCAAATGTTATTGGATATAAACGGGTGCCGCTGCCCCCTGCTAGTATGATACCTTTCATATATTCAGTATTTTATTTATTCAGGAAAATCAATTAATTTTTCTGACTTATCCTCTGATTGGAAAATCAAAAATACATCTTTTTAGATAATATCAGGCCCCGCCCCTGGTGTCCAGGTCTTCAATCTCGAGTTCTTCAAGTTCAATGTCAAGTTCTTCATCAAAAATATCCAGCAAAGGCTCTTTAAAGGATTTGGTAGTAAAGCGTTTATCAAGGGTAAGCAGGAGTGATGGCAATACAAACAGATTCGATAACAAGGCCATCAGGAGCGTAAAGGAAATCAGGTAACCCATGGCTTCGGTCCCTCCAAATGAGGAAGTGATAAAAATTGCAAAACCACAGAACAATACAACCGATGAATAAATCATGCTATATCCGGTCTCCTTAAGAGCCGAAACCACTGAAGATTTAATCTGCCAGTTATTGAATTTCAGGTACAAACGGTAACGTGAAAGGAAATGTATGGCATTATCAACAGATATACCGAGCGCTATGCTGAATATTAATATGGTGGATGGTTTGATAGTAATCCCGAAAAATCCCATCATCCCGGCAGTCATTACTAATGGGATAAGGTTAGGTACCAGTGAAATGAGTATCATCCGCGCCGAGGTGAAGAGTAAGGCCATCAATATTGAAATCACCAGTATAGCCAGGATTAAACTCGCTGCCAGGTTTTTGATCAGGTATTTTGAACCTTCCTGGAATACGATGCTGGTGCCTGTCAGATGAACCTTATAATCTTTAGGAGGGAAAATGGAATCTATCACAGGTTTAAGGTCCTGCCTGATCTTCTCTATCTCCTTGGTCCCGATATTAGCCATTTGTGTGGTGATGCGTATTACCTGGAGATTGCTATCCACGAATGAATTCAGGATAGTTCTTTTATGATTTTCGGATTTCGGAAGATAAGAAAGCATAAAATTCATTTCCTGATTATTAGGCATCGCATAATATTTCGGATTTCCACCATAAAAGGCCTGTCTTGCAAATTTCAATACATCGGCCAGGGAAAGGGGTTTTGATAATTCGGGGAATTTTTTGAGTGAATCTTCCAGTTGATTGATTTTCTCAATATTGTATAATTTCATCACCCCGTTTTTCTTTTCCGTATTAATGGAGATTTCAAAAGGCATCACGCCATTAAAATTGTCCTCTAAAAACATCAGATCTTTATAAATCGGATCCCTCGATGAAATATCATCTACTATCCTGCCCGTGGTCTTCAGCTTGAATATACCGGCAATACCTCCCAGCACAACGGAGATGGTGATGATGTAGATCACTGTGCGGCGGTGCTGGACTATATAAACGATCTTTGATAAGAGGCTGCTAACCTTGCTTTTTTCGAGGTGGTGTAAATGTTTCTTTTTAGGATCGGGAAGATAACTGAAGAAGATAGGAATCAGGAATAAAGTCAGGATATAGGCAACCAAAATATTTATCGAAGCAATAATGCCGAATTCAACCAATAATTTATTCCCGGTTATGATAAAAGATGCAAAACCCGCGGCAGTTGTTGCATTGGTCAGGCTGTTTGCATTTCCAATTCTCTGCACCATCCTGGATAAAGCCTTGATCTTATTTCCATGTATACGGTATTCATTATGGAACTTATTCAGCAGGAATATGCAATTCTCCACCACTATAACTATCAGCAGGGGAGGCAGTATACCGGTGAGAAGCGTGATCTTATATCCTAAAAGCGACATGGTGCCGAAGACCCATACAACGTTAATGATCACGATGATCATGGTGAATGAAGAGGCTATTATCGACCGGAAAAAGATCATCAGTATGAGAAAGGCAATGATGAGCGATAAAATGATGAATAATACCAACTCGTGCTGAACCATCTCGGATGTCTTGGTGCGGATATAAGGTAAACCCGAATAATGAGGTTTTATATGTTGTGCCTTGCCAAAATTGTCAACCAGACTTTTTATCTGGTTGATTAGAGCCACCCTGTTTCTGGAATTTAACTCATTCTTATCCAGGGTTATCATTATCAGGGAAGCATTGGTTTGACGGTTATATAACAAACTGTCATAAAAAGGGTAGGAATAGATAATATTCTTCAGGCTGTCAACTTCAGCCTGTGTAGTGGGTTTCTTTTTAACAATAAGTTCAAATCCGAATTTCTTTTCATTCTCTAATCGGATCAACTGGTAAATCTTGGCCAGCGAAACTACCTCCTCAACTCCTGGAATACGTTTTAATTCATATGTCAGATCATAGAGTGCACCAAATTTCTTCAAA
>CAWBCI010000064.1:0-63576 GCA_963787195.1 uncultured Bacteroidales bacterium
GGCGCGGTCGAGCGCATCGAGGCGCTCACTGAATTCGAGGATTTGCTGCTCGCGCTGACGCTGCTGTTCCAGGACCTGAGCGAGTTCTGCCAGCGCGTCGGCGGATGCGGTCTTGCGGTTTGCCTTGACGTCGCCAGCCTTGGCCGCGCCCGGAATCAGGACCGAGCCGTTGTCGATGTCGGCCAGGTAGCCGTGCTTGCGCCACCATTCCGGCGACGCCCTGAATGCAAATTCTTCTCCGACACGTAAACTCATCCTCATACCTATTTGTTATTATTTTCATTATACACTATCTGCACTACAGGATGCCAGTTTATCAAAAGTAATAATTCTATTCTAATCCAGAAACGTCAATTATCAGAACCGCCAGTACCGAGGCGGGTTTTATTGCTGCTTCGGTTGACCCCGCGGAGAAGATGCGGAGAATCTGCTCGGACAACCGGAATATGACCAACGCCTATGTGGAACATCCGGCTCAAGTCGACGCGATGGTGAGGTTATGCCCCTGTGGTTGATCGTTTCAGGACTCGTGGTGCTTGCCATCCTGGGCGGCTGGTCTGTCACTGTGGAAGGAGCCTCATTCATAACTGAATCAGGTGCGGCAGGTGACAGTACACTTTTACAGGCCGCGATAGGACGACCGGTCATCTATAAAAAATATTCCTCAAATCCGGATGTGGAAAGAGTCGTAATCAATGCACCTGCCGCTTATAGCCCCAAAGCTGATTGTTATATAGGCAAACCCATTGTTGCCGGGGATGATGCAAATCCTTCCAATTTCAATATTATTGATGGTTTTGATGCCACTGGTCCCGGGGCCAAATACGGACTTCGCCTCATAGGATCTTCATACAATGTTTTCAGGAACGGGAAAATTTATGAGCTCGATAGCGTGGCATGTTATATTGGCGGGAATTCTACGCATAAAGCACTATACAATATCATCCAGTCGAATGTGATATACAATACTTCGAAGAAAGCCATTAAAATCGGATTGCAAAACGGAACATCCACTACAAATTTCGCCAAATTCAATATTTTTAAAGGAAATGAAATTTATTCAACCGGTAGCGGTTCTTACCCGGGCTTTATCACCATGGCTGAGATTCACCGCTATAATACATATAATATTCTGGAGAATAATATGTTCAGGGATTTTACCCTGATGAATGCAAACAGGGCAGGAGTTGAGATCTGGGATAATACCAAAAGTACCCTGGTTTATGGGAATACGGTTAAAAATGTGGCCAGGGCCATTAGCGGGACCAATGCGAATATCTATATACATGGAAACAGTTCAGGAGTCAAAGTATTCAACAACCTGGTCCTGAAACAAAATGCTGACGCCGACAATATTTATGCCTTCAGGTTGAATGCCGCGGGCCACAGCGGAACTGTCGTAGCTTTCAATACCGTTTACAACATCAATAAGGGGATATTATTTGAAGATTCAGGATCTCCTGTTCCCGATTTCAAAGTGCAGGATAATATTTTCAAGGTGAATAACTTTTATTTCACTCACACCGGTACCGGAGGAAGATTTACGCTTGGGTATAATTGCTATTTCATAATTCCGACTCAATCAGGAGGATCTTATTATTTATCTGAGACCGGAAAAAAGATAGGTGACGCTTTATTTGTCAATCCATTATTTTATAGTTCTTACGCCGGTTTCAGGCTACAGACAGCTTCAATCTGTCTTAATTCAGGAACTCCGGTTTCGGGTATTTCAAGGGATTATTTGAAATCAAGCCGGGATGGAACGAATCCTACCATAGGAGCTTTTGAAACTACCTTAACCAGTTGTAACTGGACCGGCGCTGTGAGCAGCGACTGGCATGACTATCGCAATTGGGACAGCCAGCTCGTTCCGGTTAATACCATTGATGTGATCATTCCCGACAGGCTGAACGATCCGGTAATTTCATCTCAGGATGGAAATTGTAAAACGATTAGTATACAAGCCGGAGCCCATTTGGATATACAGCCGGGCCGATTATTAAATCTTCATAATTGATCAGACTTTCTTTTAAAATATATACAAAAGGGAATTTTTTATTTCAAGGAATATTCTTTTTTTATACCCTAAATATCAGTGACTTAGTATTATTCTAATTAGATTAATTTGGGGAATGATTTTGATTTTCTTCAATTAATTATTATATTTAGATTCCTTTGGAAAACCTTAAAAAAATCCTTGGGGGACGGACCAAACTCAATCTAAGAAACTTAAGTTCATTCTGAACATTATTTACGGATCAATCCTTAAATTCTTATTCTCTCTTCATACCGACCTCCATTTCAAGCCCGAAGAATTTTTTTATTTAGGTCTGAATGCAATATGTACAGATCATTAATCGCAAATTCTGAATAATGATATTCAGTTAAGTCAACGATAAACTTCTAAACATAAGATTATGACCAGATCTATCAGCCTTCGCGGAATAGCAATTCTGCTTTTAATTTTAATTTTTAAGGATGCGAACAATCAGGATCTACAGCAATGGAGGGTGAATATAATCGACAGTATAGTCGCCCCCGATGGCCGGATCGCATATGCTATCCGGGTTCCGGGTATACCACCTGAACAATACCGGGCACCGGTGGCAGTATATGACCGGGCTTCCAAGACTATACCTCTGGTACCTGCTTTTACCTGGTCTTTTGGATGTTCTGCAACTTCTGCAGCTATGATAGCAGGGCATTATGATAATGTGGGTTATCCGAATATGTATGTTGGTTCTACTAATAACGGGGTCATGCCAATGGATAACACCGCCTGGCCTGATGTTATAATAAATGGGGAAACCCGTCATAATTGTCCTTTAAGTGCTACCGCAAACGGGCTGGATGGCAGAACCAGCGACGGTCATGTGGATGATTACTGGATTTCTTACGGTTCTCCGGGCCCTGACCCCTGGACGGTAGCCGGAGGTGGTACCGGTGTACAGCATACCTATGGCTATTGTACCGGTGATTATATGAAAACCAACCAATGGATAAATTCTGGTGAAGGATATAATACAGACGGCTCAACGACTTTCTGGAGTTGGAACAATGGAGCCCAGATGACGGCTTCAGACCTGGAAGGTCTGGGTGTCCAAAATGATGACGGCATGTATGGATTAAAACTCTTTTATCAATCCAGGGGCTATTCAATCAGCGAATGTTTTACACAGCCTATTGTTGAGGAAGGTCTTACATATGGATTTACTTATGCACAATTTAAGGCTCAGATTGATGCAGGTCATCCTGTTTTGATCCATGTAACAAATCATACCATGGTTGGGTATGGCTATAATGATGGGGGAGGGACTAATTTGGTCTATATTCATGATACCTGGGATCATAATGATCATTCCATGGTATGGGGTGGATCTTATGGGGGCTTGGATCATTACGGAGTCTCGGTTGTCAACCTGAATGCTTCTACCATCAATGTTTGGAACGGAAGCCTTAGTAATTTATATGGGACCAGTTTAAACTGGTCATTAGGCCATGTCCCAGATGCAACTGAGATTGTTGTAATACCTAACCTGAATACCCCGGTGATTATAGATTATTCGGATAAAGTTGCCGGTTATCTCTATCTCTATCCCGGGGCAAGCCTGAGGATTATGGATAATCGGCTTTCAGTCACAAATGATTTTTATGTGGGCGGGACTATAGAATTTAACGACGATGATGCCGTGTTGCATATTGGGGATGATATTTTCTGGCAGGATGGTTCATCTGTTGTTGTAAATTCTTTAGGAACATCGAGCCCGCTCATTTATGTTTATGGTGACTGGGACTTCAGGGAGGGGGCCAATGTGCAGTTCCCCAGGGGTATGGTCGATTTCCGGGGAACTTCCACTTCCTGGATCAGGGCATACTCCGCTGGTTCCTACTTTAGAAATATCAAGAATAATAAAACCGGAGGTGCATATATTGCTTTAAGCGGTTCATCAACTACCGATATGACAGTGGGTGGAAATATTTATATGTACTCCGGCTCAAAACTTATAGGCTATTCAGATTATAAATTGGTTGTAAACGGATTCCTGAATAATATGGATGGAAATATTACCATGGAATCGGGTACGCTTGCATTTAATGGAAATCCGGGTTCGACAGGTCTCAAGATGAATACAGGTGATTATGTAAATAATTTGGAAATCAATACCGGTATGGCAAGCCTGCAACTTGATGACACCTATTCAAATACTTTGTGGGTCAAGGGCAATATGAATATTCAAAGTGGATACCTGTATGCCTATGCTATGAATATCAGGGTGGATGGAAACTGGACCAATGCGGCAGGCACAAGTGCTTTTGTACAGGGAACCAGTACGGTGACTTTTCATGGCACCGGCAACCAATATATCTATGGCTCAGAAATATTTTATAACCTGGAAGCAAATACGGGCGGGATGATCAGGATCATTAATTCGGCCTATAATGTCAGCTGTACGAGCTATGACTGGACTGCCGGTGGAATCTATGTCTCCAGTGGTTCATTTACGGCAGATGACCTGGCTGATAATGGTATTTTCGGTTCTTATACCCTGTATTCACCAGGCACAATAAATCTTTACCAGGATGCAGGACAATATATCGATCTTAATGCCACGCTTCATCTATACAGCGGGCACATGAATGTTTACGGAGGTTCAGGTACCAGCTTCTGGGCCTATGCAAATGATATTACGGTAGATATTAATGTCGGAACCCTTGATTTTAAAGATAATGGAATATATCTATACCCAAGTCATAACCTGTTTGAAGACATCAGTGGGGGAAGGGTACGCACCAGCGGCAGCTTCACCGGCACAGCCAGAAATGATTTTACTCCTTCAGGAGGTGTATTTGAATTCTATGGTACTTCAGACCGGACAATCAATATAGGGGATAATAGACTATTCAGCGTTGAGGTGAATAAAGGGGCATCAACAGATAATGAAGGTTCACTGACCAGACAGATTAAACCTCCTCAAGGTGGAACTGCCAGGAAGGAAATCGTGGAGCCTGTGGGCCGATCCAACACATTAACACTGGCAGATTCCCTTGAACTTTTAGGAGACCTTGTGATCAACAGCGGCGTACTGGATGTAAGCGCTACTAATTATCCCATTTACCTGGCAGGAAACTGGACCAATAATGTGGGTCCTGCGGGTTTTAATGAGAGATACGGAAGGGTTGTTTTCGATGGTACAGGTCCCAGTGATATTCTCAGCGATGAAACATTTTTTGACCTGGTTGAAGACAAGACTTATGCAAGTTTCGATGGAGTGGAAAACGGAAGTGGGGATAATGCAGGCACCAGTATTACTATACTGGGTGATCTGTATGTGCAGGACGGAACCTTTGAATTAAATTCACCCAGTAATCTTGAGATCGCAGGCGATATGATTATATCTTCAGGAGCCGTTGTAAATGCCAATGATGCAAATGCTCCTATGAATATTTCAGTTGGGAGTATATGGATGGATTATAATAGTTCAGGAGGATTTCTCTGTGGAAACAGCTCTCAGGTTACATTTAATTCCGTGAGTCCCGGCTCGGTTCAAAGTGTTAGGGAGACTTCATATTTCAACGATATTGTCATCAATTCCCTGGGCGCTTATATCAGACCAAATTCAATATCTTACCCTATTAAATGCAGTGATCTCAAAATAGTTGACGGAATTCTCTATGTGGCAGGATACAAGGTTATTGTGAGCGATACGCTTTATAACGGGGACTATATAAGGATGAATAGCTCACTGGATACGCTTGAAGCAGCTTATCTTGACTGGCAACCTGGTTCTTACGACAATATTACCGCCGGGAAGATTTTTGTAAGCGGGGACTGGATCTATGAAGATGGGACAAATGCCACAATCACATCCGGTAATACAGTATATTTTACCGGTACTAGCACAGGTTTTATCAAATCCTATGACCCTGATGCCAGGTTTTATAATGTAGTAATTGACAAACCGGGTTCTTCGGTTTGGATACATACTTCTACCACACAGCCTGTGCATATAAATTCGAATCTGAACGTCATGGCTAATTCATTATTTCATGTACAATACGGCGATTTGTTAGTGGATGGCATTGCAGATATTGCGAATACCGGATCCATGTATGAATATTCAGGAGGAAGTATTACCCTGGCTTCTGATTTTACCCTGAATGGGTTTGTAAAACTGAGCGGTGGCGGGGATTTCCTTGGTCATGGCACCTTCTCCCAGGCATCTACCGGCCGGATTGACATGTCGGGCGGTACCTTCATCCTTGATAAAGCCTATTATTCACCAAGGGGATTTTTTGCCCTGGCAGGAACCCTTAACATGTCGGGCGGTACAATGGAATTTACCAATAACCACCTTAACCTGCAAAGCACTTTTGTTGAAAACATTACAGGAGGAACGATTCGCGTTGGAGGAACTATGTTAGCCTTTGACGGTGTATTTACACCCGAGGGCGGAACAGTCGAACTGATAAGCAGTGGCATCGGCGGCCCATATTTCGACCTTCACACCGGCAACTGGTTCAATAACCTGACCATCAACGGATCTGACACCTATTTGGTGTATGACTCACAGAATCTCTATATTAAAGGCAACCTTTTAATATCCCAGGGCGGGATGAATGCCAGCAATGATATTATATACCTGGCTGGTGACTGGACGAATAATGTGGGGCCAACAGCTTTTAGTGAAGGTACCGGAACAGTTTACCTGAATGGAACTTCCGGCATAGATACTCAGGTCATTAACGGTGAGACTTTTTATAATCTTGTGAATTTGAATACAGCCAGGGCCGTTGAAATTGCGGGGAATACCATCGTACAAAATATATTGGAAGTAGGAGGGGGAGGCAGTGCCTGCAGTATATTTGTGACCTGCAATACCCTTGATATTCAAAATAGTTTGAATCTTCAGAACGGCACACTTGCGCTCAGCTCCAGCGCACCTTTAGTAACTGCAGCCAATTTTACACAGGGGGGAACGCTTCAATTGACAAATGGGACATTTATCGCTGATGATCTGGCCAGTAGTGGGCTCAGAGGAACTTACATACTCTATAACGGCCAGATAGATCTGCACCAGGATGTAATACAAAATATTAACCTGGATGCAGATATTACAATTTCTAATGGTGTCTTCAATATTTACGGAGGTTTTAATTACAGCATCTGGCCTTATCCGGGCACTATACATAGCCTGACAATGTCAGATGGATTATTGGATTTTAAGGATAACGGAATATTTGTGAATAATAGCAATTTCACGGAAAATATCAGTGGGGGGCGTATCTGTACTTCCAGATATTTCCAATGTAACACGACTAATTTTACACCAGCCGGAGGCACAATCGAAATGTGCGGAGCATCCTCAGTTTTTACACAAATGGGTTCAGGAAGCTATTTTAATAACCTGCTAATCAACAAAGAACCAGGATATACAGTTTCTGCATATACCGATATGGACATTCATGGAGAATTGAGGGTATCCGGTGGGAATTTTAATACCAATAATCATATTATAAACGTTGGAGCAGGATCAGACAAGGAATCAGTGCGTTAGCTTTAAAGTTTTATTTTTATAATTTATGACGGCTTTGAGGCTGGTCAGGATATCCCCTCCCATAACTCCGTCAATAGGCTCCATACCGAGCATTTGGTATGACTGATTTACATGTACTATATCCAACACTACTGCTTCATAATCTTCGAGCAAAACTTCCCCCAGGCGGAGTTCTTTTAGCGATACTTTCTGGCTTTCCATGGTATTGGTCCCAAGTCCCGTGGAAAGTTTTTCCATCTTCTCAAAAATAATATCCGGATCATCAAAAAAATGTATGATCCTGTCCTTGTCAAAAACTGTACGGGAAGCGCCGGTATCAATCAGCAAATGGGCAGGGCGGCCATTGATCTCTCCCTGGACAAACAGATGATAACCATCTTCTTCAATGGGCACAACTTCCAGCTTAATTGTTGATATCATGCGGCTCAGAAGTTAGGTTTGAGTGCGTATTTCTTATAGAATTCTTCAATAACTGCAACAGCCTGTTCGGCCGTATCAACTACTTCAAATATCTGCAAATCTTCGGCATGTATCTTTTGTTCAGCCAGCAGTCTTTCCTTTATCCATTTGACTAAACCGTTCCAATAATCACTGTCGACCAGAACTATAGGGAAACTAATCATTTTTTGGGTCTGTACCAGTGTTATGGCTTCGAACATTTCGTCGAGGGTTCCGAAACCGCCCGGAAGAATAATATAACCCTGGGCATATTTCATAAACATCACTTTCCGGACGAAAAAATGATCGAAGTCTATCATTTTATCTGGATCGATAAAAGGATTTGGCATTTGTTCAAAAGGCAGATTAATGTTAAGTCCTACTGATTTGCCACCTGAGAAATGAGCTCCTTTATTGGCAGCTTCCATAATTCCGGGGCCACCCCCGGTGATAATCCCAAATCCTTTTTTGGTGAGGAGGTAAGCAATTTCTTCGGCCAGCTTGTAATCATCACCACCGGGCTTAGCCCGGGCCGAACCGAAAATAGAAACGCAGGGGCCGATTCTCGCGAGCTTCTCAAATCCTTCCACAAATTCAGAAACAATTTTAAATATTTGCCATGAATCATAAGTTTTGATTTCCTGCCAACTCTTATGCTTTAGGGCTTTTCTTATCCTATCATCATCATTGTGATTATTCATAATTTAATTTTCATTTTTTATTATATTGATATTTTCAATTTGCTGAATTTTGTTCCCCAAGAGAACTTCAGGATTGAGATTTATCATATTTTGAGCAGCCTTGTAACCAATATCAAAAAGTGTATCTATATGTTTGAATTCGAATATTCCGTGGGTTTTTAATTCTGGAGGATCAATAATGTAATCACATTTTTTGAAATTAATTTTTACTTTTTGAAAGACTGCCAGCCTGTAAACCCTTTCAGCGATATCCTTGATGTTGTTCAGTTCCATTTCTGTTCCGGTATAATTCACATGGGAAGCGATCAGGTGCTCGCAATGTCCCATAAGAGGCTCCACCGGGAGGTCATTCAGCAATCCTCCGTCAACATAAGTATTTCCGTTAATGACCTGGGGTGTAAATATGATTGGAATGGATGCAGAGGCTATCACTGCCTGGAATAAGGGACCCGAGCTGATTATTTCTTCTTCTCCTTTTGTAATATTTGAAACGCAAACATAAAATTCTTTCTTAAGGGACTCAAAATTATCGGTCGGAATATTCTCTTCAAGCATAGTCCTAATATAATCAAGGTTCAACATTCCCCTTTTCGGTATCGACCAATTGAAAATCTTGTAAAATTTTTCATTCTTTTTGGCTATCTCAAGGATCTCTGCCGGTTTAAACCCGGCTGCATAAAATACCCCGATTATAGCCCCCATGCTGCTTCCTGAAATGATTTCCGGCACTATGCCATTTGACTCCAATGCTGCTAATACTCCAATATGTGCCAGGCCGCGCGCTCCACCTCCGCTGAGGGTAATCCCATAGGTGTATTTTTTCATTTTCAGGCTTTTATAAGTAATGGTTAATAAATCTGCAGCTAAAATTACACTATTTGCCAGTACTTTTATGAAGTTTTCAAGATTCCAGCTCTTTCCTCAAAAATTGGGCCGTGTAACCTAAATTTCCTGCAACAATTTTTTCAGGGCTGCCTTCCGCAACAATTTCACCTCCTCTTTCACCTCCTTCCGGCCCCAGATCAATAATATAATCGGCCACTTTGATCACATCCATGTTATGCTCAATGATCAGCACAGTGTTTCCCCTGTCAACCAATCTGTTCAGAACTTCCAGCAATACTTTAACATCTTCAAAATGCAGACCGGTCGTAGGCTCATCCAGGATATAGAGGGTTTTTCCGGTTTCCCTCTTGGCCAATTCTGATGCCAGCTTGACCCTTTGGGCTTCCCCGCCTGAAAGAGTTGTGGACCTCTGCCCCAGTGTGATATAACCCAGCCCGACATCCTTCAGTGTCTTAATCTTCTGCAATATGGAAGGGATGTTTTCGAAAAAATCCACTGCCTGGTCCATGGTCATATTCAGGACATCGTTAATATTTTTTCCCTTAAACCTGATTTCCAAAGTTTCACGATTGTACCTTAAGCCATTACAAGTTTCACAAACCACATAAACATCCGGCAGGAAGTTCATTTCTATGACCCTGACCCCTGCACCTTTACAGGTTTCACAACGGCCGCCTTTCACATTAAAGGAAAATCTTCCGGGTTTATATCCCCTGATCCTGGCTTCAGGTATCTGGACGAATAATTTCCGGATCTCATCGAATACTTTGGTATAAGTTGCCGGATTGGAACGGGGAGTCCGGCCGATCGGGGATTGGTCGATCTGGATTACTTTGTCAATATTTTCAAGACCTTCGATATTGCCGTGGGGCAGGGCTTTTCTGTTCGAATGATAAAAATGATTATTCAGGATGGGAAACAGGGTTTCGTTTATCAGGGTTGACTTGCCGCTCCCCGACACTCCGGTTACACATACCAGTACACCCAGAGGAATTTTAAGCGTTACATTCTTCAGGTTATTGCCTTTATTGTTTTTCAGAATGAACCACTTGCCATTCAATGTTCTTCTTTTTATTGGGAATGGGGATTTGTTTTTCGCCTGAAAGATACTGACAGGTGATGGTCTGGCAATGTTTCATTTCGGATGGAGTACCGGCTCCCACTATCTTTCCCCCGTGCCGGCCTGCTCCCGGACCGATATCCACGACATAATCAGCCGAAAGGATCATCTCCTTATCGTGCTCTACAACGATGACCGAATTCCCAAGATCACGCAGGTCCTTCAAAGCTTTGATAAGCCTGATATTATCCCTTTGATGAAGTCCTATACTGGGTTCGTCAAGGATGTATAATACATCCACGAGCTGGGAACCGATTTGAGTTGCAAGGCGAATCCGTTGGGATTCACCGCCAGAGAGACTCCTTGCTGAACGATCAAGGGACAGGTAATCCAGACCAACATTTAGGAGAAATTGGATGCGATTCCGAAGTTCCCGGATGATATCGTGTGCTATGGTTTTCTTTCTTTTATCCAGCTTATCTTCCAATTTATCTGTCCAAATACTCAACTTATAAAGATCCATTCTCGAGAGTTCGGCAATATTATTACTGTCGATCTTAAATGAAAGGGATTCCTTCTTCAGGCGGTCACCCTTACATTCGGGGCAGGTGACCCTATTCATGAAGCTGGTGGCCCAACGTCTGACACCTTCCGAAGAAGATTCATTGAACTGGTTGGTAATGAAGTTGATCACCCCTTCGAAATTGAGGGAATAGGAAGATGTGACACCCAGGTATTCCTTTTTTACATGGATGGTTTCGTCCGATCCGTATAGAATAGTACTGATAGCTTCTTCAGGTATGTCCCTGACAGGGGTATCAAGTGTAAAGCCATACTTATATCCGATGGCTTCCATTTGTCCGAAAATCCAGTTATTCTTATATTCTCCAAGGGGGGAAATTCCCCCTTTTTTAATACTTTTTCCCGGGTCGGGAATGATTTTATTGATGTCGACTTCGGTTACATTTCCGAGTCCATGACAGGTTGGACAGGCTCCATAGGGGGAATTGAAGGAAAATGTATTGGGTTCCGGGTCATCATAGGCAATGCCGGTAGTAGGGCACATCAGCCGGCGGCTATAGGGCCTGATTTCGCCGCTATCAGTCTGTTGAACCAGGATGGCATCCTTTCCGTGTTTAAGGGCCGTCTGGATTGACTGGGTGAGCCTGAGCTGGGTGCCCTTGCTATCCTCCACACGGATCCGGTCAATCACTATTTCTATGTCATGTATTTTGAAACGGTCGAGCTGCATTCCAAAGGTCAGATCACGGACTTCCCCGTCAACCCTGACTTTCAGATAGCCCATCTTGCGAATGTTTTCAAAGAGTTCGCGGTAATGCCCCTTACGTCCTCTCACAACCGGAGCCAGGATAATCAGGGGCTGATTATGGTAGTTTTCATTAATCAGCTTTATAATCTGAGCTTCGGTATACCTGACCATTAATTCTCCCGTATTGTAGGAATAGGCATCTCCAATCCTTGCAAAAAGAAGGCGCAGAAAATCATAGATTTCGGTGATAGTACCAACCGTTGAACGGGGATTTTTATTCACTGATTTTTGCTCAATGGAAACCACGGGACTCAGACCGCTTATTTTATCCACATCGGGTCTTTCAAGGTTACCTATAAATTGCCTGGCATAAATGGAAAAAGTTTCCATATAGCGCCTTTGTCCTTCAGCATATATAGTATCAAAAGCCAGGGAAGATTTTCCGCTTCCGCTGAGCCCGGTGATGACTACCAGTTTGTAACGAGGGATTTTAACATCCACATTCTGAAGATTGTGGACCCTGGCTCCGTACACTTCAAGGTACTCAGTGCCGTTCAAATCTTCTTTTTTCGGATAATCCGATTCAGTAAGTTCCTTTCTGCTCATTCCTTATTCCTGTACTTTCAAACTGCCGGTAACAGAATTATGTAAGATGTATTGGTGACGGTAAGTTTCGTATCCATCAGCCAGGGATTCAGTTCTTTTAAAAAACGGTAAGTTGTACCATGTTCTATAGCGAAACCCGGCAGATCTTCAATCGTTGAATCAATTTCTACTTTGTATGTAGGAATGGGTTCATAAAGGTCTTCTTTTTCCAGGCTGAAGCCGAATTTTCCCGGATCCCTGAAAATATCTTTTAGAGCAAGTATCCTGAAAATATAGCGGGAAGTTTCATCGTTCAGACTGAGATCATAATAATTATTGGTCTTTTGCTTCTCTGTCGCGATGTTGATCCGGTTCATACCTGCATTGTATGAAGCGGCTGCAAGGGTCCAGTTCCCATATTTAAGATAGGCATCCTTTAAGTACCTGCATGTTGCGTGAGTGGCCTTTACCAGATGATAACGTTCATCTATTTCCTTATTGATTCGCAGGCCGTATTCTTTGGCAGTTGGCTCCAGGAATTGCCAGAAACCCGCGGCTCCCGAAGGAGAGACTACGTTCATTAAGCCGCTTTCGATCAGCGCCATATATTTAAAATCATCCGGTACATTTTCTTCCTTTAAAATTGGTTCAATGACCGGAAACCAGCGATGGGCCCTTTTTACCAGCATTATGGTGGAAGAATGAAAATAGGTGTTGACGGTGAGTTCCCTGTCTAATTGTTCCTTTACATAAAATTTATCCAGAGGAACTTCTTCTCCGCAGAAACTGATCTGATCCGGAATATGTGGAGCAAAGATCTGTAAGAGTTTTCTTACATTCTCTCCAGTCCTGCTATCTTCATCTGATGATGTCAAAATGAAGATAAGCCCAAGGAAAAGGGGAAGAAGGATAATTATAGATATATTCCGGAACTTTTTCATGATCAGATTAAGTAAATGCCGTTTTAAACCGGCTTATAAATGAAAGGACTTATCAGGTCCCTGAAAAATGGCGCCTTACCATCTTTTTCTGAAATCATCGGTTCAGTAATATTCCAGCGTATATTCAGATCCGGATCATTCCAGCGTAGCGAGCCTTCTGCTTCTTTATTATACAGGCCTGTGCATTTGTATTGAAAGATGGTGTCGTCGGCAAGGGTAATAAATCCATGAGCAAAACCCTCGGGAATCCATGCCATCAGTTTATTGGAACTACTCAGGACCATTGATTCCCATTTTCCGTACGTCGGGGAGCCAACACGTATATCCACTGCCACATCCAGGACAGAACCCAGAACAACCCTCACGAGTTTTCCCTGCTCAAATGGAGGAGCCTGGAAATGCAACCCCCTCAGGACTCCTTTAATTGACCTGGATTCATTATC
This sequence comes from uncultured Bacteroidales bacterium, assembly GCA_963787195.1. Taxonomy (GTDB): domain Bacteria; phylum Bacteroidota; class Bacteroidia; order Bacteroidales; family JAGOPY01; genus CAWBCI01. The sequence goes on from CAWBCI010000064.1 coordinate 13,841, forward strand.
CTGCAAAAAATCGCCTTCAATACCCGCTTCCCTGAATTTCTCCTTTTGAAAAGACTCAAAGAAGTATCCTCTTTTATCTTCGAATACTTCAGGTTTAATGATATGCAATCCTTCTAAAGAGGTTTTGATTAGTTCCATCCCTGAATTTTATTTTGAAGTAATGGCAGCATAATTCATTAAATATGGATCACTTCATCATAAGCAGCAGCAACAGCTTCCATAATTGCTTCAGACATAGTGGGGTGGGGGTGTATGGTTTTAATGATTTCATGGCCGGTAGTTTCAAGCTTACGGGCAGCTATGACCTCCGCGATCATTTCAGTAACATTTGCACCAATCATATGAGCTCCCAGCCATTCTCCGTATTTCGCGTCGAAAATAACTTTTACAAATCCTTCTTTTGCCCCGGCTGCAGCAGCTTTTCCAGAGGCCGTGTAAGGGAATTTTCCGACTTTGATTTCATAGCCAGCTTCCCTGGCCTGTTTTTCAGTCATCCCAGCCGAAGCAATTTCAGGACTCGTATAAGTGCATCCCGGAATGTTCCCGTAATCAATTGGCTCTACTTCCATGCCCTTTATTTTCTCCACACAGGTAATTCCTTCATGGGAAGCGACATGGGCAAGCGCCGGTCCGTGTACTATATCTCCAATGGCATAATATCCGTCTACATTGGTACGATAAAAATCATCCACCACTATTTTATCTTTTTCAACTTTTATCCCGAGTTCTTCAAGCCCTATATTTTCAATATTCGACTTGATCCCGACTGCTGAAAGGACAATATCGCATTCGATTGTATTCTCACCTTTCTTGGTCTTTACATTAACTTTACATGTATTACCCGAAGTGTCAACACTTTCAACCGTTGCATCGGTCATAATTTCCATACCGTTTTTCTTGAAACTTCTTGCCAATTGTTTGGAAACTTCCTCATCTTCAATGGGAACGATATTAGGCAGCAATTCGATGAGGGTAACTTTAGTTCCCAAAGCATTATAGAAATAGGCAAATTCAGATCCGATAGCACCAGAACCTATGATTACCATGGATTTGGGTAGTGTCGGAAGAGTCATTGCCTCGCGGTAACCTATGATCTTTTTACCGTCCTGTTTAAAAGCCGGCAATTCCCTGGACCTGGCCCCTGTTGCAATTATGATATGATCAGCCTGGTATTCGGTAACTTTGCCGTTTTCATCGGTCACTTCAACTTTTTTACCTGCCTTAATCTTGCCTGTACCTTTCAGATGATCTATTTTATTCTTTTTAAACAAATACTGAATACCATTACTCATTCCATTGGCAACTTCCCGGCTGCGGGCCACCATAGCTTTGAAATCCGGTTTCACATCTCCTTCTATCAACACTCCATAATCCTTTGAATGAGCAGCATAAGTGAATACCTGGGCACTTTTCAGGAGGGCCTTGGTAGGAATACAGCCCCAATTCAGGCATACTCCTCCCAATTCGGTTCTTTCAACTACCGCGGTTTTAAATCCTAACTGTGAAGCTCTTATGGCGGCAACATATCCGCCCGGGCCACTTCCAATAACAATCAGATCGTAATTCATATGGATCCTTTCCGGTTTTAGTTTTTAAATAATCTGCAAAATTAGGAAAAATAGAGCAATCAGCGTCCAAAACATTCTAGTCTTATTAACAAAGACTTATGCTTAACAGCAGTTTATTTAAATTGTTTACAAATAGTAATTCAGGGCTTGAAAAATAAGCTCTTTTCATACTTTTATGGAGTATTTCTTTTTTTCAAAATCTTAAAATATAAAAATCATGTCCAAAGGATTGGAGTTTTATACAAATGCTGCCGGACGTTCGGCGCAATGGCACAAAGATCATATTGAACAGATGCGTAAGTGCAGGTTTGATACCATTGCCGTGCATGGCATTTATTCTATGCAGGAAGCCCTGGATTTTAACCAGGGATCTATCATTGAACCGATTTATATGTCAACTTCGCAGGCATATCGCGATTCGGATGAGATGGAAGCAGCTCTTTCCTATAAAATTCCTACCTGGTGCTATTCCCGTATAGCAAATCCTTCAGTTTATTATCTGGAAGGAGTCTTATCGCTGCTCGATGGATACGGAGCAGGAACAGATACCTCCTGCATTGCCACATCCTCCGGAATGGCTGCCATACAAAGCGCTCTGGATCCCTTGCTGGTTGTTGATCAGGAACATCCCGGACAAAAAATAAATTTCGTTGCTACCTGCCAGGTGTACGGGGGTACTTTTCAGCAGTTTGCTATCAGGAAGGACCAGGAGAGGAATATTGAATGGAGAAAGGTGATTAATTCAAATGATATTAATGAGTGGGCTTCCCTGATAGATGAAAATACCCGTTTTCTTTATGGTGAAATGCCCAGTAATCCGGGGCAGGCTTTTTTCGACCTGGAAAAAGTGGTAGAACTGGCCCACCAGCATAATTTACCGGTCATCATCGATGCTACCGTGGCTACACCGGCCCTAATGCGGCCGATAGAATGGGGTGCTGACATTGTTGTGCAATCGGTTACCAAAACTCTTTCAACCAGTGGTTTCGGAATAGGAGGAGCCGTGATAGCCCGGAAAAATATTCATACGAATCTCGACAATGATGCATTGAAGGAAGACTATTGTGCATATTTGAAAACGCTCCCCAACCGCGATAACGGGCCGAATATTTCACCCATGAATGCCATACTGGCATTGAATGATATCCGGACACTTCGTACCCGGGTTGATTTATGCAGTCGCAGCACTTTGAAAGTCGCTAAATTCCTGGAACAGCATAAAAATATAGAAGCAGTCGAATACTTGGGACTGGAAGATCATCCGCTCCATGATATTGCTTCAAAATACATGGCCCTTGTCGATTCTGAATATGATGATTTATATGGAAAAAGAATAAACCGTTATGGTCATCTAATGTCATTCAGGGTGAAAGGCGGTGCAGGCCCTACCCGGGAAGTATTTGATGGTTTCCAGCGGATCTGGCGGGCAACTGACCTTGGCAGAATTAAATCTGTTGCTACTATTCCAGCTATTTCCACTCATCAGCAACAGGGAGAAGAAGGCCGCAAAATAGCCGGTATACCTCCAAATCTTATACGTCTTTGCGTTGGGGCTGAACATCCGGATGACATAATTTCGGATCTTGAACAAGCCTTAGCCAGGCTCGATGGAAAAAAGATCAGTATGAGCTATCCGGAGTTTTCCGCAGGGGGCGCTTCCTCAGCCAGATTGGGTTGAACCTTACGGGGTATGGGTGAATTATAGTAATTTTACCATCATGAAACAGGTCTTATTTTATTCCACCAATGCGCGCGCGGAAGTGATTTCCTTCCGAAGTGCTCTCTTACAGGGACAAGCGCCTGACAAAGGGCTTTACATGCCTGAATGGATCCCTAATTTTTCATTGCAGGAGATTGATGAATTTACACAAGTTCCATATCATGAGATAGCATTTCGTGTGGGAAAAGCATTCCTGGATGGAGAGATCCCTGAGCAGGACCTTTGGCAGATCACCAAAGATGCTTACAACTTTCCCGTTCCTCTTGAACCGGTTTATGAAAGGAAGTATATCATGCGCCTGGATCAGGGGCCAACGGCTTCCTTTAAAGATTTTGCCGCCCGTATGATGGGGCGCCTGATGCAGTATTATCTGAATCTGGAGAATAAGGAAATGCTCATCCTTACAGCAACTTCGGGAGATACAGGAAGTGCCATTGCAAATGCATTTTACGGCCTGGATAATATTAAAGTGCTCATATTATTCCCGGAAAAGGAAGTCACTGAAAGACAGCGTAAGCAAATGACAACTCTTGGAAAAAATATCCGTGTATTGGCAGTGGATGGGAAATTTGATGATTGCCAGTCACTTGTAAAAGAAGCATTTGCTGATGAAGACCTTCAGAAATTAAATCTCTCTTCGGCTAATTCCATCAATATTGGACGACTTATTCCCCAAACAGTTTATTATTTCTATGCATATTCCAGATTGCGGACCGGAAACCTGGGCGAAGAGGTCATTTTTTCAGTTCCTTCCGGAAACTTCGGGGATATGATGGGTGGAGTCCTGGCATTAAAAATGGGATTGCCTGTCAGAAAGTTTATAATCTCCGTTAATGAAAATGATGAGTTTCCTAAATTCTTGTCTACCGGGATTTACAATAAAGTAGAGCCTTCACGGAACTGCATTTCAAGCGCTATGAATGTCGGACACCCGAGCAACCTGGCCCGGCTGGTTTCTCTTTATGGCGGTAAAATGGATGAGAAAGGAAATATAGAGAAAGCTGCCCGTATGAATGAAATGCTTAAGGATATCTACGCAGTGAGCATAAGTGATGATAATACGCGTCAAACGATTATCGATACCTATAATCATTATAATCTTATACTGGAGCCTCATGGAGCTGTGGGATGGGCCGGATTGCAGAATTATCTGGCCGGAGAAGGCAAGGAACAACGCAGGGACCAGTTATTCGTTTCCCTTGAAACAGCGCATCCTGCCAAATTCCCCACTGAAATCCGTAAGCTCCTGGGCTTTGATCCGCCTGTACCCCTGAGCCTGGAAGGAATAGAAGATAAGGAGGAAAACTTTGACAGCATCAGGAATGATTATAATGAGTTTAAGATGCTGCTTAAGGCGGGGTATTAAGATTTCAGATTAAAATTAAAATTTAAAAATAAGGATAAATATAGACTAGAATAAAACATCAACAAATCATCAAATCAACAAATCCTCACATCATCAAATCATCACATCATCAAATCAACAAATCCTCACATTAAATATAAATTATGAATATTATTTGCAGTGATCTGGAAGGCGTATTTGTACCGGAAGTATGGATAAATGTTGCCGAAAGGACCGGCATACCCGAATTAAAGATCACCACCAGGGATGAGCCGGATTACTCAAAACTAATGAATTACCGCATGGCCATACTCCGTGATAAGGGATTGAAATTGAAAGACATACAGGATGTTATCGCGACTATCAGGCCCCTGGAAGGGGCCCTGGATTTGATAGCATGGATTAAAGAAAGGACACAATTTGTAATAGTCTCAGATACATTTACTCAGTTTGCGGAGCCCTTAATGATTCAGTTAAAGCGGCCTACTCTTTTTTGCAATGAACTGATCATTGATGAAGAAGGCTTCGTTGCCGGTTTTAAGCTCCGTCAGCCCGACCAGAAAAGAAAAGTAGTGGAAGCCCTGCAATCGCTAAAATACAGGGTTATCGCCTTCGGGGATTCCTACAATGACACTTCTATGCTCATGCAGGCCGAAAAGGGCATACTTTTCCGCCCTCCTGAAAATGTGATCCGCGATTTTCCTCATTTGGAGATTACAAATAATTATGATGAACTAAAGAAAATTTTGAGTGTTGAATTAGATATAGCTGATTAAATCAAAGAATTTTTTTTTCATCTCCTGAAAAAGTATTATAAAACTTATGGATATTACATTTCCAAATAATAAGATAGTCCTTGTGACGGGTTCCAGCAGGGGCATAGGAAAGGCAATAGCTGAAAAATTCGCTGCGGCCGGTGCCCAGGTGGCTATACATTATCGCGGGAATCCTGATTTGGCCCGGAAAGTTATGGAGGAACTCCCCGGCAGCGGGCATTTTCTTGTCAAGGGTGACCTGGCTTCTCCTAATGAAGTGAAACTGATGTTTGAAAATATCATCAATTTAAAAAATCGTATCGATATTTTAGTGAATAATGCCGGTATATTTGAGGAAAAGGAATGGTGGAACCTGGATTACGATGAATGGCAGAGACACTGGAATAAAACTATTAACTCGAACCTGAATGGGTTTGCCAATCTCTCATTTCTGGTTGCAAAGCAGATGATCAGTCAGGGTGGGGGGAAGATCATTAATATTTCTTCCCGCGGAGCTTTTCGCGGGGAACCACATGCGCTTCCTTACGGAGCTGCAAAAGCCGGTATGAATTCTTTCGGACAATCTATGGCCTTTGCCCTGGCTCCCAAAAATGTTTTTGTTTACACGCTGGCTCCGGGTTTCGTCAGGACGGACATGACTGAACATATTCTGGATAGTGAGAGGGGTAGCTCAATAATTTCTCAAAGTCCTATGAACAGGGTTGCAGAGCCGGAAGAGATTGCCCAGGCTGTGCTCATGATGGCCGCAGACGGATCAGAATATATGACAGGATGCATAGTCGATATGAATGGTGCTTCTTACCTGAGATCCTGAAAGATCAATAAAAAACAACTTCTACCTGGGGATGACTATCCTTAAATTCCTGAACTTTCTTTGAGGATAAACTGGTATTGTAACATTTCACCTGCCTGAGGGCCGGCAAATCAGCAATAGCATCAAGAGACTTAACCCTGGTATTATAGCATTCCAGTCTTTTTAAATGGTAAAGAGTTTCAAGCGGATCCAGTTTTTTTACATCTGTCCCTGAACAGTTCAGGTATTCCAATGACTTTAGCTGGTTAATCTTATCAAGGCTCTTGATCGGAATGTTTGAAATATTAAGGTGCGTCAGATAAGGCAGCCCAAAAATAGGTTTCAGATTCGTTACCGGATTATTGGATATGTTGAGTTCCCTGAGATCAACCATTTTGCTCAGGGGAGACAGATCCCCGATCTGGGTGTCAGCAAAGCTTAATACTCCCAAACGGGGCAGCATATTAACCGGTTCAAGTGTTGTTATTGTCTTGTCACCATCAAAGTTCAGGGCTTTAATGTTAGCGATTTCCTGTAACTGTTCCCTGGTTGGGTCCGCATCCAGTTTGACATATTTCCTGAAAATCGTTTGCCAGCCATAGGGAAGTCCTTTCCACCAGCCTTTAAGCAAGCTGGTCTGATATATCACGAGGCAATCCGGATTGCTCTCCAAAAAATTGCTTATATCTGCCTGTCCTACCCGGCTACGGTCGCAATAGAGCCTTTTCAGGCTGGTAATTTTGATAACCGGGTCAAGGCTGTCGACCTCAGTATCCTCAATATTCAGAATCTGCAAACTGCTTAATCCGGAAAGTCCCTTGATGGATTGGAGCGGAGTATTGTTCACATATAATTCCTGTAGGTGTGTCAATCCACTGAGAGCTTCAAGGGATTTGACGCGGGTGTCATGACAATCAAGCATTTGCATGTCGATCATCTCATGTAATGGACCGAGATCGGAAACCGAAGTGCCCGTACAATTAAGTTCCACCAGATTGGCAATCTTTGATAAGGGGTCAAGCGACTCTATCTCATGTTTTCCACTGATGTCAACTTTTGTGATGAGGCTTAGCTTATGCAGTTGCTCTGTGGTGGGAGGCTCACTTAGTTCAGTATAGGTCCTGAAAATACCCTTCCAGTTATCATTCAGTCCGTCCCACCATGTGTTCAATTCGCCACTTTCATAAATAACAAGTACTGAGTGGTGTGCGTTCATGAACATGGTTGCAATGGAGCGCGTGATATGTGTCTTATCGCAATAAACCTTTTGAAGGTTCGCAAGGCCAGCCAGGGGGCTCAGGTCAGCCACTCCCGTGTTGTCACAATTTATAATCTCCAGGTTTGAAAGGCGTGAAAGAGGTGTTAAATCACTGATTGAAGTACTGTCAAATTCTATTCTTTTCAGACTTGTAAGGAACTGTATAGGTTGCAGGTTCGAAACCTGGGTGCCTGAGAGGTTCAGCATTTCCAGCTTAGTTAGATTTCCCAGAGGTGTCAGGTCAGCAACAGGAGTGTATTCGAAACGGAGTTCCCGGATATTGCTCAGGTATTTCAGTGCCTGCAAACTGTCGATGAGAGTGTGACTGAAATGAAGCATTTCCAATGCTTCAAAATTACTAACAGCATTCAGTGATTTAATGGGTGTATTGTCGATATAAATATTTTTAATATTCGTGTTGTACATGATCGGGGACAAGTCGCTTACGGAAGATCCGGAGCAATTAAGATCCACTAGTTTAGTGAGGTTTCTAACCGGGAAAAGGTCCGAAATCATTGTGTTGGAAAAGTCAAGTGAGGTCAGGTTGGTAAGTTCTTCAACCGGAGCGAGGTTGCGTATGTTTATATTTCCTGAAATATTCAGGTCCTTAAAGTTACGGATTTCGGAAAGGATCTGAAAAGCCACTGTGCCAGCCACGGGGACGGTATCAATTCCCATAGTAAAAGTTGTATCGGGATGACTCAAGCTAAGTGTATCAAGACCCACAACCACCATGGTGTCCATATTTATGCGCATAGCAATCGGGTGCAAGATTCCGAGAGTTGTGTCACTGAGGAAGCTTACTGAAGCGAATGCTGTCGAATCATTCAGCTTATAGCCACCGGCCAGGGCCACTTTCCAGGCCGTCGGCATATTATTCCACCAGGCTATCATTTCCTGGGTTTCATTCGGTTTGGTTGTATAAATGCTGGCAATTTTAAGCACTTGTTCATCTTCATCCAGATCTATCTCTATATAACGTATCTGGTTATTGATGATCGTGTCGCCTTCAACAGTCAAGCCATCGATATTCCGGTTTGCCGTCACTTTAAAATAGGTCTTTCCTTTATCATTAACCAGTGGTTGAATTTCTTTCACATCATATTTAAAAGTAACGTGTTTAAAGAAGAAATCAACATCTTTAAGGTATGCCTGAACATCTTTATAAGTCACCATTTTTCTGTTAGGATCCAGATCGTCCTCTATCTGCACTTTGTCGTCCCGAAAAGCTTTCAGGTAACTGCTGTTAATGATAACTTCCTTGTCTTTGGTCGAAGTTTCGGGATCACCCAGGGTGTTCAGTGAAAAGTCCAGAAAACCGATGAGCCTTTTTGTTTGTTCCTTATAGTTATCAATCTGCGCAGCATCGGTTGCTGAGGACTTCTTTTCCTGAGCAATCACTTGCCGGATTCCAAACAAGGGTATTAGCTGGAGAAATGCCGCGGTGATGAATATTAATTTTTTATTAATCATGGTAGATGAATTTCATAAGAACTTCTTTATCTGAAGGGGAAACTTTCATTAGGGTCGAGATAAGCCAACCGTTATTATATCCCTTGCGATTGTATTTGGATAGTTCAAAATACCAGCCATCGACCTGAAAGAAATGAAATTTGACATTGGTAACGGTTTTAAATTGAAGGTCCCCCTTTTTATACTCATAAATGAATAGAGTGAGATAATCCGGACGGTATTTCCAGGCCAGGTAATGTTCCAGGCTTTGCTTATCCTTGAATGCTTTAATCAGGTCCATGAAATCAATTTCATGGCTCATGGGGTTGAGAAATTCCTGACCGGCTTTGCGCAAACTGTCCTGGTTTGCAAATATTTCCCTGTAGGGCTCAAAATATACATTATTTATTACCCATTTCGATCCGACCGTATCTTCTTCAAGGTTCAGGAACAAGGTCAGGTATTTTTCGATACCGTGATAAAGGAATTTGGTTGTGACCTCGGCAAACCAGTTGCCTCCGTGAAAATCCAGATAAGTCGGATGGGATTTTTTAGTGACATAGTCGATAAAATTCTTTTTCAAATCAGGAGTGATATAGGTGTTTCCATTATTGAAAAGATTTTCAAGGTATAATTTCCTCAGTGCCGGATCTCTGTAACCCTTATCCTGCGGGAAATATCGTTCCCCTTTAGTATCCTCTTCACCGTTAAAGCGTCTAAAAAACTGGTTAACCTGTTTGGTAGTGGCATAAAGTTCACTTTCATCTTCCTGGCCTCCTCCGAGCGATTGGGCATCCAAACCCGTCCAGGTCAAAATTAATAATAAGAATATAAGTATTTTTCGCATGATAATTTGGGAACTCAGTGTTTAAACATAGCAGGTAAATAAGTTATTCAGAAGTATTAAAAAAGCGCAGGGATCAAAGTTAGTAATAACAGCCGCTCAATATTGTTAAGCGGCTGTTATTTTTCAAGGTACCTTGCGCTTTTCGGCGAAATTTCATCAAAGGATTAAAATCCGTATTATTTATCGGTTTCAGAAACTCGTATATCTCCGAGAAGAACATCCCAGAAATCGATCAGACGGCCACCAATCTGGGTCTGCTTTCTTTCAACATATACTGTTATATCCTTTTTAGTGGTGTCTTTATAAACCATTCCATCCTCAGTAGTCCCTTCGAATCTCTGGTATATGGTTATCACACCCACGTACCTTCCGTCAGGCTGTAATTCCAGGTCACTGATGTACTGTATGTTAAACCACGAGATGTTGACTTTGTCATAGTTCAGTGCCATCAGTCTTTCGAGATATTTCCTTACAGGATAATATTTTATATCTTCCCGATACAGGGAAGATACACCCATCTTTGCATCGTTCACGAAAAGTTCCAGGGTACGGTCAATGACACGGTTAGCTTCTGAGAAAGGGGTGTCCTTGCTACCTATGATACTTATATATTTGCTGAGATCACGGATCTTTTCCAAAGCAAGGCTGTCGATGGCAATTTTACGCTCCTTACTCAGGGGGGTCTGGGCGAACGAACCGGATACCATTACCAAAACAATGGCCGATATAATTAATACTCTGATTCTCATAATATTATTTAATTTTTATTAATTCCAACTCTGTGATTTTTCCTTGGGTATCATATGTGATCTTGTCCACTTTATTGATATTATTTTTGGTATCCTTCAGGTAGTTCAGATAATTTTGTATGGTTGTCGGCCGGTCATAATCCACCACACTTCCGACACGACTGATAATAATAAGAACCGGTACTTCAGGAGAGGCAAACATTCCGATAGCATCGTTCAGATACATATTCGCCTCGCTAGTGCTTGAAGCATTCGCAATATTCGAAAAATAATCTGATAGCGTAGAATTGGTCATTTCTTTACGCACATTTACTTCCTCCTTTTGCTTAGGGTTCACCATCTGGCTATTATTCAGATCCGACCTCTCCTTTGCAAGCTTTTCTTCAGCCTGTTTCAATAGTTTCTTTACTTCAGGGTCATTCAGTTTTTGATTTTTAATATCAGCAACTGCATTTTCCTTTTGGTCGAGAGTCATGGAAGTATTATCATTCAGGATATCCATCAGGTCCTGCTTGGCTTTGTCCACTTTCATTGCATACTCTTTCTCCGCCATCTGTTTGGAGAGCTTTTTCTGGCTTTTGCAGCCAGTCATCCCCGCTGCAACCGATACTACCAGTAACAGGATAAACAGTCTCTTCGTTAACTTGATCATAACAGGATTAATTGATTATTAATAATTGGGAAATTCATGCTTGAATTTCTATTAAACGCACAAAGGTATTGAAAATTATAGCTATCACGAACTATTCCTTTGAAGTGTTATCAAATCTTTTTCAACAATTGACTAATCGACAGGGACTTGTCGTGAAAATCCCTCCTCCAGGGATATAAATGTTTCGGTGCCGCTGACTTCAAGGATGGATTGTATCTGTTTGGTAATGATCTGTTTGAGGTGTTCATTGCTACGGGCATAGATCTTAACGAACAAGGAATATTTTCCTGTAGTATGATGACATTCCACTATTTGAGGTACCATGCTGACTTTTTCATATACTTCCTGATGCGTTGTGGAACTGGTCAGATTAATCTGTAATCCTATGAATGCACAGGTATGATAACCCAGAGCAGGGGGTGACAATTCCAGACGGCTCCCGGAAATGATCCCGGCCTGACGTAATTTTTGCATTCGCTGATGAATTGCCGCTCCTGAAACCTTACATTTCCGTGCTATATCCAGAAATGGTTTACGGGCATCTTTGATTAAAACCTGCAGTATCTGTTTGTCTAAACTATCAATCTGAAACTTATCCATCATTAAAATCAGTATTAAATGATAAAAATAAAGAAATTTAATTGAATTCTTAATATATTATTATCAAAAATAATAAAAATTAAAATATATGTTACTAAAATCTGGAATATGCTTATATATTGTAGATTTGCATAAAATATAAAATTATGCAAAACTCTTCATTTGATCCGGCTAGTAATATTCAGGATCTCAAACAATTCGGTGAATTTGGCGATGTTAATCCATCGATAACCGATTCATCCACTTACACTTTTCTGGAAGCGCAAACCATGCTGGATACTTTTCACGGGGAAAGCCAGGGATGCTTTTTATATTCCCGTCACTGGAACCCTACCAATAAATATCTTTCTGATGCCATAGCTGCTATGGAAGGAACGGAAGCAGGATGGGTGACCGCATCAGGAATGGCGGCCATTACCACGGCTATATTGCAACTTTGCAGTGCTGGCGACCACATTATTACCAGTGTCACAACTTATGGCGGTACATTCGCTTTCCTGAAAAATTATCTACCAAAATTTAATATAGAAGTGAGTTTTGTTAATATTTCGGACCTGGAAAGTATCAAAAAAGCCATCAAACCGAATACCCGGCTGATCTATACGGAATCCCTCACGAATCCTCTTTTACAGGTATCGGATATTTCCCGGCTCTCTAAAATCGCGAAAGATCATGATTTGAAACTGATAGTCGACAATACTTTTTCCCCTATGATCATTTCCCCGGCACGCCTGGGAGCCGATATCGTGGTTTATAGCATGACCAAATTTATAAATGGAAAGAATGACTGCGTTGCAGGCGCTATTGCGTCCGACTCAGATTTTATAAATGCTATCAGTGATGTGAATTCAGGGACTGCCATGTTATTAGGCCCTGTGCTTGACCCCCTTCGTTCATCATCCATACTTAAAAACCTTCATACTCTTCATCTCCGTATGAAGAAGCATAGTGAAAATGCCATGTACCTGGCAAGTAAGTTTTCAGAGCTTGGGATGAAGATCAATTATCCCGGACTTCCGGACCACCCCGGACATGATCTGATGAAATCAATAATGAACTCTGACTATGGCTTCGGTGGCATGATGGCTATTGATATGGGGAAAGCTGACAGGGCCAATAAGTTCATGGAAAGAATGCAGAACGAGGGCGTTGGTTATCTGGCTGTTAGTCTTGGCTATTTCAAGACACTCTTTAGCAACTCAGGAAAAAGCACATCTTCTGAAGTGCCGGAAAATATTCAAAGGGAAATGGGCCTTTCTGAAGGTTTGGTGAGGTTTTCTGTCGGGCTTGATCATGACATAGAAAGGACTTACGAAAAGATCCTTAAAAGTCTGGAAGGTATATAAAAGAACTAAAAACCGGGCCATAACCGGCACCGTATTTCTTATCCCCAAGGTTAATGGTTAACGGTTAATGGTTAATGGTTATTGGTTAATGGTTAATGGCTAATGGTTAATGGTTAATGGTTAATGGTTAATGGTTAATGGTTAATGGTTAATGGTCAATGGTCAATGGTCAATGTTCAATGCTTTAATGCTCCTGATTTTGTTCTTCAAACTGCTTGATCAGTTCTTCGGGCGATTTGCCCAGGTTATCAATAGAAACCTTTGCATCATCAGTGAATTCATTATCAGGATATTTTTTAATGAATTCCTCATAGATTTCCTTAGCCTTCCCGAAGTTCTGTAAATAATTTTCATAGACATATCCCATCAGGAAAAGGCATTCGGGCGCTTTTTCGTAATCGGGATATTCATAATAGATACGGTTATACAATTCCAGGGCTTTATCAGCCTGATTCAGGTTCATAGCCAGATCGGCAGCCTTGAAAAGGTAGCCGGGGGCCTCCGGCTTATCCTTGTTTGAATCAGCATAGCTAATATATGCGTTCAGCAAATCATTGGCTTTGGCCATTCCATCTTTGTCAAAAACATAGTTTTCAGAATAGACCTGGTCCTCCAGGCTTTTAATTTTGTTTGATTGGTCATTTTTCTTAGTGCCACATGAAACTGCAATCAGCATGACAACTGCAGCCATTAAAAACAAGCGGATTTTTCTCATATGAGCTCTGGTTTGTGTAATTTTTGAAAAAATGGTGCCGGATATGATCCGGATTAAACTTTGTTTAAACCTTCGATCTTTTCTTTTTTACAGGGAAGATCATCTTGTAAGAGACATCTATATTTCCTGTTGAAATATCATTCAGTTTTCTCTTTAACAACATTTTCCGAAGCGAACTGATACGATCTACAAAGAGTATTCCGTCCAGGTGGTCATATTCATGTTGTATGATACGGGCAGGTATCCCTTCGTACCTTTCATCATGATAATTGAAATCAGGGTCAAAATATTGTATCCTGATCCTGGGTTTACGGCTGACATCCTCATGAATATCGGGAATACTCAGGCAGCCTTCACTGAAATCCCATTCTTCTCCTTCTTCTTCAATAATATGTGCATTGATGAAGACTTTTTTAAATTCCTTCAATTCAGGTTTCTCTTCACCATAGGGACTGGCATCCACGATAAACAGTCGGATAGACAAATTCACCTGGGGTGCAGCCAGGCCAACTCCGTTCGACGAGTACATGGTCTCGAACATATTGTCAATCAACTCATTCAGGTTCGGGTAATCCTTTTCGATTTCCTGGGAAACTTTTCTCAGTACTGGATGTCCGAATGCTACAATAGGTAATTTCATTATTTATATATCCTCTTTAATTTTTCTTTTAAATGCCCGGCTTTCCATCCAGGATTGAAGGATGATAGTGGCACTGATACTGTCTACCAGTTCTTTGTTCTGCCTGTCCTTTTTTTTCAATCCCGCATCTATCATAGTTTGAAAAGCCATTTTTGATGTGAACCTTTCATCCATGGTTTCTATAGGTATAGCAGGAAATAATTTCTTCAACTGCCGGATAAAGGGTTCGATGAACTTAAACGACTCCGAAAGCTGATTGTTCATTTGATGGGGTTCCCCAACAACGATGCAGTCAACTTTCTCCTGTTTCACATAATTTTGGAGGAATGCTGTCAATTCATGGGTTTTTACGGTGGTCAGGCCATTTGCGATCAATTGAAGTTCATCGGTCACTGCAATGCCGCAGCGCTTCCTTCCATAATCAATAGCCATTATACGCCCCATGTTAATTTCTCCGGTATTATTTTGAGCTGCAAATTTATAAAGAACTTCCTTACCAAATTAATTTTGGCTATTTTTGAAGTTCAAGCCCCATCATATGTATGAAGATATCAGGAAGAAAATTGAAAATGCCTGGGATAACAGGGATTTGTTAAAGGATCCGGAAGCTATTGCGGCTATCCGTGAGCTCATTGAACATTTGGATAAAGGACGTTTGAGGGTTGCTGAGAAACTGGAAGATGAATGGCAGGTCAATCATTGGATCAAAAAGGCCATCATCCTATATTTTATAATACAGGAAATGAAGGTCCTTGAAGCCGGACCTTTTGAATTTTATGATAAGATTGCTTTGAAAAAGGGTTACAAAGCCTTAGGGGTCAGAGCTGTGCCGCACGCCATTTCACGTTATGGTTCATATCTTGCCCGGGGAGTTATCCTGATGCCTTCTTATGTGAATATCGGAGCTTATGTCGATTCAGGAAGTATGGTTGACACCTGGGCGACAGTGGGCAGTTGCGCCCAGATCGGCAAGAATGTTCATCTCAGCGGAGGAGTTGGAATAGGAGGGGTTTTGGAGCCTGTCCAGGCCCAGCCTGTGATAATTGAAGACAATTGTTTTATAGGTTCAAGAAGCATAGTTGTGGAAGGTGTAAGGCTTGAACCTGAGGTTGTTTTGGGTGCCAATACAGTCCTGACGCATTCAACCCGGATTATTGATGTTACACAAACAGAAGCAATTGAATATAAGGGAATTGTACCCGCACGCTCGGTAGTGGTGCCGGGAGCTTTTACGAAGGATTTTCCCGCCGGGAAATTCCAGGTTTCCTGTGCCCTGATAATCGGAAAACGGAAAGCTTCCACTGATATGAAAACTTCCCTGAATGAGGCCCTGCGGGAATTTGACGTACAGGTTTAGGGAATTCAGTTACTGCCTTTGTCCCCTACAAAATAATCTTCTTTATCGGCAAATAAAATATTGAAAGTCGTCAGGCTTCCATAAATGCGGGTGATATATTGCTGAAGGTTTATCTTTTCTTCTTCAGACAAATTGCTGGTATTGACCCTTTGCTCCATCACTCTCAGTCGGTCCCTTATCATCGTGATCTTATGAAAGAATGTGTCTATGGGGATTTCCTTGCTTTGTAAACTCCTGTCTCCGGGTTGAAGGATCATCTTGCCGCCTTTCCAGCGATCTCCCAGAGGGACTGTTTCCTGGATATCAGTGAATTTACGCAGGAGTGAGGCAAGTATTTTTTCAACTTTTGAAAAACTCATCATATCAGGCTCCTGGCTTCGGAATTCCACAATCTGAAGCTTTTCTTCCCCATGCATGATCTGTTTGAAACCATGTTCGGTAAAAACCACATCGTAACAATCAGGCCATACCTGAATTATAACTCCCGTGCCAAATTCAGGATGCTTCACCCTGGAACCTATTCCTAAAATTACATCCGGCATAATATTTTTATTTAGTAATTGATAATATGTCTTCATGGATCTTAAGTACCTGATCTATGAGGGACATGTCCCCGTCGTTCAGAATAATATAATCGGATAAAATCCTTTTTTGTTCATCATCCCATTGATTTTCCATACGCCGGAGTACTGATTCCCTGTCGGATTTGTCCCGGGCCATGACCCTCTTTAAGCGCAATTCCACAGGGGCAATGACCAGTATATTCCTGTCCAGATTCCGGTATTGGCCGGTTTCAAAGAGAATGGCAGCTTCATAAAGGATATAGTTAACAGCATGGTTCTCAGATTCAAAATCTGTAAATCGATTTCTTACAAGAGGGTGGATCAGATCATTCAGCCGATAGAGCGCTTCCTTATTATTAAATACGATTGCCGCCATGGCTTTGCGTTCAAGTTTCCCTCCGGGTCCTATAACGCTGCTGCCGAACATTTCTTTCACTGCAAGCAGAACTTCATCCAGTTCATAAAGTTTCCGGGCTACCTCATCAGCCTTGAAGACAGGTATACCTATAATGTGGAAAATCTCCGCTGCTACGGTTTTGCCGCTCCCAATACCTCCGCTAAGCCCGATTTTCAACATTATTTCAGGATAATAAATTCAACCTTTTCCGGTTCCATCCGGATATTTGTTACGAATGAAGGGTAATTTGAAAGAGTGACCTTCATGAGTTTCTCACTGCTTAAGGAAACCTGACTCACATCAACATCCGCTTCAAACATTTCCGGAACGACCTTTTGAAAATCCTTCAATGCCACATTAAAAGTGACATTTACTTTATCCGGAAAAAGCTTCAGGTTCAATCCATGTGCATTCAAAATCCGGATAGGGAGCTGCAAACTTTCTTCCGTATAATTTTCAATGGGGATCGTGATTTCCACTTTATCCGGGCTGAAGCTAAGCTGTTCCGAAGCGCTGTCTTTTTCGATAGCTTTGACAATAGTGAGTGTATGGTTGATGGAAAGCAGTTCGGTTTTTGGGATACTGGCAAAGCTGATATTTTTTACTTGTGCAACCGGACCGCGCACTGTAACACTGTCAGGAACTATGCTGATATCGCCGTACTGCATGAATTGCTTTTCCGGGACCACGTTAATATCGGCTTTTACAGGGATTTTTTTGGATGATTCATCGGTGAAATTGAAGAAGAGTGTATCCGGAGAAATAGAAACCAGGTTATTGGAAATATCCTGGTGCCGAAGTACATAGTCGAATAATAATGAAGTCAGGATATAGCCCTGGTATTTACCTTTTTCACGGTTCAGCTGTAGATTTTTAAGGCTTATCTGGATAGGTTTTTTCCGCATCAAATACTTGAGCCTGAATAGTTCCGATCCCTTTTCTTCAAACTGGAGTGAAAGCACAGAATCATAGGGTTGTAAAAGGATCTTTCCTTTGGGCATCTGGGAATAAACAACAGGCACCTCTATGGTCGCTTTATAAACATTCGACAATTTCAGCAGTACCCAGACCGATATTGAAATGCCAAGACATACGATGAAAATCGAGATCTTCTGTTTGAATTTCTCATCCCTCGCCCTGAATGCAGAACGGATAAGGTCTATGAAACTAACCCTCAATTTGATGAATATTAATTACACATTCCTGACAGAAAAGACTAATGCCAGGTGAGAGGGACATTACTTGCTTTCGCTGAGCTGGGAAGTATTGTCCATGGCAACAGCTGATTTTTCAAAAGTAAGGCGTTGCTGGTTGCCCACATCCAGAACCACGGTAGTGTCGGATACTTCCAGTATCTTTCCGTGCATTCCACCAATAGTAATGACTTTATCACCTTTTTTTAATCCTTCCCTGAATTTTTTCTGTTCCTTGCTCTTTCTCATCTGTGGTCTGATAAAAAACAGATAGAAAACAAGAATGATAAGGATTAAAGGCAGAAATGATAATAAACCGCCCCCCGAGGAACCTTCTTGTCCCTGAGACTGCATGAATAACAATAAGTTACTGAAATTTGACATGTGAATTTGTATTGGTTTTTAGAATGAATTTTTATTCTTCTTCGGGTAAAACAACTAAAGCCTTGATATATAATAATGTTGTGCTGGGCTGTGTATTTGCTGCAATAGTTACGGTCTTGTTCTGGAAACCACGCTTACCCGCACTGTCGAAACGGACTTTAATAAAATCTTCCGAACCCGGAGGAATGGGGTCTTTTGGGTAATCTGTGGCTGTACATCCACAGGAAGTACTGATATTGGCAATAATCAGATCAGCATTCCCGGTATTCTTGAATTTGAAAGCATAGCTCACTACTTCGCCTTGTATTACTTTCCCAAAATCATGCAGAGTACTGGTGAATGTCATCTGCGGGAGATTGTCCCCTTTTGAAGTTCCGGTAGCGCTTTGGGGTACATTTACAACACTGGCTGGGATTTGATTACTTTGATTATGGCAGGATATAAGCCCTCCAGAAAGTAAAATTATAAGTATGTATGATTTGATTTTCATTATTAAAAAGTGATAAAAAATTGACCAATTACCAGTCTAACAAATATAATGCCTAATACCTGCTGCCCACAATGCTGACTCCGCCCCTGTAAACTTCTTCTTTCCAGTATCCATAGCAATGCAAAATATAATAGTACATACCGTCGGGGAGCTTGCTTCCGTTCCAATGGCCCTGATAATCACTCATACTGAAAACCTTTTCGCCCCATCTGTTAAACACATAAAGATCGTTGTTAATATAACGGTCAAGATCGGCGATTTCCCAGGTATCATTGATACCATCCCCGTTTGGAGTAAATACATTAGGGATACTGAGTTTCGGTTTTTTAATTTGAATAGTATCAGTAATACTGTCAATACATCCATCCATGGTGGTATATTTAAATATGACAGTATCAACCCATGCAGTATCCTGAAGATTTTTTGGAGTGAAAAGGTGTTTGGGGCTTTGTTCATTGGTGCTGGTCCCATCCGAAAATATCCAGATCCAGTTAGTTAGCTGTATTGAATCGATGGATGTATTGTCAAAACTAAGCGTTCCAACAGGATTGGTAGTAAAAATACTATCCGGAGATACCATTATATCAATAAGGGGAAGCTTGTATGCATCAACTAAATAACTTGTGTCAAACTTACATATTGTATCATTATATACTGTATTATATATTTGAATATTATATAGATTATTACTGCATAATCCCAGGGCTAAAGATGAATCGTTAGGGGCGACACTTGCATCAGACCCCCATACATAACGGTAAGGTGGATATCCCCCACTGGCTTTGGCGATAACCTGAGATTTACATTCACTCGGACAGCCTATATTAATCTGATCAAATGTTACAATAATTTTAGGATAAATGCTGATAGTGACACTATCGGTACAACTCTCAGTACTATCCTGATTATAAATTGTGACGTAATATTTTGTAGTATCCCAAACAATAACATCTGTATAAGCGGTCGTATCTCCCGTGTTATGCCAGTAATAATGAACTGAATCTTGTAATGGGACATTGAGGCTTAGAAACGAACCGTAGCAAACCGTTGTGTCATTGGGAAATATCTGGCAATCAAGCTGGGAGAAAGCGCTGCTTCCCAAGAGTAAAAAGAGGAGTGAAATTGCTAATCTTCTCATAATTTCCACAATGCTTCTGGTACTTACCTTCCGGTTTTGAATGCGCAAATTTAAGGAAAAAAATCTAACCATATTCTTTTGATAAAATGTAGTCCCAATTCTCAGGCTGAATAGTGGATGCTTTGAATTAGGACCTTATTATAATGCAAAGGAGAACAGAAAATTGTGTTATTCTTAAGATATTTGACACCTGTCTCCATATTCCTGAATTCTCCGGAAAGTATGACAAGATTACATAGAATTGATGAAATCAAGCCATGGCAGGTAATTTGATTATAGGATACTTTAATTTTTTAAGAAAGGAGAATACAGTATGAATTTCAACAATTTCACGATAAAATCACAGGAAGCTGTCCAGAAAGCAATTGAACTGGCAGCTGCGTCCGGACAACAGGCAGTGGAAGGCGGACACCTCATGAAGGCGCTTTTCCTTGCAGATGAAAGTATCATGCAGTTTTTGTTCAATAAATTGAATGTGAACCCGGATATTTTTACCCGGACTCTGGATAAAATTATAGAATCATATCCCAAAGTGAGTGGGGCAGGGGAACAATTCCTTTCGAATGATGCCAACAGGGCGCTCCAAAAAGCAAGTTCCTTTTTAACTGAATTCAAAGATCAGTTTGTTTCGATTGAGCATATATTGCTCGGATTATTAGACGGTTCAGATAATATTGCCCGCCTGATGAAAGACAGCGGGATCACAAGCCAGAGTTTGAAGCAGGCCATTAAAGAACTTCGTAAAGGCTCGACGGTGAATAGTCAGTCAGCAGAAGAAACTTATAATTCATTGAACAGGTATGCCAGGAACCTGAACGATCTGGCCCGCAAAGGCAAACTTGATCCTGTCATCGGACGGGATGATGAAATCCGCCGGATATTGCAAATACTATCCCGCCGTACAAAGAATAATCCTATTTTGATTGGCGAGCCCGGCACTGGAAAAACAGCCATTGCCGAAGGCCTGGCCCACCGTATCGTGAACGGGGATGTACCCGAAAACCTCAAAAGCAAAGTGATTTATTCACTCGACATGGGCTCACTGATAGCAGGAGCCAAATATAAAGGTGAATTTGAAGAAAGATTGAAGAGTGTAATAAAGGAAGTCATCGAATCGGACGGGGAAATCATCCTCTTTATAGATGAGATCCATACTTTGGTTGGAGCAGGTGCCGGAGAAGGGGCCATGGATGCTGCCAATATTCTCAAACCGGCCCTTGCCAGGGGCGAATTGAGGGCTATTGGAGCTACCACACTGAAGGAATATCAGAAATTCTTTGAAAAGGATAAAGCCCTTGAAAGAAGGTTTCAGATTGTGATGGTGGATGAACCTGACACTCAAAGTGCCATTTCCATTTTGCGGGGACTTAAGGAACGCTATGAAACCTATCATCATGTCAGAATTAAAGATGAGGCCATTATAGCAGCCGTGGAGCTATCACAACGTTATATTACCGACCGGTTTCTCCCGGATAAGGCCATCGACCTGATCGATGAGGCAGCATCCCGGCTCCGGCTGGAGATCAATTCAATTCCGGAAAATCTTGAAGTCCTCGAACGTAAAGTCAGGCAACTTGAGATAGAGAGGGAAGCCATCAAACGTGAAAAAGACAAGTTGAAACTGCAGGGCCTGAATGAAGAGATTGCAAATCTGAATGATGAACGCAACCAGCTGAAGGCCAAGTGGCAGGCTGAAAAGGAAATCGTGGAAAATATCCAGAAGGAAAAAAATAATATAGAAGAATTTAAATTCGAAGCTGAAAAAGCTGAAAGGGAAGGGGATTTTGGAAAAGTCGCCGAACTCCGCTACGGGAAAATAAAAAATGCTGAAAGCGAACTGGGCAGCCTGAAAACTAAACTTACAGAGATCCAGGGCGACCATCCTATGATCAATGAAGAAGTCGGGGCGGAAGAGGTGGCTGAGATCGTTTCCAAATGGACGGGCATACCGGTTCAGAAAATGTTACAGAGCGATCGCGAAAAACTCCTGCACCTTGAAGCGGATTTGCATAAAAGGGTCGTTGGGCAGGATGAGGCCATACAGGCATTGTCGGATGCTATCCGCAGGAGCAGGGCCGGATTGCAGGATACAAGGCGCCCGATAGGCTCATTTATCTTTCTTGGAACGACCGGCGTTGGGAAGACTGAGCTTGCCAAAGCGCTTGCCGAATTTCTTTTCAACGACGAAAATGCCATGGTCCGCATCGATATGTCGGAATACCAGGAAAGGCACACGGTTTCAAGGCTGATAGGTGCCCCTCCGGGTTATGTTGGTTATGAGGAAAGCGGCCAGCTTTCGGAAGCCGTAAGGCGCCGGCCATACTCGGTGGTATTGCTGGATGAGATAGAAAAAGCCCATCCTGATATTTTCAATATCCTATTGCAGGTATTGGACGATGGCCGTCTGACTGATAATAAGGGCAGGGTAGTGAATTTCAAGAATACCATTATTATTATGACTTCAAACCTGGGCTCCCAGCTTATACAGGAAAGCTTTGACAGGATGACAGATGAAAATCATGAGGAAATTCTGGACAAAACCCGTCTGGAAGTTTTTGAACTGCTTAAGAGGACAATCCGCCCCGAATTCCTGAACCGTATCGACGACATTATCATGTTTAAACCTTTATCCTTCGATGAGATCCGTCAGGTCGTCCTGCTTCAGTTTAACCAATTGAAAAATATGTTGAAGAAGAACGGTATAGAGATAAATATTTCGGATGAAGCTGTCAACCTTATTGCCACCCAGGGCTATGATCCGCAATTCGGGGCACGTCCGATAAAAAGGGTTATGCAGCGAAACCTGCTGAACGAATTATCAAAGATGATACTTGGCGGGGAGGTAAACCGCGACGATAAGATACTGGTGAATGTTAAAGATGGGAAACTGGTATTTAAAAACTGATAGATAAAGGCATCATTCCTTAGTCAGAATCAGTGAATTGCTGAATAAAAAAGTGTATAAAAGCTATTTCGATTGAAATGCCCTTATACACTTTTTACTTAAAAACAGTACTTACTTCGGTATGGATACTACTATTCCAAGTGTAAGCATAAATTGATTATATACATCTTTTACATCGGCATTGACAGCTCTTTCAGGGACACTTTCAGCCTTATGTTTATAAGCATCATGATTGAAGCCCATGAAGAGGTCAAATCCTAAAACATCGGTGAGAAAATATGTTGCACCTCCGCCTAAACGATATGTAAAATAATTTTTCTTGTAAGTACTGCTGTTTCCATTGGGATCAGTGCTTTTTAAATTGTTTATTCCGGCTCCGATCAGACCTTCCACATAAGGCATAAGGTCATTCCAATCAGCCAGGTAATACCTTACAAAAGGTCCGATAGCAAAATCCGTTGTGAATTCCTTGCTGTCTTGTGTTGTGTTCTTATCCGAGGATAAACCTAAATTAAGGAAAATCCCAACAGGCATTCTTTTAATGACAGTATATCCAGCCTGATCATATATATTAAAATTAAAATAGGAATGGTCGGTTGTATTGGATGCCTCAGTTTTTTTATGTTTCCCGGCATTGAAACCTATATTGGCAGAACCTGTGAAAAACAGATTATTTTTCTCGAGTTGCGCATAAGTAGATGCCTCTGCTATAAAGTAGAAAAGAATCAAAGATAATATTGCTTTTTTCATAAGACTTATGTATTAAATTTTTATAAATGAGCTGCTTAATAAATAAAGATAATAAATTTAAAAGCTTAAATCCAGACTAATATTATGGGTTGAAGTATGATATATTCAACAAATAATATGATCAATAAACAAAATGAATATGATCTTGTTCAGGAAAATAAGGACAGATAAGGCTTTTAACAATTTTTATGATTTCGGTAAAAAGCTGCTGAGCTAAGTGTTAAACATTAAAACGGATATGCATAATATCCCCGTCTTCCACTATATAATTTTTGCCTTCGACATGAAATTTTCCGGCTTCTTTGACTGCATGTTCGGAACCCAGGGCGATGAAATCTTCATATTTCATGACTTCGGCCCTGATAAAACCTCTTTCTATATCCGAATGTATAACCCCTGATGCCTGGGGCGCCGTCATTCCCTTTTTAATCGTCCATGCTTTCACCTCCTTGGGCCCTGCCGTGAAGAAGGACATTAAATTCAGAAGGTGATAGGCAGCTCTCACCATCTTATTCACACCAGGCTCTTTCAGGCCTGCATCCAGCAGGAATTCCTTGCGGTCCTCCGGATCTTCAAGCTCTGTTATTTCAGCTTCCAGCTTGCCGGCAACAACCAGAACTTCCGTATCTTCATTTTCCACAGACTTTCGTAATGCATCTGAATATTTATTTCCGTTCACTGCGGATGCATCATCCACATTGCATACATATAATACAGGTTTTGCTGTGAGCAGGAACATATCATCGACATGGCGGCGGTCCTCTTCAGGAATGCTTAAGGAACGGACATTACTGAAATTTTCCAGATGCTCTTTTACACGATTAAGCACTTCCAGAATATGTTTGGGTTCACGCTCACCGGTTTTGGCCATTTTTTCGACCCTTAATATCTTCCTTTCGACCATGTCAAGGTCCCTGATCTGAAGTTCCAGGTCAACGATCTCCCGGTCCCTGACAGGATCTATATTTCCTTCTATATGAGGAACTGTAGGATCATCAAAGCAACGCACCACATGAATGATGGCATCAGTTTGCTGGATTTCACCTAAAAATTTATTACTCATGCTGTCGCTGCTCCCGGATCCTTTGGTCAGCCCGGGGATGTCGACGATCTCTACCGTGGCCTGGACAATTTTAACACTTTTAATGAAGCGGTCAATTTCATATAGACGAGGGTCAGGAACCTGTATAATCCCAATATTTGCCTTAGCTCCCTGGCCCTCATCAGAGCTGCGGCCACGGGAATTCAGAAAACAATTGAAAAGGGTGGTTTTTCCCACCATGGTTAATCCTACAATACCACATTTTAAGGCCATATCAGCGTAATTGATTTGAAGGGTGCACTATGATGCAAAGATAGCTGTTTTGGAAAATAGAAAATATCAATAATTTTTATTTTTATAATTAACACATAATAAGTACCTTTGCCCCCCAAATCGGAAAGGATGGAAAATGTTCAGGCATTTTATTGTACCCAATCCTTTGAAATTAAGCATTGTTAAACCCGTTTTGCTGAAGGTACAGGTACAATTTCATTAAGCAAAACACATATTTTTTTAAATGACAGAAAAAGAATTAAATGTTAACGAAGAGGCTGAAAAACAGGAAGTAAACAACGAAAGTGAAGCTACTGCCCAGAAACAGCCTAAGGATGAAGTTAACGAAGAAACTGTTACTGAAAATGCTCAAACTGAGGAAAGTCCGCTAGCTGAAGAAGTGACTCCTGTTGTAGAAGATGAAGCTCCAGTTGTAGAAGATGAAGCTCCAGTTGTAGAAGATGAAGCTCCAGTTGTAGAAGATGAAGTTCCTGTTGTAGAAGAGGAAGCTCCTGTAACTGATGAAGAAATTCCGCTTATAGAAGAGGAAACTCAGGTTACGGAAGAACCCACTGAGCTTATCGAAGAAATAGCGGCTGAATTGGAAGTGGAACAAGTTGTTGAAGAGCCTGCTAAAGTGGTATCCGAAAGCGATATTCCTGAAAAAGTTTCAGAAGAAAAAATCAGTCATCCATCGATTGACCTTGAAAATTTCGATTGGAAAGCGATTGGTAAAAAGCAGGATTATTATTCTGAAGAAGACAGAAAACGCCTTGAAAACATTTATGACAAAACGCTTAGCTCCATTGCTGAGCATGAAGTCATTGAAGGAATCGTGGTTGCAAAAAACAACCGCGAAATCGTTGTGAATATCGGATATAAATCCGATGGTGTTATTCCGGCTTCTGAAATCAGGTATAACCAGGAACTGAATGTCGGTGATCCCATTGATGTTTACGTTGAAAGCCAGGAAGATCTTGGTGGCCAGTTAATTTTGTCCCATAAAAAAGCGCGTATCCTGAAATCATGGGAACGTGTTAATAATGCTTATGATAATGATGAAATAATCACTGGTTACGTTAAATGCCGTACCAAGGGTGGTCTCATTGTGGATGTCTTCGGTATCGAAGCCTTCCTTCCGGGATCTCAGATTGATGTGAAACCTATCCGTGATTATGACGTTTTTGTGGATAAGACTATGGAATTCAAGGTGGTGAAAATCAACCAGGAATATAAAAACGTGGTCGTTTCCCATAAAGCCCTGATAGAAGCCGAGCTGGAACAGCAGAAAGCTGAAATCATGTCGAAACTGGAAAAAGGACAGGTCCTCGAAGGAACCGTCAAGAATATTACCTCTTATGGTGTGTTCATTGACCTGGGTGGAGTTGACGGCCTGATCCATATTACCGACCTCAGTTGGGGACGTATCAATCATCCCGAAGAAATCGTTCAGCTTGATCAGAAAATTAAGGTGGTTATCCTTGATTTCGATGATGAGAAGAAACGTATCGCTCTCGGCCTGAAACAACTTACCCCGCATCCCTGGGATTCTCTGGATGAAACCATGAAAGTAGGTGATAAAGTAAAAGGTAAAGTTGTGGTAATTGCCGATTATGGCGCCTTTATCGAGATCGCTCCGGGAGTTGAAGGCCTGATACATGTATCGGAAATGTCCTGGTCACAGCATCTTAGAACAGCCCATGACTTCCTGAAAGTCGGGGATGAAGTAGAAGCCGTGATCCTGACCCTCGACAGGGAAGAAAGAAAGATGTCACTCGGAATGAAACAACTTATTCCAGATCCATGGGAAAATATTGTTGAAAAATATCCGATGAATTCCAAACATACTGCAACAGTCAGGAATTTTACCAACTTCGGTATTTTTGTTGAACTGGAAGAAGGTGTCGACGGACTGATCCATATCTCTGACCTTTCATGGTCGAAGAAGATCAAACATCCAGCCGAATTCACCAAAATCGGGGAACAGATTGACGTGGTAGTTCTGGATGTGGATACTGAAAACCGCAGACTTAGCCTCGGACATAAACAACTGGAAGAAAATCCATGGGATGTCTTCGAAACAGTGTTTACCATCGGTTCTATTCATAACGGTACGATTGTCAGTGCTAACGACAAAGGTTATATCGTCTCCCTGCCTTACGGTGTGGAAGGCTTTGTTCCTTCTCGCCATGCCCAGAAACAAGATGGAACCGCTGCCAAGGTTGAAGAAAGCCTTGACTTTAAAGTGATAGAATTTTCCAAGGATAATAAGAAGATCATCCTTTCCCATTCCCGCGTGTATCAGGATGAAGCCCGTGCAGACAGGGATAAGGAAGACGGAAAAGTGAAGAAAGATCAGCGTACCACTAAAAGGGCCGTGAAAAAGATCCAGGACAATATCGAAAGAACAACCCTCGGTGACCTGGAAGCGCTTGCCTCTTTGAAAGAAGATATGGAAAAAGAAGAGAAAAAGGCAAAAGCCAAGGCTAAGAAAAAAGTGGAAGATGAAAAACCTGTTATAGCAGAAGATGAAAAACCTGTTATAGAGGATGCTCCAAAAGAAACTTCAACAGACGAAAACGCTGAAGAAGAACCTAAAGAAGAATAATCCTTTTGATATGTATGATAAAAGGCTGCTTGTGTTTATCACAGGCAGCCTTTTTTTAATTAATATTGCGCGATGAAATTTAAGATCACCATCCTGGGAACAGCTGCAGCCATCCCCTCAGCCGGACGTCACCCTAGTGCCCAGTTAATTGAACTGGAAAACGAGACACTGCTTGTTGACTGTGGCGAAGGTACACAGATACAGTTAAGGAAGTATGCTTCCAGAATTCAGCGTATTTCCCATATATTCATCTCCCATTTACACGGAGATCATTTTTTTGGGCTGATCGGCCTGCTCACAACTTTTCATCTTTTAGGACGAAAAAAAGAATTGCATGTTTATGGATTTCCTCCCTTGAAGGAGATCATTGATATGCAGCTGCATCATAGTTTTACCACACTTATTTATCCCTTGATTTTTCACCCTCTTGAGCCTGATGTCAGTAAAGTGATCATGGAAGATGATAAATTCAGTGTTAGGACCATCCCGCTGCTCCATAGGGTGCCTGCCTGCGGATTCCTCGTAAAGGAAAAACCCTTTAAAAAGAATATACGCAGAAGCTTTGTAGACAATAATATCATCCCTAATGAAGCTTATGATCAAATCAGAAATGGAGAGGATTATCGGGATTTAAATGGAAAAGTATTTAAAAATGAAGATATTACATTTCCTCCGCCTCCTCCCAGGTCCTATGCTTACTGTTCAGATACGATTTATACCGAATCTATAATCCCTTTTATCAGTGGAGTAGACCTGCTTTTTCACGAAACGACTTTCAAGCAGGATATGGAAGATGCGGCCCATGAGAAATTTCATTCTACAACAAAGGAAGCAGCTACTATAGCGATGAAAGCGAAGGCCGGACAATTATTGATCGGGCATTTCTCAGGCCGGTATAAGGATACCAAATATCTTTTAGAAGAATCACAGGAAATTTTTCCGGATACCATAGTTGCTGAAGAAGGCCTGGTGATTGATATTCCTCTCCAGAAACAGGAAATCATATAAACCTGAATTCAGCTCAGAATAATATTTGGGAGCAGGAGGTCGTAGGTTGATTCTTGCCGAAATCCCGAATCTCCCGGGATTCGAATCCTACTACCCCGACAGTTGAAAGTCAGTAAGCTGCGTTGTCAATTTGCTGACTTATTTTATATATACCAAATCCCAAAAAACAAAATCCAAATAAATTCCAAACGACAAATTTCAAAGGTGATCTGTCCAGGTGCAGAGCACCGGAAATATTTGTAGTAAAGGAAAAAAACAACAAAATTAATAAGAGGTGCAGCGCACCGGTGATATAAAAAAGGAGCATCTTGAATGAACTTCTCAAATTAGCCACATCTTGTCCCGATCCCTCGGGAGAAGCACAAAATCTCCAAGGTTTCACAAAGAATTTCTTTGGAATTTGACTTTTTGAAATTTATTTGTTTTTTGGGATTTGTCATTTGGGATTTCTTCGATTACCCGACGTATAAGATATTAGATTTATTTTCCCAATAACTAATACCCAATAACCAATACCCGTTCACATTTTCTTCCTATATTTACCCTGAAATTTATTCCGCCAGGCCTTATATTCATGTTCTTTAAAAACATTAAAATAAATATCCGACAAACTAATTTTATGAAAGTAAAATTTATTTTAAGCTTTCTTTTTATAATCCTTACCAGGGCTGGAACCAGCCAGCCCTGGTATTTTAATAATATTTATAATCCCAACAATACATGGGCTTCTGGCTTAAGTATAATTGCTACCAATGATGGGTATTTCGGATGTGCTATTTCAAATGACAGTATTTCACATTATTATTATAATACCTGTTTTTTTAAATTGAATTTTCTAGGCGAAATAGAATTCTGGAAAAGTTACGGGCAATATGGGTTTGATTATTACCCAGGTTATTACGGTTCACTCACTGTTGACAATAATAATAACTTTGCCTTATTCGGTTCTATTCATGATTTCACAAGTGGCTTATCTCATTCGAAGTTTTATCTCTTTGATATTAACGGAGATACGATATTTACAAAAGATTTTTACAGTTTGTCAGGTCAATATTTCATTGGCAGGGTATGTTCGGCTACAAATGATGGAGGATATATATTGTTAGGAGAACAATATATTGGAAATTATCAAAGTGACTTCTTGCTTATTAAAATTGACAGTGCCGGAAATGAAATATGGCGGAAACTTATTGGAACAGATTTGGATGATTATGCAACTAGTATTATACAGACATTGGATTCAGGATTTATACTTGGGGGCAGGAATAAAATACCTGCACACGATGAATCTTACGATCCACTTGTTATAAAGACCGACAGCCAGGGAAATTATGAATGGTCACTTGATTTGGGGGGGCCTTATATGGACGATAAAGCAATGCTTTGCCTTACACCCGACAGTTGTATAATGATACTTACAGCTTATGCTGATTCGATGTATACCCCGGAATATGCTTATCCACGGATTGAATTTGATTAAAGTTGATATTGAAGGGAATATTATTTGGAATAAAAAGTATGGAGCCATCAAAGCCGAAAATTTTGATTTCCAATATTATAACATTAGATAATGGTGATTATTTGGCATGTGGATATGCAAGGTATTCCACTTATTTAGACTCCTGCCGGCTGGCTTTTCCGGTTTAATTCAGATAGGAGATAGTTTATGGTACAGGGAATATTATTATTATCCTGAAGATCCGGTTTATGGAATAAACTATTTGTATGATGTGTCACAGGCTGAAGATGGCGGGTTTATTACTGTTGGTCAGGCACACACGCTCGACCCTCCCGATAACACTCAAAAAATGTGGGTATTAAAAGTTGATAGTGTTGGCTGCGAAATTTCAGGCTGTTGGGTGGGGATAGATGAAGCAAGTCAAAATCCCGGATCGGATATTCTGGCAAAAGGAGAGTTAAGCATTTGGCCAAACCCGGCAAAGGATTGGATAAGCTTGCGCTTTCCGGGAAACATCCCGGATGAAAAAGCAGAATTGAAGATATATAATCTGATTGGAAAGCAAATCCTGAAAAAATCAATCTTCATACAAAATTCCTCTGCTTCTTTAAATATATCCGGCTTAATTCCGGGGATTTATATTGTTTTTTGTAAGGATGAAAAAGGGATGGAGAGGAAAGGGAAGATGGTGGTGCATTGAACCCGGCCCCCTTCCCCCGGCCCCTTCCCCCAAACGGTGGAAGGGGAGAGCGGAATTCATTGAGCATATAGCATTGAACAGATAACATATAACAATTTGAAAGTTGATAATTAGCAAGCCAAAGCGGTAAAATCCTGATCACTAAATAACATTCAGATATCCTGTCTGAAATACTAATTTTATGAAAGTAAAATTTATTTTAATTTTTCTTTTTATAATCCTTACCAGGGCTGGAACCAGCCAGCCCTGGTATTTTAATAATATTTATAACCCCAACAATACATGGGCTGGGGGCTTAAGCATAATTGCTACCAATGATGGGTATTTTGGATGTGCAATCTCCAGCGATAGTATTTCTAATTATTATTATAATATTTGCCCTTTCCGGATAAGTTTCGATGGAGAATTAATTAGCTGGAAAAGTTACGGTAAACCAGGTTTCGATTATTATCCCGGCTATTATGGTTCGCTTATTGAAACAAATGATAGCTGTTTCGCTTCTTTCGGTTCGGAAGTTGATCTATCAATTGGTCTATCTCACGGATTGTTATCTAAAATTAGATTCCCAGGTTGATACTTTGTTTAGCAAAGTGTTTTCAAGTGATACATATAATAATTTCGTAGGAAGAACTTGCACACAAACAATTGACGGAGGATATGCCTTATTAGCTGAAGTCTCCCAATGGTCTGGTTATAGTGATTTAGTAATTATCAAAACCGATGCACAAGCGAATGAAATTTGGCGTTCTCAGCTTGGAACAGATGTAGATAATTGGGGGATAAGTATTGTTACAAACCTGGGATACAGGATTTGTAATTGGTGGATGGAGCTATATTCCAGGTCAAGATGTGACCCAAGACCCACTTGTTATCAAGACCGACGGCCAGGGAAATTTTGAATGGTCACTTGATTTAGGGGGCCCATATATGGACGATAAGGCTAAATTATGCCTTACACCCGATAGTTGCATAATGATACTTACAGCCTATGCTGATTCAATGTGGACTCCTCATTTTGGTTATACCCGGATAGAAATTTCAAAAGTTGATATTGAAGGTAATATTATCTGGAATAAAAAGTATGGAGCATCAAGGCCTGAAAATTTTGTTTCGAAGATTATTTTGTTAGATAATGGAGATTATTTGGCTTGTGGATATACTTTGTACAGCGCTTATCTGGATCCTGCCGGTTGGTTGTTGCGAATAAATTCAGAAGGAGATAGTCTATGGTACAGGGAATATTATTATTATCCTGAAGGCCCAGATTATGGATCAAATTATCTTTATGATGTGTCACAAGCTGAAGATGGCGGGTTTATTGCTGTAGGTCAATCATTTACCTTTTACCCCCCTAATAATACCCAAAAAATGTGGGCTTTAAAAGTTGATAGTGTAGGCTGCGAAATTTCCGGCTGCTGGGTGGGGATAGATGAAGCAAGTCAAAATCCCGGACCGGATATTTTAGCAACAGGAGAGTTAAGCATTTGGCCAAACCCGGCACAAGACTGGGTTAGCTTGCGCTTCCTCGAAAACATCCCGGATGAAAAAGCTGAATTGAGGATATATAATCTGATTGGAAAGCAAATCCTGAATAAATCAATCTTCATACAAAATTCCTCTGCTTCTTTAAATATATCCGGTTTAATTCCGGGGATTTATATTGTTTTTTGTAAGGATGAAAAAGGGATGGAGAGGAAAGGGAAGATGGTGGTTCATTGATAAATCATTAGGCTTGCTTATATAAGTCATAATTCTATAAAAGTGTCGCACTGTCGCATATAAAATGTGCAACAGGGCAACACTTGCAACATTCTAAAACGGATTTTCCTTATCGTGCTTTTTTATCCACCTACGAACTGTTGAGTAGTCTACTCCTGTTCCCTCCTCGATTTGCCTTAACGATTGACCCTCATCATTTAGCTTAAAGACTTTTTGCTTTGTTTCTTCGCCATAACTCTTGCTTTCAAAGCAATGCATCCCATAATATCTCCACCGGATGGTATGCTTTTCTTCCGGTTCCGTCTTTGATCTGATGCCGGCAACTTGTTCCCGGTGCGACAATTTTTACCTCGCTGCCGGTTTTTCTGATTTCCGGAAAAAGTACCAGTTCCCCCACTTTTTGAGATAATTCGTAATGCTCTTTTTCAAAGCCAAATGAACCGGCCATCCCACAACAGCCCGACTTAATCTCTTCCACTTCATAATTTACCGGGTATGCTAAGCATCTTTCGGGTGGGAAGGGTGGAAG
This sequence comes from uncultured Bacteroidales bacterium, assembly GCA_963787195.1. GTDB lineage: Bacteria > Bacteroidota > Bacteroidia > Bacteroidales > JAGOPY01 > CAWBCI01. The sequence goes on from CAWBCI010000064.1 coordinate 46,817, forward strand.
CCAGGGATTTTTGGTGACAATGCCCGTGCAGTTTAATTTGTAATGCATCCCTGGTAAACTGATCAGAACTGATATTACCGGCATCAAATTCTTTAGCAATAAATTCATCCACCATATAACAATTGGCGGCCAGCTTTTTTGTGTCCTCTTTCAGTTCGGGCCCTGTCAAATCAAGATATTCATCCCTGAAAGTGAGGATGGCCGAAGGCTCTATTCCAAGAAGGGGTATGTCTTTGGAAATCATTTCCCTGAGTATCAAAACGTTCTTTATTGCAATATCCTTCGCCTTACGCACAAGGCCCTTGGATAAGAAAGTCCGGCCGCTTTCCAGGTGCATCGGGATGATCACTTCATAACCTAATCTGTTCAGCAACTTTACGGTGGTGATGCCTATATGGGTATCATTGAATTCAGTGAATTCATCGGCAAAAAGGTATACCTTTTTTCTGAATGGCATGCTGCCCGACTGCTGCCTGTATCTCCTGTTCCACATGGTGAAGCGGGTAGGGGCAAGCAGGGGCATGCTTCTCTCTGTCGCGAATCCTAATGACTTTTTGAATAAGTCCGAAAGGCCCGGATTCGACATAAAGAAATTATAAATTCCGGGAGCTATGCTGCCCAGGCGGTTCAAGGTTGAAATATTTGCAATAGCCTGGGTCCTCAGCGGAATACTATGGGCATCATAATAATGCTGCAGGAATTCAGCCTTATATTTGGCCATGTCAACACTTGAAGGACATTCCGATTTACATCCCTTGCACGACAGGCAAAGGTCCAGCACATCATAAATCTCCTTATGGTCGAAAGGATTTTGTTTATCGGAATTTGTAAGATAATCCCTGAGTATATTAGCCCGGGCCCTGGTAGTCGTGTTCTCATCACGGGAAGCCATATAACTCGGGCACATGGTACCTCCGATAATCTCCGTTTTACGGCAGTCGCCCGATCCGTTGCATTTTTCTATGGCCCTCAAAAATCCCTGGTCTTTGGAAAAATCAAACACGGTTTCCAGCTTTCTCTCCGGCTTTCCGGGCTCGTAGCGCAGCGAGGTATTCATTACCGGGGTGGCGGTAATTTTGCCGGGATTGAAAATGCCTTGAGGGTCCCAGGTTTTTTTTAGTCTTTCAAGTAAACGGTAATTATGATCTCCTAGGATAATAGGTATGAATTCACCTCTGAGCCGCCCGTCGCCATGCTCGCCGCTCAGCGATCCTTTGTATTTTTTGACAAGCCTGGCCGTTTCAAGTCCAACGGTCCTGAATAGTTCAACATCTTTGGGGTCTTTCAGGTTCAATATGGGCCGGAGGTGCAACTCACCCGTGGCAATATGGGCGTAATAAACACAGGAAAGATTGTGTCCGGCCAGCATCTCATCAAGTTCGGCGATAAAATCGGGAAGCCTGGTGGGCAGTATGGCTGTGTCCTCTATAACTGCAACAGGTTTTGCATCTCCGGGAAGGTTTGATAAGACACCCAATCCGGCTTTACGGAGGTTCCAGACTTTCCGTATATCGTCGCCATCCACCATGGGAAAATGATAGCCAAGGCCGGCAGCCCGCATTTCTGTTTCCATAGCTTTGGCCGATTGCAGGATCTCCTCCCGGGTTTCAAATGCAAATTCAACGATCAGAATAGCAAATGGGTCACCTTCTACGAAAAAGCGGTTTTTATTTTGCTCTATATTGTCTTTGGTCAGGTCAAGCACTGTCTTGTCCATCAGCTCTATGGCCACAGGATTATGTTTCAGGGCAAGAAGGTTGCCTTTGAAGGCGTCCTGCAGGGAATTGAAATGTATACAAACCAGGGCCTTTTCTTTGGGAGGAAGTGGGACGAGATTCAGCTTGATCTCGGTTGTAAATGCCAGGGTGCCTTCCGAACCGGCAAGCAATCTGCAGAAATTGAAGGGTTCGGCACCAGGGGTAAAAGCTTCGGATTCCAGGAGCAAATCAAGGGCATAACCTGTATTTCGCCTTTCAATTTCTTTGTCAGGGTATTCTTTCCGGATCTCTTCCTGGTTGACAGTAGTCTGATAATATATCATTCAGGTCCTGATATAATCTGTTTTCCAGCTTGTCCCCCTTACATTTTTCCCGGAATTCATCCGCAGACAAGGGACCGAAAATAGCTTCCGTTCCGTCAGAAAGGATGGCATTCAGTGAAATAGTATGGTTTCGTGTACTTCCATAGACAAGAGAATGTGCTCCGCAGGAATTATTCCCCACCATCCCGCCTATCATGCAGCGTGATGAAGTAGAGGTCTCCGGACCGAAGAACAGGCCGTATTTTGCTACTTCTATATTCAGTTCATCCAGAACTACACCCGGCTCCACTCTCACCCAATGCTCTTCCTTATTGATTTCGAGTATGCGGGTAAAATATTTGGAAATATCTACCACTATACCTCCGCCTACCACCTGTCCTGCAAGGGAAGTGCCGGCGGCACGCGGGATCAGGCTAGTTTGGTTATCCGAGGCGAAGCGGATCAGTTTCTTCAGATCCTCTATGGTCTTCGGACGGGTCACCGCCAAAGGCATCTGACGATAGGCTGATGCATCCGTTGCATGCTGCACTCTGGAACTATGACTTGTAAGTATATCCCCTTCGAATTCCTTTTTCAGTGATTCCAGTTTGATGATGAGCTCAGCTTCTGTCGACATTAATTCTAATTTTTGGAATTCTTTTTATAAAAATCAGTGCTTTCAAATATTTTATCTGCCGATTTGGCAATAAATCCTGAATAGATTTTTCCGTTCGTATCGGGATATCTTCTTGCAAATTCATAATAGCAGCCAGGGATTTCGAATTTACCTTCTTCAAAATCTACTTCAAGCATCCCTGATCTTATACTTGACTGTTCCAATAATTCAGCCGGATTACCCTTGATCTCCCCACCCGAATCATTGATAAGAAAACCATTGCTTTTCAGTAACTCATTTACTTTTTCAATGGAATTATACTTCTTCAGATGATTTACACTTACTGTAAAATGATTGGCACGGAAACCGAAAACGTAGACCCAGGCTGCGTATTCCGATTCTTCTCTAAGTTTTTTATAAACTTCGAAAGAAGGTTTGCCCCAGCAATTTCCGCTATAAATTAAATCATCTGAAATCAATTTTTCTTCCGGTATTTTGTCAATGATTTTATGAATTGTATTTTGAAGAAAAGGACTGAATTTTTCAAGCAATAGTTCACTAATGAAAACCCTTGGGGCATCTGTTTTCCCGGGATGTTCGAAATGTTTGGCATAGAGTTTTTTCTCTTCGAAATGATATTCTCCCTTTTCTTCATAACCTAAAGAAATGAAAACCCTGGCTAATACCTCAATATTGATTTTCGGATCTTTATAGGTTCGAAAGGCAATATGGTCGTTTATAACGCTTTCACCTTCATTAATAAATAGATTATATACTTTTTGCACGGCCGGATTTTGCCGGGTGTATTCCTGCCAGAGCTCATCAAATATGTTATTTAAATCTGCCATAATTTAAAAGAATTTAGAAGTTAAATCCGGGATGGAAATTCCCGGAATATATTGTACTAATTCGGTGTTTTGTAATGTTTTATAAATTACCGGGTACTGATGGGTTTTTCCTTTTATTTGATTTTCAAGGGATGATAAACTGAAATCAGAACCGGATTTTTTTATGAGTATATTCTGAATCAAGCCTTTGCTTGCAGATAATTCAATCAAATAATCATCATTATTTATGCTGAATTTATTTGTATAACTATAATCAGGGGAATAGCCGTAATTCCATTCCCAGGTCCCATACCTGCTTTTAGCCAGTTCATTTATTCCTTTCACATCAGAGGCATTGAATACATAGATTTCAGCATTAAATAATTTTCTGATATATTCAATTAATTCGGATATAAAATTTTCTATGGAATAATTTTCCGGAAAATAACTTTGCAGGTTGCAAACATGGCTCCGTATGGACCTGACTGCTTTATCCCTGTAAGTTCCGCTGCTTGCTTTTACGGCCTCTTTAAGATTTTCAATATTTGAGTTGAATAATAGGGTTCCGTGATGTACTATTTTATTCCGGAAGACATGGGCCGAATTACCTGAGAACTTATTTCCATTGATAACCAGATTACTTTTTCCCTCAAATTCCGCATTAATTCCGTGTTGCTTGAGGAATCCCAGGACAGGGGCGGTATATTTACGGTAGTCCACCAGTTTGTCTTTTTCTCCATAAACAATGAAAGAGTAATTTATGTTCCCGGGATCATGATAAACAGCGCCCCCGCCACTGATTCGCCTAATGACTGGGATTTTATTTTCAAAGGCAAAGCGGGCATTTACCTCCGCCGCCAGGTTTTGATGCTTTCCTATGACTATGCAGGGATTATTTTGCCATAACATAAAGACATCATGCCTGAAATTTTTCAGTACGTACTCTTCAGCCGCAATATTGAAGTAGGGATCCCGTTCAGTCCTAAGCAAACACAACATAATTAATCAGGATTTCTATCACAAAGCTAAGCTAAATAGGGGAATTGATAATCATCCTAAGTCTGGCTAATTTCGTTTCTTTGTATTCATAAATCTGAATGATGAAAAAATTATCCAATCTCTTTCTCATTTTCTTATTTCTTGGATTCGCTTCCTGCGATATCCTGAAACAAACTTCTGAAATGAGCCGCCTGACTAAATGCGAGTTCCGCCTCGAATCGGTTCAGAACATGACCCTTGGGGGCGTAAATATCCAGGACAAAAAATCATACAGCGACCTGAATTTAATGGATATAGCCCGGATTGGAAGCGTGATGGCCGGAGGGACACTCCCTTTGAATTTCACCCTGAACGTGCAGGGCAGGAACCCCAATCAGGGCCTGGCAGCCATGAACCGCTTCGAATGGATCCTCTATATAGATGATATTGAAATGACCAGCGGTGTTTTGAATAACCGGGTTGAAATACCTCCGAATAGCGGAACTACTATAATTCCCCTTGGGATTAGTATAGACCTGATGAAGGCTTTATCCGGTAAATCAGGTAACGCCCTCCTTAACTTTGCCTTCAACCTCACGGGCCATGGAACAGCACCCAGTCGTGTGATGCTGAAAGCCAAACCCACTATTATGGTCAAGGGGCGGGCTGTGGAATATCCCGGGTATATCCGGATTAAGCAGGACTTTAGCTCGAGCTAGGCAAGCAAGCCACCCTTCTTATAAATCTCCAGTTGCACTTCGTAAAATTTGCCTATTGAAGCTGATTTTCCGTTTTTCAGGTTGGTGATCATTCCGTTTACATAATCCACCCGGATCTTATCACCGTCATTCAAGACCTATCTCATCTAACATTTCAGGTTTATAAGTCAGGATAGGGAAGGCGGCATTGATGGCGTTTCTTTCATAGATTGCGCCGAAGGATTCGGCCAGGATGCATTGAATTCCCAGGGATTTGAAACAATCAACGGCCTGCTGCCTGGAACTGCCTGCGCCGAAATTCTTTGCCGTGAGAACTATGTCTCCTGCCTTTGCTTTCTTTGCGAAATCTTCATATCCGGCCAGGTTGTCAAAAGTATATTGTCCCATTTCCTTGATATCGGTAATGGTCAGGTAGCGGTTATGAAAGATCATATCGGTATCTATATCGTCTTTCTGTATAATCCATACCCTGCCTTCAACAATGGTAGGGGCTGACATAGGCTCCTTTTTTTCATTGTGAACGCTTTCTTTGGCTACCGGAGAACCTGTTTTAAACAGGGCCGGTTCGGCGGGGATATTCTCAGAGTCAGTAATATAACCTGCTACGGCTGAAGCTGCCACCAGGGCAGGGGAGGCCAGGTAAACTTTTCCTTTACCCTGTTTACCGGCGAAATTCCGGTTACCGGTACTCACCGTCACTTCACCAGGGCCATTTTGTCCGACCTGTCCGGCGGCACAACCGGCACAGCCTGCATTTGAAACCAATGCACCCGCTTCCTTGAAAATCTTTATCAGGCCCTCGTCCAGGGCTTCCTGCCATATGGCATCGGTTGAAGGCACTATTTTAAGCACAACCCCCGGGGCGATTTTACGCCCTTTTAGTATATTCGCCGTAATCCTCAGATCTTCGATGCGGCCGTTGGTGCAGCTTCCGATAAATGCCGAGTCGATTTTGGTGTTTTTGACGAGGTCCAGGTCCACATCATCATGCGGATGACCCGGATTGGCCAGCATAGGCCTGAATTTTGAAATATCTATATCAAAAACTTCTTTGTATTCAGCATCCGGATCGGGGTGAACGGCTTCAAAACGCTTGCCGCTCCTGTTTTCCAGTTCATTCAAAATATGTTCATCCGGAGTAATCAGAAGTATGATTGCTCCCATTTCAGTCGCCATCGAGGAAATAGTAATACGTTCGTCAAGGCTAAGCTCAGAAATAGCTTCCCCATAAACTTCCACAGAACAACCCAATAATTTATTGGCCCCGAATATGTTCAGGAGGTTCAGGATGATGTCCTTGGCCGAAACATTTCCGGGACGTTTTCCATTGATATTGATCTTAACCGATTCCGGTACTTTGAACCAAACGGAGCCGTTTGCCCATGCCGCTGCAATGTCCTGGTCGCCCATGCCCTGTCCGAAAGCTCCGATGGCGCCCATAATATTGGCATGGGAGTCGGTCGAAACAAAAGTACCCCCGGGTCCGATAAGACCCTTGTCAATAGCCAGATGGGTCCCGATACCCGAGTCCACATCGTAAACTTTTATGCCATTATCCCTGGCATACATCCTGCAGTATTGCTGGTTGGCAGCGTACTTCTGGTCCGATCCTCCCGGGTTGCAGTCAAAGGTGAAAAAGGTCCTGGAAGAATCATCTATATGCATATTGGTATCCACAAGGTTTTTCACCACATTGGCCCCGCCGAAATCACGGGCTACCCTGGCATCAATGAAGATATCAACTATATCTCCGGGTTTTACTGTATTGAATTTGGAATGTGCGGCTATGATTTTTTCTATTATTGTCATGGGGAAAGTGAATTAAAATTGAAAATTGATGATTGTAAATCAGATTTTTAGCCTGTCTTTGAAAGGCAGGAAGGTCATGAAGTCGGCATGATGTACTATATAAGCTTCAACCGAACGCTTTACATGGTCGCCTTCGCCTGCATGGGCTGCAATGATATGGCATACTGATGCCGGGAGCCCGCATTGTTCGGCCAGAGAAACCCCTGAAAAGGGATGTCTCAGGTATTTTCCATAGGCGCCCTGAACCGCTTTTCCATCGGCGTCCAGCTCATATTCCAGGAGTTTGCCGACATCGGCCAGTATAGCGCCTGAAATCAAAACATCATGGTCCACAGGTAATTCGCCATGGTAAAATTCATCCATCTTTTCTGCCGAAGCTTTTGCTATATGAACCACCGAGCGTTTGTGATCCATAAAGGTGACTTTCAAATCAGGGCCGCAAAGTAGTGTGAAAGGGATACGGTTCAGATCTTCGGGCGTCAGGACACTTTTTTCAAGCGCAAGTTCCCAGGTCTTTGCAGTTTTTTCACGGAGTTCTGTATTTTCAATCCACTCCAGCTCGGGCCAAAGTTTTAATACGGTTTGGTTCATAAGATGAAATATTTTAATTATAGGTATATATTTGATAAAATGACATTTGCACTTTTACTGTATAGTGCGGCAAAATTATAAAGAAAGCGATGAGTTTAGTTTAGAAAGATGATAAATTTCAGGGAAAATTAGTCAGCAGTCAGCAGTCAGCAGTCAGCAGTTTTCAGTCTTCAGTTTTGCAATCTTTTACTGCAAACCGCTTATGAGATCCCCGCTTGCCTTTAGATTTGTCAAAAAGGAATCCGAATAAATACCTTTACAAAAAAAGAATGGGGTGAACTTTCCCGCTTTCTTGGTTAACGACCATTCTCGCGTATTAGTCCCCATTCTTTTATTTGGTTGCGAAGAACCAGTTAGAATTTTAGGCTTAAGGCCTTATAAAGGTTTTAGTTCAGCAACCTATTTTATTTATTCAAAACAAGTAAAGTTATGAAATTTTCAGAAACAATCGGCATTGATGTTAGCAAGAGCTGGATCGATGCCAGGATGCATCTTGCCAAACATTTAAAAAGGTTTGACAATACAACATCAGGTTACAAAAGCCTTATTGAATGGGTTGAGAAGGAAATGGTTGACCCAAAAGAAAAGATTCTTTTTGCTTTTGAACATACCGGATTATATTCTTATGGATTATCCTTATTTTTAAATGAGCAAGGGTATCATTTTATTCTGATCCCAGCTCTTGAATTACGCCGGTCTATGGGTATTGTCCGGGGTAAGGAAGATCGCATTGATGCGGCCAAAATTGCTTTATATGCATACCGCAGAAAAGATGAGATTATCCCTTATCACATGCCGGATCAACTCATTTATCAACTTCGGCATTTGTTATCTCTTAGGGATCGCCTGGTCAAACATCGGGCCGGTTATCAAGCAAGTTTGAAAGAAAGTGCTTGCTTCCTTTCAAAAAAAAACGATCCTGATTTCTTTCAGATTCACGAAAAAATGATTCATTACTTGAGTAAACAGATTGATAAAATTGATCTGAAATTAACTACAACGATCTATCAGGATCAAAAAATAAATCACATGTTCGAGATGATATGTAGTATCAAGGGGGTTGGTCCACAAACAGCATATTACATGATCGTTTTAACTCATGGTTTTTTACTATTTAAAGAATGGAGGAAGTTTGCAAGCTATGCTGGCACAGCTCCATTCCCATATCAATCAGGAAGTAGTATCAAGGGTAAAACAAAAGTAAATCATATGGCAAATAAGAAGATCAAATCCTTATTGCACACGAGTGCCTTGAGTGCTATTATGTACAATCATGAGATGAAAGAGTATTATACCCGTCGATCTGAATCAGGAAAGTCAAAGATGTCAACCTTAAACATAATCCGGAATAAGATCCTGGCCAGAATATTTGCAGTGGTCACAAGAGGAACTCCTTACGTAGACACTCACAAATACATAACTACCTAAAAAAAATTAAAATAAATTTGGTTTAGTCTTAGAATACGCGAGGATGACTGGGTCAGTCTGATCTAAGGAAAAGCGGCGCGGCACGCCTTTGGAAATCATTAAGGTGTGCCGCGCCGCTTTTCTTTTCTATATTGTCGAGATCGTCATCCTCGCGAACGCGGGGATCTGACAGCGGTTTGCAGCGTAGTAATCAATATCTTTTTCACTTTTTCACCATATCACTTTAACCGTGATGACCTCATCCCCATCCTTTCTCCGCAACGAAGAAGGGTGACTATATTGTTTATTTTACTCACTAAGCATTTATGCCAAACACAACTAACTAATACCCAGTACCCAGTACCTGATACCCAATAAACCGTAAATCTGAAATCTGAAATCATTGTGATCCTGGATTATTTCTGACTATATTTAATTTGCGGTTTTATCTTATTCCGAAATATTCTTAAGTTTGCAGATACCCATGGTAGGAACATGTTAATCCCAAAACCCGATGCTGAATACCGAAAATATTTATGTCATCCTTTTTGCTCTGCCCGTTTACCAATTACTATTTTATTCAGTCCAGCTCATCACTGTCAGGAAAAAATCCAACAGGGTCATATTCCCCATAGGGCTTTTGGTTACACTGATGACCCTGTTCCTTGTGATGAATGCCATATACTTCCTTGGGTATGATCAGACATTCAGCTATATATACCCATTTTTCATTCCGGTTTTTTTAATGATACTGCCTACTTTCTACCTGTTTTCACAATCTATAACCGGAAATTTCAGTGAATTGGAAATCCGCCGCCTGATAGTCCTTTACCTGCCTTCTTTATTCATATTGGTGCTGAATTTCATCAGCTATGGAGTTATGGACAATAATGAGCATATGCTATTCCTTCAGGCGGGCTTTCATTTCCCGGAAGGAATGAATCATTCCCATACTTTAGCGGAACAGATTTTCTGGCTTGGAAATGTTGGGTTTTTGGCAGCACAACTTGTTTTGACTTTTATAAAAACTTACCAGATTGCTTTTAAAACAGGCCATACACAGGAATTACACCCTTCCTACCTGCCTTATTTGAGAATCGACTGGATCTGGATTTTGTTAGTTTCTATCTTCTTATTCACGCTGAGTATAAGTCTGATGATACTCTTCACACCCAGGGAATTGATCTGGGCAGTGGTTTTTAACGCTATCATGTTACTGACCGGGGCGTTTACCGGCTATTTCGGCATGAAGCAATACCAGTTATACAGGCAGGTCGAGAAGATCCCGGTCATGAACAATGAAAATATAGCAGGAGAAATAAAGCAGAATAATGAGGCTGGTTCATCCAATCCAATTATTGGGATACAGAATAATGTTTCCGGGGAGGAGACTCCCGGTGCAGTTCCGGCAGCTTTCAATATGGACAGTGAACAAATACAGCTTATTGTTCATGAACTCAGGCATTTGATGGCCACTGAAAAACTTTATCTTAACTCCAGGCTTACTATTATGGATATTGCCCATAAACTGAAAATAAGCCGACGCCTTTTATCCTACCTGATTAATGATGTTTTAAAAACCAATTATTATGGACTGGTGAATGAGTACCGGGTGATGGAGGCCAAAGAAATCCTGAAACGACCCGAATATAATAATCTTACTATAGAAGCCATTGCCAACCAATGCGGATTCAAGTCCAAATCCTCGTTTAACGCCTGTTTTAAGAAAGTTACCGGTAAAACTCCCAGCGAATATAAAAATGGCCTGAAAAATAAAAAGGCCGGCAACTGAGTTTTTGACGCCCTCTTACCGGCCCGATATTAATCCACCGATTGGATTTTCTAAAAAGATTATGCTTCTTCCTTAATCAACGCTTACAATTTAGCTATGATGGCATCGGTCATTTGAACCGTGGAAGCAGCGCCATGATTGATCACATCCGCCTTTCCCGACATCTTTAACATATCATAGGATTTTACTTTCCCTTCGGAGATGACTTCAGCAATTGCTTTCCGGATCCTGGCTGCAATTTTGTTTTCTTCTATATAATCCAGCATCATACAAGCCGATTCGAACATGGCTATCGGGTTTACGATCGATGTTTCGTAATCAGCATACTTGGGAGCAGAGCCGTGGGTAGGTTCGAAAACTGCAATCCCATCTGCCGAGAATTGTGCACTGCAGGCAAAACCCAGTCCGCCGATGAGGCCGGCAAAACCATCTGAAGCTATATCCCCGAACATATTTCCGGCAACGATCACCCCGTAATTTTCAGGGTTTTTGGTGAGCCACATCATCTGGGCATCTATATTGGTGTTCCAGAGCAGTATCTCCGGGAAATCTTTCTTTTGCATCTCCTTGGCCATCTTGTACATCATGCCGGAGGTTTCCCGGATCACATTTGGCTTTTCAGCAAGGGTTACCGATTTATATCCATACTTGCGGGCATGTTCAAAAGCAGCTCTCAGTATTCTTTCCGTTGCTTTTTTAGTAAAGATGCGGGTAGAAATGGATATCTCTTCTTTCGGGGTTTTTCCGAAGTTCTGAACAAATTTCTTATGTGTCATCAGGGCATCATATACCTGCTGAGGAGGATCCGACCATTCCACTCCGCCATAAAGGCCTTCGGTATTCTGCCGGAAAATCACCACGTCAACCATAGGCTCTTCAATTTCCCCCGTGGGGCCGCGGCGTACAAAATTCAGGGGATTTCCCAGGTAGGATTTACAAGGACGTACGCAAATATCCAGGTTGAAATGTTGCCTGAGTCCGACTATTGGGCTTGCATAAACAAATCCTTTATCCCGGAGGGCCGGATCAAGCTCGGCTGCAGCTTCATCTTTAGGTTTGCTGGTTATAGCCCCGAAAAGACCGATCTTATGTTTTTCGAGGGCTTTCAGAGTCCGTTCGGGGAGGGGTTTGCCTTCCTTACACCAGAATTCCCAGCCTATGTCGGCATGTTCATAATTTGCTTCAAATCCGGCAGCATCCAGCAATCTGATGGCCTCCTGCAGAACAATTTTTCCAATCCCGTCACCGGGCATGGCTACGATAGTTCTCTTTGACATATTTATTTGATTTTAAAGGATTATCAATGATTTGTTAATTTAATAACGAGGCCCCAAAATTACGATAGACCGTTTAATTTGCAAGGGAATCAGAATAATTTTACACAGTCTAAATAAGCCAATTTTTCCTACTTTTGCAGCCTATGAATACCGACTATCCATCAATTATCGATTTGCCTGTTTTCCGAAAATTAGAGAAGGCTGTGAAGGAATATGGAAAACCTGCTTTTGTTGTGGGCGGTTACGTGCGCGACAAAATACTGGAACGACCAACCAAGGATATTGATGTCGTAGTTGCCGGTAGCGGGATAGAACTTGCCGCCATTTTCGCGGAACATATCGGGGACAGTGCCAGGCTGAGCTTATTCAAGAATTTCGGAACTGCCATGGTGAGGTTTTTCGATAAGGAGGAATGGATCATAGAATTTGTAGGGGCCCGCAAAGAATCCTATCGCATTGATTCCAGAAAGCCCCTGGTGGAAGACGGGACCATTGAGGACGACCAGAACCGCCGGGATTTCACTATCAACACTTTGGCTATCGGCCTTGATCCGGAAAATTACGGGAAACTCTCAGATCCTTTTGGGGGAATGCAGGATTTGGAAAAGGGCATAATACGGACTCCTACAGATCCGGATAAAACCTATTCGGATGATCCCCTGCGGATGATGCGTGCTGTACGTTTTGCAAACCAACTGGAATTTAACATAGATGCCAATTCCATCAAATCGATCAAAAGAAATGCAAAGCGCATCGGCATCATTTCAACTGAACGTATAAGCGATGAACTGGAAAAAATAATCATGTGCCCCAAACCTTCTATAGGTTTCATGTTGCTGAAAAATGCGGGCCTTCTTCAATATATTTTCCCGGAAATGCTGGCATTGAGCGGTGCGGAATACATTGACGGGAAAGGACATAAGGACAATTTTACCCATACTCTGCAGGTACTCGACAATGTTGCAGCCGTGAGTGATAATCAATGGCTGAGATGGGGCGCCATCCTGCACGATATAGCCAAACCAATTACTAAGAAATTTGAGCCGGAAATCGGCTGGACGTTTCACGCCCATGAATTCGTGGGAGCCAAAATGGTGCCCAGGATATTCAAAAAAATGAAAATGCCACTCGATGACCGTATGAAGTATGTCCAGAAACTGGTACAGCTCCATCTGAGGCCGATAGTCCTGTCGCAAGACGAAGTAAGCGATTCGGCCGTCAGGAGGCTCTTGTTCGAGGCTGGGAATGATATCGACGACCTGATGATGCTTTGCGAGGCGGACATCACCTCCAAAAATCCTGAGAAAGTTAAACGCTATATGCATAATTTCAGGATAGTCAGGCAAAAGCTCGTGGAAGTGGAGCAGAAAGACCGCCTGAGAAACTGGCAGCCACCCATATCAGGTGATATTATAATGAAGACATTCGGTATACCGCAGAGCAAGGAAGTGGGATTGATTAAAAATGCCATCCGTGAAGCCATCCTTGAAGGCGAAATCCATAATGATTTTGACCAGGCTTATGAGTTTATGCTGAAGGAAGGGGAGAAGCTGGGGCTTCACATTGAACATTGAACATCGACACATTGAACATTGAACATCGACGCATTGAACATTGAACATATAGCATGGTGGAAAAGTGGAAAGGTGATATGGTGAAAAAGTGTTTGGGCGTTTTCCTCCGTGGAACTCCGTTTCCTCCGTGGAACTCCGTGTAATAAAATAACGTTTCATACTCATTGCCTTTTTTAATTATTTCACGGAGTTCCACAGAGATTTACACGGAGATCCACTGAGAATTTTTCCGACTAAGAACCTGGAATTTGGAATTTGTTTGTCTTTTGTTATTTGTCATTTGGAATTTACGAAGTATTTAATTCACAGTTTCCTTTGAAATATTCATCCGAAAATACACTTATAGTTCTTCTTGGTCCCACTGCTGTGGGTAAAACTGGTGTGGCAATCCGGCTTGCAGAAGCTTTACAGACCGAAATCATCTCAGCCGACTCAAGGCAGTTTTATAAAGAAATGAAAATCGGGACGGCACCGCCGGATGCTGAGGAATTGAAGCGGGTCAGGCATCATTTCATAGCTTCTCATTCCATAAAAGATGATTATAATGTATCGCAGTTTGAAGCGGATGTTATGAAACTGCTTGAGGAACTTTTTGAGAAGTACCGGAAAGTCGTGATGGTAGGTGGTTCGGGATTATATATTGATGCAGTTTGCAAGGGAATAGACGAGCTTCCCGACCCGAGCCCGGAACTGCGTAAAAATCTGACAGAGAATTTTGAGGAGAAAGGCCTGGAATATTTGCAGGAGGAACTGAAAAGACTTGACCCCGAATATTATTTGAAAGTAGACCTGATGAACCCAAAACGCCTGCTCAGGGCGCTGGAAGTATGCATGGCCACAGGAAAACCCTATTCTTCATTCAGAAAAAATACCATTTCAGAACGTCCTTTCAGGATTATTAAAATCGGTTTGAACCTGCCCAGGGAAGAGCTTATCCGGAATATAGACCTGAGAATAGATCATATGCTGGATGAAGGCTTGTTGAAGGAAGCCCGGAAACTCTATCCTTTTAAAAAGCAAAATGCCCTGAATACAGTGGGTTATAAGGAATTTTTTGATTATTTCGATGGAAAGATCAGCCTTGAACAGGCAATCCAGAATATGCGGACCAATACCAGAAGATATGCCAAAAGGCAGATGACCTGGTTCAGGAAGGACGGAGCGATTAGGTGGTTTAAACCGGAGGAGTTTGAGGGGATACTGGAGTATGTTGAAAGTATTTAGTCGTCAGTCAGCAGTCAGCAGTCAGCAGTCAGCAGTCACCTTATCACCTTATCACCTTATCACTTTTTCCCAATACCAGTACCCTTTCTGCAAATTAAAAAAGATCCAACGTCCTTACAATTTATGATACCGAACCAGCCCTTCCATCGGGTTCTTGATGATGCTTTGGACAGTCAGGCCTTCCTCTTTGGCAACTTCCCCGAAGATATCCCCGTAATGATAGCCTACCGAGCCGATAAGCCCTAAGGGAAGTTCTTTGTAGCGGCTGTATTTGGTGACCTGTTCCTTCATAAAATCCCTGAAATTCCGCCGGATGAGTTCCCGCACATATTCCTCCTGCCGGAATTCTCCCAGAAAGCGGGAAAAGCTTGACAGGAAGCGATTTGGGTGAGGCTTACTGTAAACTGCATCCAAAATGTTCTCCAGGGAATATCCATATTTTGAATCAAAAGCCGATCGGATATTCTCAGGCAGCATATTCCTCAGGTAGTCGGTCAGGAAAAGTTTACCCAGGTAAGCCCCGCTGCCTTCATCCCCGAAAAGATAACCCAGCGAAGGCACGTTTTCCTTAATATCCCTGCCATCATAGCGGCATGAATTAGAGCCGGTCCCGAGTATGCAGGCAATCCCTTCCTTTCTTCCGAACAAAGCCCTTGCAGCTCCCAGCAGGTCATGTTCTATTTCGCAATCGGCAATGGGGAAAACCTCTTTCAGGGCATCTTCAACTATTCCGCATTTTTGTGGGGTGGAACATCCCGCACCATAAAAGAAAACTTTGCTAATCTTATCCTGTCTTATAATCGGAACAAGGTCTTTATCCAGGATGTTTTCCAGGATACGCGATTCCATGAAATAAGGATTAAAACCGGAAGTTTCTATCGGGTCGGAGACATGGTTTTCGTCAATAATAACCCATTGGGTTTTGGTAGCCCCGCTGTCGGCAATGAGGATCATAGCATTTAGTTTTATTAAGCCACAAAATTATATTTTATTGGATACGGCTTGAAATAAATTAAGGCGATTAGAAGCAGGCAAGTATTTTAGGGATGAAGATAATCCCTCCGATAATGGCGGCACTGATGGCTGCGACCAGGACCCCGCCGGCAGCCAGGTCCTTGACCCTTCCCGCTTTTTCATGATATTCAGGGCTCACCAGGTCGACAAGCTCTTCCAGCGCTGTATTGAAAGCTTCCGCAGAGATCACCAGGCCGATGGCGAAAATGACAAGGATCCATTCAATAGAATTTAAGTTGAAGAATATTCCCATTACTATAACCAGGATCATGGAAATGAAGTGTATAACAGCATTCGGTTGCGTACGGAATAGGTAAGTTAAGCCATGCAGGGCAAAAGCAAAGCTCCTGATCCTTTTTTTTAAAGTCCGCTTATCTTCCGGCAATGCTTTATTCATGCTAATTTTCTTGATGGATAAAGATAAAAAATGTTTGCCCGTATCAAATGAAATTTATTATTTTTGCCCATCATTTATTGTACCAACGCGGAAATAGCTCAGTTGGAGTCCGCCAGAGGCGGATCCCAAGCTGAGGGTCGCAAAACAAGCGGAAATAGCTCAGTTGGTTGTCCGCCAGAGGCGGATCCCAAGCTGAGGGTCGCAAAACAAGCGGAAATAGCTCAGTTGGTAGAGCATTAGCTTCCCAAGCTGAGGGTCGCGGGTTCGAGTCCCGTTTTCCGCTCTACGAAGAACCGGCAGTCTGAACAGGCTTCCGGTTTTTTTATGAAATAGCTCAGTTGGTTGTCCGCCTCTGGCGGATCCCAAGCTGAGGGTCGCGGGTTCGAGTCCCGTTTTCCGCTCTTCGAAGAACCGGCAGTCTGAACAGGCTTCCGGTTTTTTTATGAAATAGCTCAGTTGGTTGTCCGCCTCTGGCGGATCCCAAGCTGAGGGTCGCGGGTTCGAGTCCCGTTTTC
>CAWBCI010000065.1:0-26170 GCA_963787195.1 uncultured Bacteroidales bacterium
TGGCGGAATCATTACTTTTCAAATGGATTTTATCGTAATTATGACTGGGATCGGACTTGTATCCCTGGCAGGAATCGTTGTAAATAATGCCATAGTACTGATAGATTATACCGATCTGCTGAAAAAGCGGAAAAGAAATGAATTAGGCCTGGAAGAAAGGGCCAATCTACCCAGGGAAATTTCAACCGAATGTATTATAGAAGGAGGAAAAACCCGCCTGAGACCTGTTCTGCTCACCGCTATAACCACTATTCTAGGACTGATGCCGCTGGCTTCCGGACTGAATATTGATTTCATTTCACTGTTCGAAACCCTTGACCCGAAAATATATTTCGGGGGAGATAATGTGGCTTTTTGGGGTCCGATCTCATGGACTATCATCTTCGGATTAACCTTTGCCACTTTTCTGACCCTCATCGTTGTTCCGGCTATGTATCATGTATTATACCTGGGGAAACTCCAGATAAATGACCTGATGAAACGATTCGGGAACAATCCGGCAAACTGATACATCCTGATTGAAATTATTAGGTAAGGAACTCTTTTAAATCAGTCATTATTTTAGGGACTAAAGCAATCAATGCAGCGAGAGCTAATGCAATTATCACCAGGAAAACAATGAGTAGTTAATAATTTTTCATAACATTTTTAACCCTTAATAAGCATCTCGCTTTTAATAGTTTAATGAAGAATCCTCAAGGCCGGATGGAAATAACTGACCAGGCTGGGTATTTATCAGTAATGCCTTGTATTTTAATATTCATTTTTTATATCCTGAAATCCCCTTAATTCCAACGGGCCCTCATCTTCCTGATTAAAAATATGATACATAATAAAATTTCCTGACAATATTTTATCGGCATGATGCAACCATTTTAAGATTTCAATTGTCTACAGCTTTGAGTAAAAGGATGAATTATGCCTTTTAGCATGCGTTGTGGAAGTTCATTGAAATAATTAATCTTGGCAGGATCAAAATTCCCTGGCAGAAGTTTGTTTTTCACTACATATTTCGTATGTTTGTGTGGGATATTTTCATAAAACAAACTATTAGGCTAAAAGCCTAAACTCTCCGGCACTTGGGGAGTGCAATTTAAATGGATTCTGAAAGAGCATTAATCAGTCGCTGTTTGGACAAAGATCCAAAAGCTCAGGAACAGTTGTACAGGCGTTTTGCGCCGAGAATGTACGGTGTTTGCCTGCGCTATGCCCGCAGTAAAATGGAAGCTGAGGATATACTCCAGGAGGGATTCATTAAAGTATTCAATCATCTGAAAGATTATCGTCATGAAGGTGTTTTTGAAGGTTGGATACGGCGCACAATTGTGAATACTGCCATCAATTACTACAAGCAAAAATCCAAAGAATGGAATGAAATCAGCCTGGAGAAGGCCACAGAGACTCACTCCTTCGATGAAACTGCGATCGATAAACTCTCGGCACAGGAGCTTTTGGATCATATCCAGCAACTCCCGGAAGGTTACCGGATCATTTTTAATCTTTATGTAATTGAAGGATACACTCATCAGGAGATCGGAAAAATCCTGAATATTTCAGAAAACACTTCCAAGTCACAACTGTCGAGGGCACGAGCCACTCTGCAGCATAAGATTACGCAACGCAAATCAAAATAATAAAGTGGAAAACAATCAACATATCGATCAGATAATTCGCGGCAAATTCGAAAATTTCGAAGCTGTACCGCCCGAGTCGGTATGGGAGAATATCCGGACCAAAATAGGCCCTGCAAGTCCCCCGTCCTCCATCACCGGCCTGATGCTGCCCATTCTGGCCGGTATCGCTATCCTTATTTCCATTGTAATGGTTATTACTAATCTTGACCTGATCTATTCACCGAAAGCGGCCGATATGGGATCTCTGCTCGGTGAAAAGGCTGAAAAAGCATTTTTAACCAGATTGGCTTCATATCCTGCAGATGCAACAACTGAAATACAAGAAACTACTTATTCTGCCACGGAAAGTTCAGTTCTTACCCCGAAGGCTTCCAATTTACCTCCATCCGGAAACAATGCTATTCCGGTAAGAAAACCTTTTGAAGATAAAAAAAGTATTACTTCGGCTGATAACCAGAATACTATTGTCAATGCATCATCCGAACCAACAACCAATGAAAGACAAAACAGAAGTCCTTTATTGAATTTGGGGCTAAAAGGACATAAATTGACAAATCTTAATGGAAATTTGAATCTTCCGGGATCATTAAATTCAAGGCATAATCGTTATCCATCCGGCTACCAGGATTATGTCAATCCCAATAAACCCGGATGGACAATAGGCGCATTCTTTACTCCTGAATTTATGCATTACCCTGACGATTCAGCCGGAACCAAACTGAATTATTCTTTCAGCATAAATCCCACTGTACATTTCGGTCATTATTTCTTACAGTCAGGTATTGGCTTAAGGTTTTCCCAAGATGATGGAAATTACCTGATCGATTATCAGAAGTATCTCGGATCTTACGAGGACGTATACAAAGTGACATTCGATTCTACTGCAAATGGCTATATCCCTACATTTTATACCCAGACAGTTGATGTATATGACAGTATCGATTATTACGCTATTAACGAGTCCAAAGCCAGTTACACTTACCTCGAGATACCACTTCTTTTCGGCTACCAGAAGGACTTTAAACGTTTCAGCCTCTCCCTGAAAGGTGGCCCTTCTATGTCACTCATGATCAGCCGGAATGTTCCTAAGGCTATTTATCCGGAAGATAAAATACGGATCGTGAATATGGACCGCACACTTCCTACACGGATAAACCTGAATTGGCAAATGATGTTTAGTGCCGGCTTTGGATTTAATCTCACCGACAAATTCAGTTTGAATGTGGAACCGGCATTCCGTTACTTTGTTAATCCGGAATTTAATAATGGGACCTCCAGCCGTCATCCTTATTCCTTCGGAGTAAGAGCAGGTATAATTTATAAACTTAAAGACTGAAGCTATGAAACAATTTCTACAAGTCTTTAAAAAGCCAGAAAATCTTATCAGGGGCAGCTTTATCCCGGTGGTCTTAATGCTCCTTGTATGGCTTTTACCATTGAACGGCAGCGCTCAAATCAATTCGGAAGATCATTATATCCTTATTACCGGTCAGCTCAACAATAATGTAAACGGTGCCCCTGTTACCGATCATCTCATCTATATTGAAGCCGATTCCAGTCTGAATAATGGTTTTTCTTACACGGCCATTATGCAAACCGACATAAATGGTTTTTACTATGATACTATTATCACTCATGAAAATAACGGGGAACTAAACATCTACCTTTATGATTTTAATGATAATCTGAAAGAGGCACAGGAAAACTACCGCTTCCTCTGGTCCAATAAGTTCAATATCATCGCAAATTTTGAGATTTTTGACCCAAATGCCACAAGTAGCTTTCAGGCTAATTTTGTAGCTGAACCTGATACATTTTACAATGACCCCATGAGGATCAACTTTCATGACCTCTCTATCGGTTATGTAATCAAATCCTGGCTATGGGAATATGGTGATGGAACAACATCTGAACTTCAGGATTCATGGCATGTTTATTCCGATCCGGGTATATATAAAGTTACTCTTTCAGTTACTTCCAAGAAACCTGAAAACGAATATTGGGATACTTCCCGGATTACAAAACAGGTAGAGGTGGGTCTGGAAAAATATTTCGATATGGGCGGACAGGTCTTTGCCGGACATTGGCCTATTGATTATGGCCTTGCCTACCTGTATGCCATTGATAGCATCAATCAGCTTGTTCCGATCGATACTACAAGCTTCGACCAGTATGGTTATTATTTTTTCAACAGGCTCCCACAAGGGCAATATGTGACCAAAGCCAGACTTCAATATGTATCCGAGCTTTACGGTCAATTTATGCCCACGTATTTTGGAAATACTTATATTTGGAATGATGCCAGTATAATTAATCTGACAGATACAAGTTTCCAAAATGATATACATCTGATACCGTCTATTGGTCAGACTTCCGGGAAAGGTCAGATTATCGGGCAAATAACTTACGATACAGCTTCAGTTTTCTCTGGATTTTTACCAGCCGGGGATGTGGAGATCCTACTCCTGAATGATGGAAATGTCTGTCTGACCTGCGGGCTTTCAGATATACAAGGTAATTTTCTTTTCGGAAACCTGGCCTTTGGCACTTACCAGATTTATCCCGATGTTACAGGTGTTCCGACAAGTCCCATGTTCGTAACTATTTCTGAGGCAAAACCTGTAGCAAGTGATGTAAGCCTTGTAATTTCCAAAGAGGAAATAACTTTCTCCGTACCTGAAAACCCCTCTGAATTTGTGGAAGGATTGAAATTCATCTATCCCAACCCTGTCAAAGAGCAGGCCGGAATACAAGTCAGGATGAAAAAAGCTTCCCAACTTGAAATGCTTGTCTCGGATGTTACCGGAAGAATCGTTAAAAAGCAAAGTTTTTATCTGGGTTCAGGAGATCAAATAATCAGTCTGGACGCTGCCGGATTTTCGCAGGGAACCTATTGCGTTAATATCTATGCAGCCGACGGTGCAAGGTTCAGTAGTAAATTTGTCAAAATAAAATAGAGACTTATCATACTTATTTGGAAAAGCATCCTGAAGCTTCGGGATGCTTTTTTTTTACTTTATTTTTGTCATTTATAATAATATAAGAACATAAATTCATGGATTTCCAGGCAACCTTTAAAGGGACCGGCTGTCTTGAATTCAGGATCGATATTTGATGATTTCCGATGATCAAATAATTGGAGGTTGTCTTGATGGAAAACGCAAGGCATATAACTTGCTGTATAGCAAGTATGCTGCTACTATGCTCGGAATATGCATGCGTTATTGCCAGGATCGGGCTGAAGCAGAAGACGTTTTGCAGGACGGTTTCATCAAGGTTTTTACTAATATTTCCAGGTACCGGAAAGAAGGATCCTTTGAGGGATGGATAAAGAGGATCATGGTTAATACTGCCATTGACAACTACCAGAAAAATTTGAAACATTATCATCATGCCAGCATGGAAGAGATCGAAGATCATACTTTGCTTCCGGGTATTCATGACAATGATCCTCTCATCCCCGAAACACAGGATATCCCGAAGGAAAAACTTATGGAATTTGTGCAGAGACTTCCGGATGGCTACAGGATAGTATTCAACTTATTTGCCATAGAAGGATTTGCTCATAAAGAGATTGCTCTCAAACTGAATATTTCGGAAAATACATCCAAAACTCAGCTTATGAAAGCACGCAGACAGCTCCGAAAACAACTTTCGGAGTTCATTCAGAAACATGATCACAATATTGTACTAAAATGATCAATGACAGGGACAAAACAGATGATCTTTTCAGAAAATCACTGGCCGATATGAAGGTAGAGCCTTCAGCCGGACTGTGGGAAAAGATCGAATTCAGGTTCTTCACCGGTATGGGAGGAAGCTGGTTCAGTGGCAGAATATTACTTATCGGTATAATTTTTTTATTCTCAGGTTTGATAGCATGGCTGACCTTGCCAGGAAGCAACCAGGAATTGGTGCCGCTAAATTCAAGCTCCCAGGAACAAGTCCTCAATAACAAAAACATTTATCCTGATCCAATCATCGGAGCGAAAGTTGCTTCAGAAAACGAAACCCCTGATATGTTCAGTTCACATTCAGGAAATAATACTCAAGCAGAAACCCAGCTTAAAAAACCTTCAGCCTTAAATACTTATACTAAAGAACTGCCTGGAAAGGCTCAGCCCGGTTCTACTGACAGCCAAGCCACTCATAAAAATACAATTGATTCTCAGGCCAATATATCTTCTGCCGGCCAGGAATCAGATCAAACAGAGTTCGCTTCTGATACCTATCCTGAAAATCCGGTTTCTGCCGGAAATTCAGGTCTTCTCCCTTCAACAACAGTTTCCACTGACCGGTCTGGCCTGGCCATGATCGGTCAGTTAGAAGCTATCAGATCCGGAATATTGAAGTCATTACCTGTGAGGCCCGCCTCTCTAAAACCAAGGGATGCTTCAATGGCACATAGCTTTTCCCCTACATTTGAAGATACTTATGCGGAAAAAGCTGATCTGCGGATAGGTGCTCATATTAGCCCCGGAATTATATACTATGACCCGAATCCTAACCGTAATGTGTATTCGGCCGACCTGAGCCTGAACTATTACTTACCTGGCGGACTAAGCCTGCATAGCGGGATTGGGCTGACCCGTATGGAGGACATAGGAAACTATAAGGTCAATTACCAGTCATACGACAGTGTAGGCTATTTCCTGAATGTCACATCTTTTTCTGTAGATCCCCTTAACCAGGAAAGGATCATCATGAATTATAAAAAGCAGATTGTCTATGATTCATTAAATCATTTCAGCCTCACAGAAAAGGTGAATACATATACTTACCTGGATATTCCATTATCTATCGCTTATAATTTCTGGGAAAAGAGAAGACTCAGCCTGGGATTAAAAGCCGGTGTGATTTACTCCTTGCTTTTATCGAAAAATGAACCCACTGTGGAATTCAGCGGGCCGACTTCCGAACTTATCAGTATCGATCGGAAGGTGCCCACGAGGAGCAAAAGCACCTGGAGATTCACAGCATCAATTGATCTAGGTTATATGTTGACCGATAAGATCAGTTTCCATCTGGAGCCGGTCTTCGAACAATATATTAAATCTGTATACGCAAAAGATCCAGCCTATAATGCCAGGAACCCATTCATAACAGGCATAAGGGCCGGAATCCTATTCAATTTCTAACAGTTTTATATTATGCTAAAAATCAGACTATACCTTCTTTATATAAGCGCTCTCCTGATTAATCCTTCATTGCATTCACAGCAACTAATAGAAGTTAGCGGACGGGTGATCAATATAGAAAATAGTATTCCCGTATCCAATCATCAGGTGAATATATATGCCGATGAAGAGCACTTTCTGACAAGTTTATATACAAACGAAAACGGTATTTTCAGTGATAGTCTCAATGTCCAGGGTATCCAGATTTCCTCCCTGAAATTCGAAACCCTAAATTGCAAAGATACTTATCAGGATACCGTGGTTCATAGCCTGAACCAGCCGGTCTACGTGGAATTTTATATTTGCGTCGATTCCTCTCAGGAAGCTTGCCAGGCCAATTTTGAAGCCTTTCCGGACAGTACAAATCAACTGAAATATGAATTCTTTAATTATTCTTCAGGAGATTTTGAAAATGTACTCTGGGAATTCGGTGACGGGACTACTTCCACTGAAAACAACCCGGAACATACCTATGATTCTGCCGGAACTTACCAGGTATGCCTGAGCATCTCATCAGAGGAAGATTGTCATGACCAAAGCTGTCATACAATCACCATAATGAATACTGGTTGCCAGGCCTATTTTGAAGCGGTGCTTTCCCCTGCCGACTCTATGACTTTTTCATTTACCGATATGTCGACGGGCGCTTATGAAAACACATTCTGGACTTTTGGTGACGGGAATTCAAGTGATGAGGAGAATCCGGTTCATACATATGCATATCCAGGTCATTATAATGTTTGCCTGAATATTTATAGCAACGATAGCCTGGGTAATTGTTCCGATACTTATTGCGATACTGTCGTGACGGGCAATCCGGTTTCATGCCTTGCTGATTTCAGTTATTATCTCGACTCAACCAGCCTTCAAACTGATTTATACCATTTTTATGATCAATCAAGCGGAAATATTAATTCCTGGACCTGGGATTTCGGAGACGGCAGCTTTTCTACAATAAAAAACCCGGTACATCAATACAATGAAAACGGGACCTATGAAGTTTGTCTGACAGTTACAAATACACAGACTCCTAATTTATGCAGCGATCAGACCTGCTCGGAGCTCCAGACCCCTGACTTTTATAATCTTGGAGGGCTCACCTACACCGGTGAATACCCCATGAACAATCCGGTAAATCAGGGTGATACAGCCATCGCATACCTTTACAGGCTCAGTGCAAATGAAGTAACGCAGGTAGCCAGCAGGCAATTTTACGAATCGGGATACTTCTGGTTCGTAGGCCTGCTTCCCGGGAATTACATCGTAAAAGTAACACTCACACCCTCTTCAACCCATTTTGGATCCTATTTCTTTACTTATCATGAAAATGCGGTTAGCTGGGAAAGTGCTGAAACTATCCAAATAGCTGACAGTAATTACTTTTCAGCCGATATACATCTAAGGCAAATACCCGTTAGTATAGCTGGACCCGGCATTATTAAAGGATATGTGCAATACGATACTGATCAGGAGGAACATCCACTTCCTATTGATGAAACCAGCGTAATATTGATGAATGAAGGAGGCAATCCCCTGGCCTTCACCAGGCCAGAGGCTAATGGGTATTTTGAATTTGATAATCTTAAATATGGAACTTACCAGCTGAAAGCTGACCTTACAGGGAAAGCATCCTATAAGGTAATAATAACAATTTCAGCAAATTCACCTGTAATATCAAATGTAAACCTCAACATATTGAACACGGCGGCTTATGGAATAAATGATCCAAAAAACATCACATCAGCAGAGTTCCTTATTTATCCAAATCCGGTATCTGATATTTTGAAAATTGAATCGACCTTTAAGTTGAATGCCGCTTATTATTATGAAATCAGGGACATAGCCGGCCGCCTGATACAAGGTGGCGGACTACAGCATAAAAATGGCGAAAATATATTTACAATTTCTGTCAGTTCCCTGCAAAGGGGAATTTACCTGATCCGGGTGCTGAATTCAGAAGCTGCAATATCATGGACCGGAAAATTCGTAAAATAATCATCAGTAATATATTCTTTTCTAATTTTATACTTTCCCTTTAAAGCCGGATCAGGATCTTTTCAGGTTCTGATCAGCTTTCATAATGGCATGTTCAATTCAATATGAAATGAAGAAACTTACTATACTCTCTCTGTTTCTGCTCTTACAAGTCTCGATATTCGGCCAGCATGGCTGGAGGCAAGGTGAAATGGAAATCAGGATAGAAATTAAAAATCCATCCCAGGCAAAGCTGCTGACTTCCCTACATCTGAACGGAGATATATATCCGGCGGGTTATGCCTTATTTTATGTCATACCTTCTGAATTGGATAAAATCAGGGAACTCGGCCTGGATTTTCAGATTACCAAGGCTGACCTGAATGATTATTATAAAGACTTTTGGAAAAACAGGGATGCCTACCATAGTGCCGATGAAATTTACCAGATCATGAACAGCCTGGCCCTTGGCTATCCCGCTATTTGCTCGAAACACCTGTTTGGTACTTCAGTGGAAGGAAGGGAATTGGCTGCCTTAAAGATCAGCGATAATGTCAATATAGACGAAGCGGAACCGGAACTCATGTTCGACGGAGGCATACATGGTGATGAAATAGGAGGCGCCGAAAACCTGATCCGCTTTGCCCGGCAACTTTGCGAAAGCTATGGAACAGATTCGGTCATTACCGATCTGATCAATAATCGTGAAATCTGGATTTATGTGATGGTAAACCCTGATGGCAGGGTCAATATGTCGAGGTATAACAGCTTCGGTATTGATCTTAACCGTGATTGGGGATATATGTGGGATGAGTGGGGTGGCAGCCCGGGATATTTTTCTCAGGTTGAGACCAGGGCTATCCGAAGCTGTATGGACCAGAACCAGTTTGTCACCGAAATAGCCTATCACAGCGGAACAGAATTTCTCTCCTACCCATGGAGTTACCGTCCGGATGCCTGTCCTGACTATTTCCAGATGGACCACCTGGCCCAGATTTATTCTTCTGTTTCAGGGTATGCCAACCTGGCCTATGGACAGGGTTATTCAGGCATGTATGCCATCAATGGAAGCTCAAAAGATTCCCATTATGGTATTATGGGAAGCATTGGATGGACAATAGAAATATCGGACAACAAACAGCCTCCCGCTTCCCAGATCCAGCAATATTATGATTACAATTACCCGGCAATGATCGCGATTATTGAAAATGCAGGCTATGGTATTTCAGGTACGGTCACTGATGCAGTCACCGGCGCTGCAATTCCGGCAATAATTTTTGTAAACGATTATTTCCCATCCTATACTGATCCTGAAATCGGGGATTATCACAAATATATTTTGCAGGGCAATTATGTAGTCACAGCCGTGGCCAATGGTTATGAGCCCCTGAGCCAAAATGTAAGCGTGCCGGATAACACCAGCAATACAATTCTAAATTTTCAATTGCAAGCCGCTGATAATCATTATGCATACAAGGTTGAAGCCTGCCAGATCCCGAATAATAATTACGGTGATGAGGGATATACACCGGCTTCACTTGGAGCGCCTGACAGCGTCTATTATTCCCTGGGAAAAAATGGCTGGATCATCCTTGATATGCAGGATACTATTCCTGACGGCCCCGGGGAGGAAATCAAAGTTTATGAAGGGGATACCACCACTGAAGGATACACATGCTATGCTGGTATGTCTGTTGATGGTCCCTGGACTAACCTTGGGAATGGAATGGGAACAAGCTCTTTTGACTTTAGCGGTTCCGGCTTGCAGCAAGCCCGCTTTATCCGTATCAAAGATGATGGCGACGGTTCAGGGTCAGGAAATGATATTGGCTTTGACCTGGATGCTGTACAAAGGCTCGATCAGCCTCCTGTGATCTATCTGCAGGCAGATGCAGGTATAGATGATGCAGCAGGTAATAATAACGGACGGATAGATCCCGGTGAAAGCTTTAACCTGGTCGTGACCCTCCGGAACCTTGGCGGACTGACTGCCCAGAGTACGCTGGCGAATCTGAACTATGATTCGGCTTTTTTCACGGTTGAAAATGCGGATGTCAGCTTTGGTGATATCGCTTATTCAGGAAGTTCACAGGCCTCCATCCCTATGGTTTGCAATTCATCGGTTTCTTATGAGGAGATTTTACAGATGGTATTGAATGTGTCTGCAAATGGAGGTGATTATTTGCAATCCATTCCTTTGAATTTCACCTCGGGCATTTTAATGGAAGACTGGGAAAGCAATAATTTTCAAAAATTTGACTGGACTACATCCGGGGATATGCCCTGGCTGATCAGCCCTGTCAATCCATTCGAAGGGAATTATTCAGCTGTCTCGGGAAATATCGCTGATAATCAAAGTTCCTTTTTACAGATAAGCCTTGATGTTATTGCTTATGATGATATCTCCTTTTACCGCAGGGTTTCTTCTCAATATGCCGCGGATTTTCTGAAATTTTATATTGATAATATTCTCATTGACCAGTGGTCGGGGAACCTGGATTGGCAGTATGTAAAATATGAAGTGGAACCGGGAATGCATACTTTTAAATGGATATACATTAAAAATGCCAATATAAGTTTTGGATCAGACGGCGCCTGGCTGGACAATATAGTCTTGCCTTCAAGTAATCTGGATGGTTCTCTGAGTGTTATTGCAAATGCAGCTCCACATGAGTTCTGCGGTGCAGGGGGTTCCCAGCTCGGCGCATATACTGTAGGCGGAAGCGGGAATATCAGCTATTACTGGTCGCCTGAAACCGGGCTGGACGATCCAAATTCAGCATTCCCTCTTGCTACAGTCCAGGAAAGTACTGAATATACCTTAAATATATATAATGGCCTGAACAATGCCAGCTCTGCCGTGAGCGTCACGGTGCATCCCATTCCAGAGCCTGTGATAGAACAACAGGGAGATTCCCTCATCTCCGATATTCCGGATGGAAACCAGTGGTTCGGAACTAACGGACTGATTGAAGGGGCAACAGATCAGGTTTATTACCCGGAAATTGAAGATACTTATTATACTATAGTAAACAGTCAATACGGCTGTATTTCGGAACCTTCCAACCCGATAAACTTCCTCTTTAATGGTTTACAAGAAAATACTGCTGCAAATGAAATCACTGTTTTTCCAAATCCTGCGAGAAAGTATTTAAGTATTCTTCTTCATAAAAATTATTCATATCAACTTAAAATTAATATTTATGATTTTTTTGGAAGAAGTATATATTCTGAAGAGATAGTTCAGGATATAGACGGAAGCCCGACAATCATAGGAGTAGAAAAGTTGCAAAAGGGAATATATTTTCTATGTATTTCGTAAGCTTGACGGAACATTGATAAAAACAGCCAGGATCGTCAAAAACTAGACTAAGCGCGGTATTATCTCATGACCGCGATACTAACATTCAGGATTCCAGAAATATAGATTTACAATCCGGGAATACTTTTTTTTCAGTTCAGGCAACCCTGAGGGAAGTATTCCGTCTTATAAACGGAAATCATCAATCATCCTGATCAAGTTTGTTAAATAATTAAAACCCATCTTATGAGATTAAAATTATGCTTTTTCATTTTTTCAGCATTGTTCGCCTTGTCAGGATTCAGCCAGGGTTATCCTCTTACGGTAGAAGGCCATGTTTATGACATGAGCGGAAATTTTATAGCTCCTTTGTCAGGACATGAAGTGTCTATCAGCATTGACAGTACGAACACAGGTTTTGAATATGAAAGTGATGTTTATACGGATTCGCTGGGATATTTTCAGGACATTATTTTGCTACCGACGGAAGTTACACAGGGATTGGTAACGCTGTCAACCCAGGACCCCTGCACAGGAGAAGAACAATATCAAGTGGGCGCCTTTTCCGGAGGACTTACCCTTCCCTCCTTCGATTTTTACCTGTGCAATACCATCCCCTCCGGCTGCCAGGCTAATTACGATTACCAGCCATCCCCCGCCGATCCGCTGACCATAATGTTCAGCAATAATTCCCTTGGGAATTATACTGTTTCACATTGGGATTTCGGCGACAGCACTTATTCGGATAACGAAAATCCCGTTCACACATACCAGACATCGGGAGACTATTATGTTTGTCTAACAGTTCTGGACTCCTCAGAGTATTGCAATGACACGCAATGCAAAAATGTGATAGTCGGGGATTCGACCTACTATGGATGTGAAAATTCCTTCTCCTATACCTATGAGGACCAATACACTGTTGAATTTGAAGGATATCTCCTGAATAATATGGAAGCCCTGAGCTATAGCTGGGATTTCGGTGACGGGACAAGCGGAGAAGGTCAAAACATCAGTCATACTTTTCAGCCAAATGGCATGGCTTACTTCACAGTTTGCCTGACTACTACATACAGCGATTCGACGACAGGATCATGCACCTATACATCCTGCCAGGATGTATGGATATACAACCAGCCCGGCTGCCAGGCATCTTTCTATTATATGCCCGACAGCCTTGATGAACTCACACTGCATTTTTATGATAACAGCTTCACTCCCAATGGGAACCAGGCTGATTCATGGACCTGGGATTTTGGCGACGGAACTACATCCATCCTGCAAAATCCAGTGCATATGTATGCCGATAGTGGCTATTACTATGTTTGCCTGACGATTAACACAATAGCTGACTCTTGCACAAGCACATATTGTGATACTGTTTATACCGGATTTCCTCCTCCCTCAGGATGCGACAATAGCTTTGAATACGAACAAATGAATGATTCACTGACTTACCAGTTTCATGGAGAAGCATACTGGGGCGGCATGATCAATCCGGATGGCACACTATTCTTCTGGGATTTCGGGGATGGAACTACTGGAACGGGAGAAGAGATAGTGCATAGCTTCCAGCCCAATAATACCGGATATTACACAGTCTGTCTGCAAACAGTAATCTCAAACCCGAATATGGATTCCTGTATTGCATATTCCTGCAAGGATGTCTGGGTGAATGTAAATCCCGGAGGTGATTGCAATAGTTGGTTTGAATATACTGAAGATAGTTTGACAGTAAATTATACCGGCTATACAAACAGTAACTTCTATACTGAGTATACCTGGGAATTCGGTGACGGGACAAGCGGCACCGGCCAGGTAATTAGCCATACTTATAACGAAAACGGTACTTACAACGTCACATTAATGACCAGCGACAGTACAGCTTGCTCATGGACATCTGAACAATCCATATTTGTTGGCAACCCCACATTCAGCGTATTTGGGCGTGTTTACCTCTCTAATCAGGAACTTGCCGATGCGGCTGAAGTACATTTGTTCGCAAGTGATACACTCTGGCAAAATCCGGAGGAAATTGGGGCAATTGCAATTGATTCCAACGGTTTCTATCAATTTGACAATATCCCCATGGACCCGGCTACCTGGCTGTTTGCCCAGGCAGAGCTGACTGAAGGATCGGCACATTATGGTGATTATATCCCAACTTATTATATTAATGCTTTGAGCTGGGAAGATGCCATGCCGATACTTCCGCTCAACAACTGGCCGGCCGATATTTATATGATACCTTCCACAACGCTGAACAGCGGTGGTGGTAGCATTTACGGAACAGTCACGGATCTAAATGCGCGGGCTCCCCTGAATAATGTGGAAGTCCTGATCCTGAATTCAGATATGCAGCCCTACTCTTATCTCCGTTCAAATGAAAACGGTGAATTTGATTTCAGTAACCTGGCTTACGGAACCTATAAAGTGATGGTTGAGATCCCTGGCATACAATCCACTCCGGCTACTATAACACTTAGTGAAGTGCAGACATCAGTCAATGTCGAAATTCAGGTAGATGCTGGAGAGGCGAATGCATTTTTCGGTATCAATGAGCATTTGGTTTCACTCACAAGCCTGGGAAATATTTATCCCAATCCTGTGACCGGAAATGCAGCCTTGGAGCTGAATCTTGATAAACCCACCCAATTGAAATTCAGCATTATCAATCAAATTGGGCAAAACACCCTGGAGATCAACAGGACCCTGAATGCCGGTCCACAAACCATTAAGCTTGATCTGGGTAAATTGAAAGCCGGTGTTTACCTGATCCTGATCAGCAGTGACCAGGGAGATATGGCTATGCGAAGGTTAATTAAAGCCCGATAATAAAGAATTGCTTTTTCCTATATATTTTTCCCCCTTTGACCCAGGAGGCCGGTTCCCGAACAGACCGGTCTCCGCTTTTTTCAGCCTTAAAATAAATCAGTAAACTTATTCTGAAAAAAACCGAAATAAATCCCTAATTCTCATCTGCGTACCATTCCGCGTAGGAAGTCGGGGTTTCACGAAGGCGAAGACTATAAAGCTGGAGATGGGCCGGCAATAAAGCTTTGATTCTGCCGGCCAGGTCCACGATCATATTTTCTGTAGTGGGCTGATATTCCGTAAGGACCACCTTATCATAATTCTTTTGGAGGACATCCACGATCTCCCTGGGACTGGCCGAATTCAGCACCAGGGCATGGTCCAGAGGGTTGATGATCTGTTCCCTGACTATCTTTTTCAGGTCCCTGAAATCGATGAGCATCCCGTTTTTGGCAGAAGCATCATCTTTTACCGGGATCCCTTTCACCGTTACAATGAGGGTATATGAATGACCGTGAATGTTCCTGCAAAGCCCGTCATAGTTGAGCAGGGCATGTGCCATATCGAATGTGAATTCCTTTGATATTCTTACAGTTGCCATTTCTTTATCTTTGAAAATAAAAGGCTGCAAAATTAAAAGATTTTCAGTAGCTGCAGCACCAGGGTAACCCCGACCACTATCAATAATATTCCACCGGCCATTTCAGCATGCCTGGATAAATTTACCATGCCGGCCCTTCCCGCCTTTAAACCTATAAATGTCACTATTAATGTCATTCCAAAAAGATAAACTGCCGGAAGGAAGATGCTTTCGAGGATCATCCCAAGACTCATCCCTATCATCAGGGCATTTACACTTACCAGAAAGGAATAACCCAGGAGCAGGCTAAAGTTTTTATATCGAATAGTTCGTACTTCGAGCAGCACCCGCCTCGAATCGAGGATCATCCTGAACCCTATAATAATGATCAAAAATATAGCGATTGAACTCTGCATCTGATCCAGTAAAGATCCGATAGCTCGGCCCAGGAGCCAGCCCACGGCAATCATGCCAGCCTGGAATAAAGCAAAGCTGATGCTTATACCAAGACCTTCATTTGTTTTAACGCAGCGAAAAATACTGCTGTTTACGGCAACCGAGAAGGAGACCATGGAAAGAGCAAAAGCAAGTAAGACAAAACCCAGTGTTTCCAAAATTTTCTTTTAAAATTATGATGAATGATCTTTAGAAGATCATTTCAATACTATTGATAGATTAATTGCAGAATTTTCTTCAAGCCGACTGCATCCGTTTCGTCAAAGTTATTGAATTCCTTGCTGTCGACATCCAAAACGCCGGTAATTTCTCCGGCTGAATTGAAGAGAGGCAGGACGATTTCCGAATTGGAACGGGAGTCGCAGGCAATATGACCGGGAAAATCATGCACATTGGGAACGATCATTGTGTCTTTTCCATTGATGCCGGCCCAGCAGACGCCGGTATCCTTTTTCAGGCGGATGCATGCCAGGGTGCCCTGGTAGGGGCCTACCATCAGTTCGCCCTCCTGCAGAAGGTAGAAACCGGTCCAGTAAAATTTATCCATCTTATGATGCAAAACAGCCGCGATAGTGGCCATGCAGGCAAGCGGCGAGGGCTGCTTTTCAAATAGTTCGCTGAGTTGTATGTATATCCGTTCGTAACGACGGGCTTTCTGTTCAGGAGTCATGTTGTAGTTTTATTTTTTTAAGTAGATGGTATATGCTTTCATAAGGAGTGCAAAATTAAGAAATTAATGCAGAACGGTGGATTAGTGAACAGAACATCCCGGAAGGGCATGGAGAATTTCTCCGAACGAGGGTTTTTGATGTAGCGATGTAACGATGTAGCGATATCACGATATTACGAAGGGAGAGGAAAGGTTTGAGATTTACGAAGCTTGATTGAAGACTAACGACTAATTAACGAGATTTGGGATTTCTTCTATGCTCAAGACACGTTGCAATAATTCTTCTGCAAACCGCTGCCAGATCCCTCACATACGTTCGGGATGACAAAAATAGTAAGAGTCAGGAAGCGGGGGTGCAAGGGAAAAAGTTAACTTTTTCCCTTGCACCCCCGCTTCCATTATATACTTTCAAATGCCGTCATTCTGAGCGCAGCGAAGAATCTGGTAGCGATTAAGATCCTCCCTCCGTGGATCTCCTAAAAAATCTCTGTGGAACTCCGTGAAATAAAAAAAAACAGGTGGAAAAGTGAAAAGGTGAAAAAGTGGAAAAGAATTTCTTTGGAATTTGGCTTTTGAAATTTATTTGTTTTTTGGAATTTGTCATTTGGGATTTATTTGTTTTTTGGAATTTGATTTTTGGAATTTCTTCTGCTTATTCTAATTTCGTAGCTTTACCAATAATTCATTCAATAAACCTTCCTCCCGGAAATCTTCCCGGGAGGCCAAAAAATACAGCTATGAGCACATTAAAAGGAAGCCGTACCGAAAAGAACCTGATGCATGCTTTTGCCGGGGAATCGCAGGCCCGGATGAGATATGATTATTTTGCAAAGCAGGCCAAAAAAGAAGGCCTGGAACAAATCGCCGCCATCTTCGAGGAAACCTCCCTGAACGAGCGTTCCCATGCCAAGCAATTTTTCAAATTCCTGGAAGGCGGTATGGTCGAGATAAACGCAAGCTTTCCCGCCGGTAAAATCGGTACAACATTAGAAAACCTTAAAGCTGCCGCCGAAGGGGAAAATGAAGAATGGACCGATCTCTATCCCGGTTTCGCAAAAATTGCCGAAGAAGAAGGCTTTAAGGAAATTGCTGCTGCTTTCAAGATCATCTCCAAAGTGGAAAAAGCACATGAAGAGCGTTATAACAAGCTTTACCGTAATCTTGAAGAAGGAAAGGTGTTTGAAAGGGATGGAAAAGTAGTTTGGAAATGCAGGGTTTGCGGCTATCTTCACGAAGGCAAAAAGCCTCCTCAAAATTGCCCCGCATGCCACCATCCACAAGCCTATTTCGAATTAATGGTCGAAAATTATTAGGATAATTTTTAAGGAAGATGGTAAAACATATCGTCGTCTGGACATTGAAAAAAGAAGCTTCCGGTAAAGCAAAAGCCTGGATAGCGGAGGAAGCTAAAAAAAGGCTGGAAGCCTTCACAGGAAAAATACCGGGCCTGCGTAAGCTTGAAGTAGGGATCAATACAGGCATCGATCCCGGTGCAGCCGACCTCCTCCTGTATACCGAATTCAGCAATTTTGAATCCCTGCAGGCCTACCAGGTGCATCCGCTCCACAAAGAATTTGTAGATTTCATCCGTCCCCTGAGGGAGAGCAGACAGGTGGTGGATTATGAAGTAAAATAAAAAATGCCGGATCCCGGGATAAACCCGGAGTCCGGCATTTTTACAAAGCATATTGCTTATTTCTTCTTCATCTCAACTGTGAAGTGCCTCAGGATAGGTGATTCCCTGACAATCTCCAATCCACTGTTTATAGTATCGCGGCGATCGTAGATATTCTTCAGGCAAACAGCCACATATTCCATATGGTTGTTGGTATATACTCTTCTGGGAATGGTCAGCCTCAGCATTTCCAAAACCGGGTAGCGGTTTTCGCGGGTCTCCGGATCACGGTCGGCCAAGTAAGGTACCGATTTCCACTCCCCTCACACCGCCTTCAAGATAAAGTTCTATTCCCAAAGTCTGGGCCTGGAATTCTTCTTTGGGAACATTCGGCAGGAAGCGTTTTGCATCTACAAAAATAGCATGTCCGCCAAATGGCTGCTGCACCGGGATTCCGAATTCAACCAGTTTATTCCCCAAATAAGCCACCTGCCCTATCCGGGTTTCGAGGTAATCAAAACTGGTTCCCTCATAAAGACCCTGGGCCAGGGCGTTCATATCCCTTCCCGACATTCCGCCATAAGTGATATATCCTTCAAACATAATATTAAAAACACTGGCCTGGCGGAAGAGTTCTTCATCCTTCATCCCTATAAATCCACCCATATTAACAATCGCATCCTTCTTGCTGCTCATGGTCATGGCATCGCAATAAGTCATCATTTCCTTCACGATCTCACGGATGCTCATATCCTTATAAGCTGCTTCCCGGGTTTTGATGAAATAAGCATTCTCGGCAAATCGGGCGCCGTCGATCACGACTTTGGTGCCATATTTCTTTGCCATAGTATAAACCGCTCTCAGGTTCTCCATCGAAACCGGCTGCCCCCCCGGAGTATTGCAGGTTATAGTCATGATGATCATCGGGATCTTTTCGGCGGGATTGGATTTCAGCACCGCTTCCAGTTTATCCATGTTCACATTCCCTTTGAAAGGGTGTGAGACTTTCGTATTAAAAGCCTCGTCAATGGTACAATCCACCGCATGGGCATGGCGGAATTCTATATGCCCCTTGGTTGTATCAAAATGGGAATTTCCGGGGACCAGGTCACCGCTTTTTACCAGTACCGAAAAGAGCACATTTTCGGCCGCCCTTCCCTGGTGTGTCGGGAGAAAATAATCAAAACCCAGGATATCCTTAATCGCATCCTTCATCTTATAATAAGAAGATGCACCCGCGTAACTTTCATCCCCCAGCATCATTTCCGACCATTGACGGTCGCTCATGGCGCCCGTCCCTGAATCCGTCAGCAGGTCAATATAAACCTGGCTACTCCGTAAATTAAAAAGATTGTATTTGGCCTCTTTGATCCATTGTTCCCGCTCAGTCCGGGTGCTTTTATACACCGGTTCGACCATTTTAATCTTGTATGCTTCTGCAAATGGCAATTCCATATCATTAAAATCTTTAAAACTATTATTGAAAAAAAACTTGTTTAATATATATAAGGAAGTTGTGGCTTCCGAAAAAGCTTAAGCGAGGCAAAGGTATTCATCCCTGCATTTGATATTCAGGAAAATATACTTTTTATGTTTGTTTGGTTTATTATTCTTCATTTCAATCATTATGAAGTTTTCAAATGTATAAATTTTTTAATTTTAAAAAATTGCAACCATCATTTTCTTTTTTTGTCATTAATGATAAAAACAACACATAGCAAATCGGAGGTGGATCAGCCGGACATCAACAGGGATATCATAGAGCGGAGTAAGAAGGGCCATAAGGGAGCACAGTTCCGCCTATATAAGCTCTACTCCGGAGCGATGTTCAACATCTGTTACAGGATGATGAACAATCGTGAGGAGGCCGAAGATATGCTGCAGGAATCTTTCAGCGAAGCCTTTTATAAGCTGGACAGCTTTCGTTTTGAATCCACTTTCGGGGCCTGGCTGAAGAGAATAACGGTGAATAAATGCATTAATGAATTGAAAAGAAAGAAAACACAACTGGAGTTCTTTGATGATATGGCCCCTTTTGAAGCGAAACCCGACGAGCCTGAACAATACGAAAATGGCATGACGGTAGAAAAAATCCGGAAAGCCATGGAAAAGCTCCCCAAAGGCGCCCGCATAATCTTTTCACTCTATCTGCTGGAAGGCTATGACCATGAGGAGATTTCACAGATATTGAAAATCAGTCAGTCGAACTCGAAAACTCAGTACATGAGGGCCAAACAAAAGATTAAAGAACTTCTTAAAGACAAAATATATGAAAGCTGATAAACTGGAGAAATTCATACTGGAAAACCGGGAGAGTTTCGACAATCTCGAGCCGGATCCCCAACTGTGGGAAGGCATTCATAAAAAGAAAGGCCGCATCCTGAAGTTCAACTGGAAAGACATAGCCTGGAAAGCTGCCGCGGTGGTCATCATCTTCATTTCCTCTTATTATTTCCATGCTTATATGGCCTCCAGGAATCAGGCTCATAATCAACAGATTTTCAGCAATAAAGAAACTAAAAACAACCCCATGATGCAGAATCTGATGGAAGCCGAAGCTTTCTATACTTCACAGATCAATTTCAAAAAAGATGAGGTATTTAAACTGGCCGGCGGAAATCCCCAGGTAAACCGTGAAATCAACACGGAATTTGTGGAACTGGATAAGGTTTTTGAAGAACTTAAGAAAGACCTGAAAGACAATGCCGACAACGAAGAAGTCATTGAAGCCATGATCCAGAATTACCGCTTCAAACTTGAAATACTGGAAGATATGCTCTCCCAGCTCAAACAAGGAAATGAAACTGACAATACTAACAAAGATGAGAAAAAACATGCCCATATATAAATACCTGGCCACAGCCTTCCTGATAATGATGGCAGGAGCTGCTACGTCCCAGACCTTCGAAAAGAGCCGCAGCCTGAACCGGTCTTTCCCTTCGAACGACAAGCAGGAAATACAGGTTTCCAACAAGTACGGGGATGTTCACCTTGTGCCCTGGGATAAGGACAGCGTAAGATTTGAGATAGAATTAAGTGTAACTTCCAACAAGCAGTCAAAGATTGATAAGATCTTCGATTATGTCGATTTTGATTTCAAAGACACGCGTTATTATATTATTGCTCAGACTGTTTTCAAAGGACAGAACAGTTTCTGGAATGAGATTGCCGACCTGGCCAGCACTATTTTCAGCAGTGGCACCCATACTCAGATTGACTATACCGTTTTCTTTCCCGCCAATAATGATGTGAAAATCGAAAATAAATTCGGGAATATATATACCACGGATCATTATGGCCGGCTGGACATCAATTTATCAAACGGCGATTTACAGGCCCACTCATTGAAAGGTCCCTCCAAAATACAGTTGGATTTTGGGAATGCCAGTATTGAAGAAATGGATAACGGCACTATAACTACTAGTTATTCGGAAATTAATCTTGAAGAATCTGAAAATGCAGTCTTTGAAAGCCGTTCATCCAAAATATACCTCACTAAGGTCAACAGCCTTCAAATAAACTCCAAAAGGGATAAATATTATATAAAGAAGGTAGATGATGTGGGCGGGGAAGCTTATTTCTCAGATCTGAACCTGGACGAAGTCAATGACCGTATTAACCTCCGGACCAATTATGGGGATGTACGCATACAAACGGTTGGTAAGCAGTTCCGTCTCATGGATCTGAGCGCTGAAAATACCGATATAACCCTCTTCATAGATAAGGAACATTTTTTCCAGCTAAACATCACCCGTGACGATAAAAGCCAGATGATATTCACTTCAAGCCTGCTCACTAAAAAGGAAAAGCCCCTGGATGATGAAGCAAAAACTGTGAAAGTGGAATGCACTGCCGGAAATGCCGACAAACCAAAAGTCAGTCTGAACATAAACACCAAAGGCGGGAAGATATTCCTAATGGGAAGCTGAAAAAAAATTGAACTTTTTTCAGAATTTTTGCAACTACTAAAAAATTGTCTTGTCTTTTACTTTCAAAACAAAATTTAAATCAGCATCACTATGAACAGAAAATTAAAATTAATAAGTATGATGGCTGTGATCCTTTCAACATCCCTGTTATTCTCAGGATGCTTAAAAGAATTACACCGTGTAGAAGGAAATAATAATGTGGTTTTGGAAACCAGGTACATGTCCTCTTTCAACCGCATATTGAATGAAGGGGACTTTGAAGTTTATATCATCCAGGACAATCAATCTTTCGTTGATATTGAAGCCGAATCCAACCTGATCCCCTTTATCCGCACCAGGCAGACAGGTTCAAGCCTTACGATAGATACCAGGGACAATCTGAGGAATCATTCTCCAATGAAACTCTATGTTCACACCCCGGATATTAATGAAGCAAGATTGAGCGGCTCGGGCCTTATTTACGCCGACAGTGTAAGCACCACCAACCTGGATCTGAGTTTATCCGGTTCAGGAGAGATCAATTTTTTCGTGAATGCCGACAATGTAGACTGTGATATTTCCGGTTCAGGTAGCGCTCACGTAGGTTTATTAGCAGGAAAAATCACTTCCCATATTTCAGGTTCAGGAACCATGGAATATTGGGGCCAGGCCGACCGCGGGGAATTTACCATCAGCGGATCGGGTTCTATCTATGCTTATGATCTTGACCTCCTGGATTGTTATGCCACCATTTCGGGTTCGGGAAACATGAAAGTAAATGTGCAGGATTACCTGGAAGTGAATATCTCAGGTAGCGGGAATGTCTACTATTTGGGTAGCCCCTCGATCACTTCCCACATTAGCGGTAGCGGCTCGGTGATTCATCCATAAGAATGAATTTAATAAAATAAGCAGGACCTTAATATAAAGCATACAGCTTTTCAGCCATAAAATCTTATTAAAAAAATGAGAAAACTATTATTACTCCTGATCATATCCCTTCTAATTCCTTCCCTTTCGAATGCACAGGGAAAATCCAAAGAAGCCGGAATGAGATTTGGGGCGACTACCGGTTTCGATGTGAAATTTATACAGGAAGATCAATGGGCCTTTGAAGGAATACTCGGTTTCAGGGGCAGAGGGCTCCAGTTCTACGGCTTATTTGAGAACTTGAAGCCTATCCTCCAGGACCGTGTCGAGAATCTATACCTCTATTACGGGGGAGGCGGTCACCTTGGTTTCGTGAGATGGTCGGACCCTTCCCACTGGTATGACGATCCTTATTACAATCGTCGCTACGATTATCATACCGGTTTTGCCATGGGAGTGGATGGCATTATCGGGGCAGAATATAAATTCCACAGCGTGCCCCTCTCGATGGGAATAGATTTTAAACCTTTCTTTGAAATATATGGTCCGTTCTTTTTCAGGGTCAATATGTGGGATTTCGGTTTTAACTTAAGATATGTATTTTAATAAAGAATAAATTATCATAAACCAATGAAAACAAAAATCATCTTTACAGCAATAGTTGCCATTTTCCTGAGTGGATTTGCACAGGCACAAGAAAAAAACAAGGAAGAAATACAGACATTATTCACCCGTTCGGGACACCATATTAGCCATGGCGGATATGGAGCATTTACTATAGGTTACAGCCAGATCGGCGACCAGGATGTCATTCAGTTAGGTGGCCGGGCCGGCTGGCTGATCGATCACCATTTTACCATTGGCTTCACAGGCACAGCCTTTGCCAATTCCATATACATCGACAATGTTTATAATAATACAGGCTATTACCTGGTAGGCGGATACGGCGGTTTCTTCGTGGAACCAATTTTAGCACCCTTCTTCCCTATCCATGTTTCTTTCCCTATCACATTTGGCTATGGCGGAGTTGCGTATAATGACAATACCTGGTGGGATTATAATAACAATAACGATAACAATAACAATTCATACAGCCCCTTTGACTCTGACGGCTTTTTCGTGATTGAACCGGGAGTTGAGGTAGAACTGAATGTGGTGAAGTTCTTCCGTATCTGTTTCGGAGCAACTTACCGCTATACGCAAGACCTGAATCTGGTGAATACTCCCAAGACTTTCCTGAACGGCTTTACGGGGAATATTACTTTTAAGATCGGGAAGTTCTGAGACAGTCAGCAGTCAGCAGTCGATTAGGTGCGATGGTATAAAAAACGGTGCGGGGAAAGTTCCCTGCACCGTTTTTTCTTTTATTATATTCTTGAAAACCGAAACCTAAAAACGTTCCAGATAACTCTACCTGTACTTTAGCTCCAATTTATGGATATATTCTAACATTTCATTTACAGGCTCTGTCAGTTCTTTTCCCATTTTTATAATTTCATTCGGATATTCCTCTTCTAAAATTTTCATCAAGGCGTAGTAAACAACTTTGAAACGATCTTTAAGCTGTAAATTTTCACGATTGAATAATTTAAAAATATAAGCTTTCAGTCCTTTTGCTATAGCAAAGGCAAGAATATCGGTCAATATTGAGTATAGCTCATCCTTGTCAATTATCTCAGGTAGTAATGATTCAAATTTTTGAGTAGCTAATTCTGGTTCATTTGTCCAAAGCAAATACAGGATGTATAATAATTCTAACTTTGAATCCGGATCGGCTTGAATTAACTCCTTGATCAAATTTTCAGTTTTTTTCTGATGTTCTAAATTATTCGTTCTTATATAAAGATTAACCAAATTAGCACTTGCGAATTTATATCCATGCTTTCTGGCAATTAAAAAATATTTCTCTGCTTTTTTATGATCTTTAAAAATATTTTCATATAAAATTCCCAAATTGTTCATGGCTTCCACAACATCTTTTTTAACAGCCATTAAATAATACTTCTCTGCCATCAAATAATCCTTATAATAATCATCATTTAAGACGGCTAAATTATATATTGCGATTCCATTTCCTTTTTTAGCACTTCTTTTCAAATTAATTTCAGCCTCCCCTAAATTACCTGAGGACACATTTATAATTGCTAACATTATGTCATAAATTTCTTCCTGCAGGTAAGCACTTTCTATTAAACTTTTTGCCTGGTTAAATTTATTCTCCTTAAGGAGATATTCAAATTTAGAATCTAATTCACTGAATGTAAGAGGCATGTCCTCCATTGCTTCTAGTTTATGATTATTTAGTACAATGCGGGCTGTCTCTATCAGTTCATCTCTGGTATTCTGAGATAGTCCAAAGGCACGAGCATAAGCACTTGTCAATGTTTTAACAAATTCAGGCTGAAGAACTTCTTGTTTTACTCTCTTAGTAAATCTCATTGCTTCATCATTCAACATTTTTT
Source organism: uncultured Bacteroidales bacterium (assembly GCA_963787195.1). Lineage (GTDB taxonomy): Bacteria > Bacteroidota > Bacteroidia > Bacteroidales > JAGOPY01 > CAWBCI01. Next base: position 25,462 of record CAWBCI010000065.1, read on the forward strand.
CATTACACCATAATTCAAGGAAGCGTGTGAGCCAGATGACCCGCCTCTGGCTTTTCAAGGGAGCATGCTGCATAAGATACCAGATATTGAAAAATCTCTCTTCCAACTGGTAAAATTTATTTTTCCCGGTAGATTTTTCAGTACTGATTATTCCGTTTTTAACAAGGTTATTTAATTGGGCAGAAATAGCTTTACTCTCCATACGGGTTTTTTTTACCAATTCAGCCACACTCATCCCATCCCAGTTCAGGGCCAGTTTATCCACGATTTCCTGTTGCTGTGAAGGCAATTCATCCATTCTATGCTTATAAAGAGGGGTTACCAAATCAAGGAGTTTTTTCAGGTCATCAATACTATTTCCATGATCATCGTCCAGGAATATATTAAAGAGTAAAACAATAGTACGGGGGACACCTCCGGCAAGTATTCTTAATGATTCTATTCGACCAGGCTGATTCGAAATTATTTCTTTTATTTTCTCTGTATTATGTTTTTCCCCTAATCTCAGAAGAAGTTTTCGAACTTCAATACTATTCAAAGGCCCGAGATTTATAATTTTAAAAAAATCGAAGAAAGGTTTATCATATTTGAAGAAACTTTCCAGAACCATAGCCGATCCACCTATTATCTTAATTTCTGGAAAAGTAGTAAGGACTTCACGTAAACGTTGTTGTTCCTTTTTCGAGAACTTATCGATCATCATCCCGAA
>CAWBCI010000066.1:0-41156 GCA_963787195.1 uncultured Bacteroidales bacterium
CTGAAAATAAAGTGAATAGCAGAAATAATCTTTTCATTGGGTTTGGTTTTGGTTAATTAATAAAAGGAGGAATTATGTAAATATATGAAAATTATCATGCTTTTGCAATATATAGTTCTCATATTGAGAGGTTAATGTATTATATATATGGAAGAATTATGATTAATGAAGAAGGTATTGCAAAGGCTTTGTGTTCCCAAAATTCCTAACTTCGCAGCTTCAAAATTTTTCATATGCTCAGAACTCATACTTGCGGCGAATTACGCCTCTCAGATACCGGCAAATCAGTGACCCTCAGCGGATGGGTGCAACGTTCACGCGATCTCGGCGGGATGACCTTTATCGACCTACGCGACCGTTACGGGATAACCCAGTTAGTCTTTAACATGGATACCGATGCGGAACTTTGCCAGAAAGCCCGTAAACTGGGCCGGGAATTCGTTATCCAGGCCATAGGGAAAGTGAGGGAAAGAAGCAATAAGAACTCTAAGATGCCTACGGGTGATATTGAGATCGATGTTGAAAAGTATGAGGTCCTGAATGCCTCCAAGACACCTCCTTTTACCATAGAAGATGAATCTGACGGAGGGGAAGAACTGAGGATGAAATACCGCTACCTGGATTTACGTCGTAGTCCCCTTCGCAGGAATATGGAACTGCGGCACCGGATGTCTATCGAGACAAGGAATTACCTGGATACCCAGGGTTTTCTGGAGATTGAAACCCCTTTCCTGATCAATTCTACTCCCGAAGGCGCCCGTGATTTCGTGGTCCCTTCCAGGATGCACCAGGGAAAATTTTATGCCCTGCCGCAATCCCCGCAGACCTTCAAGCAGATCCTGATGGTCTCAGGCTTTGACCGTTATTACCAGATCGTAAGATGTTTCAGGGATGAAGACCTGCGTGCCGACCGTCAGCCGGAATTCACACAGATCGACTGCGAAATGGCTTTCGTTACCCAGGACGATATCCTGAATACTTTCGAAGGCCTTGCCAAACATCTTTTCAGAAAAATAAAAAATACGGAAATAGAAGAGATCCCCCGTATGACCTATGCTGATGCCATGAAATATTATGGCTCCGACAAGCCGGATATCCGCTTCGGGATGAAGTTCATTGAATTGGATGAGCTAATGAAAGGTAAAGGTTTTGGGGTTTTTGATGAGGCTGAACTTGTTGTAGGTTTCTGTGCTCCGGGTTGCGCTGAGTACTCCCGCAAACAGCTTGACGAACTTACCGAATTTGTCAAAAAGCCGCAGATAGGCGCCAAAGGAATGGTTTATGTGAAATATAACACGGATGGATCAATTAAATCCTCCGTAGATAAATTCTATTCTCCTGAAGACCTTCAAAAGGTACTGGATGCCTTTGAAGCTAAGCCTGGCGACCTGGTCCTTATTCTTTCAGGCCCTGCCAATAAGACCCGTAAAGCTTTGAACGAACTTCGCCTTGAGATGGGCAGCCGGCTTGGACTACGCGATCCTAAGGTTTTCAAACCCTTGTGGGTAGTCGATTTTCCCCTGCTCGAATGGGATGAGGAAACAAAGACGATTTTATGCCATGCACCATCCCTTTACTTCACCCAAGCCGGAAGATATCCCCCTGCTCGGCAGCGATCCCGGCAAGGTCAGGGCCAATGCCTACGACCTGGTCATCAACGGGGTGGAGATTGGCGGAGGTTCTATCAGGATACACAATAAAGACCTTCAGAAAAAGATGTTTGCCCTCTTAGGCTTCACCGAAGAACTGGCCCAGGCCCAGTTCGGCTTCCTGATGAACGCCTTTGAATACGGTGCGCCGCCCCACGGAGGCATAGCTTTTGGTTTCGACCGCTGGACAGCCCTCTTCGGGGGCTCCGATTCCATCAGGGATTATATAGCCTTCCCCAAGAACAATGCAGGACAGGATATGATGATAGAAGCCCCGTCGGTGATCACCGTTGAACAGTTGAAGGAGCTGGGGATTTGCCTTGATACGAAGGGTGGGGATTGAGGAAAGTCAGCAGTCAGCAGTCATTAGTCGTTGGTCGTTGGTCGTCAGTCATTAGTCTTTCAGCCCATTAACCACTATACCAATAACCATTTACTTTTTCTTCCTAATACCCAATACCTAATATCTAATACCTAATTCCCAATACCCATTAATTTTTCCATCACCTTCGGAATATCCGTATTATCGATGTATCCTGAGAGTTGTTCCGTTCCTTTTCCTATGGAGTAAACAGGGACGGATATGCCTGTATGGGCCGGGGTGCACCAGGATACCCCTGCTTTATCGGTGAGCAGGCGGATTGAAGTAGCCGTCAAAGGTTCATAGTCGCCGTAAGTGTCTTTTGAAGCGCCTTCACCATAAATACTGGCCAGGAAGGCAGCTTTCAGGTCCGCCATTTCCTTATCCGAAAGGAGGGTGTTATTTTCTTTTTTGTTCAGGCCGAATTTGTCTTCGACGATCTGCAGCATCTTTTTCCAGTCGGCTTCCCGGTTCCCGCTCTTTTCTTTCCTGAACTTTTCAACTATATGGTTCATGACCTCGTGAGAAACTTTCTGGTACTGTAAAAGGGCCAGGTCGGAATTATAATGAGTCAATTTATTACCCAGGGCCAGTCCGCCGGTTTCATGGTCAGCAGTTACAACTATGATAGTTTCATCCGGATGGGCTTTGTAGAATTCTATGGCTTTGGCAATAGCATCGGCGAAGGTCTTCACTTCTCCGATAGTAGTGGCTGCATCGTTTGAGTGCGCGGCCCAGTCGATCTTACCGCCTTCCACCATCATAAAAAATCCCTTATTATTATCGAGTAAATCAATGGCTTTTCCGGTGATATCTGCCAGGGTCACATCGCTTGAATCGGCATCTATGGCAAAGGGCATGGCTTCTTCATCGGCCAGGCGGGAAGCGGTGAAGATTACTTTTCCATCGTCTTTAGTAAGTTTTTTCAATTTATTCCGGTCTCTCACCATTTCATAACCCTTTTCTACAGCCTCTTCGGGAATATTTACTAGTTTACCGTCCAGGCTATCCTGCGGTTCCAGGAAGCCGCCCCCTCCAAAGAAATTAAAATCGCTGTTCACCAGATCGTTAGCGATGCGGAAATACATATGCCTTAGCTTTTCATGGGCGTAGAAAACTGCCGGAGTGGCATGATCTATCGAAACAGTAGTAATGATGCCCGTCTTCATTCCGTTTTGTTTGGCCAGTTCGGCTATGGAGGTCAGCTTTACCGTCCCTGATGAATCTAGCGAGATACGGTTGATATTGGTCTTATGGCCCGTAGCCAGGGCTGTTCCGGCGGCTGCCGATCCAGTGATAAAACGGTTATTGGCATAGGTACTTGCCAGGCCCAGATTAGGAAATTTGCTGAAGTTAAGATGTTTCAGCCCTATCTTGCCGTCCATTGCCGACATATAGGCCTCAGTGAGATTAACATGGGCCAGTCCCATCCCATCCCCGATGAACAGGAAAGCGTATTTGATTTTTTTCGGGCTTTCAGGTTTTTCTGAACAGGAAGGCAGGAAAATGATTGTCAGGGATAAGTAGCTCAGAAGTAAAGCAATACTTAAAAAGCGGAATTTCTTTTTCATTTTATTTTATATAGAAAATCAGGACAAATTTATGGCTTTTTGATGAGCTTGATTTTAAGAAATGATTAAGATTGATTTAAGTTAAAAGTTCGATGTTTTTCTCTGTTACCTCTGCGTCTACTCAGCGTTCTCTGTGGTTTTTCCTCTTTATTTAACCGCAGAGGACTCAGAGAATACACAGAGGGCGCAGAGATTTGATAGCTGCAATCCGACCTTAAGGGGTTCATATCACAACTTACGAATCCCTTCAACGTCCAACAATTAATCCGCGAATTGCGCGAATTTAGCGGTTAAATTCCATAGCTTCCTTTTCCACCTTATCACCCTATCACCTTATCACTTTATCACCCAGTCACCTTAACAAACTTCCCCCTCATCACCTGTTTCTTCTTATCTATGCATACAGCTATGTAAAGGCCCGGCTTGAGGGAGGAAATGTTAAGTGAGATTTGCTGGTTGGATGGAATGACTGTTTTTTCAAGAACTCTTTGACCAAATGTGTTGAATATCGAAAGTTCCACTTGTCCTGAAGCTACATTATCAGGTAATCCAAGACTTATCCAACCCCTAGCTGGGTTTGGACTTATCCTGATGGAAGATTCATATTCAGCTTTGGTCGGGATTTCATCTATATTGACAAAAACTCCGCAATCCAGGTCTATGGTATCTGAGGTGATTGGGTAAGGACAAAGGCTGTCATAGGTCATAGGTTGGGTGTATAGGGAGTCAAAGATCAGATCCTGGTTAAGTTTCCAAAGATATATGTCCCAATTCCCATCAACCACATAATTCCCGGCTACCAGTATTTTTTTGTCAAAAGTATTTATTATGACCTTAGGCGCTTTGGTTTCATTCAGGAGAATATTTCTCTTTAAAATATTACCAAGTGTATCTAATTTTATTATTTCACTTCTGTACACAATTAGTCCAAGGGAATCTATGCCCCAGATCAAGCCTGTTAAAATGGTAGAATCAGTATTGACCTTGATTGATACAGCTTCCCCTCCATCAATGGTGTCATTTAAAATATAATACTTATCCAGAGGATTTCCGCTATTATCAAATTTATAAAGTGTAGGGGTAATTGGCATTCCACTTTCAGCAAAACTTCCCACACAATATAATATGTTATCAGGACTTTCATCCGATTGGTAAGCAACTCCAATCCCTCCCTGCCACATGAGGTCCCATAACTGATTCCCCGTTGTATCAGTTTTTATCCATAAAGGTTTTAAGCCGGGATGAAAACATTGCCCTGAAACAAGGTAATTACTATCGGAAGTAAGATTAAGAAATCCACCTTCTTCATTTTGAATCAAACTATCCTCCTGGGCCAGTCTTTGTATCCAAACAGGTTCTCCGCTTTGATCCAGTTTAACTAAACTAATACGGGAATATTCTGATCCTTCTCCATAATATCTCATCATACCTATATATCCATCACCGTTCTGAAGGGAAACAACATCTTCAGCAACATTATAGTCAGCCGAGGTCAGTATTGTGCACCATTCCACTTCTCCACAATTATCAATCTTAAAAAACATAGGATCAAATTGAGAATCAAGAGAAGTTGTAGCTCCACTAAATTATAAATCCTTTGTTATCCTTTTTGTCAATTCCATTTAAGTAAGTTTGATGAATCCCGTCACCATATTTCTTATTCCAGATTTCATTCCCATTTATATCGGTTTTTATCACCCAGGCGTACCGGAAGGTGTTTGGATTAGCTAAAACCGATCCTCCAATCAAAAAACCATGATCATACTCTTCAAAAATATCATTTACATAGGCATTAAAATTGTCACCATATATCTTTGGCCAGTTTTGGGCGGTTAGGTTTAATGGAAAGTACAGCAGGCAGAAAAAGAGGAAAATATTTTGGAGTTTCAGGGGCCTCATAACACAAAGACTTCATTTTATCAGGCAGACATATATTTCAGCCCTATTTGTTTTTCAGGGGAAAGGTATGAAATATTCCTTAATCATTTTTTTTGGGATTTGTGCTTTGAAATTTATTTGGGATTTGTTTTTCGGGATTTGGGATTTCCTTCGAATATCGACAAACGACAATCCACGAATCGACAATTTTACCCCTCCCCTTCACCCAATTTGGGGGAAGGGGCCGGGGGATGGGGGCCTGTTCACTTTTGAACTACCTTTGCACCCAATTATGAAGAATCTAAGTGCAAAAGATATAGAGATCATGTCCCCGGTAGGGTCTTATGAATCCCTGATGGCGGCCATTCAAGGTGGTGCCAATTCGGTTTACTTCGGAATAGGCCACCTGAACATGCGCTCAAAATCCACCGTAAATTTTACCCTCGACGACCTGGATAAGATATCCGGGATATGCAGGGAAAATGATATCCGTTCCTACATTACCCTTAATACTGTCATATTCGACGAAGAACTTCCCATGATGCGCTCCATCATCGATGCGGCTAAAAAGGCCGGGATCAATGCCATCATCGCTTCCGACCAGGCCGTCATACAATACGCAAGGGAAACAGGCGTCGAACTCCATATGTCAACCCAAACGAACATCACAAATATTGGCGCAGTGAAATTTTATTCGGCCTTCGCCGATGTGATGGTTACCGCCCGCGAACTGAAGCTGGAACAGGTAAAGGAAATCACCGAAGCCATCGAAATAGAGCAGGTCAAAGGCCCTTCCGGGAAATCTTGTCCAGATTGAGGTCTTTGCCCATGGAGCCCTTTGTATGGCCGTTTCCGGGAAATGCTACCTGAGCCTGGATAACCTGAATTATTCGGCCAACCGGGGCGCCTGCCTGCAGGTCTGCCGTAAACCCTACCAGGTCTTCGATAAGGACGGCGGCATAGAGCTGGAAGTCGACAACGAATACATCATGTCGCCCAAAGATTTGAAGACGATAGACTTCCTGGACAAGATCCTGGATGCCGGGGTGAGGGTGCTGAAGATAGAAGGCCGGGGCCGTTCCCCCGAATACGTCAAGACCGTCACCCGCTGCTATCGTGAGGCCGTGGACGCCTGGTTTGATGGGACGTTTAACGATGAAAATCTGGAACGATGGAATACACAACTGGCCTCCGTTTATAACCGTGGTTTCTGGGATGGTTATTATCTTGGAAGAAAGATGGGGGAATGGGCCGACAGGCATGGTTCCAAAGCCACTAAACGAAAAGTCTATGTAGGCAAGATCACCAATTTTTTCACCAGGCTGAATGTTGCAGAGGTAACTATCGAGACGCAATCCCTGGCGGTAGGTGATGAGATCCTGATCATAGGTCCCACTACCGGTGTATATGAAGATCGTGTCAAGGAGATACGTGTTGACCTGAAAGAGGTTCAGGAAACGGTTAAAGGAGAAGTATGTTCCATTCCGGTTGACACATTTATCCGTCGCTCTGATAAACTTTATAAGCTCATAAATGTTACATAATTTTCGAGCCTTATTTTTTTTCCTTATTTTTTTATTTTTTGTTTGAATATACTATGCCGAAACTATATAATTTCCATACTCATTCATATTTCTGTGATGGCTCAGATCATCCTGAGAAATATGTCCTTGCAGCCCTGGGGGCGGATTTTCATTCTCTTGGCTTTTCCAGTCATGCCCCGGTTCCCTTTTCAAATAATTTTGCAATACAAAGTGATGAACAATTGCAGACTTATTGCAGTATTATCCGCGACCTGAAAGCTAAGTACAGTGATAAAATCAATATTTATATTGCCCTGGAAATTGATTATATCAAGGGGATCAGCAGGGATTTTGACGATGTCAGGAAGAAATGTAAGCTGGATTATACTATCGGATCGGTTCACCTGGTCAGGAACAGGAGTGATAAAAATCTTTGGTTTATTGATGGTCCCAAGGCTGAAAGTTATGATAAAGGCCTCAGGGATACATTTGGAGGGGATATAAACAAAGGTGTGAAAGCCTATTTCGACCAGATCAACCAGATGGTCCTTGCCCAGAAACCGGATATAGTCGGACATCTGGATAAAATCAAAATGCATAACAGGAATAGATATTTTAGGGAGGATGAATTGTGGTACCGTGATGCAGTGATCCAGACCCTGGAAATAATTCAACAGTGCGGCTCAGTTATAGAAGTTAACACCCGGGGTGTTTATAAAAAACGCTCGGAAGAATTATTCCCGGGAAACTGGGTCCTGGATGAGATTCATAAGCGGAATATCCCGGTAACACTCAGTTCGGATGCACACCGCCCGGAGGAGATCAACGCTTATTTCAGCGAAGCAATTAAAATACTGCAGGATATTGGATTTAAGAACACAGTTTATTTCAGCCCGGAAGGCTGGAAGGAGCAGGCCCTTTGAACACCATGGGGTAATGCCGGATATTGGCCTCTATGAAAAGCTCCCCATTAATTTCAAAGCCATGCCTTTCATAAAAACGAACCGCTGTATCCTGAGAATGTAAATAAATAGTTTTATTCAGCGGAATAATATCTTTCAGGATTTCCTTAAGGATAAATGAGCCATAGGCCCGGTTCCGGTATTCCGGAAGAGTAGCAAAGCGTTCCAGCTTAATGCCTTTTGAGGTCTCCCTCCAACGGGCAGTTGCAACTGCCTTCCCACCTGTAAACAGAAGATAATGATGGGATTCTTCTTCGAATTCATATTCCAGTGCCGGATCCACATGCTGCCCTATTACAAATACTTCGGTACGGATAGCCAGGGCAATTGCCTCCATATCAGGATCTTCTTTAGAGAAGAATTTCTTTATGATATAATCCATAGTACAAAAGTATCCAACATTACAAAAGGAGTCAAATACGACTTATTTGCAGAGGAATGATAATTTGAAATATGTATGAAGAAAGATTAATTTTTGGGATCGTAGGCCCATTTCAGCAAAATAGCTCCCCAGGTGAATCCCCCGCCGAAAGCGGAAAGCACCAGGTTGTCACCCTTCCTGAGCTTATTTTCCCATTCCCAAAGGCAGAGGGGAATTGTTGCGGAGGTAGTGTTCCCATAGCGTTCTATATTGATCATCACCTTATCTTTCGCAAGTCCCATGCGGCGCGCGGTCGCATCAATGATGCGCAGGTTGGCCTGGTGGGGAACCAGGTAAGCAATATCTTCCGATTTAAGATTATTCTTTTCCATAATCTCAACCGAAACATCTGCCATCCCGATCACGGCGAATTTGAAAACAGCCTGACCTTCCTGATATATAAAGTGTTCTTTCTGGTCAATAGTCTCCTGGGATGCCGGCTTGACAGCCCCGCCACCTTTCTGATAAAGATGTTTGCGCCCCGAACCATCAGATTTCAGGATGGCATCCATAAGCCCTACTTCTTCGGTTGTAGGCTCCAAAAGTACGGCGCCTGCTCCGTCACCGAATAGTATACATGTGGTCCGATCAGTATAATCAACCATCATCGACATTTTCTCGGCGCCCACAACGATCACTTTCTTATGGGTACCGCTTTCAATAAATTTTGCTGCAGCCTGCAAAGCATAAAGAAAACCTGAGCATGCTGCATTTATATCAAAACTCCAGGCGTTCTTAATGCCGGATTTATCAGCAATAATATTGGCAGTCGCCGGAAAAGCATAGTCAGGTGTAACGGTGGCACAGATGAGCAATTCGATATCCTCGGGACGGGTGCCGGTTTTTTCCAGAAGGGCTTTCACAGCAGGGACGGCTATATCCGATGTCCCTTTTCCGGGTTCCCGCATGATCCTTCTTTCCCTGATGCCGGTACGCGACATAATCCACTCGTCGCTCGTATCGACCATCTTTTCAAGTTCAGCATTACTAAGCACATAATCAGGTACCCAACCCTGAATTCCGGTTATAGCAGCTCTGATTTTTTCCATACCTTCAACAATTAGTCTTTATTATTAATCGAGTATTTAAGGAGGGCTTTCTGAATTTTACCCGGAAGTTCTACGTTATAGACAGCTCTTGCCTGCAATATCATATTCCTGAATGCAATATCATTGGATATGCCATGTCCGAGTAATACGGGGGAATTTACTCCCAGAAGAGGCGTCCCACCGTAATTTTCATAATTCATGCGGTCTATAAAATCATCATTCAGATTTCGTTTGACAAGCATGCGATAAAAGGACTCTACAAGTTTCAAAACAACGTTTCCGGTGAACCCGTCACAAACTATGACATCGGCTTTGTCTTTGAAAAGGTCCCTGCTTTCAACATTTCCCACGAAATTAAAATCCCGGGAATCTTTCATCAGGTGATAGGTCGACTGACTGAGCAGGTTACCTTTTTCTTCTTCTTCCCCAATATTCAAAAGGGCCACTCTTGGCTTTTCCAGCTTGAATATATTTTCTGCATAAATGGAGCCCAGTATCCCGAACTGATACATTACATCCGGCTTGGCATCAGGGTTAGTCCCGACATCAAGCATAATCACTACTCTTCCATTTTCTTTGGGGATGATAGCTGCGGTTGCAGGACGTATTATTCCCTGGCTTACATTCACGCTATATATGGATCCAACCACCATGGCGCCACTGTTTCCGGCGCTTGCAAAGGCATCAATCTGTCCCTTTTTAAGCAGTTGGAAACCAACGCTGATACTGGAATGAGGTTTTTGAATGAATGCTTTGGTGGGATGTTCAGCCATGCCAATTACATCCGGGGCATGTTCAATGATAAAATCATCGGGAGAGGCTCCTGCATCTGCCAATTCCTGCAATATCAAATCACGGGGACCCAGCAGAACGATTTGATCTGAAGCGGGGAATTCCCGAAGCGCCGAAATGGCACCAGCAATAGGAGCCTTGGGTGCAAGGTCACCTCCCATAACATCCAGACCAACTTTCATCAGGTGTAAACCTTGATTTTCTTGTAAATACTAAACTTCGGCTTTTGTTAAAACCAACTTGCCTTTATAATAAAGGTCCCCATCAACATAATATGCACGATGAAATACATGCACGGTTCCGGTGACAGGACAAGTGGCAAGGGTTGGGCGGGATGCTTTGTAATGCGTCCTTCTCTTATCCCTTCTCGTTTTTGAGTGTTTTCTTTTCGGGTGCGGCATTGCTCTAAATATTAATATTCTGTACTAATTAGTTATTTTTCAATTTCCGGAGTGCTTCCCAACGGGGATCCGTCCTGCTTTCTCCTTTTTCTTCTTCCTGCGAAGCTATATATTTTAAAATATCCGGATTACAAAGGCTATTCCCCTTATCGTCCTCTCCATGCACTTTTTTAAAGGGTATCAGCAGATTAATATATTCATATATATACTGGCTCAGATCTATCTCATGATCTTCTTCCCTGATTATAATGATGTCTTCAGACTCTTCCTCGAAGACCTCGCCGAATTTCACGATCAATTGATCCTGACCTCCTATCTCCAGGTCAAATTCTTCCAGGCAGCGATCACAAGGTACCCTTACGCTGCCCGAAATATCGAAACGGAATAAAAGCATCCTCTGCTTTCTTTCCATCTCCACATTCACCCTGACCTTAGCCTGCTTAATCTCCGAATATTCAAAATGGTCAAAGAACTTCCCATCAATATCGAAGGAGTATTGATAAATCCCCGCCTTCAGGCCACTGAACGGGATTACGTATGATTTCATGTAATCCACCTGCTATCCTCCTCAATAAAAATTTTGGGGTGCAAAGGTATAAATTTATATTTTACTTTACAAATATTACTTCTAAATGCTTTTTAGATTAAGTTTCAGTATTTGGGTGAATGTTTGCCTGATACAGGGATACTTGAAAAGCAAATCCGGACTTATTAAGAATAATGAATTAAATCTTATAATATTATTGTGAAAGAATTAACAAAAGTCTAATTTTGCAAGGTGTTTTTTGAAAATGCTAATAAGAAACAAAAGTTTTATAACTAAAAGATTACTGAGATGTTCAATAAGATGATTGCAGCTATGCTGCCCTATATGCCGGCGAGTTTGGTCTGGATATTTTCAAAAAGATATATTGCCGGTAAGAAAATCGAGGATGCTATCCGTGTATCCCGTGAATTGAACTCTGAGGGCATCAGGATCACTGTTGACCTCCTGGGTGAATTCATCACCAAACTTGAAGAAGCAGAGCAGAATAAGATTGAGTACCTTGATATAATCGAAACTTTTCAAAAAGAGAAGATCGATGGAAATTATTCTTTAAAGCCAACTATGTTCGGACTTCTCCTTGATGAGGAAGTTTGTTACAGGAATATTCGTGAGATTGTTCAAAAGGCCGCTTCTTACAATAATTTTGTAAGAATTGACATGGAAGATTCGCAATGTGTGGATATGGAAATAGCATTGTTCCGGAAACTGAAAGCTGAATTTCCGGCAAACGTAGGGCTTGTAGTCCAGGCATATCTGAAACGCACCCTTTCGGATCTTCAGAAGATGATGGATATGAATACCGATGAAATCCCTGTGAATTACAGGCTTTGCAAAGGTATATATGTTGAACCGGCTAAGATTGCTTACAAGAAATACCTTGAAATCAATGAGCATTTCCTGGAAGATCTTGAATACCTCTTGAAGAATAAAGTATACCCAGGAATTGCCACCCATGATAAGAACCTGGTTGAGGGTGCTTATAAACTGATCGAAAAATATAATGTTCCAAAGAATATGTATGAATTCCAGATGCTTTACGGGGTAACTCCCGATCTCCGGAAATCTGTAGTCGAAAATGGACATAATATGAGGGTTTACGTACCATTTGGTGAAAAATGGTTTGCTTATTCAACCCGCCGGCTGAAAGAAAACCCGAAAATGGCTATGCTCATCATCAAGGCTTTGTTTGTCAGGGGATAATTGTGTGATTGAACGGATTAATGAGTCGCTGAGATTAATTTGTAGGAAGTAACTAGTAATTAGAATACTAAATACTGCTAATTACTAATTTCTAATTACTTATTACTTGCCGGCAAAACCCCACCCTAAGTATCTCTAAGCCATATCCGCCGGAATCTCCGGTACTTCAGCTTATTTTAACTTAACCGCTTGGTATTTACCATTCTTGTCTTATCTTTGCGCAAAATTTCAAAAGCCTTATGAAGAAGCGGACAACAGGAAGAATTGCCCAGATTATAGGACCAGTAGTGGATGTCACTTTTGATGATGAATCCTCACTTCCTAAGATTTACGATGCTATGGAAGTCAAGAACGAAGCTGGAGAAGTCATCGTTCTTGAATGTCAGCAGGATATAGGTGAAAGTACAGTCCGGACAATTGCTATGGACTCAACCGATGGACTGAGAAGAGGTTTGGAGGTCATTTCAACCGGATCTCCCATATCTATGCCGGCTTCGGAGGATATCCGCGGAAGGCTTTTTAATGTGATAGGAGACCCTATTGACGGACTTGGGCCAGTATCCAGGGAAGTTTCCTATCCTATCCATCGTGATCCGCCCCTGTTTGAAAACCTCACTACACAAAGCGAAGTTCTCTACACAGGGATAAAGGTAATTGACCTTATTGAGCCTTATGCCAAAGGTGGAAAAATCGGTCTCTTCGGAGGTGCCGGTGTTGGCAAAACGGTCATCATCATGGAACTTATCAATAATATCGCTAAAGTTTATTCAGGTCTTTCGGTATTTGGCGGTGTGGGGGAAAGAACCCGTGAAGGGAATGACCTTCTTAGGGAGATGATCGAATCAGGCGTTATACGCTACGGTGAAGAATTTCTGAAGAACATGGAAGCCGGCGGATGGGATATTAGTAAAGTTGACCATAAAGCACTGAAAGAATCAAATATTACACTGGTTTTCGGACAGATGAATGAACCTCCGGGTGCGCGTGCAAGAGTAGCACTATCCGGACTTACATTAGCAGAATACTTCCGTGACGGGGATGAAAAATCAGGTGGGAGGGACATACTCTTTTTTATCGATAATATTTTCCGTTTCACACAGGCCGGTTCTGAGGTGTCAGCCTTGCTGGGCCGTATGCCATCAGCGGTTGGTTACCAGCCAACTTTGGCCACTGAGATGGGAATGATGCAGGAGAGGATAACTTCTACAAAACGCGGATCGATCACTTCAGTTCAGGCGGTTTATGTACCTGCTGACGACCTTACCGATCCGGCACCGGCAACGACTTTTGCCCACCTGGATGCGACCACTGTTTTGGATCGTAAGATTTTTGAAATCGGGATATATCCGGCCGTTGACCCATTAAATTCCACATCCCGTATTCTGACGCCAGAGATAGTGGGAGAAGACCATTATCGTACGGCACAAAGAGTGAAAGAAATACTGCAACGCTATAAGGAATTGCAGGACATCATCGCTATCCTGGGTATGGATGAACTTTCAGATGAAGATAAACAAATTGTCCTCAGGGCCCGGCGTGTGCAGCGCTTCCTGTCACAACCCTTTCATGTCGCCGAACAGTTTACCGGATTGCCCGGTACTATTGTGAACATTGAAGATACTATCAAAGGCTTTAAAATGATCATGGATGGTGAAGTGGATGAATATCCTGAAGCAGCCTTTAACCTTGTCGGAACGATTGAGGAAGCTATTGAGAAAGGCAGGAAACTGCTGGAAGAAAACCGGGAATAAATTCCCAGGATTTATTGTTTCAAAAGACTAAAAAGTCTTTAGAGTTTAGAGTTTAAATTACAATTATGAAACTTGAAATCATTACCCCGGAGAAGACTTTATTTTCAGGTGAAGTTAACCTTGTTCAACTTCCGGGAATTGACGGTTCGTTCGAAATCCTGAACAATCATGCACCCCTGATTTCAGCCTTGAAAGCTGGTAAGATTAAAATTCAGGATATGCAGAAACAGGAGCAGTTTTTTGAAGTGAAGGGGGGAATGATTGAGGTTCTTAAGAATAAAGTTCTGATCCTTGCAGAATAAGAGATTTGTGAATTGATTAAAACTTCTGCAATACTTTAGATAAAAAAATCCCGGCTTTCATTGAAAGCCGGGATTTTTTATGATGTTTGTTATTATTCAACTTAATGTATGATCACTTTTTTGGTATAATATTTACCATTGGCGGTAACAGCTACAATATACATACCACTGTTTACGGAGAGAGTAATCATTTCTGTTCCTGAATTGCTAACCTTGCGGCTTGTAACCAGTTTTCCGCTCAAATCATAAATATTTATCTGACCGTTAACTGCAGTCACATCATCAGGGAAGGTGAAAGTCACATATACATCCCTTACTACCGAATAGACCCGGATATTTGCTTCTGAGATAACAGGAGTAGCTTTCAGATGGTCATCATCACCTCCACCAGGGTTAATATTTGTATAGCTTGTAACACAGAACTCATCAATGCTAAGTATACTTCTCTGGCGGGAATCGGTGATAACCCTGAATTTGATGTTATTGGAAGAACTGTTGACATCATAGCTGAACTCATGCCAGCGATTATTTGAAAAATTCACCGTTGCAAGGGTAACCCAATGGCTTCCTCCTACTTTTTTCTGGAAACTGAATTTGGCATGATGGTCCTCACTTCCACGATACCAGAATGTAACAGTCCCAACCCCGTTGAATGACAAAGTTTGCAAATAGGAAGTAGTTTCTTTCCTAAGTTGGATAGAACGTTCGCCTTCATGTGAAGATGAAGAACGTTTTACATTCCTTCCATACCAGGTTCCGCTTTGTAAATTGAGGTTTCCGGTATAATAATCATGTGGAACACCGGATTCAAATCCTTCGCAGGTTGAATTGGCTTGCGTAAATTCGAAATCAACAGTATAGGTTAGTGTACTTACACCATTTTCAGCAGTCACCAAAATAGAAGTCGTACCTGGAAGTGTATTTGTTGGTGTAATAGCTGCATTTGCACCCGGATTATTCGGAATGGCGCCCACTGTAGGTACTATACTTGTTCCGGCCTCCACGTAGTAAATATAGTCCAGAGTGGTGGGGCTGAAGTTGTCAATAGTTGTACCGTCCACAGTTAGATCAATGAGGGTAGCGTCATCGGATTGTGAATATTCGAAATCAACGCTATAGGTCAAGGTATTTACCCCGTTTTCGGCTGTTACCAAAATAGATGTCGTACCCGGAAGAGAGCTTGCAGGTGTAATATCTGCAGTTGCTCCCGGATTATTTGGGGTGGCTCCTACTGTAGGCACCTGAGTTGTTCCGGTTTCAACATAATAAACATAAGATAATGTGGTCGGACTAAAATTGCTGATGGTTGTGCCATCAACGGTCAGGTCAATGAGAGTAGCATCAGCTGAAAGATTTACAGGTGTATAACCGTGAGGGCCTGCTCCCTGAGGAACAACACCATGGCATACTGTGCAATCATCCAAAGCTCCGGCATGGCCTTGCAAAGCTATATTCTGGACATTGTCTCTCGGATTTCCGGAAGGCAGAATTGCATGAGGAGACCCATGACAGGCACTGCAATACAGACCGCCATGTCCTTTAGATTCCTTGAAAAGTTTGCCCGGTTCTTCGGCATAATTTGAGCCGTGACAACTGGCAGCACCACAGGATGGTTCATCCAGCCAGGGCCTTCTTCCGTTGTGAATAGACTGTGCAACCTGGCTCAGGTTTCCATGACAGGTCTGACAGGTCAATCCATCATCATGCATTACTCCTCTAAAACATTGGGTGTTTGGCCCCGGATGACATTTATAGCAATCATTGGTTATATTCTTATGTTTATTATGAACCACATAAGATAAGGGACCGGCTTCGGAATTTCCTGGCATACCAAGAGCAACATCTGCATGACATTGTGAACAAAGGATAGGTGTGTTGTTAGGATTGAATCCACCTTCTCTTTCATGCCTGTTCAGAATGTCCTTTTCGCTTCTATGACAGCCTGCAGAAACGCAGTTTATCTCTCCGGAGACTGGCATGACTGATTGGGTGGAGGCAAGCAATTGGTCATTCCCGTCAAATAGCTCTAAAAGTGCCAGTTGATATGGATCTTCAGTAGTCAGGTTGTCGTCGGTATAAGGAGTTATAGGAACCCCGTCTACCCAAAAGTGATTATCGGCTGCGGCCATGGTACCGGTTAATCCGGCTCCTGTTAGTCCGATGTTTTCCGGAAGATTCACTCCGAATAAGACATCTTCATAATCCCAGAAATTTGTTTTTCCGGCAGAGTAGGTGTTTCCGGGAATGCTGTAATTCATATGTAAGCCTGAATTAACAACAGAGGGTAATGTCTGTGCATCGCCTTTCAGGACGGCTTGTGCACGGAAATTGTTGTAGGGCGGTAGTATGACAATACTGTCAAAATCCTTGTTTGCACAATGCATACCAAGGTCATTCCAACCTAGAATAACATAAGTGTTTTCCATTGGTGGTAGAAAGCCTGTAAGGAAAATCGGCGGAATTACGAGCGCGAGTAGAATAAGTAAGTAGTTTTTCTTCATAGTAGATCTCCTTTTTTTTTAGATTGTAATTAGGGTTAATGTAGTTTAATTGGGAAAATCTAATATGGTAATATCTACATTGATAAATATGTAGAAATAGATATATGAAAGACTAGCATTTGAGGATTATAAAAGACAATATAACAGATTAATAAAAACTAATTTATAATGAATAAAAATTATATGGAAAGGCCAAATTAGGATTAAGCTCATCAAAAAATTCAAATATTCCTAAAGAAATCCAAATCACTCGCCGGAATATTTTTATATTTCCGCATACTTCTTCTTCCCAATATTGCATTTGTGCTTTCCATTTCTTATATTTGAAGAGACCAAGCTATATTTATAGAAACCAAACTTCAAAATCACACATTATGAATCTCTTTGACATTTTCCAGAGAACAAAACCAGGCGAGTACAACATTCGCTATGTATTAAAAGGGACCAAAAATGATTTTAATATAACTTATAAATGCGGCGAAGGTTGTGAGGTGATTCAGGAGGCTCATGTTAAAAAAGGCTGGACCTATAAATTTATTGCACGCACAGGGCAGTACTTTTATATTTCAGCTCAATCCAATACAGCAGATTCATCGGTTGATCTAAAAGTTTATCAAAATGGTAAAGCTTTTAAAAAAATTACGAAAAGTGGAAATTTTCCTACTGTAGCTGCCTTTGGAAATATTCAGTAAGACAATTTTATTTACAATAGGTATCAATAGCCTTGCTTGCACTGCTTGAACCCAGATCTTTTGCCTTGTGCCAGTCTTCACAAGCCTTATCAGGCTTCTTCATAAAATATTTTGCTAATCCACGATTAAAATATGCATCAGGATAATCGGATTTCAATTCTATCGCTTTATTAAAATCATCAATAGCCCCATTAAAATCCTTCAGCTGACCTTTTGAAATACCCCTGTTATAATAAGCCGTGGCATATTTAGGATCCACATCAATTGCTTTAGTGTATTGGATGATAGAAGCTTCGAAATCATTTTGATAGTATTTGATGAGGCCCATATATAGAAAAGCTGTACTGTCTTTGGGGTCCAATTCCACAGCTTTGGCCAGGTCCTCCCAGGCTTTTCCGTAATCCTTCATACCATAATATCCAAAACCCCGGTTATAATAAGCTTTTGAATTGTGTGAATTAAGGCTGATGACCTGGTTGAAGTAATCTATACCCTCTTCCCATTTTTGGGCCTTCAGTAATTCAGCCCCTTTTCTAAAAAGTACTGCTTCACTTTTAGTGGAATTATCGGCCTCCTGATTCTGTTCTTTTAATTTAACAGGATTTGTTTTCATTTCCGGCTTTAATTCCTTTGAATTTGCTGATGAGGTATCCTTAGCCCCGTTATTCGTTTGTTGGTCACATGATACAAATACAAATACAAAAGAAAATAGAATATAAATCAATGTTTTTTTCATACTTCAATGAATTTCTCTTTTAGAAAGAAGACACAAAAGTAGATAAAATCCTACGAAAAAATACAGGAAAGAAATTTGCTTATTTTAATTCCCGACCCTTTTCAGCCGGGATGGACAGATGTTCCTGAACAAGCTTCCACTCACCGGCTTTGTTTATCATGACACCTGTAAAACGGATACCCTCGAACCTCCTGGCCACTCCATTATAAATGAAACTGTAATTTAGTACTTCATAAAACCAGGCCGTGTTTCCTTCATCATTCATGCGTATATCCTGTTGGTCTATGGAAATATAAGTATCTTCAAATGAAGAAAATTGCTGTTGGATGGCCTTCTTTATCTGGTCCCAACCTATGTACCTCTCATCGCTGTCAGTCCCAATCATTACATTATCACTATCAGATGACCATATCTCCTGGATCAAATTGAAATCCTGATTTTCATTTGCCAGGATATATTTTTCCAGGACTTTTCCAATCTTCGTGATTTCCGATGTCTTATCGGCTTTAGGTTTATTCTCCTTACATCCTGAAAACATAATCAAGATTGCAAACAAACATAATAATCTAGAGTATTTCATTTTAAATCATTTTTCTAAAGTTTTCTAATTCAGCAAATCAAAAATGTAAGATACGAATTTCATAGGTATTATTCAATATTTTTATTTGAATCAGACAGGATATTATGCGTCACATTGAAGGTCAATATGCCAATTAACGTGCAGTCAGGCAGGCTCATTCGGAATAGTTTAATTCTCAATTTCCCTTCGGGCATTACAAGTGTGCATCAAACAATATATTTAGTTTTCTTAATATGAAATAAACTTGCAATTATTCACGAATTATTCGTAAACTTGCGCCAAATTTTCAAAACCAAGCTAATTAACTGTCAGAGATGAAAGAAAGTGTTGTCAGAAAAGGTTTATTGATCCTATTAGCAGCATTTGCTGGTTTGTTTTTAAATCTGAATTCAGCTTTGGCAGGTAGTCTTACAGGCAACTCACAGATCAGTGAAAAGCAGGATAAGCAAATTCACAAGGAAGCTTCGGCCGAAGCATTCAAAGCCGGCGAAATGATCATTGAGCATATCGTGGATTCCTATGAATGGCATATCATGACCATTGGACATACACATGTATCCCTTCCTTTGCCGGTAATTTTAATAGATAATGGTAAGTTCTATGCTTTTATGTCCGGGAAATTCGAACACGGGCTAACATCTTATAAAGGTTTTAAAATTGAAGAGAGCGGAAAGAATAAGGGAAAAATAGTGAAAGTCATTCCGGGCAGCATGGAAACTAATGAAGCCGCTGGTATGCCCTTTGATTTGTCTATAACTAAAAATGTCTTTGCGATTTTTGTGAGCATGTTTATCATTATTCTCATTTTCACTTCAGTCGCAAAATCATACCGGAAAAATCAGGGAAATGCTCCCAGGGGTTTACAGTCATTATTAGAACCTGTTATCCTGTTTGTTCGGGATGATATTGCCAAAACTGCAATAGGAGAGCATAAATATGAAAAATATCTTCCTTATCTGTTGACATTATTCTTTTTCATTTTCATCAATAATATGATTGGGCTGATCCCGTTTTTCCCATTTGGAGCAAATATTACGGGAAATATTGCAGTGACCGGAATTATGGCAGTATTTACATTTGTAATTACCAGTTTCAGTGGAAATAAAAATTACTGGCTTCACATTATCAATACTCCGGGAGTCCCCTGGTGGCTTAAGTTTCCAATACCACTTATGCCGGTCGTGGAATTTATGGGTTTATTTACCAAGCCTTTTGTATTGATGGTCCGTCTCTTTGCAAACATAAGCGCGGGTCATATCATAGTGCTGGGTTTCATGAGCCTCATCTTTATTTTTGGGAATATTAAGGAAGGACTGGGATTTGCGGTGGCCCCCGTGTCGCTTGCTTTTGGCATCTTTATGGGATTACTTGAGTTGCTGGTAGCTTTTATACAGGCCTATGTTTTTACTTTGCTTTCAGCACTTTATTTTGGAATGGCAATAGAAGAAAGTCATTGAATCTTCAAATCTAAATATAATATACCATGGAAATTTTATCAGTGTTATTACAGGTGGCAACAGATCTTGTGCCGATTGCAAAAATGGGTGCCGGAATTGGCGCCGGAATTGCAGCCATTGGAGCCGGTATCGGCATCGGGCAGATCGGTAGAGGTGCCGTTGAATCTATTGCAAGGCAGCCTGAAGCTGTCGGGGATATACGATCGAATATGATCATCTCCGCTGCTCTTATTGAAGGGGTTGCTTTTTTCGCAATCGTTATCAGCCTCTTGATCTTGTTTGTCTAAAAATCAAGGAATCAGAATGCATCCCAACGTTTGGTTGGGATGCTCTGATCCTAAAATTCATTAAAAAAACACTAAAATGGAACTGATTAAACCGGGATTGGGCCTCATCATCTGGATGACCATTTCATTTGCTTTCCTCTTATGGATACTTGCCAGGTATGCATGGAAACCTATTTTGAAGATGTTGAAGGAAAGGGAAGATTCAATTGACCAGGCATTGCATGCGGCTGACAGAGCTAAAGAAGAGATGAAACAGTTGGTGTTTAGCAATGAGAAGCTCCTGAAGCAGGCCAAGGAAGAGAGAGATTCCATACTGGCCGAAGCCCGAAAAATCCGGGAAAAAATGATCGATGAAGCACGTATAAAAGCCAATGAGGAGGCCCAGCGGGTTGTTGATAGTGCCAAAGAACGTATAGAAAATGAAAAAATGGCAGCAATCACGGATCTGAAAAACCAAATGGCCAGCCTTTCCATCGAAATCGCTGAAAAAATCCTGAAAGTGGAGTTGGCTCAAGGGAAGAAACATGAAGAACTGATCGGTAAACTTATTAAGGATATTAATTTCAATTAAATTTTCACTTATGCGCGAAACCCTGCTTGCATCCAGGTATGCCAAATCACTGTTCGACCTCTCGCTCGAAATGAAAGTCCTTGAGCCGGTGATGCAGGATATGGAAAAGTTGCTGGGGGTCTGCAAATCAAATAAGGACTTTGACCGGATGCTGAAGAGTCCTGTCATTCGGCCAGATAAAAAATTGTCCATCCTGGAAATTTTATTCCGGAAGGAGATGCAGGAGCTGACCTTTAAATTTATGCAGTTAATCACCCGGAATAAAAGGGAAAATTATCTTTCTGAAATTGCCCGTCAGTTTATCCTGAAATATAAAGAATATCACGATATTACCACTACTTACGTTAAAACTGCTGTTCCATTGAGTGAGGAAATGAGGAACAAGATCATTCAGATTATGGAAAAATATACCAAAGGGAATATAGAACTTATTGAAGAACTGGATGAAAGCCTGATTGGTGGATTTTTACTGAGTTTCGATGATATGCAGTATGATGCCAGTTTGTCCCGTGAGATCAGCCGGCTGAAAGCAGAATTTGAAAAGAATTTGTATAAACGAGGAATCTAATTAAACGATAAAGATATGGCAGATATTAAACCCGCCGAGGTATCCGCGATCTTGCGCCAGCAATTGGCCGGATTCAGAGATGAAAAGGAACTTGAAGAAATAGGTACCGTCCTTGAAGTCGGTGACGGCATCGCCCGTGTTTATGGACTGACCAATGCCCAGGCAGGTGAATTGGTTGAATTTGAGAAATCAGGGATGAAAGGTATAGTCCTGAACCTTGAAGTCGATAATGTTGGAGTAGTTCTTCTCGGGGAAGCCCAATTGGCTAATGAAGGCGACAAGGTTAAAAGGACCCGTCGCATTGCTTCCATTGATGTTGGAGAAGGTATGCTAGGAAGGGTCATCAATACTCTTGGGGAACCGATTGACGGTAAAGGAGAGATCAAAGGCAAGCGTTACTCGCTTCCTCTGGAGAGAAAAGCCCCCGGTGTTATATACCGGCAACCGGTGAATCAACCCTTACAAACCGGTATCAAGGCTATCGATGCCATGATCCCGATCGGACGCGGACAACGCGAGCTGATCATTGGGGACCGCCAAACCGGGAAATCCTCTATAGCTATTGATACTATAATCAACCAGAAGGAATTTTATGACAAAGGCGAACCGGTCTATTGCATCTATGTTGCGATCGGACAGAAAGGTTCCTCTGTGGCCAACATTGTTAAGACTTTGGAGGACCACGGAGCTACTCCCTATACGATTATCATTTCGGCCACGGCCTCCGAACCGGCTGCTATGCAGTTTTACGCTCCTTTCGCCGGGGCAACTATCGGTGAATTTTTCCGGGATACCGGACGTTCAGCTTTGGTAGTTTACGATGACCTTTCGAAACAGGCAGTGGCTTATCGCGAAGTCTCTCTCTTGCTGAGAAGACCTCCCGGCCGTGAAGCTTATCCAGGGGATATTTTTTACCTTCACTCACGTCTCCTGGAAAGGGCTGCCCGTATTATTTCAGCTGATGAAGTTGCCAGTAAAATGAACGATCTTCCGGATTCTATTAAAGAGATGGTTAAGGGAGGAGGATCGCTAACCGCGCTTCCTATCATTGAAACTCAGGCAGGCGACGTTTCAGCCTATATACCTACCAATGTTATCTCTATCACTGATGGACAGATTTTCCTTGAAACTAACCTTTTCAATTCCGGTATCCGGCCAGCTATCAATGTGGGAGTTTCGGTTTCACGCGTTGGTGGTTCAGCACAGATCAAGTCGATGAAGAAGGTTGCAGGTACATTGAAACTCGATCAGGCTCAGTTCAGGGAACTGGAAGCCTTCTCCAAATTCGGATCCGATATGGATGCCGGGACCAAAGCTGTAATCGAAAAGGGCCGGAGGAATGTTGAGATCCTGAAACAGGACCTTCATGAAACTATGGCTGTGGAAAAACAGATCGCTATCATTTTTGCCGGCACAAAAAGCCTTCTTAAAAATGTTCCGGTTAAGAGTGTGAAGGATTTTGAAATAGAATTCCTGCATTTTCTTGAAGAAAAACATGCTCCTGCACTGAAAGAACTTAGAGAAGGTAAACTTACGGATGAGGTCATCAAAATTCTGGAAGTCGCAGCAAAGGATATTGCCCATAAATACGAAAATTAATCCGATAATATTATAGGACTTTGGCTAATTTAAAGGAAGTAAGAACCCGGATTGAATCCATCAAATCTACGCAACAGATTACCAGCGCGATGAAGCTGGTTGCTGCGTCCAAATTGCGACGTGCCCAGAATGCAATTGTAGCGCTCAGGCCTTATGCTTCCAAATTGCAGGAAATCCTGGGGCATCTCAGTGAAAATCTGGAAAATACAGATGAAGCTGTTTATTCGGAAGTACGTCCCATTCAAAGGGTTTTAATACTGGTGGTCACTTCCAACCGTGGCCTCTGCGGGCCTTTTAACAGCAATGTTATCAAGGCCGTCAGAATACATGTTGAAAAGGAATACAGCGAATTGAATCAGGATGATAAGGTTGATCTGTTTTGTATTGGCAAGAAAGGTGCTGACTTCTTTAAAAAGCAAAAATATAATGTGAGTAAGGTCAATAATGATATTTTTGACCATCTGACTTTTGATAATGTAGTGGAAATTGGGCTGGAACTGATGCGTGAATTTGCCTTCAAAAAGTATGACAGGATTGAGATCGTATACAATCAGTTCAAAAATGCAGCTACTCAGGAGCTCGTTATTGAACAATTTCTCCCGGTCCGGCCTGTGGATAAAATTGAAGGGAATCACAAAGAAACCCCGATCTATTATCTTTTCGAACCTTCCAAAGAAGAGCTGGTCAGGGAATTGATTCCGAAGTCATTAAAAATACAGCTTTATAAGGCCCTGATCGATTCTTATGCATCTGAACAGGGAGCCAGGATGACTGCAATGCACCAGGCTACCGATAATGCGCAGGAGATACTGAAAGACCTCCGCCTGATGTACAACAAAGCCCGTCAGGCCACTATCACCAAAGAGTTGCTCGAGATCGTAAGTGGCGCTGAAGCCCTCAAAGGTTAAATTCCAAAATAGGATATCCGGCATTCTTATTCAACTCTGATGCATGATATTAAACTAATAAGATGATTGTAATCGACAATACCATCGTATCCGATGAACTTTGGCAGGTGCAGTTTGTGTGCAATGTAAAACGATGTCTTGGGGCTTGTTGTGTAGCCGGAGATGCCGGCGCTCCTTTGGAAGAATCAGAAATTTCTGTCTTAGAGGATTATCTGGATAAGATCCGGCCATATATGACCGAAAGGGGAATAAAAAGCGTTCAGGAATTGGGTGTCTTTGATTATGACATGAAGGGGGATTTTGTAACTCCACTGGTAAATGGCGGGGAATGTGCTTTTACAAATTTTCACAATGGAATTGCTTACTGCGCAATAGAAAAAGCATATGAAGATGGAAAAATTCCTTTTCAGAAACCTGTTTCCTGCCATCTTTACCCGGTTCGCATCACCCGTTTTAACAAGATGGAAGCCGTTAATTACGATAAATGGCAAATCTGCAAACCGGCGCTAAAAAACGGAAAAAAAATTGGCGTCCCCCTTTATGTTTTCCTGAAGTCCTCCCTCAGCAGAAAATACGGCAAGGAATGGTATGATGAACTTGTAAAAGCCATTGAAGATCGTATGAAAGAGGAAGAAAGCCACAAATAAGATTAATATCCCGGCCTCAACATTCCATTTTAAATATCTGAAAATCCTGTTTATTCAATAGCTGCTCCGGCAGATTTAGCCGTAGCCATCGCGTTCAGTTCCTTGTCGATATGAAACAAGCCTGATTTTTCATTCCCGGCCAATTCCATTTTATCCAGGATAGTATTCACTGTATTTTCTTCTTCGATTTGTTCATTGATATACCATTGAAGAAAGTTGGCAGTAGTATAATCCTTTTCCTGCACGCAAACATCATATAATTCATTGATGGATGCTGTGATAAACTGTTCGTGTTTAAGTACTTCCTGAAAGGAGTTCAGGAGAGAAGTAAACTGGAAAGGAGGGTGCTTTACATCCTGAAGTACGGCATAACCATTCCTGTCGTTCAGGTAATGAACAAGCTTCAACATATGCATCCGTTCTTCATCAGAATGTTTGTATAAAAATGCTGCAGCGCCCTGGTATCCGTTTTTATGGCACCATGAAGCCATAGACAGATAAAGGCGGGAAGAATATTCTTCCTTCAGGATTTGCTCATTCAGAGCTTTATCAACTTTTTCCGTAACCATATTATTTATTAATTAAGATTAATTAATGAGAGCTTTATCAAATTTACTAAAATCATACTAATGGATAATCTATATAATTAACAAAGAAAATGCTGGCTTTGTTTTGAATTATTAAAGGGAAAAAGAATTCTTTTATTCAGTATTTATAATTTTTCAGAATTTTTATTTTGAAGGAAGATTAAAAGATAATTCTTCAGGCTTCACCGTTCAGTTTCACCTGTATACGTGAACTCAGCAGGTCAATGGCTACAAGATTTTCACCTCCCTGAGGTATGATCAAATCAGCATATCTTTTCGAAGGTTCAATAAATTGAAGGTGCATGGGCTTTACAAAACTTTCATAATGCCGCAGTACCATTTCCACCGAACGCCCCCTTTCGAGTATATCGCGCTGAATAATCCGCATCAGGCGGTCATCCGCATCGGCATCCACAAATACTTTGACATTAAATCGTTCCCGTAATTCGTCATTGGTAAGGATCAGTATTCCTTCAACGATGATAACATCCTTGGGTTTGATTATAACAGTTTCTTTCGACCTGGCGCAACTCACATAAGAATAGATGGGCATTTTAATAGAATACCCGCCTATAAGCTGGTCAAGGTGACGGATCAGTAACTCCCACTCAATGGACGAAGGATGGTCGAAATTAATCTTTCTCTTTTCTTCTTTGGGAAGATGACCGTTATCCCAGTAATAGGCATCCTGGGGAATTACCGAAACTGAGTTTTCGGGCAAGGCAGCAATGATTTTGTTTACAACCGTGGTTTTTCCGGAACCGGAACCTCCTGCAATACCAATGATGAGCATATTCAGTATTTTTTTGCTAAGATAGTGAATTCGGCGTAAGCAATTTGCTCCTTCCCGATTTCAGGTAAAGCTTGTTTTTGGAAGAAATTCAACTATCGGTCTTCGGGGAAAGTTTAACCAGGGCATAACCCACAAGCAGGCTGAGAACAAATGAAATCAGGAAACGGTATGAGTCAGAGTGCAATATGTCGTATGATAAAAGCCAGGATTTCAGATCAATGACCCATAATATAGCATAGAGTATTAATCCGATGAAGACGGGCAATAAGAAGGATCTTAAATAACCTGATTTACGGTTCTGACCCATATAGCCAAGCAATAGACAGCAAGCGAGCCATGTGATAATACCGGTGATGAAAGATGTGAGCGACATGATAGCGTGAATTATTGCAGAATAAAGGTACACATTTTCATTTTCCGGCTTGAACAAGGTATGATTTTTGCTAATTTTAAATTATTAAATTGCCTGCAGTAATTAAAATTCCTGATTATGAAAAGAGCATATCTACTCTTCCTTATTTTCGTACCGCTTTTATTATTCAGCCAGACGCCTTTTAACTGGTACCTGGATGAAATTCATCCCGGACTGGATATACATCTTTCTCCTGATCCGGATTTCCTTACTGAAGGGAGCCGATCATGCAAAATGCAGCTTGATTCTCGTTATGTGCCTTATCTCATTTCAGAGGAATTTAATGTAAATCCGGGAATGACATATAATTTTTCCATTGATGTTTTTGATAATGATACCCTGGGTCAGTTGAAGATTTATGCTGATTTTTATGATGATTTGGGAAATAATGTTTTTGACCATGATCCGGTGAGTACTACGGATAGTTCAGTATGGCAAACCATAGCCTGGAGCGGGACTGTTCCGGTAACTGCTGCCAGGGGCTATGTGATGATCAAATTCTACAGTCAGCCTAATCAGGAGCATTTTATAGATACGGCTTATGCCTGGATAGATAATGCATCTTTTGATCTTCAGGGAGGAAATAATATCCTGGCAAACGGGGGATTTGAAAACTGGACATCCGGTGAAAATGAACTTGCATCAATCAGATCTGTGAAGATTTATCCAAATCCGGCAAGGACTTATATCCGCATCGACACTCCCAGGAGTATAGAAAATGCATCCATAATCGATCTGATGGGGAAAACAGTCCTGGAAATCCGCAGTCCTGAGGAAATGGCCGGAAGGATTGATATCAGTGATCTGAATCCGGGAATTTATATGATAGTCTTCAGGAATGCACGGGGAGTCGTCGAAAACAAAAAGCTAATCAAACACTGAAAAGCTTAAATCCTTTTTAGATCATACAAAGTAATGATCAATTTTCATTGGCAGTCTGACTGATCCATGAATTCCAGGGGATCATCTTTTGCAGTTTTCCTCTTAATTCATCCGCATCCTTTATTCTGCCTGCGGCTTGAAACTGATCGGCCAAAGCTATTTGTATCCTGAAATCATGAGGGAATTTTTTGGCCGCATTCCTGAGTACTTCAAGAGCCATTGTGTCTTTCTTCGCATCATTCAGGGCTCCGGCGAGATCGTAGGCAAATACTGAATTTCCCGGATCATATATGCAGGCAGTTTTGAATTCCACGATAGCTTCCCCAATCTGCCCCTGGCCTGCCATGAATTCAGCGTAATAATGATGGAGTTGAGCGGATGATGGATATTTTGAGAGTGCTTTTTCAAACATTTCCTTTGCCTGTGGGATGTCATCTTCCAGTTGGTAAATCCTTGCCAGTGCCTCATAGGCCGGGAAATAGAGGGAATCAATACGCAGGGCCATATGAAAGGCGCTGTCAGCCATGTCATAATTATCGTTGGCAATATGATATTTCCCGATTTCAATGGAAGTTTCGGGTAAATCTGAGATCAGACTCAAGGTATGCACATATTCATACATAGCCTTACTGAAATCCAGCTTATGAATTTTGTTTACCTGATCAAGGTTCAGGTCCGACAAGGCCCTTTCAGCTGCAAACCTGATTCCATCTAGCGAATCAAACAGTAAGGGATATAACAAATGGTAGCGTTCCATTAATTTTCGGGCAGAGATAGCTTCTAATGCACCAAAACGGATCAAGGGATGGGAATCTTCCAATAAATGTTCAGATGGATCGGTTTCATTATCAATATGGTAATTCTTAAGATAGAAAAGTGCTTCTGCCCGGATTATAGAGGGGATGGAATCATCTATGGCAATTTCTGCCAGCTTGTGTCCCGCACCGGGAATACTCTGAGTTGCACTGAAAAAGATTTCCCTGGGGATAATAGTATCATTATAATTTTCTCCGAAAAATTTATTGCTGGCCTGGATTGCCCATTCAACTGATTTATCGGTATGACAATCATTGCAGGCATTGGGCAGTCCGGTCCTCATGGTCATACCCGGACGGGGCATGTTAAAGGAATGATCAAGCAAATGGCTCATTTCTTCAGATTTGTCTATCAAAGGCATATGGCAGGCAATACAGCTTCCCCCTTTAGCTTCCGGATCATGATGGTGATGTGATCGGGATTTATATTTTTTTTCCAGATGGCATTTCAGGCAGCTTTCATCCGGAATATTTCCGCTGAAAGTGCTGTGCGGATCATGGCAGGAATTGCAATTCACCCCTGCCTGGTACATTTTGCTTTCAAGGAATAAATTGTATTCGGAATATTTATTTTTTTCTCCTAAACGGGGAATGTAAGCTGACAGAAGAGATCTTGAAAAATCAGCTGTTTTCAGCGATCCTTAGCCAATTGGAATGACAGCGTCCGCAGAGACCAGAGGCAAATTCCGGGAAGTATTTTTTTTCTGCATATACACTTCCTTGAAGGCTATCCATTGTCCAGCTTGTATTGAATGCGGAGAGCTTCACTCCGAAACCCATCAGTTCACCTTTCAAATGAGGATTATTCTGCTGGTCTTCATCCAATGCCCATTCTATATGTCTGGAAGCCGGCCCATGGCAACTTTCACAAGCAGGGGCTTCAGGCTTGTTTATCCGGACTAATGTTGGGCCCCGTCCTTTTAATTTTTCAGCTTCAGTCTGATGATAATGCGGTGACATTTTCCACTTCCGGTATTCCTTTTCATGACATTTTAAACACTTCTCACTACCTGCGAATGTGGCTTGAGAATAGAAAATATGTTCGCCTAGCCGGCTATATTTTAAAAACAACAGGACAAAAGCCAGAAGGAGTAATGAAGAAAATAAAATTATCCAGTATTTTCCGGACTTCATTGGATTTTATTTCTGATAAAGATAAAAAATTGCAGGGATCAAATTGCGCCGGAAGCTTTTATTAAACCAGGTAGGTGTCTGTTACTTGTTCAATAGATTTTGATAAGCGGGATGCCTTGCAATATAAACATCCATATATGAACAGAGTGAAGACACGCGAAGATGCTTGTCCTTTGCATATTCCAGGGCTGTTTTTGCCATTCTTCCCGCTATTCCCTGTCCGGAATATTCTTCAGGTACTTCAGTATGAAGGAAAGCTATATGATCTCCGACCAGGAGATAGTCAATTAAAGCCAATTTACCATCAAGATCCACTTCAAACCTGTCAGCGGCCATATTATGAATTACATTTATTTCTTCAGGCATTTTCATCATTTCAACCTTAAATTATCAATTAACAAACTACATACAATTATTCATACTCATTACCTGAAGGTGATCGACCAGATGCCTCTGAAGTCACCTTCATGGTAGCCAATTGCTTCGTCATCCGGATAAAGTGATTTAATCAGTTCATTATTCTCGTATGTCATCGTTTTTCCCGGCTCCCCGTGGCAATTCAGACAAAGAGGGCTGTTTACCATGATCGGGGCATAATAGGCTATACTTCCGTCCTCCAGCATTTCAATCCGGGCTATCAGTTCTTGTTTTAATTCATGATCATTCTGGTAAGCCAGAAGCATTTTCTTTTCATTAATTGCCGGTAGGTTTCCCGAATTCCGGGCCTGTAAAGTCGTACGACGAATTTCAGCCTTGTATAATGTCTTCAATGAATCTACCAAAGGATTCGCCATCAGATTGCAATACTGTATGGCATTTTCAATACCTCCTTCAGCCATGGCTCCCTTTAGTTGAGTGGATAAAGTGCTGGCTGCTTTACTTGTTATTTCTGTTCCCTTCTTCAAATACTGATCCTTTTCCTGATCAATCAGTTTCCCCTGATTATTGGAACAGGAAGTTAGGCCAAGTGCAATTATCAATACAGGAACAAAAAATTTCTCTTTATTATTCCAGATCATATAGTTAGAATTTGTAGTTAAACTTTTTTCTAATTTAAGAAAATTTTTTATATATAATAGCACACTCCCGAATTGCGGGTCTGCAATTCGGGAGTGTGCATGAGGTAGGACAGGGTTTGTTGGATGATGTTTAAAATAAGGAATGTGAATCCATCCCTTTTTTGCATAACTACACAAGTGCCAAATAAACGTTTCGGGGGAGAAAAGGAAGTAAATTTTAGAAATTGAGCGTTTTGTTCAATCATTCATTCATCAACATTCACAACTAATATCGTAATATTTAACAACATAAGGCAAGCCTTGTTAATAAAATCACATGATTTGTTGAAAAGCTGCCTTTAAATCTTAAACAAGGTTTAATTATAATCTTTTATAAGATAAAAAAGTAAGCCGCTATTTGGCGTACTTTTGAGTTATGCCAAAAGTTACCGGGAACAGCGGCTTTTGATTTCATTCTTGAGCAGAATATTTTTTCTTTAAGAAGACTATTGGACGATAAGTTTGCGGGTAATATTTTTACTATAATCCCGGGTTTGGATCTTCACTAAGTAAAGTCCGGGTTTAAGACCTGAAATATCAATGCTTCCGGAAAATCTACTGCTTAAAGCTTCATTTATTAACTGTTGACCGGATACATTGTAAATACTGACTTCTAAATCCTGCATTCCCGGATTGAAGTTGATGTGTCCACTTGCTGGATTCGGGTAAAATTTCAGGAAGTCAGGCTGATTTTCAGCAATAGCATTGAATGCTGTTCCCATTACAACTATGTTATCTATCTTGGATTTTCCAATAGCTTCAACAATTCCCCCGGCTGAATTATCATTAGTGGTCATGATCCATCTAAGTGAGATAAGGTCCTGATCATTGCATTCCAGGGGGAGTGGGAGGCTATCAATAAGCCCTGTAGTCCAGTCATTTGCAACAGTAATTTGTGAATTGGGCACATCAGTCCAGCTTCCGTCAATGCCGATTCGATACTGTACTTTCCAGTCCTTTGGGCCCGGGTCTGTTCCACCTGAACTTTGTTTGGAACTGAGGTTTAATTGATTATAGCCTTTGGTGGTAAAATCGACCACCCAGCATTTCAGATCGCTTCCGTTTTCCCACCCGCTAGCCTGTGCCGCCTTGTCTTCAAAGCCATTTTTCATTTCGATGGCACTGGTGCCGCCTTCAGTGCTGATTTCTTTGTCCAGATTTTCAGCAATCCCGCCATCAGCAATCAAATCAGCTGATGCATTGGGAAAATTCCAGTCAACGATCAGGGTTTGCGGAAATGCGTAAACCACTGAAAATAAAAGTAAAAAGGTAAAAATCTTCTTCATAATTAAAATTTTAAAAATTAAACATCATATTTTATAACTTAATTCTGCCATAATAAAACGTCCCGGACCTACTCTTCCTTTCCGGTCTATATATTGCTCATCCAAAAGGTTTTCAACACTTAATGATATTCCAAATTTTTTAAAGAAAGTCCGGTAAATTTTAATATCAATTGTTGTGAAAGCCTGGATGAGGGTGGTGTTTTCATCATCGTACCAGTTGGACCCGACATAAGTGACAAGTATGCTGGCATTCACTATCTTATTCTCCCAATATATACCCCCTGAAGCCAATTGGTCCGGTAATTCGATCAGGGAATTTCCTGTCAGGTCCTTATTCAGTTCCGGATTAATCTTATAATTAATTATAGTGCCATGGTTATAAGAATAATTTGCGAAGATGGCCAGGTTTTTTCCCGGATGATATTTCAATGAAAATTCTCCTCCAATGATTTCTACCTCACTTATATTTTGCCTCTTTAATACGGGTTTAAGCTGATTTCCGCCGGTATCCACAGAATCACCCGTCCCCACGAAATACTGAAAATCTCTTCCCATAGTCAGGTAAATCGCGGCGCTCATTTCCCATTTATTGCCTAAATAGGCATTTCCTCCGGCTTCGAAATTATCCGCCTTTTCAGGTTTAAGGGATGGATTTGCAAGTTTGAAGCCTTTGGTGATCTTCCCGCTTCTGCACAGATCATCAATTTTTGGGGGCATAAAGCCTTTCGAATATGAAATGTAAAAAGCCATACTATTTGAGGGGATGTATCTAAGAGATAATTTAGGGCTGATCTGGTTCCAGTTTCCGGAGGGATAAGAAGTATTATAATCCCCTTTAAATCCCGTATTACTGGTAGGATCGATCACGCTTAGAAATCCATTTTCATAACTTGCAATATCGAACCTCAAACCGGCAGTCAGCGACAACTTTTGCCCAATCAGCGGGATTTCATCCTGAACAAAAAAACCGGCAAAATAAAGCTCTCCTCCATATTTCTGAATATCAGTAGAGGTTCGGTAAACATCCTTTCCATCCAGGTTCCCGAATTTCAGGTCGGTCCCGAATATAAGATGGCTATTCCACAGAATCTGACGGTCAAATGACAGCCATAATCCGGCATCAGATGAATTTGAATAGGTATCATATAGTTTGTATTGCCCGCTGGTATTGATATTTTCATTCAGGCGATCATAATTTTCCCTCTGGTAAAACAGCTTTGATTGATAATTATATTTACCGAGCTTTCCTGAGAAATTCAAATGCAGGTAATGATTTCTGTATCGGTCAAAGGACCCGTCACGTTCGTAAACTTTGGTCCCTGCTCCATGCCATTCGTCATGATAAATATATTTGACTTCTAATTTCTGTTGTTTTGCAGTCAGATAACTGATTCCCGCTCCCAGGTTCCATTCTTTCAGCCAGACTTTGGAATCATAGGCTGTCCGGGTTTCCGGAGGTTCGACCACATATCCGTCGCCAGTCCGCTTATGTCCGAATATATTCACACTGAATTCCCGGTTCCTGCTGAGTTTGCGGGCGCTTCCAAATTCAAAATCGCCTCCGAATGTATTATAGGTCCCCGCTGATAGTTTTATTCTGCCCTCAAGGGGTTTTACAGGTTTCCGGGTGATGAAATTGATGACCCCGGCCATGGCATTGTTGCCATAAAGTGCGGAGCTTGCTCCTTTGACAACTTCAATATGATCAATATCATCCGGTTTAATTATATCCCAGCTTAGGGAACCACCTGCGGATTTATTCAGGGGAACCCCGTCGAGCAGGACCAGGGTGCGGGTAGTTCCGCTCAGGCCATGCATAGTGATTCCGGCACTTTTGGTAAAGATGCCCCAGGTCCGGTTTATGTAAATATTCGGTAAAGACCGAAGGTAGTCATCAGGATTATTTGCCGGCAGGGACTTTATCATTTTTGGATCGACAACATTAACTGTCCCAGGTATTTCATTGATATTCTGCTTATAGCGGTTTACAGTCACTATAGTTTGATCCAGATCATATACGAGCGGGGACAGTAAAATATTTAAATGTATATTCTTGTTTTCGGGAATTTCAGGCTCTATTGATTTGTTTTTGAATCCCATAAAAGAGATATCCAAAATAATATTGCTGTCAGCAGGAACCTCAAGTAAGAAGTTTCCGTTCTGATCGGTGATGGTTCCATAAGGCATCCCCTTCAGATATATACTGGCTTGCTGCAATGCATCCCCACTTATACTGTCACGTACCTGGCCTGTGATTTTAATTTGTCCGTTAGCCCTGAACGCTGCAAAGATCAGAATGATGAGTATGAATTTTTTCATTGGGCTGTCTGTATTTTAACATCAAATTCTATGCTGCCTTGATTACCAGCATCCATTGTATTTACGAGGAAGAGACCAAGCCTGTCTTCATGAGTTTTAAATATATATATGCTCCCGTTTGAAAGATTTTTTGCTTTGCGTTTAGCTTCACCCTCGTCCCATAAGACTATCAGAATGCTGTCATTGGTAGCTTTCATGAAATCTTCCGGGAGCAAGGTGGTGCTTAAAAAGCGACTGGTATTCCTTACTGTCCAATCCAGGAGATCCCCTTCAAAAATTCCGCTTTCGACATTTGCCCCCGGAGATGCTATGGTAGCATTGTCCGGGCCGTAATAGTACAACAGGTCAATTACTGACTGGACCTGAGCATCATGAACACATTCTGCAAGGGTATAATTATTTCCAGTATTGAAACTGAAAAAGCTCCCTTCTGAAGTATTAGCTTGTGCTCCCAGGCTTAAGCTATAATTTTCCAGAACTTTAAAGTTCTGTGCAGTGTCGAGAAAAATTTGGAGCGATTGCTCATCGCTGTTGCCGTATCGGTCACGTATGATAAAGTGCCAGTTTTCTATAGGGCTAAATGTCTTGGCAAATTTTCCCTCCCAGCTAAAATCCAGGCTGTTAAAACCGGTATCAATATATGTCCTCATCGTGTCGGTCATCACCTTAATGATGAAGTTGGTAAGGTTCAATCCATCTCCTTTAGCTCGGATTTTAAATGGCATTTGCGCCCCGGCTGAAAATGTGCTGTCAGAATATATAAATCCGGCTTCATTTACTATACTGATAGACGGCCTGGCAAATTCTTCTTTTTCATTTTTACATGAATAAATTATTAGGCTCAGGAACATTAATGCTAGCAATACTTTTAGGCTGATTGGCCTGGTTTTCGTTATGTTTACACTGACATATCGGATAATACAAAACTTCATTGCTATGCGAGATTTATTTTTTAATTTTTAAGTTTGAAAAGCTGGGAAAGGCCAAGACCGGTAATTCCACCCAGGATCCCGAAGAAGAAAAAACTGGAAATCGGAAGCAGTGGCCCGTGTTTAATAATGTTCTGATAAGGATATCCAGTGAAAAGATGCAGGACCAGCCGGCTCAGTGGGATCATTGCATATGCAAATCCGCAGCCGGTTATTATGAGTAAGGATCTGAATTTATTTTTTCCGGGAAGATTATATACAAGGTCAAGTAAAAATCCTGGAAGCATATAATTGAGTCCCATGAAAGGGTCATTGAAGCCAAGTATGGGAAATAGCAAGAGGATGCCTATTCCGAGAGATGAAACCGAGCCGGCCCAACGAACATTAGTAAATGACCTTGCCATGACGAGTATGGCCATAAATTCCAGGCCATGGTGCCCCGGCATATTGAACGGAGTTCTCAGTCTGGCATGCAGGGTCACTGCAAGCATGCCGGCTCCCAGGAGGAGGACCATTTCCAGCAGCCGGCCCAGGGCAGGATTATGAATTAGCCCTGATATAGTCTTTTGTTGCACTTTTCCATTCATAGCGTTCATTTATTGCGGGTTCAACAAGCAGGGTGGCTTTGCCGTTTTTCAGCACCGGCCTCACCCAGTCATTCAGCAAAATTAGTTGATTCTTCTTAACCTGATTACCTTCCGGGCTTTCTATTGATTCAAAATTAAATTCTTCCTGAAGTTCTTCTTTTGATTGGATTCCCGGAAGAAGGTCCCTCAGTTCTTTTTTCCCTTTCAGCCAGATAAATCTGCCGTCATTCCCGGATTTCCTAAGTCCAACGGCTGCCAGGGCCCCTACAATTCCATCTCTTGTTCCGGTAAGACCTTCCAGGAGGATACTATATTTTCCGGCCAGTTCCCTGGCTCCATTTTGGTTCAGTACTTCTTTTTTAGCTTTTAATCCCCATTCTACTATTTCAGCGGGAACGATATCTTTTTGGACAATACACAAACCTATATCACATCCCTCGGGGGCTATTTCCAGAAGAAATTCCCGGCAGATTTTTGCAAGTTGGGGAAGATCATCACTTACAACATCCAGGCAGGCAGAACTATTGTGTGAAGTATACGGAATTCTCGGGTCTACAAGGAGTTGGTGGCGGGTAATACCTTCTATTTTTCCGGCAAGGCTTTCTTCAATTCTTTTGGCCAGTTGACGGGCATGGAAACCGGTTCCGCGGCTTTGGAGGTTATCGGTATCGTCGATGCCAACGAGGTAGTGCATGGAGTTGGGTTTTTCTTTGGGGGGCAAAGTTATGGAAACGGGAGTTTAGAATTGCTAAAAATTGGTTCGAGCAACCTGTTTCTCGGCCTAAAAACTCGGGCTACCACTATAGTGGTAGCCCGAGTTTTTAGCCCAAGAATAAAAAAATGCAGTATCAACAGGTATAATCCTTCATCAAATGGATAAACAATTTTTAATAGTCTATTAACCTTAAATCTTTAGTTATGGAATTCAAAACAACACATCGTTACCACATCTTTAACAGAGGAAATAATAAAGAAAAGATCTTTTTTTCAGTAAGTAATTATTATTTGTTTATTGATAAGATGAAGAATTATTTGCTGCCTTATGGGGATATTATTGCCTGGTGCCTGATGCCCAATCATTTTCACTTGATGATGGAAATTAATGTCTTGGAAGTTGATAACAAATTATTAAATGATTCGATTGGACGCCTGTTATGCACTTATACTCGAGCAATAAATAAGCAAGAAGTAAGGACAGGTTCATTGTTCCAAAAACACACTAAAGCAATATGTCTGACAGGTCTGGACAAGCCGCCGAAATTATGGTACAGGTATTTCGGTGCAACCATGATGATCAATGAAGCGGATGGGTTTGATTATCCAACAAGGTGCTTTAAATATATTCATGCCAATCCGGTAAAGGCAGGCTTGGTTGAAAAGCCGGAGAACTGGCGGTTCAGTTCATATAGGGAATACATTAACAAGACGAATTATGGCTTGATTAACAGGGAGAAAGGGCAATTATTTTTTTGATCAATTATTTTCTCGGGCTACCACTATAGTGGTAGCCCGAGAAAAGAGAAAAAAGTCAGCTATTCATCCATCACCCTCAAAACCTCCCTGAACTTCTCATTCGGCACCGGCAGCGACAGTACATACTGCATAATCTTCCATTCCCCATTGCGCAACTGTAAAATCCCGCTCCCTCGTAATATGGCTGAAGTTGACTGCAAACTTTCGTCAAACCAGGCCAGGGTGGAATCCGGGGAAAAATAAAGATTGCGTTGCAAGGCAGTAAAGGACCATGCCTTGCCGCGGTTAAAGTAAGGTTTTGACCAATTATAGAAGGCTTCCTTATCCCAGTATTCAGCTGCATCTGTCCCGATGTAAATGCCATGTTCATCGATCTTATCAAAATAAGCTTTCATATCGGCCCGGGCCGCAGCTGCATGCCATTCGTCAAGGAAGTGATTGAGGTCAGAGACAAGGGGGGCTTGGGAAAACAAGATAGAGGGAAGCAGAATCAGGGCAATAATAAAAGATCTGTACATATTTTTTTGACCAAATGTATTCAATTATCTTTCAGGAATGGACATATAATAATACTTACTATGTCGCTTAAAGGATCAATTTTCATAAAATATATACAATTTGTGAAACTATCTGAATGAGGTGGTTTAAAAACAGATAGAAATTTTACTAATTTTAAAACTTCTGACAAATGAAAAACTGTCACGTCAAACCAGACCATCTCAACAAGACCTTCATATTGACAACGCGGTGAGGTTCAATAAATGCATTTCTGATAATTTTAATGGATTCTTGTTTGATGATACGTATATACGGTATGAATAAGCAGGTAAGTGCAATGGCTATTGATTTTACAGGGTACACTATAAAAAAAGAATTATTTGATAATTATCATCTTACCTGATTCTAAAAGATCACCTTTATCTTTTAAGCTTATTCGCCAAAAATACATGCCGCTTTCAATATTCGGAAGAGTCAAATAATGCTTATTAACACCTCCTCTTAGAATAGTTTTGAAGATTGTTTGCCCAAACAAATTATTAACACTAAAACTTAAAAGGTCCTCATTAGAAGTATAATTTACTGTGAAGCTGCCTGTATTTGGATTAGGGTAAATTGTAATAAACTTTTTTGTTTCAATTTTATTAATTGAATTAGGTGTGTTTTCAGGTCCAATAGAAGCTATAAAACCATCTTGACCAGGACCTAAAACACCAAATAATTCAATATTGTAGAATGATATCTCTCCCCGGAACAAGCCGGCAATTGAACAGACCTCTGTCGAACTGGTGCAAATTGCCGTGCCACTTCCATAAGTTAATCCTGTTGATTGCAATGCATACATATCATTACCATTTGAACTAAGTTTTTCAACAAATACATGGGGGTTTTCTCCATTTAATTGAAATGATCCGAAATTCAAGTCAGTATTAAATCCTCCTGTTATATAAATATTATCATTTGAATCTATACAAACACCATTTGCTTGTGCAGAATTTGATGTATTTCCTGTTTTAATCCATTGCAAATTCATATTTGAATTGTATTTTATAATAAATGGAATATAATTTCCTAAGGCATTTATCGATGTACCACCAAAGTTAACAGAACCCCCTCTTATATATCCGACAGCAACAAGGTTCCCTTCGGAATCAGATGCTACATCATACCCCTGTGCGCCTCCATTTGAGCTAATACCCCAAATCACATTTCCATTGGGATCGTACTTTACTAAGTACATATCAATATCTCCAAAAGCAGTGAAAGACAAAGGAGAAAAAATTGCAGTATTCTCAAAGGAACCTACATGATAACAATTGCCAAATTTGTCAGTACAAATCTTAACATCACTATCAAAATTATATGCGTTAAAATAGTTGTTAATTATATTCTTTGCCCAGATAGCATCTCCATCTGAATTGAATTTTGCCAGAAAATAATCCACACCGGATTCTCCCAAAGCATTTATTGTTATGTTATTAAAGCTAATATCATGACTGAAGTTTCCAGTAATAAAAATATTATCATTAGGATCTAATGCAATTGAATATGCCTGGGACCAATATGTGGAATTGTATGATTTAGCCCATAGGATATTACCATTAGAATTATATTTAGCAATAAAAATTTGACGTGATTCGTCTGGAGTTAATAATTCTATACCATCAAAATTTGCGCTATCTGCAAAGAACCCTGTTATAAAAAGATTATTTGAACCATCTTTTGTAATTGAATATGCAGAACAATTATCAACCTGTTTGATCCAGACATAATCGCCAAATTGATCATACTTTGCAAAGAACATGCTGCCCATACTGTCACTGGCAGAAGTTAACACATAATTTCCAAAAAATGCAGTACCTTGAAATGATCCAACAGTATAAGTATTGCCATCAACATCCGAACACAGATCTCTCGTGTATGTTTTTCCATTTGATCCTTCAGCATTTGCCCATTGCCAATCGTATAATGACACATAACCTAGTATAGACACACTCGAATTACCTGCATTTGATTGAATATCAATTGTACCTCCTAAATTAGTTGGAGATTCAGGATAAGTACCTGAAAATGCAATTAATATTTCTTCATCAAATTCAAGATCAAAAGATGTATCAGACAAATAATTAATCCAGGGAACCTGTGTTGAAATAGTCCCGGATAAACTTGTTTCACCAATATTTTTTATGACAAAATTTCCGCTGACAGGGCTATTGGAATAATGACTTCCTAGATTTATAATTTGGGGAGTCAAAGTCATAATAGGATTAGGAGAAAGTGAAATATTTATATAGTCTGTTTTAATTTCTACATCTTCTCCATATTCATTAGATGCTTGTAATTGAACAGTATAGGTTCCCGGATACATATAAGTGTGGGTCGGATTTTGATCGTATGAATATTTTTCATCACCAAAGGTCCAGCTCCAATACTCAGTATTTTCAGATGATTGATCAGTAAAAGTTACGGTAAGAGGGTTATAACCTGACATTGGATTTGCAACAAAATCAGCCTGAGGTAACAGGTCGGGATCCCACACAATCACTGCATCTGGAATTGTTTCCGTTGATTGGCCGCAAGAATTGGAAACAGTTAATGAAACGCTATACGTTCCTGGAGTGCTGTAAATATATGTTGGATTCTGTAAATTACTTATATTACCATCGCCAAAGTCCCATATCCAGTTTGTGGGAGAATTTGTAGAATAATCCGTGAATGCAACTTCCAATGGTGCTCCACCCTGACCATGCGAAAATGTGAAACTGGCTTCAGGTAATGCATTTTCTAAAATCATAGTGATAAAATTTGAAGTTGCAGGATTCCCAGAGGCACAAGGGGAATTTGATGTTAAAATGCAGGTTATAAGATCGTTGTCAAGGGGTTGATAGGAGTAAATCGGATTATTGGACCCAACACTTGCACCATTTACTTTCCATTGATAAGTTGGGGAAGAGCCCCCATTAGTTGGAAAGGCAGTAAATGTAACCGAAGTACCATTACAGACAGGGTTTGCTGAGGATTCAATATATACACTAACTGGTAATGAGGTACTGACACTTACACTTTTAGTT
Organism: uncultured Bacteroidales bacterium; assembly: GCA_963787195.1. Classification (GTDB taxonomy): domain Bacteria; phylum Bacteroidota; class Bacteroidia; order Bacteroidales; family JAGOPY01; genus CAWBCI01. Next base: position 40,798 of record CAWBCI010000066.1, read on the forward strand.
TGTTCAGGGCTGTAGCCGCAAGCATTGTTAGCTTTAACTTTAACCAGCCCGCCACTTGAATCTGCAGTAGCATTAATTGTATTTGTATTTGAATAACCAGTCCAACCTGTAGGCAATATCCATGTATATGAAGTCGCACCTGATACTTCTGAAATACTATATGTATTTGTTGTATTTTGGCAAACAGATGAATCACCAGAAATAGGGCCAGGTATTTGAGGGACAGAACAGGTGACAGTAATAATATCAGATGCGAAGTTATTATCTTCAACAGATTCATTTACATTCCCGTCACCATCAGCCCAGAAAAACACATAATAATTTCCCGGAGTAGTTTCAGCAGGTATAGTTACCACAGT
>CAWBCI010000067.1:0-38051 GCA_963787195.1 uncultured Bacteroidales bacterium
AGTCACCGGTATAACGGTAACCGCGATTATTGTCCATGGTTTGCCAGCCATCGTCTACTATGATGGATTCCATTCCCAGGCTTTTACTTAGTCTGGAATTCTTCAAAAGTGCCGGTACATCGAGATTCTGGTGGAAGCTGTACCAGGTGGAATACATAGGCTGCCGGGCAGCTTCCGGAACATGAGCCGGGCTAAATCCATCCATGGTTTCCCACCATATTCCGGCCTCTCTCAAAGATTCATAATAGGGCACGCTCCGGGTGTCGATATAAAAAGTAACTTCATATTCTTTCAGAGCTGGGGCAGGCTCATCGAAGAAAGTCAGGTCGAAATAGAGCCGGACATCTTCTTCTTTAACATAGGACTCCATCTTCACATTATTCATAGCATCTGACAATCCTAATGTAAAGCGGTTATCCCCCTGATCATTATAATAACACATGATCGGAACCTGGCTGGCAATCCTGGAATTCACCACGCTCCAGTAAGTTGCTTTGTCGGTGCTGATATTGCTGGTCCAAAGTCCGTTCACATCGATTGAAGGGATACTCCATTCAACAGTAAAGCGGGGAGGGGGTGCAGGCTTGTCGGACCATACCTTCAGTGTTATTCCTTCTATACCTTTATTGATAAAATGAGGTGTAACAGTATATTGGAAACTCTTGAGGTCACCATTTACCTTTATTTGCCGCGTGGAAATTTCCAGGGGAGGTGAATTGTTTACCCTGGCAGCCACGGTCCACTTCCGGCTTATTTGATTTAGTGTTGCAGGCTGATAAGATTAAGAATGGGATTAAAAGGGCGAAAAAGCTAAATCTGGAAACTGACATATCTTCTTGATTAATTAATGTTTGACATGTTCAAACCGGTCCATGTCCCGGTGAGCGTGTAAAGTTCGGTATCTTTTTAGAAATAGCGCCTATTTAATTTTCAAAACCCATGCCTGCTTGCAGGGAGGTTTTTTTCTTAATGAATCCGGGATCAGGACTGAAAAGCCTTCACCAACCTTCTTCCATTTCAATTTACTGCCTGTACCCAGGAGGACGATTTCGGCACCTGCTTTGGGGCAATTTGAACTGATGCTGATGGATGACGGTATAGTGCTTTCGTTTTCATCCGCAAGATAGATCAGGTATACGCTGCCGTCTTTCTTCTGTGTAAGGCAAACTTTTCCTTCCTTATAGGGTGCAAGAGGCCTGGTTTCATAGATTGCCGCGCTGTTGATTTTCATCCAGTCACCTACATCCTGCAAAAGCTTATAAGCGCCATCGTCCCAGGTGCCTTCGGGGCTTGGGCCTATGTTCAGGAGCAGGTTGCCTCCCTTGGCTACAATATCCACCAGCATGTGAACTACATTATTTGCAGTCCGATATTGTGCATCGTGCACCCAGGCCCAGCCTCCACCTGAAATTATACAGGATTCCCAGGGATAGGGAAGGGTGGTTTCAGGGACCTGGTTTTCGGGAGTTAGGTAATTCTGGTTTTTCCCCTCCACCGCGCGGTCGACCACGATAAGGCCCGGCTGTTTCTGACGGGCTTTCTCAACAATTTCATCCATACGGATATCCTGGCTCTGGATGTGAGTGAACTTATAATCCGGGCTATTGATATAGTCTTTGATTTGTTGATCGGAAAGCGGCTGCACCCAGCCACCATCCAGCCAGAGTATGTCGATGGGCCCGTAATCACTCATCAATTCATCGATCTGGTTTTGTGTGAATTTAACATAGTTTTTCCACCTGTCGGGATAAGCTTTGATGCTATAATTCACATTCCGGTCGGGAGTGGCAAAATTCGGCCACCAGTAGTCTTTGCAATGCCAGTCGGGCTTGGAGAAATAGGGCCCGACCCAAAATCCCTGCTGTCTGAAAGCATCGAAGATTTCTTTAGTGATGTTTGCCCTGGGGTTTTGACTGAAGGGGCAGGCCGGGTCGGTGATCTTATAATCCGTGTATTTGGTGTCGAACATGCAGAAGCCGTCATGGTGTTTGGTGGTGAAAATGACATACTTCATCCCGGCATATTTAGCCGCTTCGGCCCATTTTTCAGGATTGAATTTTTGAGGATTGAAGGTCGTTTTCAGGTTCTCATATTTCTTTTTATAGGCCGTGTAATCATCCGTATCGCGGCGGCACCAGTCTTCATCTTCGGAGCAGATGGACCAGGACTCCACGATACCCCACTGGCTGTATGGCCCCCAGTGCATGAGAAGTCCGAACTTAAGGTCTTGCCATTGCCGGAGTTTTTGCTGTACCAGTGGATCCGGATCGGGGATGTATTGGGAGCGGAGGGCTGATGCTGAGACTATCAGCAGGAGCAGCAGGGGGAGGAGACGTTTCATATGGCTTTGGTTTTTGTTGGTGCAAAGATATAATCTTCAGGGGTTCTGGATACATGTGAAACCCCCGACTGCGTCGGGGTGGGATATCAGCCTTTCCCTGAAATCAACTTAAGATCTTATTCCGGCTCACCCACGAAAAACCTGAGCACTCTTTTCTCGGCCCAGTCATAGCCAAGGTCCATGAGATCCTGTTTCTTTGCATCCAGGATCTTGAGTGCACCATTGCCGCCGACTTTGCTTTTGTCTTCCCAATACATCCACCAGTGGCGGATCATGCCGTCCTGTTCCTTGTCGGTGAATTCAAGCTCATAGGCGCCGGGCTTCAGCCTTATTCTGTCAAAATATTCAGTGCTGTCTTTGAAAGTATCCCTGTGATAAACAACTTTCCCATCGGCATCTTTAATGGTATAGGCATTGTCGGCGGCCCTTCCGAATCCCTGGGTTTTTACGTATAGGATAAATTTAGATGGAAGTATTACCGGCGCTTCGCTATGGGAACTCAAATAATCGTTTTGTGGATGTTCATCTTTTTTACCGTTAGGTTCCGATAATGCAGCCTCAAATACCGATCCTTCTTTCATCCCATTCCAGGAGGTTTTTGGCAGAATTAAGTCTGCACTTTCCATGAAGCCCAGTTTGCCGGTCCATTCCCATTCGCTTTTTGCATTTCCCTCCAAACCATATTTTACCTTGACGCTTCTGAGAGTGTCGCTCCCGGTATTGCGGATACGGATCACCGGACTCTGGCTGACGGGATTCAGGCGGCTGTATTCCTGCCTCCTGCTGGGGGCAAGGATGTCTTCAAGTGATGCATCGGTTTGATAATTCGGCGCTGAAAATTCAAAGAGCTGCATGGCCATCTCGAAATTACCTTCCTCTTCCCCGTTGTCCAGGTTATAGGGTTGGATATCGTAGTCGATCATGCATGTATTGCCGGGTTTTACATATGGCGTCAGTTCAAAATCATAGGTGTCGACAAAGGTGCCGGGGCACCATCCTGCCCGGTCGAACTGCCAGGTGCCGCCCTGGGGATGCACAGGGTTCATTCCGCAATCCCTCCAAACCTTCCAGTCGAATCGTCTCTTCCCGTTAATGTCCAGGAAATGCTCCTTGGGATCCCATTCGCAACAGGCAAAAGGCCCCACCTGCCCATGCCCGGAGATCCTGGTGCGGATCATGAAAGTGGAGGCTTCCGGACTGAGATTCACCGCTACGTCCTTCAAAACTTTATCATCCGCCAGATCTTTATATTTATATGAACCTTCCGGCCAGATATTATGCACCGCTATCACGTCCCTCGGGGGTATTCCTTCTATAAAAATAAAACGCAAATCAATCAGCTCCTGCCCGTTTCCTGCCTGTAAATCCACCTGCCCGTGCAGCAATGGTTCATAATCGCTCACATCATAGACCCAGGTGAAGCCGTGCAGGCCCAGGTCCAGCCTTTTCCCGTAAGGGGTTATGAAACGGGCTATTTCAAAAGGTTCCACGATTTCCGTTGGAGGAGTATAATAAACATAAGTTTTTCTGTTCAGCGATCTGGCTGAATCCGCTAATGAGGAATCTACTTTAATTCCCTGCCCGTTGAATATAAAATTATATCCGGGCCATGCCAGGAGGGTGTCGGTAGGAAGCTCAGGATGCAGACTGTCAGCAAACATCACAATACTGACCCTTGCATTTTCAATACTGTCACGAGCCAGATTGAAGTCTTTCCCTGGTTTGAAGTCATGTCCGGGGAGTTTTCCGAAAGCTATGAATTGGGGCATTCCGAAAGCTGTAGCGTCATATCCGTTCCCGCTATCATCCTTTATCAAAACACTTTTAATATCATCTTCATTAAAAGAATAATAAAATAAAAGGTTTGATTTATCTATTGAAACAGGATCGGCGCCATTTGCCAGACTTGCAATATCCTTCTCATCCAATGCCTTATTCCAAACAGCAAAATCATCCATTCCACCGGGATAAAAACGGGCATCAGCTTTTCCGTTCGAACCTATCATAAAAGTCCGGATATCATCCATCTTCCTGAATAATCCTTTACCTTCTTTAATTAATTTCCCGTTCATATAAATCCGCTGGACACTGTCTGTATTATTTTTTGTGACCGTCCAATGGGTCCATCTTCCCTTATAATCAGAAGGAGAAACCGGCACATTAATATTATCGGTTAAGCCATCTCCATGACCACCGGCATCCCAGTAAACAATTCCGTTATCATAAGGAACATGCAGATTTATAACCCTTTTCCCCTTGCTGTCGAGCCCCTCAAAAACAGTTGACTGGGCCGGGAGCTTTGAAACATCCCCTTTTAACCAAAAAGATATTGTCAATTGATCCGAAACTGTCTTAAAAGCCTCAGCCGGAACAGAGATATGATCATTTCCATCCATCAGGATATAAGAGTCGTCAGGTTTTTGCTGATCTTCATTCTTCCAATATTCAAAATAAGAATAAGTAGGAATTGAAGAATAAAAATATTCTTTGGGAGATATTCCTCCGGCAATGAAATCAGGGTGGCTGAGCCGCGTGGAATCCATTTTCCCTGTATTATGCCATATCCTGGTATAGGTCGTATAATCCCATTCTCCACAAGGATATTTGTCAAGAGGAGTGAGAGAGTCACATTTCAGCGTATAATACATCAGGATCTTTTCGTAGCGTTTGCCTTTTTCAGGAAAAGTGAATATTCCCCGCCGGCTTACTATGGAATCATAGGTAAAAGTCTTAACTATCGTGGTGTCGCCGGGCCCTGCAAGCAAAAAAAGTGGAAAGAAAAGGAAAGTCAGGTTAAGTAGTAATTCTTTCACTTTTAACTTCTTATAAATATTTTTCATAAAAAGATTTCTTAAAATTCTTTTTAGATTAATGAATGTTGAATGAAAAAAATATAGGAACGGATAAGGCTCTTATTGCCATAAATACTTCAAAACTTAAGGATTGGACTATTCTGAAGCCTATCAGTTTTTTAGCTTTAAAGTAGCCAGGACGGGCCAATGGTCTGAAATATAGACATCTCCTTCTTTAACATCCAAAATCTTATAATCCAACACATCCCAATGATCATCCGCAAATATGAAATCAATTCTCTTCTTATCTTTTTCAGTTCCGAAACCATTGAAAGTACCCTGGTGGGGAATATCCTTCTCAGGACTGGCAACTAAGGCATCATTAAGGGTGCTATAATCAAATATCTTTTCAGTCAGGTATTGATAGGGGGCATCCTCAGGACTGCAATTGAAATCGCCGCTTAAAATCACCGGCAGACTCTCGGTTGATTCAGCAATAAACTTTCGTATCAGCTTTGCGCTTTCAAGCCTGGCTTCTTTTCCCATATGGTCGAAATGGGTATTGATGAAGTAGAATTCTGTATTATCCTGATTATTCCTGAATTTCACCCAGGTAACTATTCGGGTCAGGGCCGCGTCCCAGCCTACACTCCCGGTATCGGAAGGGGTAGGGGAAAGCCAGAATGTGCCTTTCCTTAATTCTTTCAAAATATCGGAACGAAAGAAAATGGGAGCAAATTCACCCTTTTCTTTCCCGTCTTCCCGTCCAACTCCAACATGGTCATAAATTGCCAGCAGGGAATCCAGGTTTTCGAGCTGTCCAAAAAGGACTTCCTGCATACCTATGATTGCCGGGCTGTATTTCAGGATAGTATTCGCAAGGATATTTTCCCTATGAGGCCAGGCATTTATGCCGTCATCGGGATTATTGTAGCGGATGTTCACAGTCATTACCATCAGCGGGTCATGACTTTGGGGCCTGGAACAGGCTGTCAATAGGCTAAATCCAATTAAGATAGCCCTGAATATATTTTTCATTTTATTGGATCTTATATTCCTTTCAAAGATTCTCCCTGAAATAATCCAGCATTTTCTGATTCAGGTTCAGCCGGTCTTTTCCCGATACTCCATGCTCATGTCCCGGATAAACAAAATAATCCACCTGTTTATTGGCTTCTATGAATTTCTGGAGAAGTGTCAGGGTGTTTTGCCAGACAACCACCGGATCGTAGGTCCCATGGATCATGAGCAATTTACCTTTGAGTGAATCCGCTTTATTCAGCAGGCTGGCTTCGGCATAGCCCTCCGGGTTGGTTTCCGGAGTATCCATATATCTCTCCCCATACATTACTTCATAGAATTTCCAATCAGTAACCGGGCCACCGCAAACTCCTACTTTAAAAGCATCAGCTTGTTTCAGCATCAGGGTGACAGTCATGAATCCACCGTAGCTCCAACCATTTACCCCGATCCGGTCGGGGTCGACAAAAGGAAGAGATTTAAGGTAATTCACACCGGTCATCTGGTCGGTAACTTCAAGGGTCCCCAGGTTTCTGAAGATAGCCTGTTCGAATTTCATTCCCCGGTTTGCAGAACCGCGGTTATCCAGGGTGAAAACCACATAGCCCTGTTCAGCAAGGTAATTCAGAAATAAACCGGCACCCGCTGTCCAGGAGTTGGTCACTTCCTGGTCATGGGGGCCACCGTAAACGTATACAATGGCCGGATATTTTTTGTTTATGTCCAGGTTTGGAGGAGTGATAATCCTGGCATATAGCGGGATACCTTCCTCTGTCTTTAAAGTTATCACGCTGGTCTTTCCGGTCTCATAGTCTTTCAGGGGATCCTGATTTTCCTGCAAGACCTGTTCAGTCTTACCTTTTGTACTATTGATTTCGTAAACCCGGGCTGTCAATGTATCGCTGTAAATATCAAAGTAATACTTGCCATAATCATTGAAAATGACATAATGGCTTCCGTTTTCAGGAGATATCTTCCTGATTTTGCCACTTTTAAATTCTACTGCAAAAACGTCCTGGTTTAAAGGACTTTCCATGGTTGAAAGAAAATATAATTCCCGGCCTTTTGGGTCGCTTCCGGAAATATCCTTCACTACATAATTTCCGCTGGTGAGTTGCCGGATGAGATTTCCATCGGTATCATAGAGGTATAAATGCTGAAATCCGTCACGGGAACTGAACCATACGAAACGGTCCTTCATGCCTGCCGGGAAAAAGAGTGGGTGCTGAGGTTCGACGTATTTGGGGCTCGTCTCTTCGAAGAGAGTTTTAACAAATTCTCCGGTAGAAACTGAATATTTATTCAGGCTGAGATGGTTCTGGTCTCTGTTCAACACGGCAATATAAATATATTCTTCATTTGGGTCCCAGGTCACGCAGGTAAGGTACTGATCTTTCATGCCTCCGATCTTCAGGGGGCGATTTTCCTTAGTTTCGGGATTATAGACGAATAATTTGAGTTGCTCGCTGGTCATGCCGGTCATTGGATATTTTATATTTTTTACCGAGGCCGGGCGGGTATTGATATTCACCAGGGGATAATCTGTGACCTCTCTTTCATCTTTCTGGTAATATGCCAGGTATTTTCCCTTGGGTGACCAGAAGGTGCCTTTTTTAATCCCGAATTCATTCCGGCTCACGGTCTGTCCGTTTACTATACCTGGATCTTCATCGTTCGTAATCTGGACCTGCTCTCCCATGCGGGAAATATACAGATTGTTATCAATGGTATAAGCCACCTGGAAAGTATGGGTCTCAAAATCCTGGTTGGTAGCATCTCCCGGGACAGAGGCCGTATCTTTAACTGCCCCTGTCGTCAGATCATAGATATAAACCGAGCTGTCGGCATTGAAATAAAAACGGTCATAATCAAGCCAGTATATGTAAGGAAGACGTTTTAAGGCATTATCTTCACTAAGGCCTAATTTTTCACTCAGTTCTCCTATTCTCAGGATAGTATCCCGCTTCGGGGAATTCACATCACCTTGAACAAGTGCATTATTATCCTGATATGTAAATAATTCGCTGTTGGCTCTCCAACTGAGGTTCTTTATGTATTTGGGATATAAATTGCGGTTCATGCCTGATATATCTTCCACTGTCAGCATTTTCTGGGAAAGAGCCGATAAACTAAAAATAAAAAGCAGACCAAAGGCCAGAAGGAGATTTCGTCTTAACATCATTTTAAATTTTGAAATTTATGGATTACTAATAAAAAATCTATAGTCTGATAAATGAGCGGAATCTCTGTCATTCAGGTAAACATAAAAAGGCAATTTGACATCCTTGCCGATCAGGAACTCATAATAATTGTACCAGCCGGTACCTTCCGGAGTCTGGGGAGCCTGGTAATTGAGTTCTTTTTCGAGTAGGGTCTTTTCATTTTTATCCCGGATGATGATGAAGTACCACTTGGTATTGGCTTTGGTTTGATCGTAGCGGCTGAGGTAAATGAAAAGGCGACCGCCCGGGGCATCCTTTTTATAATGCTGGATAGTGTCGGTCAATGTCTTATCGGACCACTTATCCCGTTTGGCCTGGTTTTTTAATGAATCGATAGTCTGAGAAAGGCTTTGGTAGCCTATGCTTGTAATTTCCCCTGTATTGCTATAATTTAAAGCGGTATATTTTTCCCCGAAGTTCATGGTAACTGAATGGCCAAATACAATATGGGGTTGTTGGTCCAGCCAGGGTCGATCCCGCATAACTCCAGGGATTTGAGAAAATATATTATTCCCGTTAACAGTGATCAGGAATAGTATGATCAATGCAGTTAGTTTTTTCATAATGTGATATTTTGAAGGATTAGAAGGAATGTACTGCTTCAGATACTTCCCTTATAAATACGGGTTTGCTTTCGATTGCATTCCCAACCACAATAATGTCGGCACCTGCTTTACAGCTTTCAAGGGCCTTTTCAGCAGTCCTTATCCCTCCACCGACTATAAGGGGAACTTTAATATTCTGCCTGACTTCCCGGATCATGGAAAATGGTACCGGATTGTGTGCACCGCTCCCGGCATCCAAATAAATCAGTTTCAGTCCCAGCATTTCACCTGCAACAGCTGTCCAGACTGCAATGTCATCCTTTTCGAAAGGAATCGGCAGGGTATGGCTGATATATTGAGCCGTAGTAAGAGGGCCGCTTTCAATTAGCATATAAGCGGTGGGAAGAATTTCAAGTCCGCTTTGCCGTAAATAGGGAGCGGCAATGACATGCTTTCCTATGAGCAAGTCGGCATTCCGGCCTGAAATAAGAGACAAGAGGAGGATGGCATCAGCATTTTCATGGACCTGCAACACACTTCCCGGGAAGAGGATTACCGGAATATTGCAATTATCACGGAGAACCTGAAGACAGCTTCCCAGGGAATCCCGGCTTAGCAAGCTGCCACCGACAAAGAGATAATCCACGCCTGCTTGCTGAGAAATTTCCGCTATCAACGCCACATCCTTTTCTGATTTTTTATCCGGGTCAACCAGAACCGCAAATTGTTTGCCCTGTTTACTGCTGATTTTGTCGTAAATGCTCATATAGGAAGCTAAATTGCAAAAATAAGAAATATATGGGTTCAGGACTAATTAGATTAGCGGCTCAGACTCAGTTATCCATTGTATATACCAGCATGATGCCGCCCACCATTTCCTTAATCATATTAAAGCTCTTTTGGTAATCATCCAGGATTATCTCTCCCTTGAAAATATTCGCTTCAGAACCGGATGAAAGGTCCACTTTTAAATTTTTCCGGAAATCCAGTTCTTTCTTTCCGAAAAGCTTGTAAAGGGATTCTTTCGCGCACCATGTCCGCGTCATCATTTCAAGTTTAAATTCAGGCTTTATCATCCGGATTTCTTCCTCACTCATAAATTTATCATACACTTTTTCAATTCGATCCCTGACCATTTCCATGTCAATGCCAACAGGGCGGCCACTTACGATCACGGCTGAAAATTCAGCAGTGTGGGTCACAGAAATATGCAGATGACTCCCGGCGAGGTAAGGTTTTCCGGATTCATTATATTCTACGGGAAAATCCTCTGGTGCCAGTAAGGATTTCAGAAGGGCCCGGTATGAAAGCCATTGTTTACGACGTGTGTCAGTCCGGAACGTATTGTATAAATCTCTTTCGACAGGTCGCAGATTCAAGTTTCCAAGCAGGTCTTCCACTTTCTCGGTGATCCGCCAGAGCGCCAGCACAGTATCGGAATCAATGTTCTTTTTAAAATAAACAGGCATAATAAGCTAAATAATTTTCTTCAGTTCAAAATCAAATCTGTCTGAAAAACAAATTTTAATCATTTACTTTATCGTTTGGCAAAAGTACGAGGAATGTTTGTGGAATTATTCCTGAGTTCAATTAAAATAGCACAGCTTTTAAATTTGCTTTTCTGTCAAATATGCTCCTTTTACACTTTTTTAATACCTTTGCAGACCTCAAAAATTTAATAAATGGAAAAATTATTGTTCGATGCCGATCTGAAATGTAAGGTAAAAGATATGAGCCTTGCTGATTGGGGAAGAAAAGAGATTGATATTGCCGAAAAAGAGATGCCGGGATTGATGTCTCTAAGGAAAAAGTATGGAAATCAGAAACCTCTTCAGGGAGCCCGTATTTCAGGATCACTCCATATGACCATACAAACGGCCGTGCTGATAGAAACCCTTATAGAACTGGGTGCTGATGTGCGCTGGGCCAGTTGTAACATATTCTCTACACAAGATCATGCCGCAGCCGCCATAGCCGCTAAAGGTATCCCCGTGTTTGCCTGGAAAGGCGAGACCCTTGACGAATATTGGTGGTGTACCAATCAGGCCCTTTCATTTCCTGATGGCAAAGGCCCGCATCTTATCGTCGATGATGGTGGAGATGCTACCCTCCTGATGCATATGGGTGTTGAGATGGAGAATGATCCCTCAAAACTGAACCGTGAACCGGAAAGCCTGGATGAAGCGGCAATACTGAAGCTAATACGCGGGATTTATGTCGAAGATAAACTCAAATGGCACAAGGCTGTGGAGGAATGGAAAGGAGTATCTGAAGAAACAACAACAGGTGTTCACCGTCTTTACCAGATGAAAGAAAAGGATCAACTGCTTGTACCTGCCATCAATGTGAATGACTCGGTGACCAAATCGAAATTTGACAATCTGTATGGTTGCCGGGAATCGCTGGCCGATGGAATAAAGAGAGCTACAGATGTTATGATTGCAGGAAAAGTGGTTGTAGTGCTGGGCTACGGGGATGTCGGTAAAGGTTGTGCTACCTCCATGCGTTCTTATGGCGCCCGGGTGATCGTTACCGAGATCGATCCCATATGTGCCCTGCAGGCGGCTATGGAAGGCTTCGAAGTTACTACCCTTGAGGATGCGCTCGATAGAGGGAATATCTATGTTACCGCTACCGGCAACCGGGATGTAATTAGTTTGGAACAGATGAAGAGAATGAAAGATGAAGCCATAGTTTGCAATATAGGTCATTTCGATAATGAAATTCAGGTTGAAAAGCTGAATGTGGATAAAGAGGTTAAAAGGTTAAATATCAAGCCGCAGGTTGATAAATATATATTTCCTGAAGGGAAATGCATATATATCCTTGCTGAAGGGAGATTAGTAAACCTGGGTTGTGCAACCGGGCATCCGTCTTTCGTGATGAGTAATTCATTTACCAATCAAACGCTGGCCCAGGTAGAACTTTGGAATAACGATTATGAGATTGATGTTTACCGGCTTCCCAAGCATCTGGATGAGGAAGTGGCCCGTTTGCATCTTGAGCAAATAGGTGTTAAGCTCACTAAACTGACAAAGGAACAGGCTGAATATATCGGTATACCGGTAAACGGTCCTTACAAGGCCGATCATTACAGGTATTAGATCGGATTTAGGGGTTGTGGATTCTGAGAAACTGTCCGTAATAATCTGTATAATACATGCCGAGCGCAACTGATGAAGGACTTACGACCGGTGTGCCGTCAAGTATAAGGTATTTTGATCCTGTGCAGGTATCCATCACAAAGGGATAATAGTTACCGACAACAAGCTTTGAACAATTTGTATTGGTGGAAGTACAGCAACTGTCTGGTTTATAAGGGGGTGTTCTTTCAAATGCCATAAATTGCTCATCTGTATTGCGGTAAACTATGATTCCCCTGCTGGGAGGATTTACCCCATCAGATTCATCCAGATAAATCCAGCCTCCTATCACGTTCAAGTCCTGGTAAAGGGTTGAATTAGGGTCAATAGTGATATCGACTATGGCGAGGGGAACTCTGTTATTGTTCTTATCCTTCTTGCATCCGTTTAGGGATATTATGGCCAGGAACAATATGCATGTTATGGCAGAGATATTTAGAATCCGTTGGATTTTCATAATTTACTTTAAGCTTCAATAAGGTTCTGGTAAAGGTATTATTTTTCTTTTTTCAGATCCGGGATTTTGACTTATTTGTTTTTTTTCCTGATCGATCAATATAAGCTCATTATTATTAGAAGAAAATTTGTTCATTTGGGGGTATTAAAAAGCCGGAAGTGCAAATTGTAAATTCAGTATTCATTTTATTTAATTTTAGAAATAATTTTATGATGCCGCGGGGAATTATCAAATTATTCATTGTACTGCTCCTGTTCACGGGTTTTTTCCCCATTGCATCTTGTAGCAGTATTGGAAATGCTCAGGCTGAATACAGTAAAAAAGAAAAGCATCGGGAAAAAAGATCTCTCAGGGTTTTTAAACTGGATGATAGGAGAAATAAAAGGTTAGAGTCCAAAAATAAAACCCTGAATGATTACGACCGGAAACAGGAGCAAATGGACAAGGAAGCAAAAAAGGCTTATAAAAAGGATTTAAAAAATCATGAGAAGATGCAGTCTAAATCCACTCGAAAAATGATGCGGCAGACCAGTCGGCATGCGAAAAAATTTAACAAGTCGAAAAGAAAATGATTTTGCCGGATGTCTTTTAAATGATCCCCCCAGGCTCAAAGCGGCTACTATGTTTGAAAACCGATCCATATTTTCATATCTGCAGGTCCTGACCTTACTATTTCTAATGCCGGCATCCTCCTTCGGACAGACCAGTGGCAATATCAAATTTGACCGGCTTACGACGGAAAATATTATCAGGGTCAAGGGGCTTTCACAAAATACGGTTTACAGTATTTACCAGGATTCAACTGGTTTTATGTGGTTTGGTACCTGGGATGGACTGAATAAATACGACGGATATACCTTTACTATATATAACCTGGAGGACGGGCTCAGTAATACTACCATCAAGAGTATAGTAGAGGACCGGAGGGGCAGGATCTGGATTGGAACTGACAACGGACTGAATTCTATGGACCGTTTAAGTTGGCAAATCAGCACTTTCAGCCAAAACCCGGAGAGCACCAACAGCCTGAGCAATAATTCCATCAATAATATTTATATTGATAAACAGGATGAACTATGGATTTCCACTGCTTACGGACTAAACAAATTGAGCCGGGAGTACAACACCTTTACTTCCTTCTACTTCTATTCACAATATACTGACTCCTCTCAGGCAAACTTCATAACAAAAACCATCGGGGGCGGGGGCAATGTACTTTGGATTGGAACCCACTTCGGCTTATATAAATTTGACCGGAATCAGCATGAGTTTACTCCTTTTTATTTTGAAACAGGAAGTAATTCTGTTGAATTTGCAAATTCAAATTACATACAGGATTTAATCAGGGATCATTCAGGATATATATGGTCAGCCACCCGGAACGGGATATTTATCCTGGACCCTTCTACCGGAAATTATTCACGGATGAACGCCGACAAGCATAGTAAAACCGGACTCACCGATAATAGTGTGAGTTGTTTGCTGGAAGACCGGAAGAGACATTTCTGGATAGGTACCGAAAATATGTTGAATTTATACATTCCTGAAGAAGATACTGTTATACATTATTTTAATTCAGGAAACAATACAAGTATAAGTGATAATGATATAAGGTCTATTTATGAAGACCGTAGCGGCACTATCTGGGTTGGAACCTACAAAGGGGTCAACAAAGCTGATCAGAGCCCAAGCAGGTTTACCAATTATCGGGCTGACCCGGATGATCCGAACAGTATCAGCAGCAATATAGTTTATTCCATTACTGAATATCCACAAGGCAAAATTTGGCTGGGAACTTATGGCGGTGTTAATATTATGGATGAGAAAAGTGGAAAATTCAGCCTGATCAAGCATATTCCCGGAATTAAGAATTCACTCTCCAGCAATAAAGTCAGATGTCTCCTGAAGGATTCCCGCGGTTTTTTCTGGTTTGGAACCGAATCAGCCGGTTTGAACCAATATGATTTGTCAACTAAAACATTCCGTCTTTTTGTGAATGATCCTGAAGATCCATATTCCATTAGTGATAATAATATTTTTTGTGTTTTTGAAGATGATAAGCAAAGGCTATGGGTAGGAACCCAGATGGGGGTTAATATTTATGATGCTGTCAGCGGAAGGTTTAGTCATCTCACTAATTCTGCAAACTCAGCGCTTTCCCTGTCGAGTAATTTTGTTTGGGATGTATACGAAGATAAAGCTGGCCGGATGTGGCTGGGAACAAATAATGGTCTGGATGTGATCAGCGCTGACTTGCAGAATGTAAAAATATACCGGAATGACCCGGAGAACCCGAAAACCATCAGCAGTAACCGGATATTTTCAGTCTACGAGGATGCCAACGGGATATACTGGATCGGGACCATGGGTGGTGGCTTGAACCGTTTTGATCTGAATACCGGGGAATTCACCAGTTTCACAGAGAAGCAGGGACTGTCGAATAATGTTGTTTACGCTGTGCTGGATGACGGGGAAGACAATCTCTGGTTGAGCACGAACTGGGGCTTGTCGAAATTCAATAAGAATACCGAAGATTTTGTGAATTATGATATTAAAGATGGGGTGCAGGGAAATGAATTCAATGCCGGGGCATACTATAAATCTTCCGATGGGGAGATGTTCTTCGGTGGAATGAATGGATTTAATATGTTCCATCCCAGCGATATCAAAATAAACAAAATTCCACCCAAAATAGTGATCACTGCATTCCGGATATATAATGATGTGGTCCGGAAAGATTTTGAAAACGGGGATACGATTGAGCTCCGCTATGATGATAATTTTTTCTCTTTTGAATTTTCTGCACTCGACTTCAATAACCCGAGCAAGAACTGGTACCGCTTTAAACTTGATAATTATGACCGGGAATGGATCACCAGGGATGCCACTCAGCGCTATGCCGATTATAAGAAAGTCAATCCCGGTTCTTATATTTTTCATGTCACCGGATCAAACAATGATGGTGTCTGGAATCCTGATGGTATTATTATACATGTCATAATCGACCCACCCTGGTGGGAAACATGGGCCTTCCGCATACCTTTTCTGGTGCTGATCGTTGCACTCCTCTGGGGTTTTTTATATTACCGCTTTTTAGCCATTAAACGGAAACATTCGGTCGATAAGAGGATGTTAGATATAGAAAGACAGGTATTTGAGCTTGAACAGAAGGCTCTTCGTCTTCAAATGAACCCACATTTCATTTTTAATTCACTGAATGCGATCCAGAGTATGGTTATTTCAAATGAAACGGATGCAGCCGTCAATTATCTGGCCAAGTTTTCTCATTTGATGCGCATGATCCTGGCTAATTCTACCCAGGCCTATGTCCCCCTCAAGGATGAATTGAAGGCCCTTACCTTTTACCTTGACCTGGAGAAGCTGCGTTTTGATAATAAATTTGATTATTTCATTGATGTCGAAATGGGGATCGACCAGGAATTTATTGAAATTCCGCCCATGCTTCTGCAACCCTACGTTGAAAATGCAATTATCCATGGGCTGATGCATCGGGAGAAACATGGACGGCTGGATATTAAAATCAGGCAAAACAAAGATGTGCTGGTATGTGTGATCAGGGATAACGGCATCGGCCGTGAGGAAGCTTCACGCCTCAGAGAAGAATCCGGCATTAAAAGGCAGCCAAAAGGAATGCTCATTACGAAGGAAAGAATAGATATACTGAATAAGCAAAGTGATAAGAATTTCTCGGTAAAAGTTATTGATCTCAAGGATGAATCCGGCAAAGCTGCCGGTACCATGGTTGAAATCCATATACAGTATCATGAAATATGATCATGTTTAACACTATTTCACAGAGATTTCAAGAATTTGTCCTGAAATAAATCCTCTTTCGACAAAAAAGTCTAATTTTAATCTTTCATACAATATATTAGGATATAAATGATCAGAGCTATCATTGTTGAGGACGAAAAGATGTCGAGGGACACACTATCCAAAATGCTGGAAAAATATTGCCCTGAAGTGGAAGTAGTGGCCCAGGCTGAAGGGTTCAGAGCTGGTGTTGAGCAGGTCCGTAAGTTCCATCCGGATGTTGTATTCCTGGATATACAGATGCCCGACGGAAGTGGATTCCGCTTGCTTGAAGAAATAAAGGACATTGATTTTGAAGTGATCTTTACTACAGCTTTTGATCAGTTTGCCATCAAAGCCATTAAATACAGCGCACTTGATTATCTCCTGAAACCTATCATACCCCAGGAACTGATCTCTGCTGTGAAGAAGGTGGAGAAGAGAAAAGCTAGCAGGAAGGGGAAGGAAAATATTAATGTCCTGCTCGATAATATTAAGAATCAGGACGAATCAAATCAAAAGATCGTCCTATCCACATCCGACATGATACATGTCATCAGTATTGATGATATAATAAGATGTGAATCAGACAATTACTATACTCTTTTCTTTTTTGTGGATGGCCGTAAATTATTGGTTTCAAAAACCTTGAAAGAGAATGAAGAACTTCTGAGCCAGCACAATTTTATCCGGCCGCACAAGTCTCATTTGGTAAATGTCAAATATATAAAAAGCTTTTTAAGGCATGAAGGAGGATATATCGTCATGACAGATGGAAGCAAGGTACCGGTGTCGAGAAGGAAGAAGGAAAAAATAATGGATATCTTGCTTCATCTGTAATCGTTGATAATTAGAACGTTGACGAATGCCGTAAACTGATTGCCCCGGGCCGTTAACTGATTGTTTGCAGAAGGGGCCCGATTAATTTATTACTTTTAATTTTGAATCAGGTTTATCTTATAGCATATGGGAGATTATATTTACATACTGATCTTAGTGGCCTGGGTTGGCTTTACCTTATATAATAGGTCCCGCAAAACCCAAAATGAACATCCTGATAAACCACGGCCTCAAAGTTGGTTTGAGCGCTCCCTGGAAGAGATGATAGGCGCCGAACAATCTTCCGGAAGTCCTGAGAGTTCCCCGAAAAAACCGGATATCCCCCTTATCCCTGAGAGAAAACCGTCATTGCAGCCTTCTGCCCCAGTACAAAAAATGACATCATTTGAAAAGGAATACAGCGCCCTTGGTATCTATTCGATCGAGGAAGACGAGATGTACAAAGGCATTGAACCAATTCAGATGAGCATGGATGATATGGCCGAACATAATTATAATGAGGATATATTAAGTGAAGAAGATGAAGAATCGATGCCTTTCTTTGATCTGCGGCAAGCCATGATATACACTGCAATCCTTAATAGACCCTATGATTGAAAGTGTTAAGGAATTGTTATTTTTTTTTAAGCGGCGGTTTAATAATTTTTGGAATTTACAATATTTTATTTATAACTTTACCCACTTCAAAATTGCGCAGTATATAACCTAACATAAATTTGTATGGTATGTTAAAAAAGCTACTTTTAACTCTTTGCATCGTACTAACAGCCAATTTGTTAGTTTTTTCACAAAACGGAGCTCTTAAAGGGACTATTTTAGACAAGGAGACACGTGAACCCCTGCCCTTTGTGAACATTATTGTTGAAGTTGGAGGAACCCAGGTTGGAGGAGGGTCATCCGATTTTGACGGGAACTATATGATTAAACCAATAACTCCCGGGAAGTACGATGTAAAGGCTTCCTATGTCGGTTATAAGCCACTTATGATCAAGGGAGTCCAGATCGCCAGTAATCAGATCCAGTTTCTCAATATTGAAATGGAATCGACGGCACAGGTACTGGAAACCTTTGAGGTTATTGACTATAAAGTTCCCCTTATTTCAAAGGACCAGACTTCCAGCGGAGCAAATATTACCTCCGAGGAGATAGCCAAAATGCCGAACCGTTCTGCGAACTCTATCGCGACCACTGTCGGGGGCGTGTTCTCGGCTGATGGCGAAAGAGGTAGCGTGCGTGGCGCCCGTACCGACGCCACAGTCATGTTTATCGATGGTATCCGTGTTATTGGAAGTACCAATCTGCCATCTTCTTCCATCGAACAGGTGGATGTAGTCCTTGGAGGGGTTCCGGCGCAATATGGGGATGCAACCGGGGGTATTATCAATGTTACTACCAAGGGACCTTCCCGTACTTTTGGTACGGGGATAGAACTGGAAACTTCCCAATTTCTGGATCCTTATGGCTATAACAGATTAGGATTTAATGTTAATGGCCCCCTATTCTCAAAAAAAGATGAAAAAGGGAAAAGAATATCTTCCCTTCTTGGTTTCTTCATTGCAGGGGAGTTACATTATAACGCGGATGGAAACCCTGTATACAGTGATATATATAAGGCCAAAGACAGTTACTTGAATTATATCGAAACCAATCCGATCATCTCCAGCGGATTAGTGGAAGCGGGCACCACGCCGACTGCGGATTATACTCATAAATCGGATTTGGAAAAAATCAAGACAACTCAGAATACGAGTAATTATTCAGCGAATTTTTCCACCAAGATCGATATCAAGACTACCGAAACAATTAATCTGACCGTTGGAGGTTCCTATTTTTATGAAAATAAAAATACTTACAATTATTTTAATTCCCTTTTCAACGCCGCAAAAAACGTACATAATGTAGCAAGTACCTGGAGAGTATTCGGGAAATTTACCCAAAGATTCCCTACCGACAAGGAAAGCACTTCCTTATTGAAAAATGTATATTACACAATCCAGGCCGACTATACCAGAGATCAGGGTTATAATGAAGATCCGGACCTTAAAGGAGACCTCTTTAAATATGGCTACCTTGGCAAATTCGAAACCTTTAAAACCCCGTTTTACCTTTTTGGACAGGATACCGTTAATGGTCAGGCGGTAGAAGGCTGGGCTTTAAATAACTGGTATGATACCCTGGTTAGATTCACACCTTCTTCTTACAATCCAATCCCGGCAAATTATACTTCAAGGTACTATGATCTTTTTGCCGGTGATCCTTTCGGGCATTATGAAAATCTTTCTGAGATACAGTCTGGCGGCGGTAAACTGAACGGACAATCACTTTCTAATGTGTATGGTCTTTGGGCTTCACCAGGTTCTATCCAGACCGGGTATAATAAATTCGACAACTCCCAAATCGGTATCAATGCTTCCGGTGCACTTGACCTTGGTAATCATGAACTGAAATTCGGTATCCAGTATGACCAGCGAAAAAATAGCAGATTCGCATATGCACCCCAGCGATTCTGGACCCTGATGCGCGGCCTTGCTAATTTCCATATAACTGAAAGGGATATTGATAACCCCTATATAGTACCCGGATCTAATTACGATACTATAAAGTATTACAGAAAATATGATGCCATCACGCAGAAAACATTTGATATAAACCTCAGGCAAAAACTTGGCCTTCCTACCGATGGTGTGGACTTCATTGATATTGACTCCTGGGATTTCAATAACAAGACTATCAATTATTACGACAAGTATAATGTATTGCACACTATAAATGTTGGACAGGACTTGTTCAGTGTTGATATGTTTAGCCCGGATGAATTGTTCAATGATGGGATCAATCAATATGTGGCTTATAACGGTTATGATTATAAAGGTAATAAGCTGAAGAATAAACCCAGTTTCGATGATTTCTTCACACAAAAAGATGCTAATGGTAATTATACCCGGCTCGTAGGGGCTTATGAACCCATATATATGGCAGCCTACCTGCAGGATAAATTCGCATTTAAAGACCTTATCTTCAACATAGGGGTCAGGGTTGATCGTTTTGACGCTAATCAAAAAGTATTGAAAGATCCCTTCCTGCTTTACGCGGCGAAGACTGTTGGCGAGGTCAGTTCAATTGGTGGTGAAAGCGTAAACCATCCTGCAAATATGGGAAGTGATTATGTAGTTTATGTCGACCAGGTGAATGAGCCCAGCAAGATAGAGGGATATCGTAACGGTTATACCTGGTATAATGCACAGGGTACCGAAATTCAGGACCCGACCCTTATAGCGGGTAGTTCCGGCATCGCACCTTATCTTGTAGATCCTTCTCTGCAAAGGCCAACTATTGATGCGTTTAAGGATTATGATCCGCAAATTAGCGTGATGCCCCGTGTAGCTTTCTCATTCCCGATCTCCGATGAGGCTTTGTTCTTTGCTCATTATGATGTCTTAACTCAAAGGCCTACCAATGATATATACTCAAATCCTACATTCTCAGACCCTTCTGTCTATTATTATTTCGATAATATTACCGGAAGGATCAACAATCCATCCCTTAAGCCGACTAAAACCATTGACTATGAATTGGGCTTCCAGCAAAAACTTACAAACACTTCTTCATTGAAATTGGTGACTTTCTATAGGGAAATGAGGGATATGCTCCAGGTTTACCGTTTTAACGGTGCTTACCCGAAAGATTATACCTCTTATAATAATATAGATTTCGGAACTGTTAAAGGACTTACCATTCAATATGACCTTAGAAGGACCAACAATGTAAGGATCAACGCATATTATACCTTACAGTTCGCTGTAGCTACCGGTTCAAGCCAGACTACGGCTGCTGCACTGGTTGCATCCGGAGTTCCGAATTTAAGGTCTACTAATCCGGTCTCATCTGACCGTCGTCACTCATTCAACATCTTCCTGGATTATCATTTTGCTGACGGTGCCGAATATAATGGTCCAAGGTCAAAACGTGAAAAATCCGGAAAGTCTCCCATACTCTGGTTGGCTAATGCTGGAATGACATGGACTATCAATGGCGGATCCGGGACACCTTATACCCAGTCGAGAAATGTAGTCGGGATTAACCAGTCAGGAAGTAATCTTGTTAAAGGTTCTTACTTTGGTTCCCGCCTGCCATGGCAATTCAGGCTCGATGTTTCTTTCGACAAGGACTTCTACTTTAAATTGGGTAGTGGGGATGATAAACATACAGCTAACCTGAATGTTTATCTTCGCATCAATAATATTCTGAATTCTCAAAACATACTAAGTGTTTATCCCTATACAGGGAACCCCAATGACGATGGTTATCTGAGTGCTGCTGAATCTTTGCAACAGATTGCACAAGCCCTCGATTCACAGTCATATATTGATCTGTATTCCATTGCAGTGAATAACCCTTCAAATTACAGCCTTCCCAGAATAATCCGTTTAGGTGTGATATTGAACTTCTAATACTGCGTCAGAATAATACTGGTAAATCCTAGAAATTAAAATATGATGAAAATGAAAAATATCTTTCGAATTCTGTTTTTATCGTTGATCTCACTCTTTATAACTGAGGTAAGCCTCTCGAAAGAACAAATATTAAACACAAAGAATTCAAGTACAATTAAAGCGACTGCAGCCGGGTGTACGGCAGCTTCAGGTTACAGATTCCTGGATATTAATAATGTCAGAGCAAGAATCAATACCGGGGGTGATATGTGGTGGGACCTCTCTGCACTTCCACAATATTTTATTCCGAAGGGTGGAACTGCGACTTCTATGTTCTCCGGTTCTCTCTGGGTCGGGGGTTTGGACGTCAATAATCAGCTTAAACTTGCGGCAATCCGTTATCGCCAGGTAGGGAATGATTACTGGCCCGGCCCTTTAACGACAGATGGAACAGCTTCGGTTGATCAGGAAACCTGTGTTAACTACGATAAACATTTCCTCATTACCCGTGCCGATGTTGACAAATTTTTAGAATGGTGGAACAGTGATAATAAAGCGGTGGACTTCCCGGGATATACTATCCCAAAATCTATTACGGATTGGCCCGCACACGGTGATGTGGCCAAAGGTCAAAGTTTTTATCTGGCCCCTTTTTATGACAATGACGGTGACGGTTATTATGATCCCACCCAGGGGGACTATCCTTATTATGATTTGGATAATTCACTTTGTCCGCCTAAAGACCCTGATCCCAATTTTGTGCCGGAACGCACTATGGAAGAAAACCTGACTGAATATAAAGTACCTCTTGTTGGAAGTATTTTATCTGATCAGGTTATCAAAGGAGACCAGACCTTATGGTGGGTCTTTAATGACAAAGGAAATAATCATACTGAAACTCAGGGAGCACCAATCGGTATGGAAATCAGGGCCCAGGCCTTTGCCTTCGCTACGAATGATGTAATTAATAATATGACCTTCTATTCTTATGAAATTATCAACCGTTCAACTTTTGAACTCACCAAAACATTCTTTTCACCTTGGGTTGATACTGACCTGGGCTATGCCTGGGATGATTATGTAGGTTGTGATGTTTTGAGAGGATTGGGATATTGTTATAATGGAAAACCAGTCGACGGGAATGGTGAGCCTGAAGCTTACGGGGCACAACCCCCGGCCGTTGGTGTGGATTTCTTCCAGGGTCCCTATATTGACCCGGATCATTTTGATAATCCGAAGTTTGAAGGGGATTGCTCTACTCTTACCAATGGTCCGAATTTTGCTGTTGATCAGATGGCCATAAACGGTATAAACTTTGGGAACGGGATCGTAGATGATGAACGTTACGGAATGCGCCGTTTTGTGTATCATAATAATACCAGCCCTGACCAGGCGACGACTGACCCAACCATTGCTCCTGAATACTATAACTTCCTGAGGGGAATATGGAAAGATAACAATCCCATGCAATATGGAGGGGATGCCCACCTTTCAGGAACGGTCGGACCGGTCTGTGATTTCATGTTCCCCGGTGATTCCGACCCTTGTAACTGGGGTACCAATTTTCAACCCCCTGGTGGTGGATATAATACCAATGGTAAATTCTGGACAGAAGAATCTGCCGGAAACCTTCCGGGTGACCGCCGCTTCATGCAGTCTGCCGGACCTTTTACTTTGAAATCCGGTGCAGTAAACTATATCACTGTTGGTATTCCATGGGCACGTGCTTCTGCAGGCGGTCCCTGGGCCTCTGTTGAATTACTGAGATCAGTGGATGATAAATGTCAGTCATTATTTAATAACTGTTTCAAGGTTATCGATGGTCCTAATGCTCCGGACCTTGTATTCCAGGAAATGGACCGGCAGTTTATAGTTTATATAACGAACTCATCCACTTCGAATAATTATCAAGAAAGCTACGCCGAGATTGACCCGAGCATAGACCAACCTAATCCGGCAGATCACACCAAGAGAAGTGATTCAACTTTCCGCTTTGAAGGATATCAGATTTTCCAGCTGAAAGATGCGACTGTTACTCTTGGCGATGCTAAAGATGCTTACGGAAACTATAATCCTGACCTGGTCCGGCAGGTTGCCCAGTTCGACATCAAAAACGGAGTGGGACGTATCATTAATTTCAATCTTGATCCTAACATTGGATTTGTAGTTCCGACAGTTGAAGTGGAGGGAGGTGATGAGGGTATCCGCCATTCATTCGTCCTGACTGAAGATGCATTTGCTACCGGGGACCGTCGGCTGAAAAATCATAAACAATATTATTACACCGCTTTAGCTTATGCATATAATAATTACCTTACTTATGATCCGGGTGATCCAATAAAAAAGCTTGGACAGCCGAAACCTTATCTGCCGGGTCGTAAGAAGAATCATGAATTATATACAGCGATACCGCATATAATAGTAAATGGTACCGTAATGAATTCCTCCTATGGGGACGGACCAACCGTCACACGTATTGAAGGACATGGCAATGGTGGAAAAATCATAGACCTGACCCAGGAAACCGTGGATGAAATCCTTTCAAAACCACCTGCCAGTTCTATCGTTGATGGGGACTCTGTCGTTTATGGCGATCCGCTCTATCCGATTGCTTATGAAGCTAAATACAAGCAAGATTTCGGGCCTTTGAATGTGAAGATCATAGACCCGCTGAAAGTGAAGAATGGAAAGTATATACTTTCTTTTGACACTCTCATGATTACAAAGAATTTCAACGTATCAACAAGCGGGGCAAGTGTCCTACCTGGTGGTGATACTGCAAGTATTGTGACCGGAACCTGGAAACTTACAAATGAACAGACAGGGGAAGTGTTTCCTTCAGACTTTGCTATCGATAAACAAAATGAACAATTGTTTCTCGATCTGGGGATCTCTGTCAATATGAAGGCGATATACTATCCGGGACCCTATAAAATCGGGGAAGTGGTAGGTCAAAATAATACTACAGTTTCACAATATGAGGTACTGGCCGATAATAATGATTTCCTGGAGTCCAGCCTGACATATGCTAACGGTGACACAGCCACTCAATGGCTTGGTGGAGTGCATGATAACAATATCCCAAGTAGTCCTTTGAACTGGATCCGTGCAGGAACATATAAAGGGGATGCTAAAAGCAGTGACTACGATATGGTGAATGTGCCCAAACCCTATGACCCGGGTGAGTTTTATGAGAAAGTTATTGATGGGACCTGGGCACCTGCGATTCTGACCGCAACCGGTTACCAGGATCCTGCTGGCCCCTGTTATGTTTATTCTACTAATACTGTTATCACAGGAAAATTTGTTGCTTCCATGAGGGACATTTCAAGTGTAGATGTCGTATTTACTTCAGATAAATCTAAATGGACCCGTTCGGTCGTTATTGAAGAAGAGGCGGATCCCGCACTGGCAGAAGGACATGTCGACAGGTTTGGCTTCCGTGCAGGACAGTCAGTTGACAAGGACGGTAATCCGGCCCCTGTTGGTAGCGGCCCGAGCAATAACCCTGATGATCCGAATTATATTTCCGAAACCGGTATGGGATGGTTCCCGGGATATGCTATCAATATTGAGACAGGCGAAAGGCTGAACATTATGTTTGGCGAGGATAGCTGGGATGTTGCCAATAACGGTAGAGATATGCTTTTCAATCCAACTTCGGCTCTTTTCGATCCGATTGATGGGAGAGCTATTTTCGGAGGGAAACATTATGTCTACATTATGGATCATCTTGTAAAGAAAGTCACGGCCCAGAGTGTCTTTGAATATGATTTTTCGGCATATGATGCATGTAAATATATCAGAAACGTAAACAACATTCATGAATTGCTCCCTTCACTTAGATGGGTCGCTTATGCGGCATTATATGGTAGCTGTACCTGGATTGGAATGCCCCTATCAATCCCCGGAAAAGAGTGGTTGAATAATGATGCTACAATCAGGATCAG
The DNA here is from genome assembly GCA_963787195.1 of uncultured Bacteroidales bacterium. Classification (GTDB taxonomy): domain Bacteria; phylum Bacteroidota; class Bacteroidia; order Bacteroidales; family JAGOPY01; genus CAWBCI01. The sequence goes on from CAWBCI010000067.1 coordinate 25,557, forward strand.
GGTTGCAAAACCTTATCAGCGTTACTATTCAATGACCGGAGATTCAGCTATGCTGGCAAATTCACAGAACAGGGATTTCCCCTTGTATAGATTCGAAACCCAGTCCACAGCGGCGGAAGATTATAATGCAGAGAAAGCTAAAAGAGATCTGGATCAGATCAAAGTTGTACCGAATCCTTATTATGCTTATGCCGGTGGTCCGGGTTATGAAGCAAACGCTCTTGATAACCAGGTCAAGATTACAAACCTGCCCGAACAGTGCACCATTACCATTTATAATGTAAAAGGCATTATGATCAGGCAGTATACCAAGGATGAGCCTAAAACTTCTATCAACTGGGATCTGAAAAATTTTGCAGGCGTTCCTATTGCTGGGGGTGTTTACATAATTCATATAAAATCCAAGGACGGTGAAAAGATCGTAAAATGGTTCGGTGGATTGCGTCCGCCTGATCTGAACGTTTTCTAGACACAAGCCTGATTGCAAAAAAATGATAAACTAAAAAATATTATTCGCAATGAAGAACTTTTATAGATACCTGGCGACCTTCATTTTTCTAATTGCTTTCACTTTGCCCTATCCCGATGCTATGGCCGGAAACAAGGATAGGTCAGGTCAGGCAGGAGCACCGGAACTGCTGATTAATCCATGGGCGAGAAGTACCGGATGGGGAAGTGCTAATACAGCCGGTATTCACGGGCTGGAAAGTATGTTCTCTAATGTTGCTGGTCTCGCCTTTACCCGGAAAACTGAGTTGATCTTTTCACATACTACCTGGCTGAAGGGTTCGGATATTAATATATCATCCTTTGGAATAGCGGCAAGACTGAATGAAAGCGGTGTGTTGGGAATTAGTGTGATGTCGATGAACCTTGGAGATCTGGAAAAAACTACCATAGATCAACCAGATGGTACCGGAGCCTATTTTTCTCCAAAACTTCTGAATGTGGCCCTGGCCTATTCTAAAGCTTTCTCCAATAGTATTTATGGAGGAATCGTTTTGAAAATCATCAGTGAATCCATACCCGATGCAAGTGCTCAAGGCGTTTCCATTGATGCCGGTATCCAATATGTAACCGGTGAAAAAGAGCAGATTAAATTCGGAATAGCCCTTAAAAATGTGGGGCCACCAATGAAATTTACCGGTGATGGTTTCTCTATCAAGGCTTTTTTCCAGGGTAATGATAACTCATTAACCGTTTACCAACGTTCGGAAAACTTTGAAATACCTGCGCAGTTGAGGATCGCAGCCTCTTATGATTTTCTTATGGGAGAAGCCAGCCGTTTGACTGTTGCGGGTAACTTTACCTCGAACTCCTTTACCAAGGACCAGATTATTCTTGGCCTGGAGTTCAGCCTGAAAGAATATTTAATGCTGCGTGCAGGATATACATATGAACAGGGAATCTTTTCCGGGGTCACGTCACCTGATCGCACCAATGCATACAAAGGACCAAGTGCCGGCATCACGGTGGAAATCCCTTTCAGCAAAAATACTAAATCAACTTTTGGCCTGGATTATTCTTATCAGGCTACCGATCTGTTTAAAGGAACTCATAGCATAGGAGCCAGGATCAACTTTTAATCCTGCATAATAACTTAAGATAAATTTTCTTAATTTTGCTTTGCAAAAGAGACCCTTATATTAAAGGGTCTTTTTTGTCGTTTTATCCGAACCTTCAATTCGTCGATTATGGGAGAAATAAAATATTATACAGAAGAGGGTCTAAAGAAATTGAAAGATGAACTGGACTACCTGAGTTCGGTTGAAAGACCTTCTATATCAAGACAAATAGCCGAAGCACGTGACAAAGGTGACCTGTCCGAAAATGCTGAATACGACGCTGCTAAAAATGCCCAGGGTATGCTTGAAATGAAGATAGCTAAACTCCAGGATGAGATTAGTAATGCCCGTATTATTGATGAATCGAAGATGGATACTTCAAAGGTACTGATCCTTTCAAAAGTAACCTTGAAGAACATTGCAACCGGCAAGAATATGACCTATACTCTGGTACCTGAATCAGAAGCTGATCTGAAACTTGGTAAAATCTCAGTCAGTTCCCCTATAGCCAAGGGCCTCCTTGGTAAAAAGGTAGGGGAACAAGCCGAGATAACTATTCCGGCCGGGAAAATACATTTTGAGATCATCGAAGTTTCCAGATAATCTAATACAGGCGCTATGGCAAGTATATTTTCAAAAATCGTGAAGGGTGAAATCCCTTGTTACAAGGTGGCTGAATCTGACGACTTCCTTGCCTTCCTGGATATCAATCCATTGGCTAAGGGACATACCCTGGTAATCCCTAAAAAAGAGATCGATTATATTTTTGATATAGAAGATGAGATGTACATGGATTTCTTCAGCTTCGCAAAAAAAGTAGCCAGGGCAGTTGAACAGGTTGTTCCTTGTAAGCGTATCGGGATAGCTGTACTGGGCCTGGAAGTACCCCATGCCCACATACACCTGATACCTATCAATACAGTCTATGATATTGACTTTAGTAAGCCTAAATTGCAACTTACAGGTCCGGAGTTTGAAGAAATTGCAGGGAAAATCAGTGATGCGTTCAGACTTGCTGATTAATAGGGGCGTATGTCATTTTTTTCAATGTAATTAATGAAGGCCCGGTTTACAACTTTATTCCCGCCTGGTGTCGGATAATTTCCGGTAAAATACCAATCACCCTTGTTTTCAGGACTGGCTTCATGCAGATCTTCAATGGTCTGATAGATAATTCTGATATTTGCAGAAATACCTTTAGTGGTAAGCTTTTGGGCTATTTTTGCAGATATTTCTTCAGGCTTGAACGGGGCATAAATAGCTTTTACATAATTCCTGATCTGCTCTTTGGGAAGGAATTCCTGCGCTTTACACTTATTATAAACTTCGGTAATGATATGCCCCTGGTTGCTTTCCTTGAGCAATGAAATGGCCGCACTGAATGCAATGAAATCATGCAATTTCGACATATCAATCCCATAGCAGTCAGGATATCGGATCTGGGGAGCGGAAGAAGCTATGACAATATTTTTGGGTTTCAACCTGTCCAGGATACGGATAATGCTGTGCTTTAATGTCGTTCCCCGTACGATGGAATCATCCAAAACAACCAGGTTATCTATGCCGCTTCTGACTGTTCCGTATGTGACATCATAAACATGACCTACAAGGTCGTCCCTGTCTTTGTCCTGTGTTATGAAGGTCCTTAGTTTTACATCTTTAACAGCCACGTTTTCAATGCGCGGACGGATAGAGAATATTTCATCCAGTTCTTTCGGACTGAGTTTCCCCGGGGCCTGCATGATCTTCTCCTTCTTTATCTGATCACAGAATGTATGCAGTTCATCAACCAAACCCTGGAAAGCTACTGAAGCTGTATTCGGAATATAGGAGAAAACGGTATTTTCAAGATCATAGTCAATAGCTTCCAGTATTGCAAGAGTGAGGGATTTGCCAAGCTTTTTTCTTTCTTTATATATTTCAACATCAGTTCCCCTTGAAAAATATATCCTTTCAAAGGAACAGGATCTGCGCTCTTCCGGTTCTTTAATAACTTTTTCACTTACAGTCCCATCTCTCTTTATCACAAGTGCATGACCGGGTTTAACTTCTTTTACCGATTCGAAGGGAACGTTAAAAGCTGTCTGGATCACAGGCCTTTCCGAAGTTACAACAACAACTTCATCGTCCTGATAATAATAAGCCGGGCGTATCCCGACAGGGTCCCGCATTACAAAAGCATCGCCATGGCCTAACATTCCTGCAATGGCATAGCCACCGTCCCAGTCCTTACTTGCCCTTGAAAGTAATCCGGGTACATCCAGATTCTGAGCGATCAGGCCGGAAATCTCCCTTTTCTGGTATCCTTCCAGTTTGAATTTCTGGTAAAGCCTTTCATTTTCTTCGTCCAGGAAATGGCCGATCTTTTCAAGTACAGTAACTGTGTCAGATGTGCCAATAGGATATTGTCCCAAATCTATAAGCAATTCGAACAACTCATCTACATTGGTCAGGTTGAAGTTTCCGGCAAGAACAAGGTTCTTGGTCTTCCAGTTATTACTGCGGATCAATGGGTGAAGGTGTTCGAATCCCTGTTTTCCGAAAGTTCCGTATCGGAGATGCCCTAAAAATAATTCACCGGAGAACTCCACGTTGTATTTGAGCCACTCAGTATCAGTCAGCAATTTCTGGCTATTCTCACCGACTTCATTGATATGATCATAAGCAGTATTGAATATATCGATGAGGGGTGTGGCTGAATTAGAACGGATACGATCGATAAATTTGTTCCCCGGATTCAGGTCGAATTTAATACTGGCTATGCCTGCACCATCCTGGCCCCGGTTATGCTGTTTCTGCATAAGCAGGTGCAATTTTTTCAAGCCATAGAACGAAGTCCCGTATTTCGCGAGGTAAAACTCCTGAGGCTTTAGCAGCCGGATCAGTGCGATCCCGCATTCATGTTTGATCTGCTCACTCATCCGTATTATCTGAATAAATCATGAGATGCAAAAGTAATAGTTTTATCAGTGAGCTGGCGTCTGATTTTTTTTGATTTATCAAAAAGTATCAACTCATCAGCCCGCATACAAGGTATCGTTCAAAAACTTATATTTGTTTATCTGTTCACTTTTTAACTTATTCCTATGAAAAAACTACAAGTGCTTTTTTTATCCATTCTTAGTATTTTAAGCTTACAGGGTTTTGCCCAGATCGATAAAAGCGACTGGGTAGACAATATGCCCGACGGATGTACTTCTATCACCTGTGGTAAAGATGCCACAGCCGATGGCTCAGTGATAACATCACATACCGATGATAGTCACCGGACCCGTTCTTCCATCTTTATCGAAGCTGCTAAAGATTACCCGGCCGGAGCCATGTGCGAAATTACTAAAAGAGTGCCTTGTGATACCGCTGCAATGCCCCTTTATATTTATGAAAAAGTCGGGGAGATCCCCCAGGTAAAACATACCTATGCTTATGTAAATTCTGCCTATCCATGTCTTAATGAACATCAGCTTGGAATAGGTGAATCAACATTCGGGGGAAGGGAAGAATTACAGTCTGATAAAGGTTTGATTGACTGTACCATGCTTTGCCGCCTGATGGTTGAAAGATGCACAACAGCTCGTGAAGCCATTAAGCTGGCCGGGGAACTCACCGCTAAATATGGTTATAATGATGCCGGTGAATGCCTCACTATTTCGGATAAGAATGAAGTATGGAATTTTGAAATCCTTGGGCCCGGAAAAGATAAAATAGGTTCAGTTTGGGTAGCCCAAAGGGTGCCGGATGATCATATTTGTATCAATGCCAATGCCAGCCGTATCCGGAAAATAGACCTGAAAGATACCGATCATTTTATGGCATCCCCGAATGTAATTGATCTGGCCATCCGGGAAGGCTGGGCCAAATCCAGGGAAGATTTTGAATTCTGTTATGCCTATGCACCCGAAAGCCGCACTTCATTTGCCTCCCGCAGAAGGGAATGGAGGGTCTTTGATCTCCTGGCTCCTTCACTCAAGCTGGATGCAAATGCCGAAAATTATCCCTTCTCGGTAAAACCGGATAAAAAAGTATCAATGGCAGACCTGGTAAGTGTTTTTAAGGATTATTATGAAGGCACTCCTTACGATATGACCAAGAACCTGACTGTTAGCGATGAGAATGGCAAGACAGTCATCTCCCCACTTGCAAATCCGCAGATGCCCTATGATGCAAATAAGCTTTTCAAAATCAACGGAGGATGGGACTGGCGTGGGGAACGCCCGATAGCTCGTTGGTACACCATGTACGCGACCATTATTCAAACCCGTAACTGGCTTCCCGATCAAGTCGGCGGGCTTCTCTGGCTTGCCATGGACAATGTTGCCACTTCTGTCTATATCCCGGTTTATTGCAGTATTACCGACATGCCTGCGCCCTATAAAGTCGACGGACGGGTTACGGGCTTCAGCCGTGAATCGGCCTGGTGGGCCTTCAACCGCCTGGGCACCCTTGCCGCGCATCGCTGGGGCGATATGCGGCATGATGTGGATGCTTTATGGCAACCCATACAGGATGAATTATTCGACAAACAAGCTACTGTCGAGAAAGAGGCCCTGGAACTCTTAAAGAAAAACCCAGCGAAGAGCGCCCAATTCCTCACAAATTATACCAACAAATGGGGCCTGGATGTGGTTGACAAAGCATGGAAAATGAGCGATTTCCTCTGGACTAAATATGATGAAAAATTCTAATTAAAATTTCATGAAAATAAGAACCGTACTTCTTGCAATCGCACTTTGGTCGCTCTCAATTATTTGCCAGGGACAGGTCACAACCCCAAAAGACTTTTTCGGATTCCAGCCGGGCACTGACGGGAAGCTTTTCAATTATGAAATGCTGATCTCTTACCTGCAAAAACTTGAAACCGAATCTCCTATGATCAAGATGTTTGAGATAGGCGAATCACCCATGGGGAAAAAGATGTACGTGGTTTGCATTTCTGCGGCTGATAATTTAGAAAGACTTGGAGATCTGAAAAATTATAACCGTGATCTGGCGCTAAATCCGAACATTGCTGACGAAGATCTGGAATGGATGATACCGGATGGTAAAGTATTTTTTCTGGCTACCCTTTCCATGCATTCCAACGAGGTCGGTCCATCTCAGTCTGCTCCCCTGATCGCTTACAAACTTTTAACAAGCACCGATCCAAATGTAAAATCCTGGCTGTTTAATGTGGTTTATATGATGGTCCCCAATCATAATCCTGACGGGATGGATATGGTGGTGGATTATTATGAAAAGACTAAAGACACTCCTTATGATGGCAGCTTCATGCCAGGTATTTACAATAAGTATGTGGGACATGATAATAACCGGGATTTTGTGAACCTGACACAATCGGATACCCGCGCCATTGCTGCCTTATTCAGCCAGGATTGGTTTCCCCAGGTGATGATAGAGAAACATCAGATGGGAGCCAGCGGGGTGCGTTATTTCATTCCTCCTCCCCATGATCCTATTGCCGAAAACGTGGATGCTGAGCTTTGGAACTGGATAGGGCTTTTTGGTTCGAATATGCAGAAGGATATGACTGCCGACGGATTAAAGGGCATAGCCCAGCAATATCTCTTCGATGACTACTGGCCCGGCTCCACAGAGACCTGCATCTGGATGAATATGATAGGAATGCTTACCGAAGGGGCTTCATGCAAGGTTGCCACTCCGGTTTATATAGAACCGAATGAACTTACAGTTGGAGGGAAAGGACTTTCAGAGTATAAAAAGAGTATCAATATGCCGGAACCCTGGCCGGGTGGCTGGTGGCATTTAAGCGACATAGTGCAGTATGAAATTTCAAGTACTATGTCCATCATTAAAACCTGCTCTGATAATAAGAATGAAATTCTGAAGTTCAGAAATGACCTATGCCGGAAAGAGGTGAAAAAGGGACTGACCGAAGCCCCTTATTATTTTGTGATGCCTGATAAGCAACATGACCGGAGTGAATTAACCCATCTGGTGAACCTGCTTTTAATGCATGGAATATATGTTTACAAGGCGACACAGCCCTTTGAACTGGACGGGAAACAAGTCCAGGTAAATGATGTTGTAGTGCCGCTTTCACAACCCTTCAGGGCTTTTGTGAAGGAAATCATGGAAAGTCAGACCTACCCTTTACGTCATTATACACCCGGTGGAGAAATCATGAAACCCTATGATATCACAAGCTGGTCACTTCCATTGCATAATGGCGTGAAATCATATGAGATTAACGAATACAGGGATATTTCTTCTTCCTTACAGCCGATCAGGGGGGAATATAATTTGAAGGAAGGATTGATGACTGAATTCTGGGGACTTGGATTTTCCGTAAATAATAATGAAAGTTTTAAGGCTGCTTTTCTGGCAAAAGAACTGGGGTTCAGGGTCGACCGGACAGAGGAAGCCATCACGATAAATAATCAGCTCCTGCCTGCGGGGAGTTTCCTGGTCTACGGTGCTGCAAAGCAGGAAAACTGGGGGAAATTATACAAAGAGCTTAGCCTTGATCCGGTTTATCTGAATGCTAAAGCGGATGTGAAGAGCAGTGAATTTACAGTTCCAAGGATAGCATTGGTGGAAACCTATTTTCATGATATGAACGCCGGCTGGACCCGTTATCTCTTCGACCAATATCATATTCCATTTAAGGTTTTACACCCGGGTGACTTTGAGAAAGCCCAATTACAGCAGAACTTCGATGTGATAATCTTGCCGGGTTCCAATAAAGACATCCTTAAAAATGGAAAATATAAGTCCGGCAAAGATGAATATGCAGTTCCCTCATATCCTCCCGAATATACAAAAGGTATGGGGGATAAAGGTTTTGAGAACCTTTTGAAATTCATCAACACAGGCGGGACCGTCCTTTCCTGGGGCAATTCCACAGAGCTCTTTTTCGGCCCCTTGAAAATCAAATTAAATGAAAATGAGAATGAGGAATTTGAATTTCCGGTTTATGATATGTCGAAGAGTTTAAAGGATCTCTATTGTCCCGGATCATTCGTTTCAATGGATTTACGTTCCGGTAACGGGATAACACTCGGAATGCCTTCTTCAACCGGAATTTTCTTCCGTGGAAAGCCTGTCTTCGATACCAGTATTCCAAATTTTGATACAGACCGGCGCATGATAGGGGAGTTCCCGGAGAAAAATATTTTGCTGAGCGGATATATCAAAAACGGGGATCAGCTTGCAGAAAAAACCTGCCTGGTATGGCTGCGAAAAGCCAAAGGACAGCTCGTACTCTTTGCCTTTGATCCGCTTTTCAGGGCTTCAACAGGTGCCGATTACAAGCTTCTTTTTAATTCGATATTGCTGAAGCCGGGGGATGTCGTTCCCGTCAAATAAGATATTTACTTGAGATAGCTCTTGGGATCAAGTGCTGTGGGGGTCCAGTTCTTCAGGAAGCCCATGACCTTCTTTTTATCGTATGAGGGGCCGTCTTCCAGCAATCCGCTGTCCTGGGTATGAATGCGCTTCCCGTCAGAGTTCAGAACGACAAATACCGGGAAACCGAAGCGCTGGGGATATCCCAGTTCAGCCAGTAATTCCTTATTCGGGTGTTGTTTGTCGTAATTCACCATTACCCATATATAATCAGCTTTTATAAGTGAATCGATCTGCGGATCATCATTGATATAAGCATGAAATTTTACGCACCAGGGGCACCAGTTCCCGCCTATCATCAGGATGACATTCTTATGCTGCTCCTTCGCCTGTGCGACAGCAGCCTTGATATCGGCATGCGCATCCGCATCCGGGTTATAGATATGAACTTCCTTGTTCTGGGCAGAAATATATAGCAGGCTGAAAAAGAATAAGCCAAGAGTTAATGCAAGTTTTTTCATAGTTAGAAATTTAGGATGCGAAGATAGTGAAAAAGGAGTGGGTAGTGAATAGTGAGGAGTTGTTTAGGAGTGGAAAAAATCAATATAGTTACCCTTCTCCGTTGCGGAGAAAGCCTGTCCCGCTTTTTGCGGGAGGCTGGGGATGAGGTCATATTGGGTATTGGATATTAGGTATTGGTTATTGGTTAATTATTAAAATGAATATGAGGCTATTTTTTTTGAAACTGCAAAGTTTCAAAATGATTTTCAGAATAAATTTGAAGGATGTATGAACCTGAATTTAAAGAATTAGTTATAATAGGTTGAGGATTAGACAGTATAGGAGTTTCTGTATAAATTATCCTTCCGGAAATTGAATAAATTTTGAAGTAAGTATTATAATGCTGTGGATTTTCAGTTGAGAGATAGATATAATCAGAGCATGGGTTTGGATAGAGCAAGGATAAGGTGTTGTTTGATGGATATGAACTTACCTTGGTTATTGGATTAACTGATTGAAATAATTGATGCCCGTACGTTGCATCCGAAATCACAAACAGATGACCTGAATTAGAGATTTCAATACTTTGAATGTGTTTGTTTGTCAGACCTGTTTCATCCAGCGTGTCCCAGGATTGACCAAGGTCTTCAGACTTGAATATGCCTTTCGTAGATGATAAGGAAGCATCAGAACCCACATAAATATTGTCTAAACTATCAATAGCCAGTGCTATAGCATCAATATTCCCAAAAACTGTATCCCAGGAGATACCATTGTCGAAAGATCTGAATAGACCAAATAAAGGACAACCAACAAAAATAGTGTTCTGAGAAGTTGTTTCTATGGTAGATACACCAATACCGTGAAAAGATGGGTTTTGCCATTCATAGCCATCATATGAAATGTAGAACCCTCCATTATCAGGCCATGTAAAATCCTGACTTACTGCATAAATCTCACCATTTGGACCAAATGCGAAATCATTAAACACCTCGGAATTATGGGTACAAAGAGATGTATCCCAGGTGGCGCCATTGTCGGAGGAATGAAAAATATAGCCCCATGTACCAACCCATAAACCATTATTATTATCTATTTCCAATGAAACCAGATTGTCATCAAAAAAGAAGCACTCTGTCCAGTCATCACCTCCATTTGTCGACTTATATACATAAAGTGTTGTTGCAAAATAAATTACTCCTAAAGAGTTTATCTCAATATCGAAAACTCTCCAATCTATTGGGCCTTTGCATTCCCAATTGGAAAAGGAATAATCATTCTTATAGATACCTCCGGTAGGGTAATTACCACCAATTAAGATATAATCACTATTAGAGACGTTTTGTGATATTATTTCGATACTATCAGGATATTGTATTTCGGTCCAAAAATCCTGTGAATATATTTGAACAGAGATCAATACCAGGATAAGGCTTATTAAGAAAAATTTAAGAGAAATTTTTAAGACCTTAGGCATTGTCATTTTGTTGTAATAGAAGAGGTGATTAAATGATTCTTGGTTTATGCATTAATCCGATTGGGTATAAAAAGGTAAGCCCGATACCCGATATCCGATATTCGATTGCACGAAGGAGCGATGTATAAGATAAAAGATATATCTCTGTAAACCAGAATACTATTACACTATTAACTTATCCACTCCAACTCTACACTCTACATTCTACACTTTACACTAAATTTCCCTTATGAAATTTCATTATTTATTCCGAACTTACGTTCATGAAAATTGCCGGGTCAAATAAATCTACCTTGAATTTAATGCAAGTGCTTTTAGCCAACTAAATAGGAGGGCTAAAACTACCTTAGCGGACAGACAAGGAGGAAATAAAGATACCTGGTAGATATATATGGCTGTTATGCATAATTATTTTAAATTATGGAGAAAAGATATCAAGTATTTATTAGCTCAACCTTTGATGATCTAAAAGTTGAAAGGCAAAACGTTTTAAAGGCTATTTTAGAATTGGACAATATGCCTGCAGGCATGGAACTTTTTCCTGCTGCTGATTCTGAAGCTTGGGATTTAATAAAAGATGTTATTGATGCATCAGACTATTATATTCTTGTGATTGGAGGCAGATATGGTTCAATGGATAGTAGTGGATTAAGTTTTACCGAAAAAGAATATGAATATGCTATAAATAAAGGAAAGCCAGTAATTCCTTTGTTACATAAAAAGCCTGATAATCTTCCTAGAGGTAAAACGGAAACTGACCCTCAAGCTTGGAAAAAATTACAAGACTTCAGGGCGAAAGTTGAAAATTCTCATACCTGTGTATATTGGGAAAATCCAGACGAATTGAAAGCTCTGTTAATCGTAGGACTTACTAAAACTATTAAACAGAAACCAGGTGTTGGTTGGATTAAAGCTGATAAAATTCCATCAGATGATACATTAAAAGAACTTTTGGAACTTCAAAAGAAAAACCAAAAGTTAGAGCAAATAATTAAGGCACAAGCTAATTCTGCTCCAAAAGGTACTGAGAATTTGGAACAGGGAGATGACGAAATAAAAATCAATTGTTCCTTTAGAGCGGAAATTCCAGATAAGAAATCAATTATAGGATATAGAACTCAAAGTTATAAAGGTATAATGCATGTTACTTGGAATGAAATATGGGCGGCTATTTCACCAACCTTAATTAGTGAGGCTTCTTCTTACGAAATTAGATCAGCATTGAATTACTTTCTTGAAAAAACTGGAAAGGAAATATGGGAAGATGAAGGCGACCTCAAAGATGCCTCGCTTTCAGGTTTTAGATTTGATAATGATATGTATGATACTATTTTCGTGCAATATAGAGCACTTGGACTAATGAAAGAAAGCATAAAGCAAAGAAGTGTAAAAGACACTAAAACATACTGGACATTAACTCATTATGGTGATAATCTAATGATGCAATTGCGTGCAGTTAAACGAGATAAAAAAGAAAAGAAAATAAAAGGAAGGAAATCGATGTCAAATGATTAACTATGCATAACAGCCCATCATAGCCCATAGCCGGCTTAAGGTTCATCAAGAAAAAGAATTGTAAACTTGAGCATACGGAAAATCAATGAACATCAGAGTAAAGAAACGGCTACGGGCCATATGGGCAAACCGTTA
>CAWBCI010000068.1:0-4034 GCA_963787195.1 uncultured Bacteroidales bacterium
ATCTACATATGGATATTTTTCTACATTTGCCCCGACTTTAAAATAAGTTCAACTGAAACTGAAAGACATATGGAAAGTCAATCCCTGGTTCTTTTTTTCATAACAGCCGTAGTGCTTGTTGGGGTGGCGGTACTGTTTTCTTCCTTCATTCCCCCGAGATCTGTTAACCCCCAGAAATTTGAACCTTATGAATGCGGTATACCCGCGATCGGTGGTGCATGGTTACAGTATACGGTTGGATATTATCTTTTCGCAATCCTGTTCCTGATCTTCGATGTGGAGACCGTATTCGTCTTTCCCTGGGCCGTTGTAATGAAGAGTGCCGGGATGACGGGTTTTGTCGAAATTTTCATCTTTTTCTCTATCCTCGGTCTGGGACTTCTCTATGCCTGGAAAAAACATGCATTAAAATGGGAATAAACAATAAGAAACCGAAAGACGATTTTTCCGTCAACGATTATCCGATTATAGAAGAGCATGCCGGGGGCGGTATCGTACTCGCCCAACTGGATGCTTTGGTAAATTGGGCCAGGGCCAATTCACTCTGGCCATTGACTTTCGGAACGCGTTGTTGCGCGATCGAAATGATGGCCACCGGTGCATCCCGTCATGACTTTGCCCGTTTCGGGACTGAAGTTGCCCGCGCTACACCTCGTCAGGCAGACCTGATCATTATTTCGGGCTCGATCGTATACAAAATGGCTCCTGTCCTGAAAAGGCTCTACGACCAGATGGCTGATCCCAAGTATGTAATTGCCATGGGTGCCTGTGCTGTATCTGGCGGACCCTTCTTCTATAATTCATATTCTGTTGTGAAAGGGGCAGATCATGTGATCCCTGTGGATGTTTACATCCCGGGATGTCCCCCAAGACCTGAAGCCCTTTTATACGGTATCATGCAGCTTCAGAAGAAAATCAAGAGGGAAAGGAGCCTTGGAAAAGCCAAGGATTTAATTGAAGAATGATAAAGACGCGGGGCATCCGGAATTTTCCGTTTGTACCGAAGTTTTCAATCAATAATTCATCATAAAAATGAATAATACAGAACTGAAAGAATTTATCCTGGCAAAATTCCCCGAGGCAGAAGTGAAGGAAACTAAACAATTCCTGAATGTGCTGGTTTCGAGGGAGGATCTGCATGAAGCAGCTCTGTTTCTCAGGAATTCTGTAGAAACGGATTTCAATTACCTTTTTTGTCTCACAGGGGTGGATTATCCGGAATACATGGAAGTGATTTATCATCTCGAATCAACCCACCACAAACATTTTATGGTTTTGAAAGCCCGCACTGCTGATAGGGAAAATCCGGAACTGGATAGTGTAAGTGATATATGGAAAACGGCTGATTTTCATGAAAGGGAGGTTTATGACCTTTTGGGACTGAAGTTTGCAAACCATCCGGACCTGAGACGATTGTTTCTGGAAGACCATTGGGGTTTTCCGCTCAGAAAAGATTATACAGATGAAGCCAAAATCGTAGAACGTTAGGACTATGGCCGATATAAAAAATGATAATATAAAAACCCAGGAGTACCTGGTGAACATGGGGCCGCAACACCCTTCGACCCATGGCGTACTTAGGCTACTTTTGAAACTGGAAGGGGAGATCGTACACAATGTTGAACCCCATATCGGGTATATCCACAGCGGTATAGAGAAGATGTGCGAAGCCATTACTTATCCGCAGATCGTACACCTGACCGACCGGATGGATTACCTCTCATCACATATGAACAATGAGGCTGTTTGCCTCTGCGTGGAAAATGCCCTGGAAGTGGAAGTCCCGGAAAGGGTCAAATACATCAGGACTATCATGTCGGAACTGACCCGTCTGGCATCCCACCAGCTCTGGTGGTGTGTGATGGGGATGGACCTGGGTGCGCTCACTACTTTCTTTTATGGACTGAGAGACCGTGAATTGATCCTGGATATTTTCGAGGAGACCTGTGGCGCCCGTTTAACGGTGAACTACAGCGTCCCGGGCGGATTGATGTTTGATATCCATCCGAATTTCCAGAAAAGGGTGAAGGATTATATAAAATACTTCAGGAAAAAACTCCCCGAATATGACCAGCTCCTGACCGGGAACGTGATCTTTCATGAAAGAACAAAGGATATCGGATACCTCTCACTTGAGGATGCAATCAGTTTTGGAGTTACCGGGCCTTCCGGCAGGGCATCCGGATTTGCCTGCGATGTTCGCAAGCTTCATCCTTACAGTGCCTATGATAAAGTGCAGTTCAAGGAAGCCCTTGATACCAGGGGAGATGCTTTTGCACGCTATAAAGTGCGTATTGATGAAATGTGGGAATCACTTTCAATCATAGAACAACTCATCGATAATATACCTGAAGGCGATTATGCAGCTAAAATGAAAGCGGTGATCAAATTACCTGAAGGTGAATTTTACCAGAGAGTAGAGACTGCCAGAGGAGAGTTTGGAGTATTTATCATTTCTGACGGAAAGAAGAACCCTTACCGCTTGAAATTCCGCTCTCCCGGATTTTCAAACCTCTCGGCCCTGAATGCGATTTCTAAAGGATTTAAAATAGCTGACCTGGTCGCCATCATGTCGACCCTCGATCTGGTCATCCCTGATATTGACAGATAAATAATACGGAAAGATATGGCGTTTAATATCTATGACTTCACAAGCCTGACCGAATCCATCCACAAAGGACTCAGTTCAACCTTTTCCCCTTTCCTGACCCAGGCTATCGAATGGGTAATTATCGGGGTGACGGTGATCATGTTCGTGGCATTGTTTGGCTTGTTACTGGTTTATCTCGAAAGGAAAGTCTGCGCTTTATTCCAGCAGCGGCTGGGACCTATGCGTGTAGGCAAATGGGGCTTATTGCAGACCATTGCCGACTTTATCAAACTATTGATGAAAGAGCTTATCCTTCCCAAAAAAGCCGATAAATTTCTCTATAACCTTGCTCCCTACATCGTGATAATCGTGCCTTTCCTGGCTATCTCGGTTATCCCCTTTGCCAAAGGACTGCAGGCATTTGATTTCGATATAGGGGTGTTTTTTGTAACCGCGGTTTCATCTGTTGGTGTTATAGGGGTGCTCCTGGCCGGATGGTCGAGCAATAACAAATATTCCCTGATAGGGGCTATCCGGAGTGGTGCCCAGATCGTGAGTTATGAACTTTCAGTCGGTCTCTCCCTTATAACCATGATCATCCTGGCAGGAAGTATGCAGATTGGAGACATTGTGGAAGGACAAAGGGCCGGTTGGTTTATTTTTACCGGGCATATCCCTGCTATCATCGCTTTTTTTATATTCGTGATTGCCGGTACGGCCGAGACCAACCGCGGACCTTTCGACCTCGCGGAAGCTGAATCAGAATTGACAGCTGGTTTTCACACCGAATATTCTGGTATCAAATTCGCCTTCTTCTTCCTGGCCGAGTACATCAACCTCTTCGTCGTCTCTGCCATGGCGGCAACCGTTTTCCTGGGTGGCTGGATGCCCTTTCATTTCGGTCATTTCGAAGGATTTAATCATATAATGGATTTTATTCCCCCTATATTCTGGTTCTTTGGAAAAGTCTTCGGGGTAATCTTCCTGATCATGTGGTTCAAATGGACATTCCCCAGGCTCAGGGTGGATCAGATCCTGACCCTGGAATGGAAATATCTCCTGCCTATAAACCTGGTGAATATTATGTTTATGACCCTGGTGGTACTTAATGGTTGGCACTTTTAAATCTTGAAAGGAATTTATGAGATCACTAATTAAATATATCGTCAGCATATTCAAAGGAATAGCAACCTTAATTCAGGGTATGCGGGTGACGGGACACTATTTCTTCCGGCCCCGGCTGATCACCACGCAGCAATATCCCGAAAACAGAGATACTTTAAAGATGTTCGATCGTTTCAGGGGGGAAGTGGTGATGCCGCATAATGAGAACAACGAACATCTTTGCACCGGTTGCGGAATATGCGAACTGAACTGCCCTAACGGTTCCATTGAGATCATCTCCAGCAATACGTAGTCTGTCAGCTTCTTCCCGCAGGAACAA
>CAWBCI010000069.1:0-43888 GCA_963787195.1 uncultured Bacteroidales bacterium
GCCGGCATTCCGATCATTTCTTTATCTTTGTTCCTTAACCTCTTAATCCGGTAAAAAATGCCTGCTGAAAGTATCATAGAATTTATTAATGTTCCTGTCTTTCAAAAAGATATCCTGATACTTGCGGATGTGAATTTTGATGTATGTAAGGGCGAATTCGTTTATCTCATAGGCAAAACCGGCAGTGGAAAGAGTTCCCTCCTTAAGACAATATACGCTGATCTTCCCGTAAAACAAGGCAATGCAGCCGTGGCAGGGTATGATTTATTGAAAATTAAAAACCGGGATATTCCTTATTTGAGGAGAAAACTGGGGATTATTTTCCAGGATTTTCAGCTTCTGTCAGACCGTAGTGTGAAGGATAACCTTCAATTTGTTCTAAAGGCTACTGGCTGGAAAAATAAAAAGGATATAGAGAACAGGATAGAAGAAGTGCTGGCAAAAGTCGGTTTGACAACGAAAGGCTTTAAGATGCCGCACCAGTTGTCGGGAGGAGAACAACAAAGGGTTTCTATAGCGAGGGCTTTGCTGAATGATCCTGAAATTATACTGGCCGATGAACCCACAGGAAACCTTGATCCTGAAACTTCACGCGGAATTCTGAAACTCCTGTTTGAGATAAGCGATTCAGGCAGGGCTGTCCTGATGGCGACCCACAATTATACCTTCCTGCATGAATTTCCTTCCAAAACTATAAAATGTGAAGATGGGCGGGTCCTAGGTCTTAAAAACCTGGCTTATTAATATCTCCCCGTTGGTCCGATTGTCGTATTTGCTCATCAGTATACTCTCTCTCAATTCCAGGTCCTCCTTACCAAATTCCCTTTTGAATAATTGTTGCAAATTGTCTTTCAATTCCCCGGCTGAATTAGCCACCACGCATAAAGGTTCAAGGGCCGTGCCTTCAATCATTGCATTATTCACCAGGCAAAAGCGGCCGTTGTAAAGGGTATTCAGCAATTTTAATTTAAGTCCGGTGGCCTGGAAGGTCACTAGTATATTTACATGGGCTTCCCTGATAAGATTTAGCATCTGGTCATCATCAGGATTGGCAATTAATTGTATGTTTTTTTTGTTGATCAGAAGTTTACGGAGTCTCTCCCGGGGATTCATCCCGGCTATAATAAGGGATATTTCCCCGTCATTGAAAACTTCTGATGCCAGAAATTTAGCAGCATGTTCGTTCTCCGGGACTTCAATATTACCATGATAAAGAGCGTAAAAACCTTTACCGTAATGTGCGACCACTTCGCTGTTAGCGTGAAAACTGGGCAGGTGGAGGACAGTGTTCCCAGGGAAATGCCTCTTGAGGTAATCGGTATCTTTTTGCGAAACTGTCAGCATCAGGTTGGCATTTTTCAGGACTTTCTGGTAAAGCCTTAGTTTCATGCTGGCAACCAGATAGTAAAGCTTATTTTTCAGGTCGTGGTCAACCTTGAAAAGATTATAATAATACTTATGCTCTATATTGCTTTCCCGGTAAACTTTCATACGGTCTTTCAGGCGGGGATCATCAATATAAAAGCAACTGTGGAGGCCTTCAAATATAATAGGGTAAGAATCTTTCAGAAGATTGCTGATCATTTCTTCCGAACGACGGCTGCTTACAATATAAGGCTTGGGAGTAAGGGCATAGATGAGCCCGGTCTTACGGGGATAATATAAAACTTCCTCACAATAGTCATTTAGTTCTTCCGCCCGTTCACGGCCCGGATATTCAATACAATGCAGATGGATTTTGATCCCAAGTTCGTGCAGGGTTTTGATCTTGTAAAAAACATCTATCACCCCACCATAATTTGGCGGATAAGGAATGTCGAAGGAAACTATATGGAGATGTTTTTCAGGCATATTTGCGGTAGATATCTTCCAGGACTGTTCTTTCCTTTTCCCAGCATAGCTCTGCAGCAGCAAATTTAAGGTTTTCTTTCCATTCCCCGATGCGCACAGTATCGTTCAGTACTGATTTTACTTTGGAAGCGATGCCCTCCGGATCATGCGATTCAATGATATCGCCTATATTATATTTTTGAATAATATTCCGGATTTCAGGAAGATCGGAAGCAATTACGGGTACCCTGGCCTGTATATAATCAAACAGCTTGTTCGGGAGACTGTAACGGTAATTGATATTAGTGTCCTTGTCGATAGTCAGGCCCAAATCGGCATGAACCGTATAATTATAGAGTTTATCGAAGGCTTGCCTTGGGATGAAAATTACCTTCCGGGAGAGAGCCAAATCCTTTACCATCTCCTTAAGCTTGCCGATTACGTCCCCTCCACCGATTATGAGCAGTATCGTATCTTCCAGATATTGCATAGCCTGCACGGCTTCTTCCGCACCTCTCTGGATATTTATTCCGGCCCCCTGAAGCAGAATTATTTTTTTTCCGGAAGGAAGGCCAAGTTGCTCACGACTCATTCCCATACTATATTCCCTCCTGAAAGGGATATTCCGGACCACCTTTACCGGAATATGGTATTTTTCATGAAACATACGCGCCAGTGAATCATTCACGGTGATCATTTCCTTCAGACGGGGGACTATGCTCTTTTCTATTCTTTTCCAGACAGACTGAACAAATTTCCGGTTCACCAGCTCAGGAGTTTCGGTATAATATTCATGGCTGTCATAAACTATTGGTTTACGCTTTAATACGGAATTTATATAGTTGGGAAGAAGAGTGTCGAGATCATTTGATACAAGCAGATCAAACTTATTTACAAGTAAATAAAGGAACAGGCGGATATTATACTCTGCGTAAAAAAGCGGCCCCTTCTCAAATATCAGTCGCATACGGTGCATCTCATAGCTACGTTTCTGAAGCCGCAGACTATCGGTTTTTTGGCGACCAACAAGCATCACTTCGAATCCCAGGTCGACCAGGGTATTGCAGGAGCGGTCAACTCTTTGGTCTGTCGAAAGGTCATTGATAACTGATACTATAGCTTTTTTCAAAGGCTCAGATGCATTGAGATATTCCATTAACGAAGCGGAGGCTAATTTAGCATAAATCCCCGACATTTAACTATCTTTGGCTAAAAGCAAGCCTGTCTATGGAGATACTAAATGACTACTCTCTCAAATCCTTTAACTCCTTTGGTATAAATGCCAGGGCGAAGACATTCATCCGGATAAATTCAGTCGAAGAGCTCCGGCTGTTTTTCCGGGAACATGCGGAAAGCAAGGATGACTTGCTTATTTTAGGTGGAGGCAGCAATATCCTTTTTACATCTGATTTTGATGGAATAATTTTAAAAATGGATATTAAAGGTATTCATATTGTTGAAGAAGATGAAGAATATGTATATCTGAAGGCTATGGCAGGGGAGGAATGGGACAGCTTTGTAGAATATTGTGTGAAGAAGGGCTGGGGTGGACTGGAAAATCTGTCGATGATTCCCGGTCAGGTTGGAAGCAGCCCCATCCAGAATATAGGCGCTTATGGAGCTGAATTGAAAGATAGTTTTTATGAACTGAAAGCACTGGACCCGGATACTTTGGACTCACTCATTTTCTCAGCTTCAGAATGTAATTTCGGATACAGGAATAGTGTTTTTAAAAATGACTTGAAAGGAAAATACATCATTACATCGGTTAGCTTCAAACTGCGAAAAAAACCTTCATTCAACCTTAACTATAAAGCCCTTCAGGATGAACTTAAGGTTATAGATGATCATGATATCACTTTAGATATTATCCGGAAGGCTGTGATGAGTATACGTTCCCGGAAGTTACCCGATCCGGCAGTAATCGGGAATGCCGGGAGCTTTTTCAAAAATCCGGTCATAAGCTCTGCCATGTTCCATTCCCTGAAAGCGGAATATCCCGGTTTAGTGAGCTTTCAAAATGATGATGATACTTATAAAGTAGCTGCGGGCTGGCTGATTGAAGCTTGTGGCTGGAAGGGTTTCCGCCGCGGAGATGCCGGTGTGCATAAAGACCAGGCACTTGTCATCGTAAATTATGGAAATGCCAGTGGAAAGGAAATCCTGGGTCTCTCTTATGATATTCAAGCTTCCGTTCTGTCTAAATTCAATATACCCCTGGAAAGGGAAGTGAATGTTATATGAAGCTTTGATTTAATCCGATATTTATCATATATTTGGATTATATTAATATTCAAGATGACTGAATACATCAAATCCATTGGAAGAATTGAATGGCCCTTATTTATCTGGAAATCCCGGGAGGCATTTATATGGATTAGCGCCCTCTTGTTGTTGGCCTTCACCGATCCGAATTGTCATCATTATACCATTTGCCCATTTTCTAACCTGGGTTTTCATTATTGTCCCGGTTGCGGTTTGGGCCGCTCTATTGCCTACTTTTTCAGGGCTGATTTAGTCAGTTCATTCCAGGCCCATCCGCTTGGAATTCCGGCTGTCGGCCTCTTTATTTATCGTATTGTACAAGTCTTCAAGCTTAATTTTAAAAACATACAAACAACCTAAAACCCCAATTATGGCTAATGTTTATCAATTTTTACCCGAGCTGCAGGGCAGGGAGCTCATGCTTATCGATGGGCTTACCAAGGAATATTCCGAGCAGCAGATGATGAATTTTGCAAATGTATACCGTGCCAGGCGCCGCGATCCGCAGCTTATCCTGCTTACGACTCTGCTTGGCTTCGTAATTATTGCCGGAGTGCAGCGTTTTCTCGTCGGTCAGATCGGCATGGGTATCCTGTATCTTTTCACAGGTGGACTTTGCCTGATCGGAACTATCGTAGACCTTGTAAATTACCAGGACCTGGCTTTCGAATATAACCAGAAGGTAGCGCACGAAACTGCTATGCTGATGAGGAATTCCTGAGAAATCAGGATGCCGGATTATTAATCAATTTTCAGGGCTCCAACCAGTTCACTCAGCGATTTAACTCCATGACGGTCCATATATACTTCTATACCGTCAAGTATTTTAATGGAGGCTGAAGGATCAAGGAAATTTGCCGTACCAACCTGTATGGCGGAGGAACCGGCCAGGATGAACTCTATGGCGTCGGTGGCATTCATGATGCCTCCCATTCCTATGATGGGGACCTTTACGGCTTTAAATACATCCCATACCATTCTTAGGGCTACAGGTTTGATGGCCGGTCCGGAAAGTCCACCGGTTATTGCGCCAAGTATGGGCCTGCGGGTTTCCGAATTGATGGCCAGTCCCAGAAAAGTATTCACCAGGGATACAGAATCAGCCCCTTTATCTACCACGGCTCGCGCCATGTCGCCAATGTCGGTAACATTGGGCGATAATTTAACGATGAGGGTTCCGTCATAAGCCTTTCTAACAGCTTCTGTAACTTCCTGGGCTGAGTTACGGTTGATCCCGAATGACATGCCACCCTTTTTAACATTCGGACAGGAGATATTCAGTTCGATCGCGTGTATACCCTGAACTTCATTCAGCTTTTCTGTTACGGTCACGTAATCTTCTATGGTCGATCCGTTTACATTCGGGATAATATAGCAGTCATAATCCCGGATACGGGGATAGATATTGTGGATGAAATGATCGATGCCTTTATTCTGCAGGCCAACCGAATTAAGCATTCCGGAAGCCGTTTCAGCAAGACGCGGATAAGCATTTCCTTCGCGGACTTCCAGGGTGAGACCTTTCACGAAAATTCCTGCCAGGCGGTTCACATCCATGAATTCAGTGAATTCTTCTCCATAACCATAAGTTCCTGAAGCAGTTGTCACAGGGTTTTTGAATTCCAGTCTGTGGATCTTTATACTGAGGTCTGCCATTTCAGATTATTTACATTAAATACAGGGCCTTCGGTACATACACATTTATTTCCATTGACGGTTTCCACCACGCAGCAAAGACAGGCGCCAAAGCCGCAAGCCATCGTGTTTTCGAGGGATGCCTCACAGGGGATGCCCTTTTTTGAAGCCATCTTCCCAACAGCCTTCATCATTCCTTCCGGTCCGCAGCATGCAATAGAGTCATAAGGAAATTCTGCCTGGCTGAAGATTGAATGCTGGGTTACAAGGCCTTTTTCACCAATTGAACCATCCTCAGTCATGATCAATACCTTGCCATATTTCATAAAATCATCAGTCAGCACGATATCATCAGCTGACCTGCCACCGAAGAGGAAAGTAATTCTATTATGTTGTTCCTTTAATTTCCGGGCAAGCAAAATGAAAGGGGCTATTCCCGAGCCTCCGCCAACTATAAGCACATGCTTTTTTTCCGGCACTGAAAAACTGTTCCCCAGGGGATAGATCAGATTCATCTTGTCACCCGGCCGGGCCTCACTCATGAGCCTCGTACCTTCACCGATGATTTTGACGAAGAAGCTGAGTGTCCTGGATTCGTAATCTACATCGTAAACTGAAAAAGGACGGCGCAGGAAAACCTTTGGTGAGTTGGATATTTGAACTTCAGCAAAATTTCCCGCTTCAATGGGGGGTAAATCTTCAGGTGACTGGAGCTCAAGAATATAGGTTTTGTAATTCAACCATCTATACCGGAGGACTGTAAAGTCTGCAATTTTTTTCATTCGCTTTCCTGCAAAAAAAATCCCGGTCAAACTCGGGATCTTTAAAGTTTATTCTTCTTTTTTGTCTTCCTGCTTGTCTTCCTGCTTGTCTTCTGTTTCCGGACTATCCCCTGTATCCTCCTGAGGCTTTTCCTCTTCCTTTTCTTCTTCTTCGAAATTCATCATATCTTTTTCTAAAAGAAGATTATACCATGCAAAAACTTTTTTGATGTCAGATGTATAGACTCTTTCCTGGTCATGATCCGGCACTATTTCAGTGAAAAACTCAAGCAATTTATGGCTGTCCGATTTGGCATCCATCGCCGCTTTCCCTTCGAGTTTTTCAAACATGGTCTTAAAAACATCTTTTAAAGGAATATCATCTTCTCCGGTTGAAAAAATACTGATTTCTTCCAGGGTGCTTACTCTCTCGTGGGCAAAAACCGGAAAACGCTTTCCATCCAGAAGTGATTCGACTACGAAACCATTTTTAGTTTGGGTTATCAGCTTGTACAAACCGGGCTTACCGGAAATCGACAAAATTTTAGTTAAATCCATACCCTATTATTTTTTTGCAAAAATAGCTAAATTATTGGTGAAAGCTGCATCATTATAATCAAAAAGATGAAATGAAAATCAGTCTTAAGCCTTATCAGGCAAATGTCTGCAGGTCATAAAGTTTTTTATAAATGCCGCCATTTGTTATCAGTTCATCATGAGAACCCCGCTCTGTAATTTCTCCTTTCTGGAGAACGATGATTTCATCAGCAAATTTTATGGTTGACAAGCGGTGCGCTATTACGATGGAAGTCCTGTTCGACATTAAACTTGAAAGTGCATCCTGGACCAGCCTTTCTGATTCGGTATCCAGGGCTGAAGTTGCTTCATCAAGGATCAGAATGGGAGGATTGCGCAATACGGCACGGGCAATGCTGATACGTTGCCTTTGTCCTCCGGAAAGCTTGGCCCCCCGGTCTCCTATATTGGATTCATAGCCGTTTTCAGTGGCCATGATAAAGTCGTGAGCATTGGCTACTTTCGCTGCATTCATTACATCATCAAGTGTAACTCCTTCTTTACCAAATGCTATATTGTTAAAGATAGTATCATTGAAAAGTATGGATTCCTGGGTGACTATGCCCATGAGTGAGCGGATATCGTCTATCCTGTAGTCCCGCAGGTCAACCCCGTCGATGAAAATACCTCCTTTGGACACATCATAAAAACGGGGGAGGAGATCGGCAAAAGTAGTTTTACCACCTCCCGACTGGCCCACCAGGGCAATAATCTTTCCTTTATTAATCGTGATATTAATATCTTTTAAAACATATTCATCCTCATATTTAAAAGAAACATTCCTGTATTCTATTTCACTTCCGAAAGTTTGGGTCCTGACAGGATTTTCCTTTTCCAGGATGACTTCTTCAGCGTCCAGGATTTCAAAGACCCGCTCGGCGGAGGCTATGCCTTTCTGTATGCTGTAAAATCCGGTTGCAAATGTTTTGGCCGGAGGAATAATTTGGGAGAAGATGACTATATAAGTGATGAATAAGGCCGCAGAAATGCTCGTATCATCTGATAATACCAGTTTGCCTCCGAACCATAAAACCACAAGGATTACAACGGAGGATAGGAATTCACTTAGAGGGGAACTGAGGTCTCTGGTACGGTATATTCCAAGTAATACTCTGGAGTAGGATTTGTTCAGATCGACAAAACGATTATTCGAAAAGTCGATGGCCGTGAAAGCTTTGATGATCCTCAGTCCCGAAATAGTTTCCTCGATCACTGCCAGCAGACCGGCAAACTTATATTGCCCGATTTTGGATTCCCTTCGCAGACTGCGGCCGATAAGACCGATCAGGTAACCGGTAACCGGCAGCAATATGGTAACAAAGAGCGTAAGCTTCGGGCTCATGACGGCCAGTGTGACAAAATAGGCTATAATGGTTATGGGATCCCGTATGATCATCTCCAGATAATTCATGATAGAATATTCAATCTCCTGAACATCAGTTGTAATACGGGCAATTATATCACCTTTTTTCCGGATATTATAAAAGGATAAAGGGAGGATGAGTATCTTTTTATAGATGGCATTCCGGATGTCCCTCACTGCACCAATACGCACTCCGGCCAGGAAGTACATTGAAAGAAAGCGGAAGAGGTTTCTCAGGAAGAAAGTTCCCAGAAGGAAGAGGCAAATGAAGACAAGTGCCTGTGCTTTCCCCTGGTGAATGATGATCTGGCTGATATAATAGTTAAGATATTGAAGCAGAGATTCAGGTGAGAAGCCCAGATCGGGCTTTACCTCAACCAGTTTTTCTATCCCGAAGAGCAGGTTCAGGAAAGGGATCAGCATTACGAAGGAAAACAAGGAGAATACGATCACCAGAATATTGAAGATCACATTCAGCATGGCATGTACCCAGTAAGGTTTTACATAGGCAAGTATCCGGAGGTATTTTTTCATAGGCTTTCAGAACTGCCCCGGCCGGGGTCAGAATACATCTATTCCGGTATAATTTTCCGGAGTGATGTTCTTGAGTTCATCTTTGATCTTCTGTGATAATTTTAATGAGTTGATGAAGTTATGAAGGGTTTCCCGGTCTATCTTTTTATTGGTGCGGGTGAGGTCTTTCAAACTTTCATAAGGATTCGGATAATTTTCCCTTCTCAGTATGGTTTGAATGGCTTCTGAAATAACCGCCCAGTTATTATTCAGATCAGTCCTGATTTCATCTTCATTGATAATAAGTTTGTTCAGCCCTTTTGAGAGGGATTTGATGGCTATCATCATATGGCCGAATGGAACACCAATATTCCGTGTAACCGTTGAGTCGGTAAGGTCACGCTGCAACCTCGAAATCGGAAGTTTTTCGGATAAATGAGTGAAAAGCGCATTGGCGATTCCCAGGTTTCCTTCCGAATTCTCAAAATCGATAGGATTCACTTTATGAGGCATGGCTGAAGAGCCGACTTCTTCAGCCTTGATCTTCTGTTTGAAATATTCCATCGAAATATAACTCCAGATATCCCTGTTCAGGTCGATCAGTATAGTATTAATTCTTTTGAGATTATCGAAAAAAGCCGCCAGGTTGTCATAATGTTCAACCTGTGTGGTGGCCCTTTGCCTGACCAATCCCAGCTGTTCATTCACGAATTTATCGGCAAAGGCAGCCCATTTGACGTTTGGAAAAGCAACTTTATGTGCATTGAAATTTCCGGTAGCCCCACCGAATTTAGCAGAAAATGGAACGCTTTTCAGCAGGTTTAACTGAAATTTCAACCTTTCAGCAAAAACAAAGATCTCTTTCCCCATGCGGGTGGGAGAAGCCGGCTGCCCATGGGTGTGGGCCAGCATAGGCACATCTTTCCATTCTTTTGCCCTCTTCATCAATAAACGAATCAGCTCATTCAGCATGGGCATGAGTACATCGTTAAATGCCAGCTTGGTCGCGTAGGGAATGGCCGTATTGTTCACATCCTGGGAAGTCAGTCCGATATGGACATACTCCTTATATTTCTTTAATCCGAGCTTTTCGAATTTACGCTTTACATAATACTCAACCGCTTTAACATCGTGATTGGTCTTTTTTTCAATATCCTTCACTTCCACCGCATCTGCGAAAGTGAAGTTGCGGCTGATAGCCCTGAGTTCATCAAAGAGGCTATGGTCGAAATCTTTCAGGCCTTCCAGCGGGATCTCGCATAAGGCGATAAAATATTCAATTTCGACGAATACCCTGTAATTAATAAAGGCAGCCTCTGAAAAATAAAAAGCCAGGGCCTCGGTCTGTTTCCTGTAACGGCCATCAACCGGCGAGATGGCATTTAATGTTGTAAGTTCCATATCAAAGGATATTATTGACCAAAAATACTAATTCATATATAAAAGGCAAGTCAATTAAAAATAAAGTTAATAATATTTGAATGGAAAGCAAGGCTTATTAGATGAATCGCCGGAATATTCAGCATTTAGCACTTATGATGTGATGATGTGGGAATGTGATGATGAGGGAATACCCCCTTCGGGACACTTCGTGCAACAAGAAACAGGTGGAACAGTGGTAAGGTGGAAAAATGTTTCTTTGGAATTTGGAATTTGTTTGGAATTTGGTTTTTGGTTTTTGGAATTTTCTCCAACAAGGGGCTTCAGCCCACTTGTTGGCAGTCTATTCTACCGCACAATTAGCATCTTCCCAGTCGCCATCTTTTTTCCTTCCAAAAATATCGTAACAAAACAAAGTCCTGGTGGGATACCGGAAACATTAAGCTGCACAGATTCCTGCATGCCGGAAAGGGAAAGCCTTTTAACTTCTTTACCCAAACTATTATAAATAGAAATTTCTTTATTGCCTGATTTGTTTAGCCAGGGGGAAGTGATGGTGATAATGTCTTTAGCCGGATTAGGATAAATTATTAACCCCTGGGGGATAGAGAAACCATCTCCATTCACGGAAGTAAGTAAGCCATTGGTATCCACCTTCAGGATATACATGTCATTTTCTTCAAATTGAGTGTTACTATCATATCTGGTTGCATACATTAAACAACCGCCATCTTCCGTTGCTCTCAATCCTCTTAAATGATAAAAAGCATCTCCTCCATAAAATTTCTGCCAGTTCAGGTTCAGGTTTGAATCCAGATTGTTCAGCATGATCCAGGAGTTCTCCGTCTGCCAGGGCAATTCAAAGGGAATAATGTTTGAGGTCCCTCCATAATAAATACTATTTTTTTCAATATAATCTGCATTATATCTTACGCCTCCATAAGTATTTGTATCTCCACTTTTTCCAAATAAATTGGATTTAAGTATTTGATCTTCATAATTCAGTTTAACGATACCTATGTCCGCCCTGGCATCCCGGTTTGAACTGACACTTATGTATTTACGCCCGGAAAGTAGATAAGAAGTATCATCCAGAATTCTTGGAATAGTTTGACCTGTTAAATGCCAGGGGAGCGAATCAACTGAAATATAGTTAAAGCTGGAATCAAATAATACAAGTTCACTATATTCAGGAATTGTATTCGGATAAGTTCCATTTCCGAACACTTTATATGAATGATCAAGAGGATCTTCCATAAATTCCATTTCCATCTGTATGTAATCCCTATTATCAATCACACAATTTATGCTATCAAAATTACTGTTAAGTTCATAAAAATAGATATCAGTGAAAAAATTAGGATCTTTTAAATCAAATGCATTCCCTGAAAGTATAAAATGATCATTATGATTAATAATAGCATTTTCACTAGCCAGATAATGACTGGAAGGAAAATTTCTGTTTTCGCTACTCAATAAATTCAGATTCAGATCAAGCGTATAAACCAGTATTTCATTATAGTATATATCAGATAAGGAAGCCTGAGTCCCAAATATAATTATGGTGTCTTCTCTCATGAAAATATCTCCTAAATAAATAGATGAATCCGGAATAAAAAATTCTACCTCCCGGAGAATTTCACCCTGATCATTGATTTTTAGAAGATAGCCATAAGATTGACCTTGATAAACTTCGGACTTGCGTCCGGAAAAATAATAATTGCCGTATTGATCTATTGCTGAGCTAACAAATACTTCATCCCAGGATCTGCTTATAAGTAAATCAAAGGAAGTTTGGGAATAAATAATCGGTTTGTTAAAAAACAGAACCGTATATAATAGAAGAATTATTTTGCCTATTTTCATCAATATTTATTTGAAATATTAAATTTAAAGGATGTTGGCAAACATACCTGTGCAAGGTAGCAAATTGTTGTTAAAAATATTTATTAGATGATATTTTTTATAAAGAGGATTTTATATTTAATAAGTGCTTTAAAAGCAATTAAAATAAAGGATGGTTTTTGATGATATTCATTCAGGTAACCGGGGAAAATAAAAAAACAGGGTGTTTTTTAATGATATGATAATTATTAGATCAATTGCGCCTATGAGACAGGATATTTAATGAAAATGTCGGAGGTTGTTTCTGTGAAAATTTAGACGTCAGGCGACTGGTAGCGACCAACCTTTCGTGTTTTATTGAAAAGATCGTGCTGTTTGCATCTCGGTTTATTCAATGGCCAATGATCAATGCTCTATGATCCATCGTCAATCGGCGATGTTCAATGTTGAATGTGTCGATGTTCAATGTTCAATGTTCAATCCGGCTTTGATTAATTCTTCTGCAAACCGCTACCAGATCCCTCCTGCGTCGGGATGAACGATGCTGGAAATAAATGAGGAAAAGCGGCGCAGCACTCCGTGAATACTCATAATGTGTGCCGCGCCGCTTTTCTTTTTAGAAACTAATTGACGTCATTCTGTGCGTAGCGAAGAATCTGGTAGATTTGAGGGGATACCCCTTCGGGACACTTCGTGCAACAAGAAACAGGTGGAACAGTGGTAAGGTGGAAAAATGTTTCTTTGGAATTTGTTTTTTGGGAATTATGGTCTATGATCCATCGTCAATCGGCGATGTTCAATGTTCAATGCGTCGATGAATTCTCTTCCGCCTGGCCCTTCGTAAACCGCTCCTGATCCAGTTCCGAAAAGGCTTTCCTGCGTTTCAGATAATGCTCAACCACAATATTCCCCCAGTATATTTGCGATACTCTCTGATGGTGAATCTTTTCCCTTTTTTTCCTGAGTTTGCGCATATTTTTAATAATGTGAAGATGCGCCCTCGTGACAGCCCACATATCCTTGAAACCTCCGTCAAACAAAAACTTGAATGCAGCTACCCAGTCGAGGATGATGCGGGTGGTAAAGACTTTCAACATCCTTTTCCTCTCCAGGTTTTTATATAGCATTATAATATTATTACGGATATTCAGGTAAGTTTTGCGGGCATTATTTTTAGGCAGTGTCCCGCCTCCAATGTGAAAGATGGTGGAATGCGGGCAAAACATGATTTTATAGCCATTGTTTTTCAATCTCCAGCAGAAGTCTATTTCTTCCATATGGGCGAAGAAATGTTCGTCAAGGCCACCTACTTTGTGATAGAGTTCTGCCCTTACAAACATGCATGCGCCGGTAGCCCAGAATACTTCATGCACATCGTCGTATTGGCCGCTATCCTCTTCAACTGACTGGAAAAGCCGGCCCCTGCAAAAGGGATATCCGTATTTATCGATAAAACCGCCGGCAGCGCCGGCGTATTCAAACTTCTGAGGTTCATAAAAGGATCGGATTTTAGGCTGGCAGGCTGCTATCTTAGGGTCACTCTCTATAACATCTATTACCGGTTTGATCCAGTTTTCCGTGACTTCTATATCGGAGTTCAACAAGATATAATAATCAGCCTTAACCTGCTGCAGGGCTTTATTATAGCCGCCTGCAAAACCATAGTTCTTATCCAGAACAATAATCCTGACTTCAGGGTAATGGGTCTTGAGAAATTCTAAGGAATTATCAGAAGATGCATTATCTGCAATTATCACATCAGCATGGTCGCGGGAATGCTTAAGCACCCCCGGAAGGAACTGTTCAAGGAATTTCTGTCCATTCCAGTTGAGTATTACGACCGCTACTTTCAAACGTCTGATTTAAGATTCAAAAATAGGTGAAAAATCGGCATTAGCAAAATAACAGCTCACTTCTGTTCTCTTTTATGCTTCCATCTCCTGTGCGACCAAAGCCAGTTATCGGGATGAAGACGGATCGCAGCCTCAAGTCTCTGTATATAATCCTCCATGATGCTGAATTCAGGTGTGCTCTTTGGAGCCTCGGTCATAAGTTCAATAACACCCTTGTAACGGCCTCTTCCAAGTCTTTGTATATCAACAAAAACCACATCAAAATCAAGGGCCCGTGAAATTTTATCGATTCCCAGGAAAAAGGCAGTTTCCTGGTTCAGGAAATTACTCCAGTAATTGATTTCATCTTTGGTGGGAGTTTGGTCGGCCGCTATGACTGTGAATGTAATTTGTTCCTGTTTATGCCGGATCATAGTCCGGAACGTGTTCCGGAAAGGAATGATACTCGAAGGGTAAAATCTTTCCCGTAAACTATTCATATAGCGGTTAAAACGGGGATCGGTCAAAGGTTTGACAACGCCATAACCTTTCTGTGGTAATAGGAAAGCCAGTGCTGTAGCTGTCCACTCCCAGTTTCCACAATGGCCAATAGAAACGATTACACTGCGGCCATTTTCAAATGACTTTTTAATGATATCGAGATTTTCAAAAGTAAATCTCTTCAGCAGCGATTTTCGGGATACGCTCTCCAGCTTCAGGGTTTCCAGAATAAGGTCTGAAAGGTTCCGGTAATATTTCCGGGTAATTTTTTTTATTTCCGCCTGACTTTTTTCAGGAAAAGAGCGCATCAGGTTTTGCAGAATTATTTCCCTTCGATATCGGATGATGTATTGCAGAAAAAGAGCCAGCCCATCTGAAATCCCGTAAAGTATGACAAAAGGCAGCATAGAGATGCATTTCGCAAAAATCCGAAAGATGTAATAAAATAATGCCATAAATCTGCAAAAGCTGGTGAAAGCTGCAAATTTACATTCATTTCCTGAAAAGGGGAAAAATTTTCAATTTTGGAATTAGTATGGATCTCTGAAGTAATCGTCTGCTTTGCTACCGTATATACCGGACGGTTTTTTAGAATCCACATTATAGGGATCAAACCAGCGGTTATTCAGGAAGATCTGCCACTTATAATTCGAAATTTCCCCAATAGCATCCGAATGCAGGAGTTTGAAATTGTTAGCGATCAGGTCGGTAGTATAAAATACAAATTTCTTGTTCCGCTGATTATCGGAAAGCACATAGTATTGCCAGATTTCGTAAGGATAACTACTGGGTTCATTGTAACTTTCAGTGATGATATTGGGTGGACCGTATTTAAGATATAC
Source organism: uncultured Bacteroidales bacterium (assembly GCA_963787195.1). Lineage (GTDB taxonomy): Bacteria > Bacteroidota > Bacteroidia > Bacteroidales > JAGOPY01 > CAWBCI01. The sequence continues at coordinate 15,344 of CAWBCI010000069.1, forward strand.
CCTGCCCCTGTCGGTTTCATATCCTTTTTCAATTTGGGTGCTGAAATTGGCATTTACAATATGCAACAAACCCAGGTAATCTATCCAGGCCTGCTCTGGGTCGGAACTATTACGGGATTGCCAGAAATTGAAGAAAAACTGTTGCCTGGTGTTCAGATCTGTTTCCGGTAATTCCTTATATATGAAATATTGTTCCAATTGGGTGGCTATAGGGGCAAGGCTATTGATGTATTCTGCAAGGGTGTCGGAATTTTGAATTTTCTTGGCAAAAGTATTTTCCACATCAATGGCTTCCAAATCCTTGATGTCAAAATGCAAATTCGGGTTACTGCGCTGGAAGAAGATCTCATTGGTAGCAAGGACATTATTCTCCTTGTCCCTGACCTCCAAATGAAGTTCATAATTGCCGGAAGGTAAATTTTGAATATTGAAAGTATTTAAAATGGGCACTACCGGTTTGGTATCGACCCTTTTATAGATGGTAAAATCTTTGAGTTTATTACCTGTCTCGAAGGATTTTATACTGCAGGAAACGAGAAATTTGTTCTCTCCGCCCAAAAATTTATCGGAATTGTAAATTTCAGTATAAAAGATAAGTTCATTTCTGCTTTCAGGGAAGAAATCATTTACAAGGGGAACAAGGTCATAACCACTTTTAGTGAGGATGTTCTGTTTTTCCGTTTTCTTTACTTTCGAGATCAGTTCAATTCCGCTAAAGCTAATCTGAGCCGGGCTGCTGTTGATACTGAAAGGCTGCAGTGCATTAAACGGTTTCTGTCCGGAATTTTTATCCGCGATGGAAATTTCAAGGTTGTAATCCCCTTCAGGAAGGAAGTAACGCTGCAGGTCCAGGAAGTTATAATCAATATTGCTGGTGTCAGTGACTTCAGGGCTATAAAGTTCATATTTGTCAAAGTCCACGACCTTATCTCCCTGCCGGAAAACGAGTGATACTTCTACTATGCTCTGAAAATAGCCTTTATCATTGAGTTTATACACAGCTGACTTGCCTGAAACCGACAGGTAGGTTTCTATATAGGGACCGTCGTCAGGTGACCTGAATAGCGAATAATTCAGAAAAGCACGGAGGTTTTTTGCTGTCACACTTTGTCCGCTGAGTAGAATGAGCGCTATAAATAGCAATTTGACCGTAAGTTTCATCTTATTGAGGATCTTTGATTTTCCGGAAATCTTTCAAAAATATTTTGCACATGCTTTTACAAAATTAGTTAAAAAAAGATGAATAAAAATTATGTTCAGTTTAAGGTGATTTTAAACAAGAAAGAGGTTAAGAGATTTCAGATTTCAGATTTCAATCGGCAATCAGAAATGCGATATTGGTTTTTTTGTTTTGGAAACGAAAAATCTTCTTACTTTTGCGGCGGAGAAATGGCAGAGTGGTCGAATGCGGCGGTCTTGAAAACCGTTGACCGTTTACGCGGTCCGGGGGTTCGAATCCCTCTTTCTCCGCAGACTGAGCTGGCCTGGCCAGCTTTTTTAATCAATGAGACTCAAATTTTTCAAACGAAGTAAAGAAAAATATGTTAGTCGAATTGATCCCGAAAAGAAGAAGTCTTATTCGGGATCTTCAGGGGTAAATTCCCCGACACTTGAGACGAATAAGAGATATTTCTTTAAGAAACCCCAATGCTTGCATCGGGGTGGTTCATTAAGATGGGATTAAAGTTTTAATAAAATTAAAATGCCCGCAGGAGAGTTGCCGGAGTGGTCGAACGGGGCAGACTCGAAATCTGTTGATCTGCTTGCAGGTCCGGGGGTTCGAATCCCTCACTCTCCGCAAAAAAAGCCCTTAAAAGGGCCTTTTTTATACTTTCCTTTTAGCTGGTCTGCGAACTGACAGTCTTGAACTTTCGATGTAGCGATATCACGAAATGTCGATATCACGAAGTGAAGTAAGAAGTTCCATTTAATTCGAAAGTTCGACATTTCGAAAGTTCGACATTTCGAAAGTTATTTTGTTCCCATACACCCAAAAACTAAAAAACTAAAAAACTAAAAAACTAAAAACTTCAACTCTACACTCTACACTCTACACTCTACACTTTTTAAGCCAATATTATCACAACATTAATTCTTCTTAAATTTTGTTAAACAAGGAGTTTAGAAGGAAATTATCGGATAAAAATGAGTACTTTTACGCGGGATTTGATCTTTATTTCCTGACCTATCACCGAAGCGCTAAGACCCTATGAGTTATATTAAATTCGACAAAAAGCAATTAATTAACCTTGAATATTCACTCACGAAAGAACTGATCAGGTCGAACAGAGCAGGTGGATATTCCAGCAAAACTATTATCGGGTGTAATTCCCGGAAGTATCATGGCTTATTGGTTGTACCCCAACCTAAGCTGGATGATAACAATCATGTTTTACTGTCAAACTTTGATGAGACTGTAATTCAGCATGATACTGAATTTAACCTGAGCATACATAAATTTCCCGGTGGCATTTATTCCCCTAAAGGACATAAATATATAACTGATTTCGGAATGGATCCCGTTCCGCATACTATCTATAGGGTTGGAGGAGTGATTTTAAAGAGGGAAATGGTATTTTCATCCAGTGAAGACAGGATATTTATCAATTATACCCTTGTCGATGCGCATTCACCAACACGACTTAAATTCAGGCCATTTCTGGCTTTCCGCAATGTTCACCGGCTTAGCAAAGCGAATGTGGATGTCAATAAAAAGTATGAGGAAATTCCAAACGGCATTCGGATGAGTTTATATCCCGGATATTCCTATCTGCATATGCAGTTTTCAAAGGCCCCGGAATATACACATGTTCCAGATTGGTATTATAATATAGAATACCAGAAAGAAATGGACAGGGGCTATGAGTACCAGGAGGACCTGATGGTTCCCGGTTTCTTCGAAGTAGATATTGAAAAAGGGGAGACTATCACCTTTTCTGCCGGGACCTCAGAAATAAATCCTGCTTCCATAAAAAAGAGGTACAATTCGGAAATAAAGAGCCGGATTCCACGCAGTAATTTTGAAAACTGTCTTGTCAACGCAGCACAACAATTTATTGTCAGACGTGGTAACCGGACGGAAATAATAGCTGGATTTCCATGGTTCGGAAGATGGGCCCGCGATACTTTTATTGCCCTTCCTGGACTTACTCTTCCTCTGCATGATCTTAAGACTTTCAGATCAGTAGTTGATACCATGCTTAAAGATTTGAAAACCCCCTTGTTCCCGAATATGGGGCAACTTGAAGGGAGTATTTTCAATTCGGTAGATGCTTCTCTGTGGTTCTTTTGGGCATTGCAGCAATACGTCCAGGCTACCGGCCACAGTGAAGAGATTTGGAAAGCTTATGGAAAGAAGATGAAGATGATACTGGACGGATACCGCAAAGGCTGCGATTTCAATATAGCTATGCGGGATGATGGGCTTATTTATGCCGGGGAAGCAGGTAAAGCCCTGACATGGATGGATGCAGTAGTTAATGGAAATCCCGTTACACCAAGGATAGGATTACCCGTTGAAGTGAATGCCCTCTGGTACAATGCCATCATGTTCAGCCTTGAACTGGCCAATCAGGCCCATGATACCCGTTTTATTCATGATTGGAAAGATATAGGAGATAAAATTCCGGAATCCTTTGTAAATACTTTCTGGGACCCATCCCGGAAATACCTGGCAGATTATGTGAACGGGGATTATAAGGACTGGTCGGTGAGGCCTAATATGATAATCGCGGCTTCTCTTGCTTATTCACCTATAAACCAGGAAATGAAGAATGAGGTCCTGGCGGTTGTAAAAAAAGAACTCCTGACTAAAAGAGGCCTCCGGACCCTGGCTCCTAAAAACATAGCTTATAAAGGTATCTATTATGGCAACCAACAGGTTCGCGATGAGGCCTATCATCAGGGAACGGTCTTTCCCTGGCTGTTGGGACATTTTGCCGAAGCTTACCTGAGATTGTTCGGGAAATCGGGCATTACATACATAAAATCGCTCTATAGCGGATTTGAAGAAGTAATGACAGAACATGGTATAGGAACTATCTCGGAAGTCTATGACGGAGACCCGCCTCATAAACCGGGAGGGGCCATATCACAGGCCTGGAGCGTAGCTGAACTTATGCGTATCCATTTATTGATGAGAGAATATTTAAAAAAATAGATAAACAGTGTTTTTGGAATGAAAATATTAATGTTCGGCTGGGAATTCCCGCCACATATCTCAGGGGGCTTGGGGACAGCCTGTTTCGGGCTTACCAAAGGACTTGCCAAACACCATGTTGAAGTAATCTTCGTGGTGCCCAGGGCCTATGGTGATGAAAACCAGGAAGCAGTCCGGCTGCTTAATGCCAGTGATGTGCAGGTCGATATGGAAGAATCCCAGTATAAAGAATTCTGGAAACGCGTTGAATATATGGAGATTGGCTCCAACATTATTCCCTATGTAAGCCCTGAGGAATTTGCAAGGATAAGTTCCCAGGAGCAGTTGGATTCCATTTCGGAGAAGAGTAAGGTGTTTTCAAAAAAATTCACTTTCAGCGGCGCCTATGGGAAAAATCTGCTGGAAGAAGTTTCCCGCTATGCACTTGTTGCCTCTGCTGTTGCGGCCGATCGTAACTTTGATATGATCCATGCACATGACTGGCTGACTTACCCCGCAGGAATTGCAGCCAAATATGTGAGCGGAAAACCATTGGTAGTACATATACATGCCACTGAATTCGACCGTTCAGGTGAAAATGTAAATCAACAGGTTTATGATATCGAGAAAAAGGGCATGGAAGAAGCCGATAAAGTGATAGCTGTTAGCAATTTTACGCGGAATATAGTGATCGAAAAGTATGGGATCCCCGCTGAAAAAGTCGTAACGGTTCACAATGCAGTGGATCCGGTGGATAGGAAAGATGTGGATGCGAAAAAATATGTGCGGGAAAAAATTGTGACCTTCCTGGGACGGGTCACATTTCAGAAAGGGCCGGAATATTTTGTGGAAGCAGCACGCCTGGTATTGGAAAGAGATGAAAATGTGAAGTTTGTGATGGCCGGCTCAGGCGATATGCTCGAGAAAATGATCCGCCGGGTGGCCCAGCTTCGGATGGGATCGCATTTTCATTTTACAGGTTTCCTGAAAGGGCCGAATGTGGACCGTATGCTCGCCATGTCGGATGTATTCGTTATGCCTTCCGTTTCTGAACCATTCGGAATAGTGCCCCTGGAAGCCATGCGTTCAAATGTCCCCGTGGTGATCTCTAAACAATCCGGGGTCTCTGAAATATTGCAACATGCCATGAAGGTGGATTTCTGGGATGTTCATGCCCTTGCTGATTCTATATATGGACTACTTCAGTATAACGGGATTAGCAAGATGTTTAGCCATTATGGCAGGCAGGAAGTGGATAGCCTGAAATGGGAAAATGCCGCATTTAAAGTTAAAGAAGTATATCAGGAATTAGTTCAACACTGAAAAATTCTCAATATGAAGCGCTCAATATGTTTTTATTTCCAGGTCCATCAGCCATTAAGGCTTCGGACATACCGGTTTTTCGATATCGGAGCTTTTCATAATTATTATGATGATTATCAAAACAATTATATTCTTCGCAGGATTGCCGATAAATGCTATCTTCCGATGAACAAGCTGCTCCTGGGGCTGATAAAAGAACATGGCTCGGCTTTCAAAGTTAGTTTTTCCATATCAGGCCTTGCCCTAGATCAGTTTGAAATGTATGCTCCGGATGTACTTGAAAGCTTCCAAAAGCTGGCAGCTACCGGAAATGTGGAATTCCTGGCTGAAACCGATTCACATTCTCTTGCATCGCTGAACGGCAAATCGGAATTTATAGAACAAGTCAATACGCATCGTGATAAAATAGAAAAAACTTTTGGAGTCAGGCCTACAACTTTCAGGAATACTGAACTGATCTATTCGGACGCCATTGGCGAAATAGTCGCTTCATTGGGTTTCGAAACCATGCTCACCGAAGGAGCCAGACAAGTTCTGGGGTGGAAAAGCCCAAACTATTTATATGTCAATGCGATAAATCCAAAATTGAAAATTCTGTTGAAGAATTTCAGGCTATCGGATGATATTGCTTTCCGGTTTTCTGAAAGGGGATGGGCTGATTGGCCCTTGACCGCGGAGAAATATGCAGGCTGGCTGAATGCCATCGATCCTAAACAGGAAGTTGTGAACCTCTTCATGGATTATGAAACTTTCGGGGAACACCAATGGACGGAAACAGGCATATTTGATTTCATGAAAGCCCTTCCGGGATTATTACTTGCAAAGAAAAAGTTTGAATTCAATACCCCCTCGGAAGTATCCCGCAAATTGCAACCTGTATCTGCAATCCATGTGCCGCATTACATATCCTGGGCCGATGAAGAAAGAGACCTGACGGCCTGGCTGGGGAATGAATTGCAGGACGATGCCTTCGAACTCCTTTATTCTATGAAAGAACAGGTCCACGAAAGTGGGGATGAAGAGATACTGAAAGACTGGAAATACCTTCAGGCAAGCGACCATTTCTATTATATGTGTACAAAATGGTTTTCCGACGGGGATGTACATCGCTATTTCAACCCTTATGGTAATCCTTATGATGCTTATATTAATTATATGAATGTCTTGTCCGATTTCAGGCAACGTTTGGATAAACCCGGAACAGTTACCCGCAAATCTTCATATGGAATCAGCGGGGATGAAATTTCTCAGGCTTTTGCTGAACAGGCAAGGGAATTGGGTAAGAAGGCCCTGGAAATAAAATCCAAAGCTAAAAAAGTCATTGATAAATCAGGTGTTATGGATATTAATCTGGAAGAGTTGGGCAGACTTTCAAATGCAAAGATTAAAAAGCTCCTAAAAGAGATTGATACCCATGAATTGGCTATATTTTTGAAAGAAGCAGGCGATGATGTGAGGGAGAAGATTATCCCCAATCTAACGAAAAAGGCTAAAGACCAGATAGATTCCATACAAAGCAATATCAAAAAGGTACGGAAATCCGATTTGAAAAAATACAGGGATAATATAGCTAAAGAACTTAAAAAGCTCATTTCATCCTGAACAAGGCACTTTTTATCCTCCTTTAATTATAATTTTTACCGGGTACTTCCCGCCGGCAATGAGCAATAAAACATTTTAGGCTTAACCAAAGATCATCTTCCTTTTAAAACATTATGTGGAGATGAGTGTTTGATAATTAAAATATTTTGATATGAATTTGAAAACTGAAGGAAATTCCTTCCTGGTAACAGGTGCAAGTTCCGGTCTTGGTCGGGCAGTTGCTGAAAGATTGGCTGAAGAAGGAGGCTTTGTGCTTGCAATTGCCAGAAGGGAAGAAGCGCTGAAAGATTTGTCATCCCGCTTTGATGACCGTATCAAATATCTCAGTGGGGATCTAAGGGAAACGGACTTCATTAATAAAATATTGGAAGAGTATGAGAAAAGCCCTTTACATGGGGTTTTTGTGAATGCTGGAGGCCCTCCGGCAGGACTCATTAAAGAAACCGGGCTAAGTGAATGGGATGAAGGATATCGCTTGTTATTGAGATGGAAAGTCGCACTGGTGCAGGGATTATTACCAATCCTTGAAAAGCAGAAATATGGGCGCATACTTTTTAGCGAAAGCCGTTCTGTCAACCAGCCGATCGAGAACCTGGTCCTGAGCAATTCACTCAGGATGGCAGTGGTGGGTTTTTCCAAAACAATTTCACTGGAATATGCTTCAAAGGGGATAACTGCTAATGTCATCGCCCCTGGTTACCATGATACGGACGCTTTGATCCGCCTCTTCGATAAAAAGAGCCTTCAGAATGATATCTCTTTTGATGAGGCTAAGAATGCGACGATATCGAAAATTCCTGTCGGAAAAATGGGAAACCCTGCTGACTTTGCTACATTGGCTGCCTGGCTGATGTCGCCTCATTCGGAATTTGTTACAGGACAGGTTTATACCCTGGACGGAGGAGCTGGCTAAAATCACTTCTTCCTTAAATAATTAAAAAAATGCCCTCATTGGCAACTAAAAAATATCTTTGCCGATCATCTAATTAAAGAAATTATGATTGAAGAACCCTCGTTGATAATTCCCGATTACGTATTTGAAGTTAGTTGGGAAGTCTGTAATAAAGTGGGAGGAATCCATACGGTTATTTCAACCAAGGTTCCTGCTATGCTTGAAGAATATGGAGATAATTATATTCTGATCGGACCGGATGTGTGGAAGGAAACCGGTAAGCATCCTGAATTTGTTGAGAACAGTGAAATATATGCTTCCTGGAGAGAAACAGCCAAGGACGAAGGACTGAATATAAGGGTTGGTTCCTGGAAGGTTCCCGGAAACCCCACTGCTATCCTGGTTGATTTTACTCCTTTCTTCACTTCAAAAAATGAAATATTTGCTCATTTATGGGAAGAATATAAACTGGATTCGATAAGCGGGCAATGGGACTTCATAGAGCCGGCCTTGTTCGGATACGCAGCTGCAAAGGTCATTCAAAGTTTTTATGAATTTCATCTTACTGCCAAAGATAAGATCGTAATTCAATATCATGAATGGATGACCGGGATTGGTGTATTATATTCCAAAGAACATGTGCCACAGGCCGGAACCGTATTTACCACCCATGCAACAATTCTGGGCAGGTCCCTGGCCGGGAGCGGTCGTCATTTGTACAGCGAAATGTCAGGCGCCGACGGAGAAAACCTTGCCAGAAACTATAATATTACCGCCAAGTTTTCGCTTGAAAAAATCTCTGCCCGGGAGGCCGATTGTTTTACAACCGTCTCGGAGATCACATCTGCAGAATGTAAAAATTTTCTGGGAAAAGGGCCGGATGTGATCACAACCAATGGCTTTGATGATGCAAGTTCACCATCCGGGGAAAAGCTTGCAGAAAAAAGACACCTTTCAAGGGAAAAATTGTTGAGCATTTCAAAAGCCCTTCTGGGCTATGAGCTTCCGGAGGATATACTAATGCTGGTCAATAGCGGGCGTTATGAATTCCGGAATAAAGGAATAGACCTTTACCTGGAAGCTCTTGGCCGTCTGAACAAAACCAGCAAAACCCCCATTTTGGCCTTCATTTTAGTCCCTGCTAATCAGTCGGGGCCGAATAAGGACCTGCTTGCACGTTTGCAAGGTAGCGCTACTGGACCGGTGCCAAACGACCGCTTTTTGACACATAGCCTTTTTGAGGAAATCCATGACCCGGTTCTAAGGAAAATCAATGAGATAGGCCTAAGCAACCAGGCTGACCAGATGGTTAAGATCATCTTCGTTCCTGCTTATCTGAATGAAAGAGACGGAATATTCAATATGTCATACTATGACCTGTTGCATGGTTTTGACCTTTCAGTCTTTCCTTCATATTATGAACCATGGGGTTATACACCCCTTGAAAGTGCGGCCTTCCATATCCCGACCATCACCACTTCCCTGGCGGGTTTTGGCGCCTGGGCCAAAAAAGTAAAAACCCAGGGCTCCGATGGTATTCTGGTAATTGAAAGAAACGATTATAATGATGAACAGGTTATTGATGAGCTTGTCAGTTTCATTTCTCATTTTTCGCAATTGTCAGCCGATGCTCGTGAAAAGGCAGGTTTGGATGCCTATCAGGTGTCCCAAACGGCCCTTTGGAAAAATTTCATCAAAAATTACCAGGAGGCTTATTCAATAGCTCTTGAAAAAGTATCGAAACGATTTGATTTATTTAAAGATAAAATCCAGCGAAGTTCCTATTTTCTGAAGGATATTTCCCGTGACCAGAAACCGGTCTGGAATAAAATATTTGTAGAGCCTGCAATTCCAAAAAAACTGGACAAGCTCCAGCAACTTGCCAAAAATCTTTGGTGGACCTGGAACCTTGAAGCGGAAGAGTTGTTTAAATCCATCGACCATGAATTATGGAAACAGGTTAAGGATAATCCTCTCTATATGCTGGAGTCACTGAGCAGAGACCAGCTTAAAGCCCTGGAAAAGAATGGGCACTTCCTTGAACGCCTGGATAAGGTATATTCAAAATTTGAGAGCTATATGGCAGAAGCCGCCAGGAAACCGTCTGAATTAATTGCTTACTTCAGTATGGAATTCGGGCTGCATGATACCATCAAAATATTTTCGGGAGGTCTTGGGATCCTTGCAGGTGATTACCTTAAAGAAGCCAGTGATTCGAATAAAAATATAATTGGGGTCGGATTGCTATATCGTTATGGCTACTTTAAACAAAGTATTTCGATATTCGGGGATCAACTCGCGGAAAATACTTCACAGAAATTCACACAGTTACCTCTTATTCCTTTGAGAAATCAAGATGGGGATTGGGTGAGAATAAGTATAGCGCTACCAGGAAGGAACCTTTATGCCAAAGCATGGCGCCTGGATGTGGGCAGAGTCCCACTGTATCTACTCGATACCGATATCCCTGAAAATCTTCCCAATGACCGTACTGTCACCAGTCAGCTTTATGGCGGCGACTGGGAAAACCGTTTTAAACAGGAACTTCTGCTGGGTGTTGGAGGGATTCGCCTTCTAAAAGAACTGGAAATAGAGGCTGACGTATTCCATTGCAATGAGGGCCATGCTTCATTCATTAACCTGGAACGACTGCGTTTTCTGGTTAAAGAAGCGGGGCTTAGTTTTCCGCAGGCTATGGAGGTCGTGAGATCCACTTCACTTTTTACCACCCACACTCCCGTGCCTGCAGGTCATGATTCATTCGGGGAAGATTTGCTCAGGACTTACATATCTCATTATCCTGAAAGATTGAATATAACCTGGGATCAGTTTATGAACCTGGGGAAGATGAAGGAAAACGACCCTTCTGAGAAATTCTCTATGAGCGTACTGGCAGCTAAACTTTCGCAGAATGTAAATGGGGTAAGCCGTATTCATGGAAGGGTGACCCGGGACATGTTCCGTCCGATGTACGATGGTTTTTTTGCACAGGAATTGCATATAGGCTATGTTACAAATGGTGTGCATCTTCCGACATGGACCGGTGAACACTGGAAGGAACTATATAGCAAGGAGCTGGGAGAGCAATACATGGCTGATCAGTCAAATCCTGTTTATTGGGAAAAAATCAGGCAGGTTTCTGAAAAATCTATATGGAAATTGCGTAATCATTACCGCAAGGTTATGACAGATTACCTGCGAAAGAGGTTGATGGATGAGATGACTGAAAGACAAGAGAATCCAAAGATCTCAATTAAAATGACCGATTCGCTGGATGAAAATGTGCTTACTATTGGATTTGCACGTCGTTTTGCTACCTATAAAAGGGCCTATTTGCTGTTCAGTAATATGGAAAGGCTTTCAGCCATACTGAGTAATAAGGAGAGACCGGTGCAGATCATTTATGCCGGTAAGGCCCACCCGGCTGACAAAGCAGGGCAGGACCTCATCAAGCGTATCATAGAAGTTTCCAAGGATCCGAAGTTTATTGGAAAGATATTCTTTATTGAAAATTATGATATAGAGTTAGCCAAGAAATTGACGCAGGGAGTAGATGTATGGCTGAACACCCCGACCAGGCCACTTGAAGCCTCCGGCACCAGCGGGGAAAAGGCCATCATGAACGGGGTACTCAATCTGAGTGTGCTGGATGGATGGTGGGCTGAAGGTTACAGGCCGAATGCCGGATGGGCAATCCCGGAAGCTCGTATTTATGTAAACCAGCAATTTCAGGATGAATTGGATGCGGAAACCATTTATGACCTCCTGGAAGAGGAAATCATCCCTGACTTTTATAATCGAAGCGAAGGTATACCCCTCAAATGGGTCTCGGAAATTAAGAATTCAATTGCTGAAATTGCCCCGCATTACACGATGAAAAGGATGCTGGATGATTATTTTGAAAAATATTATAACAGACTTTTTGAAAGGTCAAAGGCTATCCGAAAGGATAATTATCAGCTTGCGAAGGATATCGAAAGCTGGAAGTCTAAAGTATTACAGGCCTGGAACGGAATAGAAGTCAAGCGGCTTGCTGTTCCTGATTCAACCCGCAGGCCACTTCGCCTGGGAGATGATTTTATAGCTGAATTGGAAATTTCACTGAACGGTCTTTCTCCTGATGACCTGAATCTGGATATACTTTTTGTTCAGAAGGAAATGGATGAGGTTAAAAAACTTGTCTTCCTTGAAAAGATGGAGATGAAGGGCAGTGAAAATGGAGTGGCCCAATATTCCTGCCGTATTCCGATTGAAAGAGTAGGAGTATATGATTATGCCTTCAGGTTATATCCAAAGAATGCATGGCTCGCTCACAAACAGGATTTTAACCTGATAAAATGGATCTGATAGCCTTTCTTAAGGTATAAGTTTCTTCATTTTAAGAATGATTTTTAGGGAAAGAAGAATATCCTAAAATATGTATATTTGAATTAAAATCTAAAACATGAACTTACTGCAAGGAAAAACTGCTCTGGTAACAGGCGCTGCAAGAGGCATCGGCAGGGCTATCGCTTTGAAAATGGCCGCTGAGGGAGCCGATGTGGCTTTTACCGATCTCCGTTATGATGAAAATATGGAGAGCCTCGAAAAAGAAATACAGGCTATGGGAAGAAAAGCTAAAGGCTACGCTTCCGATGCCAGCGATTTTGCCAATTGTGAAGAAACGGTCAACAAAGTAGTGGCTGATTTTGGGAAAGTCGATTCACTGGTGAACAATGCAGGCATTACCCGCGATAACCTTTTAATGCGTATGAGCGAAGCCGACTGGGACCTGGTCATCAAAGTAAACCTGAAATCGGTCTTCAATATGACCAAAGCTATTCAGAAACATATGCTCAAGCAAAGGTTCGGCTCTATTATCAATATGAGTTCTGTTGTTGGTGTCGGAGGAAATGCCGGACAATCGAACTACTCGGCATCCAAAGCCGGTTTGATCGGTTTTACAAAATCCATAGCCCAGGAACTTGGTTCCAGGAATATCCGCTGCAATGCCATCGCTCCCGGCTTCATTGAAACCGAGATGACCAGCAAACTGGATGAAAAGGTGAAGGAAGAATGGATACAGAAAATTCCCCTTCGCAGGGCCGGCACCCCGGACGATGTGGCGAATATCACACTTTTCCTGGCTTCTGACCTCTCGTCTTATGTCAGCGGACAGGTCATTAATGTATGCGGCGGGATGAAGACCTGATCTTCAGAATAAAAACAAAAACCAAACCATATGAAAAACAAGTTTACTTTAATTTTAAGCTTAAGTCTGACAACTATTCTTCTGATTTTTGCCGGTGGCTTAAAAGCCCAGAACTGTGAAGCTTTTTATCCCATGAAACAAGGTTCTGAAAGGGAAATGAAAAGCTATGACAAAAAAGACAAACTAACGGGCACAAATAAGCAGAAGGTCATTAGCGTAAAGGATATTGAAGGCGGCATTGCCATTACCGTCGAAAACCAGTCATTTGACAGCAAGGATAAACTTATATCAATGGACAACCTGACTTTAACTTGTCAGAACGGGATCTTTAAAGTTGATATGAAAAATTATCTCGATCCGGCCGCAATGAAAAGTATGGAAGGGTTGGAAGTAAGCGTGGATACAAGGGAACTGGAATTTCCTTCAGACTTGCAGGCAGGCCAGCAGTTGAGGGATGGCTTTATTAAAATGGTAGCTTCCAATATGGGAATCCCTATGCTAACTATATTGGTTAAAATCTATGATCGTAAAGTAGATGGAATGGAAGATGTCACTACTCCGGCCGGTACTTTTAAGTGTTATAAGATTTCGCAAACCACCGAAGTTAAATCAATAGGAAAATACACTGCCAAAAATATAGACTGGATTTCAAAGGATGTCGGCACGGTAAAATCTGAAACATATGATAAGAACGATAAGCTTATTGCCCATTCTGTCCTTACGGAAATCAAATAATTGATAGTTTTTCAATAATAAAAACCATTAAAATCCGTATAATTCATACGGATTTTTTCAATTTAACAAGATATATCCTTATGCAAGGAGAAAAGCTATTAAGCTTATCTTTGCGCATTCATAAATAATATAAGGCATTTGAACTGGAACATCATTACCGATTCCCCATCCTGGTTTATTATTTTCTGCCTCCTGCTTGGCATCTTATATGCTTTGGCGCTATATTACAGGGAGAAAAAGAATGAATTTCCATCATGGCTGAAATTAATCATGGGATTCATCCGCTTCCTCGTCATCAGCACGATTTCATTCCTGTTGCTTTCTCCCTTTATCAGGTCGGTTTTCAGTGCTGTGGAAAAACCCCTTATAATAATAGGGCAGGATAATTCCCAATCCATCCGTATCAGTCAGGATTCAACTTTTTACCTTCAAACATTTCCTTCAGATATGGATAAGCTTGCTGCCGGCTTGTCGAAAAACTTCCAGATCAGAAAATATACTTTTGGTGAAAATGTCAGGGAGCTTAAAAATAACGAGACCTTCTCAGCAAATGTGAATTATTCGGAAAGAATGACGGATATTTCAGATTTTTTTAAACGGATTAATGATATTTATGCCAACCGGAATGTTGGCGCACTGATACTTGCGACAGACGGAATATACAACACCGGGAGCAATCCGCTGTATGCAGCTTCCAAATGGGAATACCCGGTTTACACGGTGGCTATGGGCGATACCATTCCCAGCAAGGACCTGATCCTTGCCAAAGTAAATTATAACCGCATGGTTTATCTGAATAGTCAGTTCCCCCTTGAGATCGTTGTGAATGCCAATGAATGTCAGGGAGATCATTCAGTTCTCCGGGTTTATGACGGGAGCAATCAGGTATACACAAATGAATTTGCTATTACTGATCAGCTTTTTTCCCGGACATTCAACGTGGTCCTGGATGCCCGGCAAGCGGGTCTTAAGAAATACAGGATACAACTTGATAAGGTTCCGGATGAATTGAGTATTCAGAATAATATGAAGGAAGCCTATGTGGAAGTGCTGGATGCCAAAAACCGTATCCTGCTTTTGTCAGCGGCGCCCCATCCGGATGTGGCAGCTTTGAAGGATGCAATTGAAAAGAATTTTAATTACCAGGTAGATGATTTTCTTCTGAAGAATTTTAATACTTCCCTTGATAAATATAACCTGATCATACTGGATCAGTTGCCTTCATTAGCGGAGCCTGCAAAGAAAATAACCAGGGAGATCCTGGATAAGAAATTACCCGTTCTATATATTGTCGACAATCAGACTGATTTCATCGCTTTCAACCAGTTGAAAACAGGCTTGAACGTGCTGCCGAAAAGCCGGACTCCTATTGAAGCCCTGCCGGAACTGAACCGGGGATTTGCACTTTTTACACTCAGCGATGCTACTGTAAAGGCTATGCAGGATTTTCCTCCCCTGATATCCCCCTTCGCCGAATACCAGGTGGCTAATTCTGCCAATGTTATGCTTTATCAGGGTATTGGAACCCTTACAACCGGCAAGCCCCTGATCATGTTCAATGAAACGACGGAAGGACGGACAGGTATCATTGTCGGGGAAGGAATCTGGAAATGGCGCATCATGGATTATGAGCATAATGGAACGCATGAGGCTTTTGATGAGATATTTAATAAGATTTTCCAGTACCTGAGCGTAAAGGAACAAAAGACGAACTTCAGGATATTCCATAAAAACAATTTCCGGGAAAATGAACATATACTCTTTGATGCAGAAGTGTACAACCAGAGTTATGAGCTGATTAATGACCCGGAAGTGGAGATCACTTTTACAAATGAAAAAGGGAATCAGTTCCCATACGTTTTCAGTCGCACTGAAGATACTTATCACCTGGATGCCGGCAGTTTACCCCCGGGAAATTATTCTTACCATGCTAAGGTGAAAGTCGGGGAAAAGCTATACACATCCAAAGGTGAATTCAGCGTTTCCCGGCTCGACCTGGAACTGGTTAACTCACTGGCTGATCACAATCTCCTTTATTCCCTGGCCAGGCAAAGCGGAGGAAGGATGATCCGGCCTGCCAATGTCGATTCCCTGGTACAGGAACTGGAAAGCCGTGCGGATATAAAACCGATTACCTATACCCGCAAAAGACTCAATGAGGTGGTTAACATCAAATGGGTCCTGGTTTTCATTGTCACTTTGCTGAGTTTGGAGTGGTTTATGAGAAAGCGGGCAGGAGGCTACTAAAATGAAGATTTCAGATTTCAGATTTCAGATTGACGAGTTTTTGGATTTAAGAGTTTGATTTAAGATGCTTATCTTTTAGAATATTTTGGCAGATGGTACATACCTTGTTCTTAATTATTATTTTTATCCTTATAGGGGAATTTATCCTGGAGCGCATTCTGGATTACCTGAATTCCAGGCTATACAGTGATGAGCTCCCGGCCGAGCTGGAAGGTATCTATGATGCGGATGCTTACCGCAAGTCGCAACAATACATGCGCACAAACCAAAAGTTCTCGCTGGTGACCGAATCCTTGAACATTGTTTTGGTTTTAGGAATGATTATTCTGGGAGGATTTGCTTTCGTTGATAATTTCGTGAGGCATTTTACCACCAATCCAATTCTGATGGCTCTTTTATTTTTTGGTATTTTGGGATTATTGGTAGAAATCATCAGCATTCCCTTTTCAATTTATTCCACTTTTGTTATAGAAGAGAAATTCGGATTTAATAAAACCACGGTAAAGACATTCATTACTGATAAGCTGAAAGGTCTCCTGCTGGGAGTGATTATAGGCGGAGGTTTGCTGGCTTTTATAGTCTGGATTTACGGATCTACCGGGCAGTGGTTCTGGCTGATCGCATGGGGAGCTGTGAGTGCATTCACCATTTTTATGTCCATGTTCTATTCCAATATCATTGTTCCCCTTTTTAATAAACAAACTCCCCTTGAATCTGGGGAACTGCG
This sequence comes from uncultured Bacteroidales bacterium, assembly GCA_963787195.1. GTDB lineage: Bacteria > Bacteroidota > Bacteroidia > Bacteroidales > JAGOPY01 > CAWBCI01. Next base: position 32,199 of record CAWBCI010000069.1, read on the forward strand.
GGATGCGATTCAAAATTTCGCGAATAAGGTAAACTTCCGGCTCGACAATATTTTTGTGATTGACAGCTCTAAACGATCCACTAAATCCAACGCCTATTTCACAGGCCTGGGTCCGAAAAAAAGGATCGTTTTATACGACACTCTCATACAGGACCATACTACAGAGGAGCTGGTAGCTGTCCTGGCCCATGAGATAGGGCATTATAAGAAAAAACATACCCTGTTGGGTACTATACTTTCCATAGCTCAAACCGGACTTGTCTTATTTATCCTTTCGATATTTTTAAAATACCCGGAATTAAGCCAGGCATTGGGAGCTAAAGAAGCCAGCTTTCATATGGGTATACTTGCCTTTGGGGTATTGTACACACCCTTATCGCTCATAATAGGATTATTCATGAATATTATTTCCAGGAAGAATGAATATGCTGCGGATCGTTTCGCAGGGGAAAACTTCAATCCCAAAAGCCTGGAAGAAGCCCTGAAGAAGCTTTCGGTGAAGAACCTGAGCAATCTGCGTCCCCACCCGGCCTATGTGTTTTTCTATTATTCCCACCCGCCATTGCTCAAGAGGCTGGAAGCGCTGGAATCATTGAACATTTAACATTGAACACTTCCCATTGAACATTGAACATTGAACATTGAACATTGAACATTGAACATTGATCATTAACCATTAACCATTAACCAATGACCATTAACCATTGACCATTAACCATTACCTATTACCCATAAATGACCATCCCTAAAAAGAATTGAATGCTTTTTAAATAATTCGTTCTGCCAAATAATTCATTTCTTATTAATCTTTACCTGCAAAGTTGCAAACATTGCTTACCTGCCCCACCAGGTCATTAAGACAGCTTTATTCTTCCACGCAATTCTTCGTAACACAAAGAGCCGCGGGCTAAATGCATTTGCTTCATAGCTGAAAGGGAGAAAGGGGCCTACAAGTTGCTTTCGGGAAATAATAGCGCAAAAGTCTTTTATTTATTAATATTGTAATCCTGATCTGGTTTTTTAATTTGAGTGAGTTGATATAATATTTATACAGGAAGCTCTTATAGAAATATATATTTGAACCAACAAGATTCGGGATAATTTAGCCTCTTACTGCACGCAATGCTTATTCATAACACTATGTACAAGAAGTTATCCTCAGCGATTTATATCATTTTCTTGTTCACCCTGAGTTTGTTTTTGTGGCAATGCAACGGAAATCAGGGTACAGCTCCGGATTACAAAACGGTTAAAACAGCTGAGAAAAAGTTATTGTTGCTGGAGGGTGAAACCAGGACGATGAAGGATAGTATGAGTCTTGGCCGGTTCATGGATATATACTCAAGGGTGCATCAGATCTACGAACAGATACCCGATACTTCTCGTGTGAAGGCCGGGGTCCGGGCATTTTTCGTGCGTTATCTGCGTAAGCTGGGCGGATACCATGAAGCCATCCGGGAGGCACGCAAAGCACTTGTCTGTAGTGAAAAGGCACGCGTATCAGACCCTTATTTATACCGCATGGACTTATACGGTACCCTGGCTGGTTTGTATACAAGCCTGAACTACGACGACTCGGCCCTTGCCATATATCAACTGGCAATTCAGGATGAGCTTAAAGATACAATCCCATACAGAATTTCGAGCCCACTGAATAATGCCGGTGTATATTATTTTCAAAAAGGTAGTTTGGATACAGCAATGTCTTATTTTTTAATTGCGGATAGTATTTTGAGGAAATATCCGGTAAACTACCTGAAATGGCAGAACTTACAGGGATCTATTCGTAGTAATATCGCTTCTGTTTTTTTGGAACGTGGGGAATATGAGAAGGCAGGAGATATCTTTAAGAAAAACCTACAGCACTATAAAAAGATAAAGGCCCATATTCGATGGGTAAATGCCGGTATTGCACTTGCAAATACACAGATTGAACTTGGTGACTATGCCGAAGCAGCTTCCTTACTTGATATGACCTGGCAAGGACTTGACACGCTTCAGCTCAGGACGAAACCCATAATGAAGTATTGGATGAAGGTAAAATCCAGATATCTTGAAATGATTGGTGAGAAAGACAAGGCTCTGCAATTAATAAAAGAGATACTTGAGATAACAAACAAGGAAAATACAGAACAGGAAAGCCGGTTCACAACCATATCTGAATTTCTCGCCAATTATTCCTCAGAAAGATTTGAAGAAAGCTTGCTCAGAGTAAGGGAAGAAAAAGCCCATGAAGCGGCCAGATTGCGCTTGCAGATATGGATTGTCATTTTGCTGGCAATTGGCCTGGTAGTAATTGCTTCGGGATTACTGATTTATTACAGGCAACGGAACCGGCTTCACGAAAGCGAACGAAAATTGACCTTGGGAAAATTATATAAACAAGAGAATGAAAAAAAATTGCTTGACTTGCAATTGGAATATAAAAAAAAGGACTTGTCTGATATGGCTCTTAAACTTTCACTCAGACAGGAGTGGTCGACCGAGCTGTACCAGCGCTTCCTGACTGTTACTTCCTATAAAGGAAGCAAGCGTTCCCGGGAATTCAGCCGCTTGAAACTGGAGATCCTGGGGCAGGCAAATATAGATAAGGAATTATCAGTTATAAGTAATAACATTGAGAGCCTTAACAGGGAATTTTATGTTAAACTCAAAAGCAAGTTCCCCAATCTCTCGAAAACAGAATTGAAATTGTGCGGATACATCAAACTCAACATGTCGAATCTCCAAATAGCCCAGGCACAGAATGTAGAACCTTCTTCAATAAAGGTAAGCCGCTACCGCTTGAAAAAAAAGATGGGTCTTACTTCTGATCAAAATCTTGAACATTTCATCCAATCCCTTTGATATTTTCATGCCATTGTTCCTGTGCTCTTCTGATAAGTCTCCTGTAAACAGGATATTTCCGGGCAGGTTTTTATAGGATAAATGAACTCTGCTAAGTAATAGAATATTACTGTTTTACAGGTAAGATTGCTCATTTTGTATACCTTTTGTAACGACAAGTTTTCTCAACAGATATAAGCCAGGTTTGTTATCAAGGAGATATCAACCAATTATGGTATATGGTATGGCATTCAAACTTACTGTAATACATAAAGTCAGTTTAATGCAGCCTTAATCCAAATTGGGAAATACTATTTGAAATGAGTAATAAATGTATTTCTTGGTTGATTTGAATCACAACAAGGGAGTTGCAATCAATATATAAAAATATAACAACCAGGTATGAATAAAACAACTGCTTTACTGGTCTCAATGATAATTATTTTAGCTGAGCCTGTGGTTCAGGGGCAGGTCAGTATCAACGATAGCGGCGCTGCCCCTGACCCTTCCGCCATGTTCGATGTGCAAAGCACGGATAAAGGAATGCTCATTCCCCGTTTAACCAGTGCACAACGAAATGGTATTTCCAGCCCCGCCGATGGCTTACTGGTGTATGATATAACCGATAGTGACTTTTATTTTTATGATGGTACGGCCTGGCAACAGCAACGCACCGAGCTCCCCAGGTTGATCAGCGATACGGACGGTAGTACAAAGGTAGAAGTGGAAAAAACAACAGATGATAATTCCATCCGGTTTACGACCAATGGCGTACAACGCTTGTTGCTTTCCGAAAACATCGCGGGTATTCCAACACTTCAGTATTTTGACCAAAATACCGTTCTGGGATACCAGGGAGTCAGTCTTGCGGGTGGTTCTGCTAATACATATTTAGGTTATTCTGCAGGCTTAAATTCCAACGGCAACGAAAATACTTTCTTAGGCAGAGGTTCCGGCAATCAAACGACCGCTAATCAGAATGTAATTGTAGGTAACAACTCGGGAGCGGCTGCGTCATCAGCTTCTGGAAGTGTTTTGGTCGGGTCTTCGGCGGGATTTAGCCTTACAAATGGAAGTAACTCTATTTGTGTCGGATACAGCTCTGGCAGCGGAAATCCAAATGGTGATAATCTTTATATCGGTCCAACGGTTGGCAGTACCAGCATAGAAACAGGCATGCTTCGAATTGGTATTGGTTCGAATCCTTTATTAATGGCATCCACCACCGATATTAGCATCAACGGAACTCTGAGCCTTACAGATGATTTTCATTTAGGGGATTATAAAATACGCAAAAAAGATGGGGGCCTGTTTTTAAGACTTGATCTATATGGTAATGTAATGTTTGGGGTCAATGTTGCTGATGAAATTTTTCAGGCAGCAAGTGATATTATAGTAGACGGGGACCTGCAATTCAATGGTACTTATCATCCATTGGGAATTGATGGGGTGATTATCACCTGCGGAAGCGTGGACGCTGACGGAACGCTTAACACCAATGCAATACATAGTCCTAATATTGGCACTATATCGCGTAATTCAGAGGGAGATTATACCATTAATTTTAGTTCTTTAAATTATGGAGATGTTGCCCTGGTGACCGCTTTCAACAATGGTTCAAGTAGCGTCAATCGCTATGCCCAGGTAAAAACCCTTACTTCCAATTCGCTGGAGCTTACAATTAAAAACCAGAATGGGGATAACCGGGATGCCCCGTTTAATTTTATCATTATAGCATATTCTAACAATAATTATAACAATTGATAAACAAGAATATATGATTTATTTTACAAAAAAACTACTAGCCATACATTACTGGATAAAAGGCTGTGTGAAAGTAGCTTTAGTCCTTACAATGATCTGTTTTGGGACTTTTTTTGCGGAAGCTCAGATAGTAATTTCCAGCAGTGCCGACAGCGTAGCAGATAATGCCGCTATGCTCGATGTACAGAGTTCAGGCAAAGGTGTTTTGACTCCTAGAATGACAACAATACAGCGGCTTGCAATAAGCCTGCCTGCAACAGGTCTTTTGGTGTATGACACTGACACTCAATCTTTTTGGTTTTACAATGGTAGTACATGGGATGAATTAGTTACCCAAAATAATATAGTTGAAAGCCAGATCGCAGACAATACCGGAGATACAAAAATTGAAACGGAAGCTGCTCCGAATGAGGATTTGATACGATTGTCTATTGCAGGAACGAACAAAATGATTATAAGGGATTTTGGAGTGGAGCTTTTGGACAATGACCGGAATACTTTTATTGGCAACATTGCAGGCCTGAACAATACGGGCACCAACAATACATTTTTGGGAAGCCACGCAGGTACATCGAATACGACAGGAAGCTCCAATTCATACCTTGGCGATCATGCAGGTGCCTCGCTTACAGGCGGGTCGGATAATACTTTTATAGGACAAAATGCCGGGAAAATGATGGCCACAGGCCAGTATAATACCATAATTGGGGCTGAGGCAGGTTCACAAAAAACAGGAGGCGACAACAATGTTTTGCTCGGGTACGGAGCCGGCCAAAATAATGGCAGTGGAACCGGGAATATATTTATCGGGTATCAGGCAGGAATGAATGAAACAGGAAGTAACTTATTGTACATAGCCAACTCTTCAACTTCCAGCCCATTAATCTATGGAAATTTTGGCGGGAATACGCTGACTGTAAATGGTTATATCAATCCCAATGAAATTTATCTTAATGGCTGGCTAAGGAATGGATCAGGTTCAAATGGGCTTTTCTTTAAGGGGAATGGTTCAATTGGGATCGGTACTGATCAGCCACCTGACAATAATCTGATTCAAGTGGCCGGAGACATGAAAGCTTCCGGTTTTGTCAGAAATGAGAATGGATTTGTCATCGGTTGTGAATCGGGCAATCGCGCAGTTATGGTAACTGTTAATGCAGATGGTACACTGTGGAATTCACGGTCATCTCTGCACTTTATCTCAGATGTAGTGAAAAATGGTACCGGGGATTACACAATAAATTTCGTCGCCGGCACTTTTTCAGCCCAACCTGTTACAATGGCAATACCCGGACCGGTAAGCAATTCAGGCTATTATGCACAGGTTCCTAATACCTCTACAAGTTCAGTGAGGGTAGTTACCCGGGATAACAATGGTACTGTGGCGGATGCAGGATTTCAGGCAATGATTATCGGTCAACATTAAAAAATTGAACATGAAACATTCTGGAATATACATTTTAGTGGTATTCGTCTTTTCCGTGAATATTGGAATAGCTCAAGTCAGCATTAACAACATCGGTGAAAATGCGGATTCTTCTGCCATGCTTGATGTGTCAAGCAATAATTCGGGAATGTTGATTCCCCGGATGAGCAGCGATCAACGAAGTCTTATCAGCAATCCACCAGCCGGATTGATGGTCTTTGACAATGGAACCAATTCATTCTGGTTTTATAATGGTACCGGCTGGAAAGAGCTTAAAACTGCGACACAAAATAATGGTTCATCCATTGAAGATGCCGATGGAGATACCAGGATTGAAACAGAACATACACCCAACGAGAATCGAATTCATTTTAAAGTCAATGGCAATGAAGCTTTGGTGTTGCGTACGAATAACAACGGCAACGCAATGCTGGACTTTTCTTCTGATAACACCCTGATAGGAACAAATACAGCTAGCTCCCTCAGCACTGGCACAGGCAATACCTTTTTCGGCAGTAATACAGGTAGTGCAAGTACAGCAGGCAGCGGCAATACATTTTTGGGAGCAAATACAGGAACCAATATTGTTGACGGAAATGCAAACGTTTTGGCGGGCAGGCAAGCTGGAAGTGCTGATACTATTGGAAGTCATAATGTTATGTTGGGGTATCAGGCCGGTCAATATTCTAAGGACAGTAATAATGTTTACCTTGGTTATCAGGCAGGGCGCAATTCTGCCGGTGGCAGTGGCAATGTTTTTCTTGGAAATTCGGCCGGGTACAATTCTACAGGAAGTAATTTATTAAAAATAAGGCTGGGAAATACTGATGTCATCGATGGTGATTTTGCCAACCCGACCCTCGATTTTTTGAAACCGGTTCACCTGGGTAATATTAATACAAACGGATACCTCATTAAGCGAAATGGCAAAGGCCTTTTCATCGATGGTAGTGGAAATGTCGGGGTCAATACCACCTCACCGACAGCCCGTCTCGACATTAATGGAAACGCTTCTCTCAGGAATGCCAGCCAGGATAATTTTGACATTACTTTCAGTAGTGATTTACTGCTGGCCTCCACCTATCAAGGTCAGCAAACTAAATATCTGGTCTTCAGGATTAATTCTGACGGAACTTTAAATACTTCTTTTACCAGCAGCAATCTGGTTACAACTTCAAAACTCACCACCGGTACTTATGAGATTCTGTTCCAGAGTGGAGCTTTTACAACAACACCCATAGTGGTGGCAGTATCAGGAGGCAATCAACGGATGGTTCTTAATACAGTAAATCAATATGGTGCTACTATTAATTCAAGGAATTCAAATGGCGATTTAACTGATGCTACTTTTTATGTGCATGTATTCGGCCGCTAACTTCTTTCATTGGCACAAGCAAATTTATAGTTAATACTCTTTTCATATTGTTCTATTTTCTACTGGTCTATGCTTTCCTGCTTGTAAAGAAGGCAATTAATGAATAAACGGCAGCGATGATGAGAAGCTTATAAACAAAGTTGATTAATGTGTCACTTGCGGAATGTGACCTGCTGTCTATGTCTATGAAAACATAAATGGCATAAGCAAGTCCTGCGATCAAGATAATCCAGCCGAAAAAAGTTTTCGGGATAAAAAATATTCCGATACGTTTGAACCATGGTAAATGCATGATAGTATTCTTTAGAGTAAATATATTAATAGGATTATGCCTGAAGCAATTATTATGAGCAGATTGAACCACACGGCTTTCAAAAAGTTCAATGATTTCGGACTGCCTGACAGGAAGTAAATTTTTCTGATACTCATAAAATTTATTATAATGAAAAGGACAGGCAATATAATAAAGAACAAAAAGGACGAATACTTTGCCATGCCTGTCAAATCTTGAAGGTTGGATGCTAATGTTGTGGAAGGCATGAATAAAGTCTTCATCAGAAGGCTGGCCAGTATATAAAGGGGAATGCTTATCCACCACCAGCTTAAAACAGATTTGTCCTTTGCATTTAATATTGCTTTCTCTAACATATCCTGATGTTTTAGCTCAGAAATTTCTGGTTTTGTCATTTGTAACAATTCCTTTTCAAAGTTTTCCATTTCCATAATCAATAATGCTAAAGTTTAAATTTGGTTGCACTTTTCACGAAGTTTTTGCAGGCCCCTGGATAAGAGTGATTTTAATGTTCCTTCATTGATGTTCAATATTTCCACAATTTCTTTATTCCCTTTTCCTTCGAAGTATCTTAAAGCAATGACTTCCTGGTATTTGTTTGGCAATGTTTTCAATGCTTTAAGAACTGTCAGAAATTGATGATGTCTTTGAAGTTCTGCTTCCAGTTCTTCTTTGTCCTGGTGCAGATAATTACTGAATAGTTCCCTGTTTTCAAGGTCAACTTTTTCAAAAAAAGAACTTCGTTTTTGTTTGTACCTGGAAAATTGGTTCACCTCATTTGTTGCAATACGGTAAAGCCAAATTTTTATTGAAATGCCTTTGTAAGTAAAATTCCTGATATGTGTAAATGCTTTGAAAAAGGTGTCAGCTGCGATGTCGGCTGTATCATCAAAGTTACCGGTCCTTCTAAATATATAGCTGAAAATGGGCTTGTAATAGATTTTAAAAACTTCGGAAAACTCCGCCGGGTTATCCTTGATTTTATTGAGAAGCTCTGATTCAGTCATTATGCAACGGGATAAGCTTAATTATATAATGCAAAAGTGTCCGTTTGGTTGCAATTCACACTGGCCGATATGGATTTACTTCCTGGCCAGTTAGAAATTGCTGGCGATTTCCAATTAAGCTACAAGGAAAGCTGAAGCAAGCTACAAGCCTTATACCTACTGCTTTCACGCCTAATTATAATATACATTATTTGCAGTAGCTCTTTTATTCTCCTCTATTTTCGACAATGAGTTTTAGCATATTCTGGTTGAATGATGAAAGCTTTGATTCAATTGATGAAAAAAAATCATTGTCTGCATTTTCCACTTCAATAATCGCTTTTTGTAATGTTTCGGTGCCTGTTTGTGTAAGTTGAATAGTTTTAGCCCTTGTGTCTGTTTCGTGTTCCTGCCTGGTGATGAATTTCTTATCCTCCAGAGTTCGCAACACTTTTGAAACCATCATTCTATCAGCATTACTTTGATTGGCAATATCAATTTGTGTTACTGAATTATTTTCTCTTGAAAGCCAACCCAAAGCTGCCAATAGAACAAATTGAGTGTGTGTTAAATCTAAAGGGGCTAAAGCTTTCTTTTGTTTTCGTTGCCACAATAATGTCAATTGTGCCAAAAGATAACCCGGACTATCATTCGGACTTTTAAATTGAAATTCTACTTTTTTAGCCATCTTTTATTGAATCATTTGTGATGAAATTACATTAAAATCATGCTGGTTGATTTCAAGGAAACCAAATCGAAAGGGGTAAGCCCATCTTTGCTTATTTCGAATGAAGTCTAAACTATTTATTAAAGGCAGAATAGAAATGTCTTTGCTTTCAAAAAAATCAATATTACGCCTTGATGGGCAAAAGTCCGGCGTCATTTGAAATTGATAAATTTCATCGTCTTTTACTTTACCAATCGCAGTAAACTCCTGACATTTTTCAGGTTCGCCGAAAGTTTCCTTTCCTGAATAGTAAACAACAAAATCGCCTTTATGCATACGCTTCAAAGGCGAAGCCTTACCATGACAAGCCTGTGCTATCCCCTCTGCAATACCGTTTTTAACATGGTCTTTGGAAGCAAGGATTATCCAATATTTCTGATTTCTATTACTCATCAGGATAAGCGTTTATCTTGGTTCTAAAAAAGTCAGTTTATAACCGTCCGGGTCTTTAACGTGAAGCGCTTTTCCAAAAGGCGTATCCATTATTATTCCTAATATCAAAACTCCTTTTTCTATGAAACGTGCTTGCAAATCCTCGATTTTTTCGTCTATTGCAAACCAAACCGAAACACCGTTTCCCAATTCTTTATTGTCCAGATTTTCGAGAGGTTTTCTAATGGCAAAGCTGGCTTCACCTTTGTTAAACATGAAAATAGCGGCATCAGGATTTTTCATTTCTGATAATTCAAACCCTAGTTTCTGAGTGTAAAACTCCTTGGAAATTTCTAAATCTCTCACTTGAAGAGATGCAAATTCTAATCGTCTCATTTTATGATTGTTTTAATTTGTAGCCGCAAATATAATATATGCGACAACAAAAAACAAATTTTTGATCAAATTTTTTTCTTTAATTAAAGGTTTTATCAATTGTTGGGGACAGTTATAGCAATACTGCTAGCACAGTGCAGCTATGGTGGGTGCCGAATTATTACATTAATATTTATTGATTTTCACTCAGCTTTTTTTAAATTTCTTGTCTTGGCTATAACCATGCGCGGAATGCACTAACTTTAGATTAGTCGTTTATCTTATATATTTCTTTAAATTGCTGAATATAGATTGTATCTGTCTTCCTTGTATAAATTAATAAATTATTCATTTCCACATCTCCAAAATCACAAACGCTGCTTGCAATTGTTCCATTGTTATTAATATTGGGACCATAAGTTTTAAATCCAAATGCATTTATCGATATTTTATTATCTGCAAAATATTTCCCTGTTATAAAAACGGTATCATTATAAGTATTTTTAAAATATATTTCAATGCTTATTATGTCACCGTTAATTTGATATTTACCAAGTTTGCTGAATGAAGAATTTGATGTTGAAAAATTGCATAAAAGCTCTGAATCAGAAGTGAGTATTATCTCATCAATTGGATAACATGAGCTGATGGTTTTCGCAAATAGAAAATCTTCCTGGTTTTTTTTAAATTCCCGGGCTACGACTGTAGAGGTAGCCCGGGAAGTTGAAAGCCGGCAAATCGAAGCACTTTAATAAAGAAAAATAGTCCTATAAATGCCTGCTACCTGTTGAAATGGGGCTGGAAAACCCTCTTCTCTTTGCTTTTCAGATTTCTTCTTAACTGAAAATAAAATATGGGACCTAAAATCGGGATGAATAGTACGATAATCAGCCAGATGATCCTCATGAACGGGTCCTTAAATCTCGACTTAACTATATCAACCAATGCCCAGAAGGTCAGTGCCAGCGTCAGTATACTTAATACTATAATTAAGTTGATTTCCATGAGACAGATGTTTTGGTCAATAGTTTTTGATTTTTAAATTTAATCAATGAGACTCAATTTTTTCAAGCGTAGCGAAGAAAAAATTCTTAGTCGAATTGATCCCGAAAAGACGAAGTCTTATTCGGGATCTGATGGGACTCAATTCTCCGTCTCTTGAGATGAATAAGAGATATTTCCTTAAGATACCCCGCTGCTTGCAGCGGGGTAGTTCATTTAAAATCTATACGCTAAGGATAATAAAACCGAATTATTTGACAAACCATAAGCAAATCCTGAAATATCACTTTTTACCTCTTCAGTACTATAGGTCTTTGTTTTGCTTGTCCCGGTCGTATAGGTGATCCCCGGCATTATCTCTGCACCTATAACCAGTTTATCTTTCAAAACATAATTCAAACCGAACATCAGGTTTATGCCGGGCCGGTATGTTGTCTGATTATTTATTATGTCGTTATCAGCTTCTGTTTTATCATCATGTTTATTTTTGGACATTGCATAACTGAATGAAATATCGGCCCCGTATCTTAATTCCAGGTTCCCGG
>CAWBCI010000070.1:0-117003 GCA_963787195.1 uncultured Bacteroidales bacterium
CAAGCTCTTCCATCTTAAATCGTATTAGATTTTTTCAACTAACCAACACAAAATTAAAAATATTTATAACAAAATTATTTTTTATTCCTGAAACTTAAATTTTATGAACAAAGTGAATATTAATTTTCATTTGAATAATCCCGATAATGCCGGAGGAAATAAATCCACTCTCACTGAAGCGGAATTATTAACCAGGGCATGCCTGGGTTTTATACCTCTGATTAGAATTTGTTTTTTCGGAGGATTTAATTTATAGACAGTATATAAAGCTGAAAGGTTGCATAAGTAGATTTATGATGATGATATTAAGCGCTCTGATCGGTCGGATTCCTGTTTTTTCTTGCAGTTCATAAAAATGAAAAGCTTTTCCTTTTGCCCTATTATATTAAGTGTTACTTTTGCCGGATATAGTATTATTCATTTATTAGTCAGATCTTTTCCGTATTATGTTGAGCAGAAGGCATGTAAGAATAAAGGTACTTCAAGCAGTGTATGCCTTTTTTCAGTCTGGCAGAGACGATCTTTCCCAGGGAGAAAAACAACTTATCCATAGTATTGATAAACTTTACGAGCTTTATGTTTATCAATTGGCCCTCATGGTCAAATTAACGGACTTCATTGCCAACCGGGTTGAAGAAGCCAAGAAGAAGTATTTCCCTACCGAAGAAGATCTGGATCCGAATACCCGCTTCATTAATAACAGATTTATCAAGCAACTGGATGAAAATAAGGACCTCAGAAGAAGAAAAGAGAGGCTGAGAATTTCATGGGTAGAGGATAATAATATGCTCCTGAAAATTTTCAACGATATACGTGAATTGCCTGAATATGCTGCCTATATGTCCGACAGCGTTTCCAATTATAAGAAGGATAAAGAGATCTGGATGGCTATCATTTTACAGGTGATTGCCAATGACGACTTCCTCCGGAATTATTTTGAAGATAAAAGTATTTTTTGGGGAGATGAAGATTTTGAAACTTCCATCATGATGGTCATCAAAACTATCAAGGAATATAAGGAATACAATAACCCTGAAACCAGGCTTCCGGAAATATTCAAATCCTCACTTGAAGAAGAAAATGAGCCCAATGAAGACCGGCAATTCATGATCAAGTTGTTCCGCCAGACAGCCATGCATAGTGAGGAATATGATAAATGGATAGAAAGCCAGGTCGAAAACTGGGAACTTGAAAGGATAGCCCTGATGGATATGATCATCATGAAACTTGCCCTGGCAGAACTTATTAATTTTCCTTCCATTCCTGTTAAAGTGACGATTAACGAATACATTGAGATATCAAAATCATACAGTTCATTAAAGAGTAAGCTATTTATAAATGGCATCCTTGATAAACTGAGCACTAAACTGAAGGAAGAAGGCGTGATCCGGAAATCGGGCCGCGGCCTCATAGAATAAAATTACAGCTAACTGAATTAAATAATTTCTAAATCTTTTTTGGCGATGAAAAATACAGCTTTTTATGAGATCCATAAAACGTTTGGAGGAAAGATCATACCTTTTGCAGGTTATAATATGCCGGTGCAGTTCGAAGGAGTTATTGCAGAACACGAAACGGTGAGAAAGAGTGTTGGAGTTTTCGATGTTTCTCATATGGGTGAATTCTGGATAAAAGGCCCCAAGGCATTTGAACTGGTACAACGCGTGACCAGCAACGATGTAGCAAAGCTGACTGACGGAAAAATTCAGTACAGTTGTTTTCCGAATGACAAGGGCGGAATTGTGGATGATTTGCTGGTTTATCGCATGAATGCTGAAGAATACCTGCTGGTGGTGAACGCCGCAAATATCGATAAAGACTGGGCCTGGGTGAATCTCCAGAATATCCACGATGTGCCTCTCAGCAATGCATCTGACGCGACTTCCCAATTAGCCATACAGGGACCGAAAGCTTTGGAAACCCTTCAGAAGCTTACCAAAACGGATCTTTCTGAGATACCTTATTATACATTCAAATACGGTGAACTTGCAGGCGTTAAAAATGTACTGATTTCCAATACCGGTTACACCGGTGCCGGCGGCTTTGAAATTTATTTTGAGAACAAAGATGGTATCCATGTCATGAATGCCGTGTTCGAAGCCGGAAAGGAATTCGGGATCAAGCCCATCGGACTGGCTGCCCGGGATACCCTCCGCCTCGAAATGGGCTTCTGTCTTTATGGAAATGATATCAATGATACGACCTCCCCGATAGAAGCAGGCCTTGGATGGATCACCAAATTTACCGAAGGGAATAATTTTATCAATCGTGCTGCCATAGAGAAACAAAAAAAAGAAGGTGTCAGCAAAAGGCTGCGTGGTTTTGAAATGATCGACAAAGGCATCCCCCGTCAGCATTATGATATTTGTGATAAAGACGGAAAAGTAATTGGCGAGGTCACTTCCGGAACTATGTCACCTTCCCTGAAAATAGCCATAGGGATGGGATATGTTGAGATTTCCTCTGCTGAAATCGGGAATGAAATCTACATTAAAATCAGGGATAAATTATTAAAGGCTAAAATTGTTCCCATTCCTTTTTACAAAAATTAGTAGTAATTTAAGGGCTCAATCAGGGAACATAAATTTTTTATGTCTATTAAACAGCCTTCATTCAAAGGAAAGATGATCTTCCTGACTTTCCTGATCCTGATACTGCCGGGTATCCGGCCGGCCTCAGGACAGGGTTGCAGCGATGCTGGTATATGTTCTGCAGCCGGCATAGGTGTAATGGCCCATCCTTTGGATTCACCCACCCGCCTGGCATTGACTGAAACTTTCGGACTGGGTGAAAAAAATACACTGCATTTCAGGACAGAATTCCGGATGGACTGGAATATCTGGACAGGCATTGCGGTTCAGTTTAAATTGCCCTATGAGATAATTTCAGGCAATCTGGCCTCTACCCAGGGGCCTGGTGATGTGAGCGCCATGTTGAGCCTAAGTATTTATGAGGCTCAGAAGACAGCACTGATCCTGAATATAGGAGGTATTATTCCTACCGGTGACTCAGATAAATCGAAGGAAGGGCTTTCCCTGCCGATGGCTTATCAGACAAGCCAGGGAACTTTTGACTTGCTGGCAGGCTTTACATTTCTGTTCGGGACTATGGATATAGCTGCGGGATATCAGCATAGCTACGGGGGTAATAAAAATCTTTTTACATACGAGCTTTGGAATGGAAATGCTGATGCCCTGACTTATTATGAATCCGCCCGCCTGAAAAGGGGTGATGACGTCGTATTGAGGCTCCAAAAAAACTTCATCCGTCCAAAAGCTTACTATTCAGTTGCCATCCTGCCTGTATACCGCTTGCAGGAAGACAGGATCATGAAAGACAATATAGATACTCCGGTGAAGGGCTCTTCAGGGCTCACCCTGAACCTGAACGGAAGCGCAGAATTTAAGCTCAGTAAATCCTGGACTTTCAATCTGATAGGTGGGTTCCCGGTTCTAAGGAGGGAATCCATTCCTGACGGTCTCACCCGTACTTTTGTTATAAGCGCCGGAATCGGGCTAAATTTCCCTGACTGAAAAGCTAAAATTGAAAATGCTAAAGCACTATCGTGACCTGGAAATTTGTTTTACACCCGAAGCCCTTCGCTACAGTAAGACAAAAGCCCCGCATTTAGTCGTGGTGGTAGATATACTAAGGGCAACATCATCAATTTGTGCGGCATTGCAGCAGGGTGCCGAATCCATTATCCCCGTGGCCAGCCTGAGGGAAGCCCGGGCCTGGAAGGCTAAAAACTTTCTCATAGCAGGTGAAAGAGGAGGTGAAAAGCTGCCTTTTGCCGATTTTGGCAATTCCCCTCTTGAATTTCAATCGGATAGGGTGAAAAATAAAAGCATTGTTTTTACGACGACAAACGGAACCCGCGCCATGAAAAAGGGAGCTAAACACGGAACGGTAGTCCTTGGTTCATTTGGAAATCTGGATGCCCTTTCTGAATGGATGCTAAAACGAAGTGAAAATGTGCTGATCCTTTGTTCCGGCAGGGAAAAACGCTTTAGCCTTGAAGATACTGCCTTTGCAGGGGCCCTGGCTAAAAAACTGATGAACAGCGGATCATTTCAGACAAATGATGATGCGGTGACCGCGGCTTTGGAATTGTGGGAAATTTCCCGGAAAGATCCCATATCTTTCCTGAAGAATGCCATGCATTATAAGTTACTTGAAAAGCTCGGCCTGGCTGATTCTTTCGAATTTATACTGTCACGTAATACCTCAGAAGTAATACCGTTACTTATGGGTGATAAAATTATCGATGCTGGAAAAATCTGATATCAGGTGAACATAAATCAATACATTATATTTAATACTAAGAGTAATATTTATGAAAACGAGTAAAACACTAATTGTTTTAATTATGACCATGTTATTATTTTCATGTCAGAACGGCGAAAAGAATGTAGCAGAAAAGAAGGCCGTGCCTTTCAAATACCAGGTTGATCAATTCGCCGACCTGAAAATTATGCGATACCAGGTGCCTGGTTTTGATGCTCTTACACTTCAGCAAAAGAAACTTCTGTATTATCTCAGCCAGGCAACGCTTGCCGGAAGGGATATTATCTGGGACCAGAATTACAAATATAATTTGGCTATCCGTAAGACATTGGAAGAGATATATAAGAATTACAATGGGGATAAAACTTCGGAAGACTGGAAGAGCTTTATGGTATACCTGAAAAGGGTGTGGTTCTCTAATGGCATACATCATCATTATTCTATGGATAAGATCATGCCGACATTTCCCGAGACGTATTTTACCAATCTGTTTGATAATTCTCCCGGTTCCGAATTCCCCCTGATGCAGGGGCAGGATAAAGACAGTTTCAAAACCTGGGTTACTCAGCAGATATTCGATCCGAACATTGCTCCTAAAAGGGTTTCGCTGGATCCCGGCAAAGACATGGTTACCAGTAGTGCCTGCAATTTTTATGAGGATGTCACGCAAAAGGAAGCTGAAGATTTTTACAGCGTGCGGAAAGATCCTTCTAACCCTGAACCCATATCATATGGTTTAAATTCCAAACTGGTCAATAAAGATGGGGAGCTTTTAGAAGAAGTATATAAAATTGACGGGCTTTACGGACAGGCGATCAGTAAAATAGTGGGATGGCTTGAGAAAGCTGCCGGGGTGGCCGAATCACCTGAACAAAAAGCCGGATTGGAAAAACTCATTCAGTATTACCGGAACGGGGACCTCAAAACCTGGGACCAGTATAATGTTTTATGGGTACAGGATCTGAAAGACATGGTGGATTATGTGAACGGTTTCATTGAAACTTATGGTGACCCTTTGGGCATGAAAGCAACCTGGGAAGCCATTTCCGATTTTAAGGACCTGGAAGGGACTAAAAGGGCGGAAATTATCAGCTCTAACGCTCAGTGGTTTGAAGATCATTCACCTATCGACCCCAGGTTTAGAAAAGAAAAGGTAAAAGGAGTCTCGGCTAAGGTTATAACGGTTGTTCAGCTTGGCGGAGATTGTGATCCATCGACTCCAATTGGGATAAACCTGCCGAACGCAGATTGGATCCGCAAGGATTATGGCTCCAAATCAGTCACGATGGATAACATTACTTATGCCTATGATCAGGCATCACTTGGCAATGGTTTCCTGGAAGAGTTCTGTGCCAGTCCGGAAGAGGTGGATTTGGCTAATAAGTATGGCTACCTGGCAGGCAACCTGCATACCGACATGCATGAATGTCTTGGACATGCTTCCGGTCAATTATTGCCAGGCACGAGTTCGGAAGCCCTTAAAAATTATTCTTCAACCTTAGAGGAAGCCCGGGCCGATCTCTTTGCCCTGTATTATCTGATGGATCCGATTATGGAGGAACTGGAACTGATGCCTAACCAGGATGTGGCCAAAACAGAATACAACAGTTATATCCGTAACGGTTTGCTGACCCAGCTGACCCGTATAGAGCCGGGGAAAAATATTGAAGAATCACATATGCGTAACCGTCAGCTTATCAGCATGTGGTGTTATGAAAAGGGAAAAGCTGATAGTGTGATCGTGAAGATTGAAAGAAATGGCAAGACTTATTTCCAGGTCAAGGATTATCAAAAACTAAGGGAATTATTTGGTAAACTGCTTGCTGAGATCCAAAGGATAAAATCGGAAGGTGATTATGAAGCCGGGAAAGCCCTGGTTGAAAATTACGGTGTCAAGGTTGATCAGAAGCTTTTGAAAGAGGTGAAAGAGCGTTATGCCAAACTCAAACTGGCGCCTTATGGAGGTTTTATTAATCCTATCCTGGATCCGCTTATGGAAGATGGGAAGATCGTGGATGTGAAACTGGAATATCCGGATGATTTTGCAGGACAGATGATGTATTATTCTAAGAATTATTCATACCTGCCGGTTTATAATAATTAGAGTAAGGATTTGCTATTTATTTATTTTTGAAATGTAAATATTTAATTATCAGTTTAAACTTTCAGTAGAATATCGAAAAATAAGATTTGAAAGGGGGAATATTCCGGGTAGTTTTTTTCTCACTACTTGCACTGAACGGGGAATTAAGGAGCCCCGTTCAACCCGGGAAGCCCCCTTTTATATGTTCATCTTCAATATTTACACAAGTTTGGAAAAATCAGGGCCGGTTCCCCCCTGAAAGCCCTACCGGTTAATGAGTCATTCTAAGGTTTTGGAGTGAATTTCTGAACCTCGTTATGAACTGGCTTAAGAGTCCTGAGAAAAGCATAGATTGCTTTGATATCGCTATCCTTCATTCCTGAATACATGACCCAGGGCATGATAGTATTGAAATCTTTCGGGCCCACTTTTTGAGGAATATATGATGAATCAGCATAAACCTTGAATCTCTTTACAAAGACATCTTCCGACCAGTTTCCCAGGCCGGTTTCTTTATCAGGTGTAAGATTGGCCGAACGTATGGTTCCTGCAGGAAGGATAAATTCACGCCCGCCCTGGAAGGCTTTTTCAGGAATAATCCTTCCTTTATCAACAACCGTATGACATTCGATACATCCAATAGCCAGGTATTTACCATAAGCAACCTGGTTACTTGTATCAGGCGCTTTTTGCGGATTTGCTTTCTTTGGGATGGTGTTCATAATTAAGTTCATCGGAAAATCAGCATGGGAAGGAGGAATTTCGTTTTTTATAGGTGCAAGAGTTCTCACATAGGCCATGATCGAATAAATGTCTTCAGTATCAAGCTGGCCGTAAATCAGGTAAGGCATTATGGGAAAAAGAGCTCTGCCGTTTTTGTCAACTCCTTCGGTAATTGCCCTGTATAATTGCCCGTCTGTCCATGACCCTATCCCATAGGGAGTGATGTTACGGGAATAAAAAACACCGGGCAAACCTTCTTCAGGCCCGAACCGTTCCCCGCCGGCACCCAGGGTACCGGGTGTGGGAGGGCCTGCAAAGAGTCCCCAGTCCCGCACCGAATGACAATCCATACACAAAGCCACATGATTGGCAAGGTATTTACCTCTTTCCAGCCTGGCAGGAGTAATCTGAACCTTCATATCAGGGGCTTTCCCCACATCGGGCAGCATGAAGCGGAGATAGATATAGGCTGCAACTATTATCAAGACTATTATTCCTAACAACCACAGCAGGCCTCTCACAAAAATCTTTTTCATTTTTTGGATTTTTAATTATTGTTCAGATTTACTAACTTGGCCCTCTTTTGGATGATTGGCTGGTTTGGCATACGAATTTAATTTGCCACAAAAGTAAAGGAAATGAATAGCTGAAATCAATGGTTTTCAGTGTTTTAACATATCATTAACAGATTTAAAGAATTGTTTTCAATTGAAATTCTTTCATTAAATTAAAAATGTATGTAAAAGCTTTTTAATCAGTAAATTAAAAATATGAAAAGGAACGACTGCTTGTTAATTTTTGACTGGGGCGACACTATCATGAAAGATTCAGGATTGGAAGGACCCATGTATCTTTGGAAGGAAGTGGAATGGATCCCCGGGGCTGAAGAAGCCCTTCGAGCTCTCAATTCCAGATATCTTTGTTGTATAGCCACCAGCGCCGGACATTCAGGTGTGGAAGAAATGCTGCTTGCTTTAAAAAGGGTAGGAGCTGAGAAATATTTCGACTTCTTTTATTCGGCAAAAGAGTTGGGTGTCAGCAAGCCGGATCCCGAATTTTTCAGGAAGGTAGCCGAACGTGTGGGCTTCAAGCCCTCTAATTGTATTATGGTAGGAAATTCATATGAGAAAGATATTATAGGTGCCAGGAAATCAGGGATGAAAACTGTATGGCTGAATAGTCTGTCTGAAAATAACGGTGTTCATGCCGATGCGGATATCATCATCCACAGGATGGATGATTTGGCAAACAAGATAAAACTCCTGAGTCCTATCTGTAAATAAAAAAAGCAGGATTTACAGGTTTTTCAGACCTGGAGTCCTGCTTCTGATCCCGGATTTTCTTCCGGAACAATTATATCTCTTCAGTCTCTACCAGCTTGGCCAATATATCAGCATAGGGCAGTACCAGATATTTCTTTCCATCAAACTCTATCTCAGTTCCGGCATATTCTTTGAAAAATACTGTATCACCTACTGCGATTTCAATATTTTCAATGTTTGAAATAGATACCACTTTGGCAAAACGTGGCTTTTCTTTCGCAGAATCAGGGATGATGATCCCAGCTTTTGTGACCTGCTCTTTTTTATTATCACTCATGTCAACGATGACATTCTGGTTCACCGGCATTAATTCATTTTGCATTTTTATAGAATTTTAAGTTTATATTTTTGTTTGATATTAGGTATTGGATATTAGGTATTGGTTATTGGTAACACAGCTGACTAACGACTAACGACTAACGACTAACGACTTGAAGCTATAAACCCAGCAACTGGTTGATCCTGTTCTTATCGAATCCTACTATTATGGTGCCGTCTATATCGGTCTGAGGAACACCCTGCTGCCCGGTCCGGCGCACCAGGTCCTCAGCAGCCTGCTGGTCCCTCGATACATCCACATCCCGGAAAGGAATACGGTTTTTCCGGAGATAGGATTTTAATGTGTTACACCAGCTACAGGTGGGTGTGGAATATACGGTTACACTTTTCATGGGCTTGCCATCAGTTTGCATATTGGCAAAAACTGCATCTTCGAAAATAGTTTTATAATAATTATTCTCATTGCAACCCTTGATCACATTCCTGAACTGGCCTTTTTCGAATATTAAAAGGGCCGGCACCGAATTCACCGGATAGTTGGGATGTATGTCCCGGACTTTCGAGACATCAGCCATCAGAATAGTCACCCCTTCAATTTTTTCAGATGCTTTACCTATATTGTGCAAAGCACATTCATTGGGTTCGGAACCCGGCTTATATAGCAAAAGATAAGCTTTTGGCAGGTCCTTGATCTTGTTAATCAGCTCTTGATGTGAATTTATTTCTGGTAATATCATTTTATGAATAGAATTTGATTTGGCTGCAGTTTTATCAAGATATATGCCAGAATACCCTATTTAGAAGTGTTTCTAAATTGACTGCCTCTTTGAGTCAGCTTCTGAGTGAAGCAAAAGTGAAGGTCAGCAGCGGAACGAATTAAGGGATCAGACTTTTTCATGAACAATGCTCAATTAGCACCATGACCGCTATATTCAAAAAGTTCCTTGTTTTCCTCTGCCGCCAAATCCATAGTCTGACATTCCGTCAGTTAGTCCCTTGCCATGTTTCCTGAATATTTTCCGGATATTCTGATAGTCAAGATAATAAAGCAGTTTGATGGAAAAATTATTGGCTGCCGCTGATCCAAGTGTGGCATTAAGTTCCCTGAAATAATTTTTGCCGGTATTGTCTGCCTGAGTATAGATAGCATTTTTCCAGGAAATTAGCATTTCGCTTCCGGGGGCAAAATACCAGGTGAGAAACATATCAATATTGAATGCATTGTAAGTAAAATCTTTGTTTAACCGCGTAATCCGTTTTATTCAAATATCCCTGTACATCAAGGTTATAGAACTCATTGTATTCGGCTTTGAATAAATAATGCCTCAGCCTGAAACTCAGATTTAAGTTTTCATTGAAAGTATAATTCAAATTTAAAGTGTTGACAATGTTCTGAATATCCCTTTTTCCAAAAACAATAACCGGACTTGCCGGGGGAGCAAGACTGTCGCTTACATAGCCTATATCATTGTTATTAATTTGATAAGTCGAGGAAATGGCCAGAAACAATTTATCACTGAACCGGATACGTGGGCCAAGGCGAAAGTAATAGTCAAAATGCCGGTAAGGTGCCGACCAGGTGAGTCCTGAACTGAAATCCAGGACGAATTTTTTTGAATAATCAGGTGATAGAAAGAAACTGCCTGTATAGGATGCAGGGTACCTGATCATACGACCTGCTACCCTGGGCTCGAAATAATCATGGGTTTCCAGGGGATTGACAGACAGATCGATTCCGGCAGTAAGTTGCTTGCTAAAAACCGTATGATTGGAAAAACTGATATTGAAACTCGTGAATTTCCTGGGGGCGTAAAGGGTGTTATAGTTAAATTCAATTTCATTAACCATTTCAAGGATTTTCCAGAAGCGATCGAAAATATAATATCCGAAATAAGCGCCGTTATTGAATATATTGTTCTTTTGAACATAACCCATATCGTTAGGATCATAGGTGTCGCTGACGGAGGTTTGCCAGACACTGTAACGGGCATTTCCACTTATTTTTTCAATGCCTATGTCATAGCGGTGACCAAAGGCCGGAGATCCGTGTGAAAAATATTTCTGGGTTACATTCAGCATGCCCAATACATCGTAACGGTTTTGCTTATCAGCTAATTTGAATTCAGTACCGGATACATTGGCGGTATATTCATCTTTACCCATATAAACATTAGTATTATAAAGGCTGAAATAAGAATTATTCCTTATTGACTTATCCAGGACCAGCATATTGTAATTCGTAAAAGGCTGGGTCCGGATCTTCTTTTCCACCCCTGCAGTGTCAAGTATTATCGCGTAACTGGCATCAGTCATGGCATTGAACACGCCTATCCCGAAGCCTTTACGGTTTCGCCCGGAAACCTTGCTTGCATTCAGGATCCGGCTTTCCTCCGGGTTTTTAAGGATCTTAGCTGATGCGTAAGTGTCTGCAATTTTCTCATATCCTATTGGCATAGCTCCGATCCGCCGGCTGTAAAAAATATTTCCCCGGGTGAACATCTCTATTCCTTCTGTGAAAAATTGCCTTTTTTCTTCATAATAAGTTTCATAAGGACTCAGGTTAATTACCTGGTCATCCGATGGTACCTGGCTGAAATCGGGGATAAGGGTCATGTCAAGAGTATAGCTTTCGCTGATGCCGTATTTGAGATCGGTGCCATAAGCAAAATTTGACAGCCATTTGCCTGACTCAGGAGTTTTTTCTATGGAGCCTGAAATATAGGGTTCAAGGGAAAGACGCAGGGGAGGGTTCAGATCCTTTAGCCCCATAAGTATGCCGGCTTGATTTCGTATACCGCTGATCTTTTTATCAACCGGACTCCAGCAGGATAATTCACGGTTCCTCCGCTCTTCCCGGAAAAAATTGATGCCCCATTCCTGAACTTCCTCCTTAGGAAATCTCAGTGCTGAATAAGGAATAGCGATTTCTACCGTCCAGCCTTTGTCATCGATCTTTACTTTACTTTTCCAAACCGCGTTCCAGTTCAGGTCATCATCTTTATTATAATGCTTGACATCCAGTTGGATACCGGATGCATATACCATAAAGTCAAATGAATTCTGGCCGTCGTCATAGGGTGAAATATCCACGGAAAAATTGTCAGCGTTCAAATCCTCCTGGTCCCTTTTTCCAAGTTCAGTGAGTATACTATCGGGTGCTGTGTCATAAAGCCTGGCTCCGATATATATGGCTAAATCATCGTAAACCACCCTGACTTCAGTATGTTGGGTAGGAGGGCTCAGATTGTAAGGACTATATTGAATAAAGTGACCGGCAGGGCTTGCAAGAGACCATGCCGGATCATCCAATACACCATCGATGCGGGGTGCTTCCATTATCCGCTCAGCCCTGATGATTTTTCTAGCCCCTTCAGCCCTTAAACTGATCGTCTGTATCAGGATCAATATCAACAGCAGCGCTTTCCCTATCGGCTTAAACATACGTTTCTTTTGGAATATCAAAAATAGAAAATATCAAGTCTGCAAAAAGCTGCAAACCGACGAAATTCGCATATGGATCAACGATTAGCCTCTTCCATGATTTGGCTGTAAAGGGAGTAATTTTCATCATCAAAACATATAAAAATTACTTTTAGAATTTTGGTGTTATTTTGAAGGAAGGCATTGACAGTATTAATTGCTAACCTGGCCGCCTCCTTTTTAGGATAGCCATAAACTCCGGTGGAAATATTTGGAAAAGCTATCGAATTACAATCACTCTCTGTAGCCAGCTCCAGACTGTTGAGGTAACAATTCCTGAGCAGTTCTGCCTCCTTTCCTCCATGACGACCGTAAATGGGCCCAACGGTATGGATCACATAGCTGGCATGCAAATTATAGCCTTTGGTAATGCGGGCTTCTCCGGTAGGACAACCGCCAATGGTTTTACATTCTTCCAATAATTGAGGTCCGGCTGCCCGGTGTATGGCGCCGTCAACCCCGCCGCCTCCGAGCAGGGATGAATTTGCTGCATTTACAATGGCATCTACCCTAAGTTTTGTAATATCCCCTTTCTGAACTTCCATGCGCATGTCCATATGCATTGAATTTAAGCCTTATCACTGGGTAAATCAATTTTTCTGACAAATAACTGCCCGCTTTCATACCGGGCCACCTCAACCGGCTCATCCCTGTCTATATAACTGCTAAGGGCCGTCGCGTCGAAAACTTCGTCCCCGATTTTCACCTTTCCTGCCGGCCGGAGTATGGTATAAGCCACCCCGGTTCTTCCTACCATATCCCTGTACCCTTTATCCGAAACCGAATAGCCTTCCGATGATTTCTGGACCGTTTCCAGTGCAAGGGACCCAAAAAATTTGTTCTTGCTGAAGAGTGCCCGGGTTGTGAGATATGATATAAGTATGGCAGCGAACATGGATATGATTACCAGGAAGAAAGAAGTCACCAGGCTGACCATTTTTACATTTGAGAAATCAAAACCTACATTCCCGACCATGGCCAGGGTAAGTCCGGCGACGATAAAGGTAATCCCCAGGATTCCAGTGACACCAAAGCCGGGTATCACGAAGATCTCCACGGCTAAAAGTATCAGGCCGGCTATAAAGAGAAGAATCTCCCAGTTATTGGCAAGCCCCTCGATGTAGAGGGGGGCGAAATACAGCAGGGCTGCTATTATGGCTGCTATTATAGGAAACCCAATTCCGGGAGTTTGAAATTCAAAATAAATACCGGCTATAATGATAATGATGAGTATACTGCTTATGATAGGATTTATAAGAAAGCCAATGAACTTGTCCGTGGCGGTTTCATGGTGGTCGATGATCTGATAGTCAGTTATTCCGGCCAGTTTTAAAACTTCTGAAGTATTTTCGGCTATTCCGTTGCAATAACCATATTTCAGTGCTTCGGTAGCTGTAAAAGTCAGAACACTCCCTGAGTCAATGACACCCGCAATAGAAATTCTCGGATCCACCATAGCCTGGGCAATTTCCGGGTCTCTTCCGGTGGCTTCGGCAGTGGCCCTCATCATGGCCCTCATGTATGACTGGTACTTGTCGGGGACAACTTCCCCGCTCTGGTTCACGACTGTGGCCGCCCCGATGGTAGCTTCTTTGGTCATATAAATACTGTCGCAGGCTATGGATATGAGAGCGCCGGCAGATGCAGCATTATGATCAACAAATACATACACAGGTATTTCTGATTTCAGGATACGGGTGCGGATGGAATCCGCGGCATCCAGCAATCCACCATAGGTGTTCATTTGTATCAGGATAATGTCGGCATGGGCTTCACGGGCCTTGATAAATGCTTCCTTGGTAGTCCTCCATACAGGCGGTGCAATTTCTTTATCTATATAAAATTTATAAATTATTTTTTTTGAATGAATAGTTGTATCGGATACTTCAGTCCCGAAGGCTGTATTCATCATTCCTGAAAAAAATAAAAAAAAGATAAATGGCAAACCGATGATCCTGGCCATGATGTATGATTTATTTGAAATGAAATTCAGCTTGTAAGAAAGGCTTAAAATTAAGCAATTCTGCTCAATTTCAGAAATGTTTCCTTACACTGTTCAGCATCGCTTCATGGATAATACTATTGCTTGAAATTAAAGTCCTTCCATAAATAAAATCATTGCCACCCTGAAAATCAGTCAACTTTCCCCCGGCTTGTTGAACGATCAGCGTACCCGCGGAAACATCCCAGGGATTCAGGCCATATTCATAAAAGCCTTCAAAACGCCCGCAAGCCACATAGGCCAGGTCGGCTGCCGCGGAACCCAGACGTCTCAGTCCGCTGCTGGATTTCATAAAATCCTTGAAAAGCTCCAGGTAATTATCCACCTTGTCGAAATGAGTATAGGGGAATCCGGTAGCAATAAGGGATTTAGACAGGTCTGAAATTTTCGAAACATGTATACTCCGATTGTTCAGAAAGGCTTTTGAACCCTTCCAGGCATAAAAACACTCATCCCGGTTAATTTCATAAACCACTCCCGAAATGACTTCATCCCCAGCCATAAGTCCTATGCTGACTGAAAAGACAGGAATTGAATGCAGGAAATTCGTGGTTCCGTCAAGGGGATCTATCACCCATTTTAGTTCTCCATTCCCTTCAGAATGGGTGCCTTCTTCGGCGAGGATACCCGCTTCCGGCAGGAGCTTGCGTAATTGGTTCACTATAAGCTCTTCGGAATGTTTATCGACATAGCTGACAAAATCATGTTCCCCTTTCATTTTTATGTCATCACCCGACACCCTTTCCTTTTCATTCAGTATATATTTTCCCGTATCCTTTGCAATACGACATACCTCAAGGGTAATTTTTTCCAGTTCCATCAATTTATGCCTCCTGTTTTCTATGAAATTTCCATCTGAAAAAATAAAAACCTGCCAGGCCGGCCAGCATCATTCCTATCGCGATCATTTCGGCCTGGGTCAAACTCAAACCTGCGAAATGATAACGGATATTGATGCGGATCTGTTCAATTGTAAAGCGTTCTATTCCATTCAAAATAAGATACAGTGAAAAGAGCATGCCGGGAATTTTAAGCTTCTTCCTGAAAAACCATAAAACCAGGAAAAGGAGAACAGCCATCATGGTTTCATAGAATGATGTAGGGAAAACAGCCTGACCCAGGACAAAGCAATGATCACCGGTACAACCCGGAATGAAAATACCTTCGTTGATTACGTTATGGGGGAATTTGAAAGCCCACATCCAATCGGGTAAAAAGCCCATCCATCCGGGTTTGGGCAGATCATTTACCACACCCCAGCAGCCGTCGCCCGAGAGTTGACAGCCTATCCTCCCAACTCCATAAGCTAACATCAGGCCAGGTGCAGCCACATCGGCTATGACCGGCCAGGGTATGCTGTTTCTTTCAGCATAAATCGAAACAGCAATGGCTGCCACTATAAATCCTCCGTAAAATGCCAGACCGCTAAATGAAAATAAGGTGTGTATGGGATCAGTGAAGAGTTGATTGAGGTGTTCAATAACATCGAAAAGCTTGGCACCTGCCACCCCGAAGATGGCTGCAACTATCAGGATATTCCCGGTGAGCTGGTAAGGCCTGATGCTTACTTTGGTGACCAGGGGTTCCTTAAGCCTTTTCCTTGCTTTCTGGTAATATGTATAATAAGTATAAGCAGCAGCAATCAAAATGCCCCCTATCCAGTTGCCTTTGGATGATGTAATGTAGTCCTGGGGATTCGCAGAAAAATCAGCATAGGATAAAATAATACCGATGAGTTTAAATCCAATAAAGAAACTAATAATCGCGGTAAGGATCAGCTCCCACAATCCTGCAGGTTTGCCCTGAATTTCTTCCCTGAATAAAGGATGGAGGACTTTTTCCCGCTCCTTCCTTTTAAGTTCGAGATAAATAATAAATCCTCCTGTCACAAAGGCCATAGCCACGAAAAAACCATAGGTCTGTATTGGCAGGTTGAGATGTGTGCCCAGGAAACTATTGATGAGGTCAGTGATTTTTGCGTACATGATGCCAAAGATAGGGAAATACCTCATTGAACATTGAACATTGACGATTGAGCATTGAACAGTGGAAAGGTAGATCACATTGGTTAATTAGTGCTAAATAAATTGCGGAATCGCTTCATTATTAAGACTTTTTAACATAGACAAGGTTGCTATAGCCTGCCCGGAGCAGTAACTTTGCATTGTAAAATATTTTGACCATGCCAGATGAACAAAAGAATACCAAAACGGAAGATCTGAAGAAGGCAAGTATAGAAGATTTGTTTAAACGCCTTGAAAGTGGAAAGGAAGGACTGTCGGATTCAGAAGTTGAGGAACGGCTTAAAAAATATGGCCCGAATCAATTGATCGAGCATAAGATCAATCCGATTCTGAAGTTCCTGAAAAGTTTCTGGGGGCCTATCCCCTGGATGATAGAAATAGCGGCCATACTCTCGGCCATCATCCATCACTGGGAAGATTTCTGGATTATTCTTGCATTGCTCATGCTGAATGCCATTGTGGGATTCTGGCAGGAGCACAAAGCCGACAATGCCATTGAACTCCTGAAGCAGAAACTTGCACTAAAAGCCAAGGTATTAAGAAATAAGAATTGGACGGAACTGCCTGCTGAAAGACTTGTACCAGGGGACATAATACGTATAAGATTGGGGGATGTGATTCCGGCAGATGTAAAACTGATCAGCGGGGATTACCTGCAGGTCGATGAGTCGGCCCTGACAGGGGAATCCCTTCCGGTTGAGAAGAAAATTTCTGATGTAGCCTATTCCGGCTCCATCATTCGACAGGGAGAAATGAATGGACTGGTGGTTGCCACAGGTATGAAGACTTTCTTCGGGAAAACTGCCGAGCTGGTGGAGGAAGCCCGGACAGTAAGCCATTTCCAGAAAGCTGTTATAAAAATCGGGAACTATCTGATACTTTTTGCTCTTGTCCTGGTAGTGGTAATATTCATTTTTGGTCTTTTCAGACATGAAAGCGTCATGGATATCTTCCAGTTTGCCCTCGTACTGACGGTTGCAGCCATTCCCGCGGCATTACCTGCAGTTCTTTCGGTAACTATGGCGGTAGGGGCCACGGCCCTGGCAAAGAAGGAAGCTATTGTAAGTAAACTCTCCGCCATAGAGGAAATGGCGGGGATGGACATACTTTGTTCCGACAAGACCGGCACCATCACTAAAAACGAACTGACCCTGGCTGAAGTAGTCCCCTTCAAAGGCTATAAGTCAAATGATGTGCTCCTGTATGCAGCACTCGCCTCCAATGCGGAGGATAAAGATCCTATCGACAGTGCAATCCTGGGTGGGGTGGCGATTCAGAAAGATATTGCCGATTACCTGGATAAATATACTGTCAGTGAATTTAAGCCTTTCGATCCGGTTTCCAAACGGACCGAATCAACAGTTACCGATAAAAATTCTAAGGTGTTCACGGTTGCCAAGGGGGCCCCGCAAGTTATACTCGAACTGAGTAGTCAGAAAGAGAGCCTTGGGGAAGAGGTCAATAAGAATGTGGATGAGTTTGCGACGAAAGGTTACCGGGCTCTGGGAGTGGCATTGGGTGATAAAGAAGGTAAATGGAATTATGTCGGACTGATTCCACTTTACGATCCTCCCCGTGAAGATTCAGCCGAAACCATCCGGAAAGCACAGGAGATGGGAGTGGAGGTGAAAATGGTGACCGGTGATCATACTTCCATAGCTAAGGAAATTGCACGGATGGTAGGCTTGAAAACCAATATCCTGGAAGCAGATACTATTTTACATGAAAAAGACCGGCAGGCTGCTGCAATTATAGAGAAAGCCAATGGCTTCGCCCAGGTCTTTCCTGAGCATAAGTACCACATCGTGGAACTCTTACAGCAAAAAGGTCATATAGTCGGGATGACAGGGGATGGGGTGAACGATGCCCCTGCTCTGAAGAAGGCGGATGCCGGGATAGCTGTTGCCGGGGCTACCGATGCAGCTAAATCAGCCGCAGCCATAGTGCTTACAAAACCAGGCTTATCGGTTATCATTGATGCTATATTGCAAAGCCGGAAGATCTTCCAACGTATGAATAATTATGCAATATACAGGATGGCGGAAACGATCAGGGTGCTTTTGTTCATCACGCTTTCCATCATCACCTTCCGCTTTTACCCGGTCACGGCTCTGATGATCGTGCTGCTGGCATTATTGAACGATGCACCTATCATGACCATAGCTTATGATAACGTGAAAATATCTAAAAACCCTGACCGCTGGAATATGAGGACTACCCTTGGAATGGCCACGGTTCTGGGAGTGATAGGGGTATTCAGTTCTTTTGGGATCTTTTATATTGGGAAGGAAATTTTCCATCTGGATAAAGATATACTCCAGTCATTTATCTACCTGAAGCTTTCGGTTGCCGGCCAGCTCACTGTCTTTGTGGCCCGTACCAAAGGGCATTTCTGGACAGTGAAACCGGCCAAACCCTTGCTCATTGCTGTTATCCTAACCCAGACGGTTGCAACCCTGATTACGGTCTATGGTTTCCTGCTTCCGGCCATGGGCTGGAAGTATGCCGGATTCATTTGGGCATACGCCCTGGTAGCATTCCTGATTACCGATTATCTAAAGGTGAAGGTGTATGAATTAATGGATCATTCGGGTTTGAAGTTCAGCAGGCTGAAGGCAGCTTAACTTTTAAGCAGAGGTGCTTTGGATTTTGAATGTCCAATTCAGCTCGAAAAAGCCGAATATTTGTAACAGACGGGTTAACCCGTCTGTTATAAATGATTTTTACCTGCGGGGCCTGTGGCTATTTTTATTCCCACGACCTTTAAAATTCCTGTTTCCACTTGGTTTCCTCCTCATAGTCGGATTGTACTCAGGTGCAGGACCGTACTTTTCCGGTAAAATCATCTTTGGGACCTCCTTACCAAGGAGCTTTTCTATCGTTGAAAATTTCTGCTGATCAGCTTCATTCACAAGTGTAATAGCCTCCCCGTTTGATTCGGCGCGGGCGGTTCGCCCGATGCGGTGAACATAATCTTCAGCATCATGAGGGACATCAAAATTAATTACCATGTCAATATCCTCGATGTCAATACCTCTTGAAAGTATATCAGTGGCTACCAATATATTGAGCTCCCTGTTTTTAAAGCTTCTCAAAACTTTTTCCCGCTCGGCCTGTTCCAGATCGGAATGTATATCCGAGGATGAAAGCCCGGCTCTTTGCAATTCTTTGTTCAGGATCTTGGTACTGCTCTTTGTAGAGCAGAAAACCAGGACGCTCCTCAGTTTCCGGGCCTTTAATATGTCTTTGACAAGTGTGACTTTCTGATTATCATAAACTATATAAGCTTCCTGTTTTATTTTATCGGGAGGCTTTGACAGATTCAGATTGACTTCCGCCGGATTTTGCAGTACACTTTTTGCCAGGCGCTTAATTTCATGGGGTACGGTTGCAGAGAAAAGAAGGGTTTGTCTCTCTTTAGGAATATGCGATGTGATTTTCATGATGTCGTCATAAAAACCTATGTCGAGCATACGGTCAGCCTCATCCAGTATGAGGTATTGCAATTCGTTCAGTTTCACATAGCCCATGTTCAGGTGGGCTATGAACCTTCCGGGTGTGGTAATGATCATATCGGCACCCTGGGTGAGGGCCTGCTTTTCACGGGAGAAAGAACTGCCGTCTCCACCGCCGTAAACAGCTATAGAGTTGATAGGTACAAAATAGGAGAGGCCCTCCATTTGCTGGTCTATCTGAACTGCCAATTCCCTGGTAGGTACAACCACCAGGGCTTTAATATGTTTATGTTCGGGTGAACTTATCATTTTATTAATAAGAGGCAGTAAATAGGCTGCAGTTTTTCCGGAACCGGTCTGAGAGGAAGCAATAATATCTTTTCCGTCTGTAATGAGGGGTATAACCAGTTCCTGCACCGGGGTGGGCTTTAGAAAACCCATAGATTCAATACCCTCCAGAAGGCGCGGGTCAAAATTAAAATCCTTAAATGTCAATTGAATGATGATTAAATTAGAATATAGAAATGCAAAGGTAATTAATTAAAGCTAATTACACTAAGCAACTCCGGCAGTCCACAACCAGAAAATACCGACCAGGATGGCGAGGATGCCTGCTATCAGACGCAGATATTTGAATACACTGGCCTGATTGGCCTTAGAAGATCTGATCGCGACCAGGCCCATAATCAGGGCATAGGCAACCATAGTCAGGATGGTGCCCAGGGCAAATCCGCTCAGGTAGAAAACTGAATCAGCAAAGGTAGGCAGAGCAAGGGTTGGAAGGATAAGTACGAAGTGGGAAACCCCTGCAAATCCATGCAAGGTTCCTACAGAAATGGCTGTAATATTATTTTGCTTGCGGGTCTTGCTGTGACTGTGTTTATGATTGAATTCATTTTCATGTTCATGGCTATGAATATGGACATAAGGTTCGGGTTGTGTATGCACATGAGGATGAGCATGATGCGTGTGAAAATGCCCGTATACTTTATAAATCGACCATAATCCTATGCCAATTAATACGATGCCGACAAGATATTCACTATATCCTGAAATCATCTTTATATCGATATATTCACGGAATAATAAATAGACACCGCCTATTAACAACATTCCCGCTACATGTCCTATCCCCCAGAAAAGACCTATATGCCAGGCTTTTTTCTTGTTTTCAATGGCCAGAGGCGTCACTGCTGCCAGATGATCCGGCCCGGTGATCACATGGACTGAACTCATTAATATCCCGGTAAAAAATTGTATCATGGATTATTTTTAAAAGAAGACTATAATTCCCGGATTTCAAATATCTCATTCCGGTCGAGCTGCCTCCAGTAATAAATGGCCTGCTGCCTGACCCTTAGCCAATATTCCGGACTATTGGGGCCAACTTCCCTGATAATTCCTGAGATATCATTTTTAATCTGATTCCAGTATTCATCCTTTAGCTTTATCCGGATTGTTTTTCCCTGGTACATAAAGTCGGCCTGGGGCAAAAAATCCGGGCTGTCGCTGACCCGTATCAGTCCATGACCCATGGTTGCTCCTGTACTTACCTGCAAGCCGTCGATCATGCAACTCAAGGGAGGCTTCTGGCCGGCATAGGATACAAGCTTTATATGATCCAACCCCGCGCCTAAATATTCCCTGGCCTTAAGGCCCATTTTGGTGCCTATGATGGCATATATTCCAAGATGCCCGTGAAGCTCATTCGTCAACACCCCAAGCCGGAATTCCTCTTCCCCATAACGGCTGATCATTTGCACCACATAAGGAGCTACATCTTCAGCATACATACCCGGATCGACAGGAAAATTCCTGAATACAATATTTTCTTCTATATCATGTGAATGTTCCGTTTTTTCTTCCTGGGCTGTGAGATTTGAGTATGTCATAGTACTGATTATAATAATAATTATCTGGAAATTTTTCATACAGTTCAGATATTTAATTCTTTAATCTCAAACTTAGGCCACCTAATAAATTGATTCCCGGCATAGGATATCCAAAGTTGATTGCATATTTCTTGTCACTGAGATTTTGGCCGTTTATATATAGTGTTAGATATTTTTTAAAGACATAAGCCACACGGGCATTAATGAGGGTATACGATTGTTTTACAGCAGGCTCAGTTTGGGAATACAGATTTCCTGTGTATTCGACATTTGTATTAAACCTGAATCCCTTCCAGCAATAATTAGCTTCCACGAAAAACTGCTGCTCAGGCGCTGAAATTATGACCTTATCGGTATGGAGATAACTGTAATTAGTATTCAGATTTAATTTTTCGGAGATGATGTATTTTCCCTGGAATTCAATTCCGTAGTTCTCAAAATTTCCTATATTTTTATTTGAAATATCCGGGTAATATCCGCTAGTTTCAATCAGATTGTTCCCGACTGAATAATAAGGGGTGATTTCAAAACTGAGTTTTCCCTTGAGGAATTTCTGAATGAAAGTGATTTCATAATTCCACATATTCTCCGGCTTAAGATCCGGATTTGCCGCTTTGAAGAGAAATAATTCCTGTATGGTCGGGCTGCGGAAACCTTTTGCAACATTAGCCTTGAGAACTGAATTCCCTGATATTTCATAGGAAAGTCCTGATTCGGGAACCCATTCGCTGCCATAGCTCTGGTTATCCTGTAATCGGAGACCTGCAGTTGCATATAATTTTTTAAGAATTTGCTGCTGCACCAAAATATAAGCTCCCTTCTCTGTTAAAGTCGTATCCACAAATTTCATTGGTGGTGCAGGATTTATATTTTCGGCAAAGCCCCCGTATTTAACATAGTCAATACCAATGGTTATAATATTACCTGGAAAAAGCTTAAGCCCCTGATAAAACATGAATCCAAAATTCCGGTCTTTCGAATGAAAACCATCAAAGAGTTTATGTTCACCCCAGTTATAGTAAAACTTCAGGGCTCCCGATACTTTTCCGAAGTCGTTTTCTGCGCTTACGGAGCCATAAGCTCTCAAAATGTCCTGCCAGTGTGGATTGGTATGATAAGTCGTATCTTCTGTATAGACGGGTCCGGGATCCGTTGATTTATAGCCTGCCAAACTGATATCAGCCAGGACTTTGATATTCGGGCTTATTTCATAGGAGGTCTTTAAGTATCCGTTATTTATTTTGAAGTCAGAGTTGGCACGCTGTCCATCAGTCTGGTCATGATTGAAAGAAGCAAAAACTTCAAATCTTTTGTGCTTGTATCCTGCATTGGCTGCATATTTCCAGGTATTGAAAGAGCCGGCCGCGATATTAGCCGAAGCCGAAAGCCCCTCCCTGTGCTGTTGACGGGTAATGATATTCAGGACCCCGCCCATGGCATTGGATCCATACAGGATGGATGCAGGCCCCCTGATCACTTCCACTTTCTCAGCATCCGAAGCAATATAAGCATCCGGAAGTGGATGACCGAAAATGCCCATGAATTGCGGATGTCCGTCGATGAGCACCAGTACCCTGTTGTTGGGAGAGCCCCCAATGCCCCGGATCGTAATCTTGCCGGCGGAACCGTCTGACACGCCGAATCCGGTCATTCCCCTTTCGGTAACAAACATTCCCGGAGTGTGACTGGCAACGACAGGAAGTACATTTGATTCCCCGCTTTCGCTGATGGCCTGCCGGTCAACAATAGTAAAAGCAAGTGGGCTGACATTCCTGGAAACCCTGACACGGTTGCCGGTGACTACGGCCTGGTCAGCCTGATAGGCCTTTGCTTTGATCAGAAAATTTAAAGTTGCAATTTCCCCGGCCTTCAGACTTATTTTTTCTGAAACGCTTTCAAAGCCGATAAAACTGATAGTTAAAGTGTAATTTCCTGCCGGAATTTTCTGCAAATTATAATTCCCGTTAAAATCGCTTGCGGTACCATAGTGAGTTCCAATTAAGGAAATGTTCGCACCTGTTAGGGGATTTTTTGTTCCTTCATCACTTATCTTTCCTGAAATTTCACCGTATTGACTGTAAGCATCAAATGCTAAAATCACGAAGAAGGAAATCAGGAATATTTGTAAAACTTTCGTCATTGTTTTTGCTCTGAAAGAAAATAATCGGATCAATGCTGATGTTCCTGGATGGAAGTGCCTGACATGACCAATTCCCCATGGTGGATGCCTTTTAAGGCAATCAATTGATTGGCCAGCTCGGTGAGCTTTTCAGCTTTCCCTTTCACGGCAATGGTTTCCAGGCAATGATCGTGGTCCAGGTGGACATGCTGGACCGATAAAATCAGGTCATGATAATCATGCTGAAGAGAGGTCGATGTATTCTGCAGGTCTCTTTTATGATGATCATAAACCAAAACTATTGCCCCGGCTACAACTTCATTTCCTTCCCATTTTTCCTTTACAAGGTTTTTCCGGATGAGATGACGTATAGCCTGCGAACGGTTGGGGAAACTGTTCAGCCCGGCATATTCATCCAGGGCTTCCAGCAAGTCTTGTTCAAGGGATACACCGAAACGTTTTACCTGCATAGTGACACGTTTTTAAATTTCATGACACAAAAATATGGACAAATTTTAGCTGCGCAAATAATTTCTTACAAAAGGATTAAATTTGTAAACAATATAAATAACATGCATACATACCGGTATTTTATAAAACTAGCCTATAATGGAGCGAATTATCATGGTTGGCAGGAGCAAAAGAATGCTCCTTCTGTTCAGCAAACCATTACCAATGCCATGAATGATATCCTGGGTAGGAAGATTTCCCTTACTGGTTGCGGGCGCACCGATACCGGCGTGCATGCTACTGAATACTACGCGCATTTTGAAGTGGAAGAGGAAATAGGAGGGGAGGGGCTTGAGCATTTAAATTTCCGCCTGAACTCATATTTACCAAAAGACATCGCCATTTATGATATTTACCCTGTGGAAGCCGGAATGCATGCCCGGTTCAGCGCCCTTTCGAGAACTTATAAATATTATATCCACACCCGCAAAGATCCATTTCTGCTTGATAATTCATGGTTTGTATACGGACTGGATGATATTGAAATCATGAACCGGGGATCAAAATTGCTCCTGGAATATGAGGATTTTACCAGCTTTTCAAAATTGCATACCCAGACTAAGAATAATATTTGTCATATCAGTCATGCCTTGTGGGAAAGGGAAGATCACCGGCTTATTTTTACAATTACTGCCGACAGGTTCCTGAGAAACATGGTCAGAGCCATAGTCGGAACGCTTGTAGATTTAGGTAATCATAAAATTGACCTGGAAGGACTCAGGAAGATCATTGAAAGCCATGACCGCTCGGCTGCCGGGCAGTCGGTGCCGGCACAGGGTTTGTTTTTGAACAGGGTTGTTTACCCGGGCTGATATCTGTAAAATATTTGGTTTTTCTTTATCAGGAAGACTCTTTTTCAAGCTTTTTCTTAACTCCAGGTAATTTACCCACTTATTAAAGGAATTGGAAAAAGATTCAAGCCAGCACTTAATTTATAAAGAATTTAAACAAGAAAATAATTACTTGAAGCTCTGCTTGTTATATATTGAGTATCGGATTAGTGTTGGTGAGCCTAATGCAAGATTGATACATATATCAAAAATCTTTATAATTTTGATTTTCAGGGGCCAAGATTACGCATCCCAAACCAACTACCATCCCGATCTTGTCTGTACTTCCTCTCCTCGGTCTCCTTATAATCTTTATTTATCCAAGTTATTCATTTCAAACTGATTAACCAATTAAATTCATTATTATGAAGAGAATTCTATTTGCTATTATGATGGTCCTATGGGTAGTAAGCTCTTGGGGACAAAATGTATTTTTTGATGGTTTTGAAACTGGAAATACGCAAGATGCCGCTATCACCGGATGGACACAAGAATCTATTGCCGGTACTAATGTTTGGTCAGCAAACACTTCATCTACTAATTACAACAGAACACCAAGAACCGGTTCCTGGAATGCATATTTGCGATATAGTAATACAGACTGGATGTTTAAGAGTGTTGCATTGACCAGTGGTACAAATTATATTTTAACTTTTTATGCTAGGCAAGACGTAACCTCTGGATGTAATATTCTTGCCAGTTTTGGAACAACGGCAACTTCTGCTGGAATGACGAATCCGATAGTTGCATCTACTCCTGTTACAAGCGGTGATTACCAATATTTTAGCGGGACATTTACTCCAGCTACAACGGAAACTTTTTATATAGGGATCAGAGCGGATTTAGATTATTCTCCTTGGTACATTTCGATTGATGACATATCTTTGGACGTTTTACCAGAGCTTCCTCCCAGCTGTGCCACCATCGTGTCACCGGCAGATGCTGCCACAGATATACCAATTTCGACTTCCCTGAACTGGGCATCTGGTGGCGGTGCGCCAACAGGGTACAAGCTTTATTTTGGAACTGACAATCCTCCTACAAACATTGAGAACGGAACGGATTTAGGCAATGTGACAAGCTTCGATCCTTCGCCGGATATGAATTATTCGACAGAATACTTTTGGCAGGTTGTTGCTTATAATGATTATGGAGATGCTGAAACTTGTCCGGTATGGTCGTTTACTACCATGGATGATCCGACCATTACCAGTTTTCCTTATACGGAAGGTTTTGAAGGACCACTTCCCTCCACTTGGATGGAGTGTCATTGATAACAATGGTGATGGTGATAAATGGATACTTTCCACGACCAATCCCAGGACAGGAACTCAATGTGCTCGTATTTATACCGATTATAATGCAGCAAATGATGATTATCTCATAACACCTCCAATCGTACTCACGGAAAACCAGGAATTAAAATTCTGGGTTAGGGCACATTCAGTGAGCGAGTATGATGAGATTTACAATTCTTCTTTCTACCACTACACCAACACCAGCCGCCTTTACGAATGTATTAATGGCTTCTACAATAGTTAACACCTTAACTTATGTGGAGTATACTTTGGACTTGAGTGCATACTCGGGCACAGTTTATATCTCATTTACCCGTAGAGACAGCCCAGCAGATGGATGGTATTTATATGTAGATGACATTACCGTAGAGGATATTCCGACTTCACCAATATTTACAATAGATCCGACTTCTAAAGATTATGGAACAGTTGTCCTGGGAAGCTCATCATCGCAAGTATTTACTATTTCTAACACAGGTGTCGGAACACTCATCATCGACCCGGCTATAAGTATCACGGGCACTGATGCAGATCAGTTTGTACTTACGGATACCAATTCATATCCCATTAATCTGACCACCGGCCAATCTGCTGCGGTTAGTGTAGCCTTTACACCCACTTCAGAAGGAGCTAAAAGCGCATATCTTACTATTGTAGATAATCTAGGGAGAAGTACCAATGATATTCTGCTGGAAGGAACCGGATATGACGCCACAATTTATACCTTGCCACATACAGAAAACTTCGATGGGGTTACGTCACCGGCCTTGCCTCTGGGATGGACAGGATTTGTGAGTTCAAGCTTCAACTTTTGCATATGTCCAAAATTCAACATCTGGACCTCATTCATCCTCCAAACAATGCATATCTTACCAATTCAGCCGATGCTTCCGCCGATTTGAGACTGGTAAGCCCGGCGATCGTTCCTGACCTGAACACCATACGTGCTAAATTCTTTGCACGTGGCAGTACAGGTTATACTCTTATTGTCGGGACAATGGATACGCCTACCGGAACATTTACACAGAAACAGATCATAACTTTAACCGGAACCAATGCCTTGTATAGTGTTAGTTTTGCTGATTATGCAGGCACTGATACTTACATTGCCTTCAAACATGGACTTGGAGGAACTTACAGGTCGATTTATATAGATGACGTATTATTGGAAGAAATCCAGGCCATTCCTCCTGAATTGACTACACTTGTCTTCCCCCTTGATATGCTCCTCACATTAAATAATCCCTTACTCTCATGGACACCTTCTTTTACCGGGGAGCCGGCAACAGGATATAAAGTATATATGGATGAAAATAATCCTCCGGTAACTGAGGTATATGATGGTACAAATATAAGCTTCCAAACCTCCGGACTGAGCCTGGGCAGTAGCTATTACTGGCAGGTTATACCTTACAATGCGAATGGTGATGCAACAGGTGTGAGCACGTGGACCTTCAGTATCGTAGTGGATGGACAACTGGCAGAAAGTTTTGAGCCGACAAGTTTCCCGCCTTTAGGCTGGGGCAATCCAGGTGCCTGGTCAAGATCTACAACAACACCATTGCATGGTACCGCTTCTGCCTACAAATACACTTCGACTACTGAAAATCTGCTCAGGACCCCTTTATTAACTATGTCGTCAAATAGTACTATTGATTTCTTCGCTCACACAACATCATCAAATACCGGTCAACGGCTCCAGGTTCAATATTCATCCGATGGAAGTAGCTGGACAGATATAGGTGCAGAGATCAGTTTGCCTTCGGCTGGACCTTGGGCTCAATATACGGTTGATTTGAGCAGCCTGGATGGCCATAATTATTACCTTGCATTTGCAACATATAATTCCGGAACTGCCGGATATGTATATCTCGACCATATTATCGGGCCTCAGATTACACCCATAATTCCTGATGCAGTTACCCTGGTGTCTCCGGCTGATGCGGCAACAGATGTTATTTCTACACCCAGCCTCAGCTGGACTCCTGCCGCAACGGGTGGAATCCCAACCGGATACAAAATCTATCTCGATGAGTCCGCTGATCCTTCAACCCTATATGCCGATGTTACTGCTTCACCCTATAATGTTAATCCGCTTTTAAATTATGAAACCACTTATTATTGGAAAGTTGTCGCTTACAATGGCGCCGGAGACGGGGCAGCGAGTGCGATCAGGTCATTTACTACCCAGGTAGATCCTACGGTTACTCCGCCAATTACGCAAGACTTTGCAGGTACTTTTCCCCCGACAGACTGGCTTAGATACTCAGGCTTGCTTGACGCTCCCAGTACACTGATACCCATTACTTCAGGATGGATACAGGATGACTGGCGCAATGTTACTTCCCCGGTAAATAAAGCCGCCAGGGTAGATATCTATGGAACAAGTGTCAAATATTGGCTTATGACGTTACCTATAGATCTTGGTGATGGATCTACGGATATGAGTTAAGGTTTGACTTGGCGATTACCGACTATGGGAATTTTGGTACCTATTTCCGCTGAATCCAAACGATACAACAGGAACAGATGATAAGTTTGCCGTAGTAATTTCAACTGACGGCGGTGCGACCTGGACATCAGCCAACACTTTGAGATTATGGGACAACGCAGGTTCTCCCTATGTTTATAATAATATTTCAAATACCGGTGAAACAATCATTCTCGACCTTTCATCCTACAGTGGAATTGTCAGAATAGGCTTCTATGGAGAATCGACGGTGACTAATGCAGATAATGACCTGTTTGTAGACAACGTGATCGTCCAGGAACCACCTTCGTGTGAAGTTCCTATTTCACTGGCAGTTCCAACAGCTACTATTACGGATATCAGCGCTACTATCAACTGGACTGAACCCAGCCCTTTACCAGGTAATGGTTACCAGATTTACTGGAGTACATTATCCACCCCTCCGGATGAATTTACAACTCCCTCTGCCACAGTAGCTTCAGGTAACACATCTTACATTATGACACCGCTGGTTGCAAATACTATGTATTATGTCTGGATGCGGTCCGATTGCGGAGGTTCCACGTATAGCATATGGACGATCTCGCCACAAACCTTTAGCACCAGGTTGGTCATTCCCCTGGATTATGAAGAGGGCTTTCTTACTACCTCAACTCCAGAAGGATGGAGTATTACCGGCTGGACCATTGGATCTACACGTGGTGTGACCGGAAACCCCGGGAATAATATTTACAAGAACCTTTATTCCTCCGCGGCGACAGGTACATTCACGAGCGTGGATATTGGCAATGTTCCTTCAGCTTCATGGCTATCATTTGATTATATACTTGCTAACTATGCCTCTCCATTTGATCCTCCGGTATCAGGTTCTGGTAACTTTGTAATCTCACTTTCTATTGATTTCGGCTCGAATTACACGGAATTGGAAACAGTAGCTAATGATGGAACAGTAGGTTGGCAAAGTAAACTCTATGATTTGTCGGCTTATGAGGGTGAAAACATTAAAATTAAAATAGTTGGCAACAGGACTTCCGGGGATTATGATCTTGCCTTTGATAATTTTAAAGTGTATTCACTTACCAACATGGTTTATACATCAACAACAACAACACAGGCCAATACAGGTGATGTAGCGCAAGGCGCCATTGATGCCCAGATTATTGGAATTGAAGTTGTTACTACAGGCTCTTTATCACCCATAAGTATCACTTCCTTCGAATTGAATACAAATGGTACGACCAGTGATCCAGACATAAGTGCAGCCCGCTTATACTACACCGGAACAAACAATTCTTTCGGTACACTAAGTCAATTTGGAGTTCAGGTTGATAATCCCTCAGGGACCTTTTACTTCACGGGAACACAGGAACTATCTGAAGGAACAAATTATTTTTGGTTGACTTATGATATTGCATCAGGGGCCACGGACGGAAATCTAGTTGATGCTGAATGCACATCAGTGGAAGTCGACGGTGCCCCATACGCTCCTTCGATTACGGCTCCGGATGGAAGCCGTACAATCAGGGAACCGCTTTCCGGTGCAAAAACAGTCGGAATCGGAGGGGATTATGAAACCTTAACCGGACCTGGAGGGCTTTTTGAAGCTATTAATAATATTGGAATGAGCGGGAATATCGTTGCATCCATAACAACAAACATAAGCGAACCAGGCACAACTGCCCTTAATGAATGGGTGGAAACAGGAACTGGCGATTATACCTTGACCATCATTCCTGAAAACCACATCTTCCCGGTCATCACCGGGGCATATGACAACGGCGCGCTCATTCGCCTTAATGGCGCCAGCCGGGTGACCATTGACGGCTCCAACAATGGTAGCAATTCCAGGGATATGACTATCAGCAATACCTCTTTAACAGAACCCAATGTAATTCAAATTGGTTCTATTGGGACCAGTCCTGTTAATAGTGTCACACTAAAGAATTGCAATCTCATTAACGGGACGAATGCTGCCCTGACTGCGGCGATTATTGTTTCAGATGCAGGCACACTTTATAATGAGGGTTATTTTAACAATATAACTATCCGAAACAATTCAATCAAAAAGGCTAAATACGGGATTGATATTGCGGGTGATGCAACATATCCAGAAGCTAATATTATAATTCAGGATAATGACATGACTGCAACCGGTACAGATCAAATTGGTGGAGGAGGAATATGGATCAATGGTATTGATGGCGCTCTAATCACCAATAATTTTATCAGTAACTTAGAAACAGCTTCTGATGAAACCGATTATGGAATCTGGCTTGATACCGGCACGAAAAACGCGACCGTTTCAGACAATACAATTTCAACGATGGCTTACACCGGAACAGGTGTTAATAGTCCATATGGTATTGTAATTACAACGAATGTGTTAAATTCGAATATAGATATTACCGCTAATACTATATCCGGATTAACTACAGCAAGTTCCGGTTCAGGTGCAACACCCTCTGGTATTATCATTGCAAACGCTACCGGAGGCCTTAATATCATTAAAAATGTTATTAGTGATATAAAAAATACAGATGACTTTGGGTGGGGATGTAATGGCATTCAATTGAACTCTTCTGCCACTGATGCCAATGTGCTGGTTGCCAACAACCTGATTTATGATATTGCAGCCTATGGTTATACCGGTAGTGGAGTTAATGATAATGGTTATGGTATCATTTTGGTTTCAGGAGGTGGTTACAAGCTATATTACAATTCCGTTAGTATGAATACCAGCCAGTCTCTG
Organism: uncultured Bacteroidales bacterium; assembly: GCA_963787195.1. GTDB lineage: Bacteria > Bacteroidota > Bacteroidia > Bacteroidales > JAGOPY01 > CAWBCI01. The sequence goes on from CAWBCI010000070.1 coordinate 31,524, forward strand.
GACGGTTATCCTGCTGCGATCAATATTACATCCGGGATTACAACGGCAAATAGTTTGGATATTAGAAATAATATTTTCGCAAATAGCCAAACTATAGGAACAGAACAGTATGCCATCTATTGTGGAGCTTCCAATTCAGTTTTCGCCTACATTAATAATAATGATTACTATACAACTGGTACAAACCTGGGATATCTTGGAAGCAATCGGGAAGATCTCGCTGCCTGGCAGACTGCAACTGGCAAGGATGCAAAATCTATCTCTGCCGATCCGGTATTTATTGATGAGGCACTGCACCTGAACTCTGCAACTTCACCTGTCATAGGAAAGGCAGTACCAATCGAGCAGGTAACAACAGATTATGAAGGTACCGACCGCCATATGTTCAAACCTACCGCCGGCGCATTTGAATATGCACCGCTTAGCTTTTACATGTGGACCGGATTAGGAACGCCAAACACTGACTGGAATACGGCCGGCAACTGGTCGCCTGCATCTGTTCCTGGTTCGACTGATGATGTTGGTATTCCGACAATTCCTGCTGGTGGACTCATTTTCCCGACAGTTCCGGCTGCAGGAGGCCCCTTCAATGTAAATGAGCTCTATCTTGGCTTAAACGCAACTGTAAATGTACCGACCGGTGCTATTTTAAATGTTACGAACACTAACCCTTAGAAGAATTCTGCTTTAGATTCAATTCTGCTTTATTAAGCAAAACCCCCGCTATTATGTAAAAGCGGGGGTTTTTTATAGTGCTTTCCATTTTGGTGGAATGCATTTTTTTTATCCGGATTAAGCGGTATGTTCTTTTTTGCCTGAACAGTATTTTAATATTCTTGTAAGAACACTGCTTTTATTCCTGTCTGGTTTTCAGGGCATTTTCTCAAAGGCGTAACATATAAATTCATCCTGTCCGCTTTGGTCCAGACGGTTCAGATTGCAAAGGATTTCCTCATGTGGATCACTGTCTTTCCGACATATCAGGCATAAGCCCGGTTTGGGTATTAAGTCAGGGTTTAACTTATTGCCGTCATCATCATAGTATCCATTTATTTCTTCCATAATATCTGAAATTATAAATTGATATTAAATCTTCAAAATTTATAACTTATCTCACCAAGCCTGTCAATTCCTTTCAATTTTATAAGTTACAAAAGGTCTGGAATTAACGAAGATGGTAAAATATGAACCTTGTTTTTTTTCATAAGCAATATTGTAATAGCAAATATCATTTTTCAGGATGGGCTGCAGCAACTGAGAATAAGTGTCATTGTCAAATTTAACCGACACGGCATCCTTAATGCTATTTTTAAGAGCTAAGTTAATGGCTTTATTTTTTTTATATGAAATTATTCCCTTCAGTGGTTCAATTAATTCAACATTCATTTTTAGAGCGCCCGGGTAATACAATGGCAAGTCAGCAAAATCCTCTTTGGAATGATCAGTCAGTAACCATGATCTGTCTTCCGGAAAATGCTTCAGGAAAAATATTTCAGGATTGCTGAAAAAATAGATATCATTGAATTCAGGGAAAAAATGGCTTGCATTTTCATTAACATAACCCGCTCCCCATGTCACATCAATCAATTTCCATTCATTATTAATTTTAACAACATTCCAAACATGGTTACTGATCAAAGGTAATTTTCCAATATCTTCTTTCCTTGTCCTGCAAGTGCCTGTAATGATTTCACAATCAATAGAGAGCAAGTCGCACATGTATTTATAAAGGGTTGAATATCCCTGGCAAACGGCTTTCCTTTTTCTCAAGGTTTGCACTGCCAGATCCTGACGGAGCTTTTGTAATTTCAAGTCCTTTTCTTCCAGGGAGCTATATGTAAAAGAATTGGTCTTCGGACCCGATTTGAGGGCTTTGATATCATATTCTACGTTCAGTGCGATCCATGTAAAGATGGCTCTGGCTTTTTCTTCGGGAAGGGAAAAATCGCGCTGAATCAATGCCGCTAAATCTTCAGGCTTAGAGAATTTCTCAGGATATTCCTTTACCCGATTATCCACTTTTGAATAATCCTGAGACCATAAGGGTGCTTCCGTAAACAGGAATATGAATAAGATCAGAGAAATATATTTTATCATCTTTCAATAACGTAGAATTCAATTCAAAAGTGCAGATATCGATAATGAAGAGAATTCTATAATTTCAAGCTTTAAATATTTGATAATTAGATTTTTTCAGGCATTATCCAAAGGAAGATTGTGAAGTTTTAAGAATGACAATTTATCCCAATAACCTCTCTGGAATATTATTTTATCATCCATAACATGAAAAAAACCACAACCTCTTAGTCCAAGTGGGTCTTTCCATTCGAGGATAGCCCAATCTCCGTCATTGAATATATTCTCCACTATACAAGTCATATCAGCAGCAGCAAATTCATTTCTGAACATTTCTCTGATTGCCGCCTTACCGGTGACTGGTTCATTTGCAACCTGGTGGTTAATGGCGTCTTCATGATAGAGTTCCGCGATTTCATCAGCATCGCCCTTATTGAAAATTTCCACCCACTGCCTTACGATTTCCATTGCCTGCATTTTCTTTGGATTTAATTTATTTTACCAAAATTATACTTAAGGTTAAGGATATATAAGGATCCATAAATTTCATCCTTCTTGGAAAGACTTCAAAGTTCGACTTAGATATCAGAATCTTCATCCTTGCCGTGTTCATCGCTTTCCTCCAGGTTTGTATTGTCAATTATATAAAGGGGCCGGTTCAAAACATTTTTATTGATTCGGCTGATATATTCTCCTATTATACCTATAGAAAGTAACTGCACACCTCCTATGAACATAGAGCTGATAATGAGTGAAGTCCAGCCGCTGATCGTTCTGTCCAGTATGTAATGCGAATAAATGGCATAAAGGATGATGATAAAGGATATGAATGAGATAAAAAAGCCTGACCTTGTAACTAACTGTAATGGCTTATCAGAAAAACCGGTTATGCCGTCTAAAGCGAAATGCAGCATCTTGCCGAGTGAATAGCCAGTTTTTCCGTATTTGCGTTTATCCCTGCTGAATAAAACCTGGGTTTGCCTGAAACCTAACCAGGCGATTTGCCCTCTTAAAAACTTATTTTGCTCGGGCATTTGCTTCAGATATGTGACCACTTTTCTGTCAATTAACCTGAAATCTCCGGTATCAAGGGGAATATCAACAGAAGTTACTTTTTGCAGGACACGGTAAAAAATTTTGGCCGTCAGCTTTTTGAAAAGACTTTCCCCTTTTCGCTCTGATCTTCTGGCATAAACCACTTCATAGCCTTCTTTATGTTTTGAATAGAGATCGGCAATTAATTCAGGGGGATCCTGCAAATCCCCATCGATAATTGCAACCGCCTTACCATTACATGCATCCAATCCGGCCGTAACAGCAATTTGATGGCCAAAATTCCTGCTGAAATTAATATAATAAACCCGCTTATCTATCTCACTTAGCTTAAAAAGCTCCCCAAGGGAATTGTCCTTACTCCCGTCATTTACAAAAATAATTTCATAATAAGCAGAGATCTTTACAAGCGTTTCCTGTAACCTTTTGTAAAGCTCCGGTATAATTTGTTCTTCATTATAAATGGGAACGATTACGGATATTTCGATAGGACTCTTACTGCCTTCTGTCATAAATTTTATATTTTACTAAATTATCTTCCGTATACAATATTTCATATTTGTAGTGTTCATCAATATACTTCTTTATAACTTCCTGATAGGCAATTACGATATCCCCATTTTTTAGTTCTTTCTGATTTTTAAAATTAACATGAATTCCTTTATCATTTAAAATATTCAAGTAAAACTGTATATGGGCACTATAACCATCGGAAAGAACAAATTCGTCATTCAAATTATACTTACCCTTGATCGCATCTTTTAAATAATAGCATATTTTATAGGGTTCCTTATTCCAGGGATATTCCTGAGGCTTGAATGTTTTTGCAAATATCTCCTGGTATGGACTGAAAAAAATAAATACTAAAAATAAATAGGGGAAGATATTAATTCTGAATTTTTGATTTATCAATTTGAGATTCCGGATGTATTCGAAAATAAAGTCGATGAATACAGCACTTATAATGGCTAAGAATGGATAGAGCGGAACGTCATACCACTTCAATTTTGTCTTAGCACTTGAAATAATCAGAAAATAAGTCACTAAAATCAGGAAGGAAAAAAGAGTCAATTTTTTTATCCTGTTATTTTTACTTATAAAACCTATGATAAGTCCCGCGGGAACCAGCAAATACCAATATGAATACTTGAAATCAATAAAATTATGATAATAAAACCAGAAGCCTGCATCATGTTTTTCTATCACATTTAGAAAGCGGCCCCCTAATTCATTTTTCTGAACTGCTGCTAAATAACCCGGGTTTTCATATTCTCTCAGAAAGTAATATCCCATGACAAGCAACAGAAAAGATAGCAGGCCAATATAGAAATGTTTATTTTTCAATAGGGGAATAAACTGCTTTTGAATAATACTATAAATGACAAAAGCAGGGATAAAAAGTAAACCGGAAATACTTTTTGTAAGCACGGCCAAAGCGCTAAAGGCAAAAAACAAATACAGCTGCTTATTTTTCCTGGTTTCACAATGCAGGAAAAAGTATAAAGCACTCAAGCTTGTGAAGAGGGTCAATAAGGCATCATAATCTCCGGTCCGGGTAGCGTGAATATCTATGTATCCCTGAGAAGTAATGAGCACTAGTACAGCTATGAATCCAAACCAGAAATTCTTCAGGTAACGTATAGAAAAAAGCAAGAGGCTTAAACAAGTTAAGAAAGCTGCAATAGCTGAAGGAAGGCGAACTGCCAATTCATTTACACCCAATATCTTCATGCCGGCTACCTGCAACCATATCATCAGAGGGGGCTTTGTGTTCCACATATCGGGTTTGCCTCTGTAATGAGTGACAATCAGATCACCATCCTTATTCATTTCGTAGGCATTCAATGCTAATCTTGCCTCATCATACTGCCGTATGGAAAGAACGTCTAAATGGCTGAATACCGGCACATAGATCAAGGCGGCCAGTATGATGTATTTAAAATATTTAGTAAAAAAAATAATCAAGTCCTTCATATTGAATTTCATACGACAGTTAGAAGAAAACTTATGCCATAAGGGTTCCTGATAAGGGAACTTTCGGCGCACTCAAAATTTTGTTATTGATTTATCGCCCAAATATAGCACTTATCCGCTTTTGGTTTATAGAAAACTCATTCCAAATTAAGAATGTTCCGGTGGATAAGGTGGCAAGAAATGAGAAGATGTCCATAGAGGAGGCGGGCACAGTGATGCTGGTGAGGTAGACCTCAACCATAGTGTAGAGTGTAGAGTGTAGAGTGTAGAGTGTAGAGTGTAGAGTGGAGGGCCGGGTTGCGACCCGGGCTATATACAAATCACTGCTTACTGAATCACTTTCATCTAACTAAAATTCCTCTCTGCATCTCGCTGGCGGATTCCGGCATGCGCCGGAATGACGAACCGGAATGTTTTAGGAAAAGCGGCGCGGCACACCATTAAAATTTCCAAAGGCGTGCCTCGCCGCTTTTCTTGAATATGCAGATTGCGCCATCCTCGCGAACGCGGGGATCTGACGGTGGCGAATGCCATAAAGATAATTCCTAAGTTAGATGAAGGTTTAAGTGGTATATTTATAGAGTTTAACTTTTTAACTCTTAATCTTCAACTCTGCCCTTTGAATTTTGAACTTTGCACTGAATTAAGAAATGCAACTGCGAAATCAGAAATGAAATATTACCACTTTATCACCTTATCACTTTGTCACCCAGTCACCTAATTTAAGAAAAGTGTGGGATGGCCAGTTTATACCTGAATGGGATTTTTATTCTGAAATCAAGCGATAAAAGCTTCCATAATAGCCTCTGCCTTCAGCCCATATTTCTGCATCAATTCTTCGGGACGTCCGGATTCACCGAAAGAGTCATGCATGCCTATCATCTTCATAGGTGTGGGGAGCTTTAGTGCGAGTACTTCGGCAACTGCAGATCCCAATCCACCAATTAGCTGGTGTTCCTCAGCTGTGACTATGAAGCCGGTTTCACCGGCTGCTTTCAGGATAGCACCCTCATCCAGTGGTTTGATAGTATGCATGTTCAGCACCCTGACATGCTTTCCCTTTTCTTCCAGGCGGTAAGCGGCTTGCAGGGCTTCCCAAACCATATGACCGGTTGCTATGATGGTGGCATCGTCCCCTTCTTTCATTAACTGGGCCTTTCCTATACTCAGATCCTGATTTTCATCCGTAAAATCCGGGACAGCCTCCCGTCCGAAGCGGATATAAACCGGCCCTTTCAAGTTATTAACAGCAGCAATGGTCATAAGTCTGGCCTGGGTGGCATCACAGGGCGAGAGTACAGACATATTGGGCAGCACCCGCATCATGGCTATATCTTCCAGGGCCTGGTGGGTGGCCCCGTCGGGGCCTACAGATATGCCTGCATGGGCGCCTCCGATCACGACATGGAGATTGTTATAGCAAACTGAAATACGAATGAAATCCGTGGTACGCATAGCTGCAAATACTCCGTAAGTTGAGAAAACCGGCACCTTCCCGCTGAGAGCCAGGCCTGCCGCAACGCCCATGCAGTTCTGCTCGGCTATACCGAGGGAGAAAAATCTTTCCGGGAATTTCTCTGCAAAAAAATTCATTCCCACCGAAGCAGTAATATCGGCCCCCAGGCCGATCACCTGCTCATTCCGGGTTCCGGCTTCCATTAACACCTTCACCGAAACCCGCTTTGGTAGGCCTGCTTCCTTTATTCCGAAATATCTTCATGGTATGAATTTTCTATCTCATCAATAAATCTTTTGGATTCTTCTTCCGAAGGGGCCTTACCATGCCAGCGAAAATCATTTTCTATACTTTTTACGCCTTTACCCATAATGGTCCTGCAGATAATAACTGAAGGCTTTCCTTTAATTTGTCGGGCCTTTTCAATTGTATCGATGATATTTTCATGGTTATGCCCATCGCATTCATAGACTTCCCATCCAAAGGCCTTCCATTTTTCCGCAAGTGGTTCAATTTCCATCACTTTGGAATTAGGCCCGTCGATCTGCAAGCCGTTCCGGTCGATGAAGGAAATCAGATTATCGAGTTTATAGTGTGCCGCGCTCATAGCCGCTTCCCAGATGGATCCTTCCTGCATCTCTCCGTCCCCGTGAACGGAATAAATCCGATAATCTGCCTGATCAATTTTGGCTGCCAGGGCCATGCCCACTGCAACTGAAAGTCCCTGACCGAGCGATCCTGCTGAGAGTTCCAGTCCGGGTAATCCATGGTCGCGACCGGGATGGCCCTGCAGACGCGAACCAAGTTTGCGCAAGGTCATCAGTTCTTCTTTCGGAAAATAAGCGGCATGGGCCAGGGAAGTGTATAGAACCGGCGCTACATGGCCTATGGACAAAATCAGGCGGTCCCTGTCTTTCCATAAAGGCTCCTGCGGCCGGTAATTTAATATATGAAAGTACAGAACGCTGAATAGGTCGGCCAGGTCAAGGGAGCCGCCCGTATGCCCTGATCCTGCTGCAGTGATGCTCCTGATAATATCTTTCCGTATCTCTGCGGATATCTTCTTTAAATTATAAAGATCATTCATACTGAAAAGATGAAGTAGTCAGGACAAATATATTAAAAGGAAAGATATTGAGGCATCAAAAGGCTCATCTATTCATGAAAGAGTTCTGAAGATAGTTCTTCCATAATCCGGGTGGCCTTTCCTTTCAGAAAAAGATCACTTATGGCATTCGTATAGTTTGATGTTTCGGTATTGATCTCGATAATGAAGGCTCCGTTCTGCTTTGCGATTACCGGTATCTGTCCCGCCGGCATCACTTCTCCCGTAGTGCCAATGATCAGCATCACCTCTGTTTTACCGGCCGCTTTGATTGAATCTATGTATGCATTGTGTGGAATCGCTTCTCCGAAAAATACAAAATCCGGTTTTAAAATGCTTCCTGTTTCAGGACAGCGGGGGGGTAATTCATTCAGGTCAATATCCGAAACATTATAAATGTTTTTTTGATCAAGGGAGATGAGTTTCCGGGAATTCCCGTGATATTCGATAATATTCCGGTTCCCGGCAAGGTAGTGCAGGTTGTCGATATTCTGGGTGATCAGGGCTTGGAGAAAATTTTGGGATTCCATTTTTGCCAGTACCTGATGGGCTTTATTGGGCCGGGCATTGCCAAAATTATCATAAAAGATTTCTTTTATTACGGGCCAGCATTTATCAGGATGTTCACTGAAATAATCCAGGTCGAAGAGTTTCGGATCATAGATATTCCACAAGCCGTTTTTCCCTCTGAAAGGCGGTATGCCGCTTTCCACCGAAATCCCGGCACCGGTGTAAGCAGTAGTAAAATGGGAGTGCCTTATCTTTTCAGCAGCGAACCTGATCTTGTCATTTTGTTCAGACATGATAATAGTCTTAAATAGTAATGATAAAAATTATCATTGTGCAAATATAAAAAAGGCCGGTTCCGCATCTGAATTCCGGACCGGCCTTTTATGAATTATTAAAAATTATTTTTTGGCTGGGGGAAATGAAAATGAAACACCTATGCCCAGAGTTTCTTTAAACTGTAAATGCTTATTAGGCTCTGCTTTTATTTTAACTGCTCCGTCAACATTTTCAAATGAAAGCAAAGGTTGTCCGGGATAATAGACAAGATGGGCAAATATGCTGATGGAGAAATATTTGGCCACCTGATAATTCAGAAAATTCTGCCAGCTGAAATCCATATCGAAGGGATCCAGGTTGGTGCTTTTACGGTTGGTCAGGCTATACAAAATATTCAATTTGGACTCATAGGTCAGGTTCTTGGCAATTTCTTTTTTAAGGTAAGCTTCAATAAAAGGTCCCATATAAATGAGGGTTTTCTGACCTTCCTTAATAAGATTTCCGCTTGTTGTATCATATTCGGCAGCTTTGACCCCGAATGCTCCTGCATTGGCTAATTCCTGGTCCAATACAAAAGTAAATTTTGCCGTTGCCGGGGAGAGTAAAATATAAAACCAATCAACCGGGGCATAACGGAATGCGGGTGAAAGAGTAAGATAGCCCGGGGCCATGAAGTTAGACACTTTCAAACTGTCATTATTGGTGTCAAAACCTTTGGTAAACTGTGTTTTGAAATTAGCAAAGCCTACAAAAGCCCATTTTTTCGTTATCTGATGGCCGAGAATAGAAGTCAAATCAAACAAGTCTTCATTTTTCTTCATTTTCTCCCCTTTATTCTTATACATGCCATACATTATGTTCAGGCTGTTGTTCCATGTGAGCTTATCTTTAGTATAGTTGGCATTATATTTTCCAAGAAGTGTAAATGATACCTGGCTGTTGCCGCCGGCAGTCCAATTGTTAAGACTGACCTGGTTCAGGTTCAGGCTTGTTAAGCCATCCATTTTCCATGGTTTCAGACTATCGGCCTGAGCAAAGATCAGGACTGGAAAGAGCAATAGTAAAATAGTAAGGATTTTTTTCATAAAGTTTATTTTTAAATGGTTATTCATTCTGATTATTGAATCTATTCATGTTTTCAAGGTCTTAAAAAGAATGAAAAGGTTTATCATCATAATTATTAAAGAAAGAAGATGAAGAACCTTTTCAAAAGTATGTATTAAATAAAAAACCTGAAATTTTAATCCAGGTCAAAACAAATCATTCTATAGCAGTATTTAGTGATTCAAAGAATTTTAGAGATTTTTTAGCATAATTATATAAATATATTGAATAATTCGAAAATTAAAAAGTTTTTATACTGAAACTAAAAGAAAATGCGAAGCGATTTTCTTTTAGTTTCAGTTTTACCGAGAGAAACAGCAGATTAAAATTCGCAAACCTGTATCGACCCGGTATAACAAAGAAAAAAATGAAATTCCAGAAATTAATTCTCTGAAATTTGTACTATTCGCTATTTTTCTTAGCACCAGCTTGCGGTTTCAGCCATTTGTCGAGCCAGTGAAAGAATGTCCTTTGCCAGAGAATTCCATTCTGTGGACTTAAAACCCAGTGGCTTTCATTCGGAAAGTACAGAAACTGAGCGGGAACATCCAGCAGTTTGGCTGCATTGAATGCACTGATTCCCTGGGTCGCCGGTATCCTGTAATCTTTTTGTCCATGGATAATCAGGATCGGAGTGTCCCATTTATCAACAAACAAGTGAGGTGAGTTATCATAAGATCTCTTAACTATCGGATCATCCTTCTTCCAGAAAGGTCCGCCAAGGTCCCAGTCGGGGAACCATTGCTCATCTGTTTCAGTATAGGCACTTTCAAGGTTGAAAATACCGTCATGAGCAATAAAGGCGTGGAAACGTCCCTGGTGATGGCCTGCCAGCCAGTAAACCGAAAAAGCCCCATAACTGGCCCCGACGGCTCCCAATAAATTCTTGTCAATGAACGGCTCTTTGGAAACCTCATCAATAGCACTCAGGTAGTCCTGCATATTCTGTCCGCCCCAGTCACCGCTGATCTCTTCTTTCCAGGCTTCTCCGAAGCCGGGAACTCCGCGACGGTTTGGAGCTACGATTATATAATCATTGGCTGCCATGATCTGGAAATTCCAGCGGTATGACCAGAACTGGCTTACGGTGCTTTGAGGTCCTCCTTCGCAATATAACAAGGCAGCGTACTTTTTGTTCGGATCAAAATGAGGCGGGTAAATAACCCAGGTCAGCATTTTCTTGTGATCGGTGGTCTCTATCCAGCGTTTTTCTACTTTCCCCATGCTAAGCTGATCCAGTATGTCTTTATTTATGGAAGTCAGAGGTTTTTCATCTTTACCTTCCAGGGTCAGCGTGTAGATCTCAACAGGCTTCGACATAGACATCATAGTTGCGACCAGTTGATTTCCTGCAGGTTGCACATCGGTATAATCATGCACCCCATTGGTGAGCTGGGTGATCTTACCGTCCAGGTCCAGTCTGAATATTTCATCCGTTCCAAACCAATCGGAAATGAAATACACTGACTTACTGTCATCGTTCCATATAATTGAATTCACATCCTGATCGAATGCCTGGGTATAGTCAGTTTTTGTATTATTTTTCAGATCATAAACGAACAGCCTGTTCTTATCTGATTCATAACCGTCCCGGGGCATACTTAGCCAGGCCAGTTTTGTGCCGTCGGGGGAGTAATTCGGAGCCATATCATAGCCCATCATGCCACGGGTGAAATTCCGCGTTTGTTTGGTGTCCAGGTCATAAATATAAATATCGGAATTGGTGGAGATGGCATAGGCTTTCCCGTCCTTCTTTTTGCAGGAATATGCAATTTCCTTGCTTGTAGGCGACCAGCTAAGTTGTTCCCATCCCGAAAAGGGTTTCATGGGGAAGTCCCAGGGTTCATTTCCCATGAGGTCCTGTACATTCGTGAGCTGTTTTCCATCGTAATCAGCTAAATAAAGGTGGCTGTAGGTAGTCCTCCATTCATCCCAATGCCTGAACATCATCCGGTTATAAACTTTTCCTTCCGCTTTGGGGAGCCCTTTATAAAGATCTTCCAGGTCTTTTTCCTCCAGGTTTTTTTCAGCCGAAAAGGCAATTTTTGTCATGTCGGGAGAATACTTAAAACCTGTGATCCCGCTTTCCAGATTACTGATCATGGTTTTTCCTGATCCGTCAGGATTCATTTCCCACATTTGCGGAGTTCCGCTTTCAGACGAGATATAGCCGATTTTTGAACCGTCAGGTTTCCAAACCGCGTTAAATTCATTGACAGGGGTTTGGGTAAGTTGCTTCAGGTTTTCGCCGTTCGCGGAAATAATATATAGCTCACGGTTGCCTTTATTCTGATCAATGTCATAATAAGTCACTGAGAAAACTACTTGCTTTTTATCAGGGGAAACCTGCATTTCACCCACTCGTCCGAGCGACCAGAGTACTTCAGGGGTCAAACGGTCACTGTTCAGATTCAGTGTCTTTTTTTCAATAATGGGAGCTTTTTCTGTCTTAGACTGCTGGCATGAATTCAATGCCAGGATCATGATAAGGGCCATCGCCATGAATATTTTTTTCATTTTATTTATTTATATGGTATGAAGGGCGCAAAATTAATTAAAATTATCAGAAACCGAAGCACCTGATAAGTCCTGATGCTTCATTCCGATGAAGGAGTATGCTCCCTGATCTTATAACTTTCGATCAGCAATTTTGCCATGATAGCATCCCAGATATAATTGGGGGGACAATTTAAAACTTCATTATCCGGACTGTAAGATTCCCAGTAATTATGATTTTTACTTAGCTGGGCCTGAACTGCCAGGATCATTTTATCAGCCACTTCCAATGCTAAATCATTATGTCCGTACTTTACCAGCCCGTCGAAGATCATATAATCCCACAGCAGCCAAACCGGACCGTTCCATTTGCAACAGTAATCGACATAAGGGCTGTACCAGGGATCTTTGGCTGAAAGTGTGGGTATGCCGTATTCCCTCCAGAATTCATCCGGATCGGTCAGGGATTTTATAAGGGTATCGGCCCTCTGAGGCGAAACGGCCTCCGCCCACATCGGCAGGAATCCGATAATTTCTTTTCTCCTCAGGTCCCTGCTCATAAAACGGAAACTGTAATCCGTCTTGTTCACACTGTAAAAGAATCCGCTTGATTTATCCCACATCCGCCGGTTGATCAGGGTCGACATTTTATCGGCTTTCTCCTTCCATTTGATTTCATCTTTCTTTAAACCTAGTTCTGCTGCCATTTTTGAAAGCGAGCGCATCTCATTCACGGCCATGAGGCTCAGGTCAAGACATTCCAGTTCGTCGGATATATCTTCCTTATCAACATCCAGGTAACGCTCGGCCGAAACCTGGAAAACGGCATTATACCAGTCCCGCACATTTTCAATAATACCATAAGGCCCCCATTCCAGGGTGCCATCCTTATTGCTATCCCTGTTCTTTAAGAGCCAATCCGTGTATTTTACTCCCGATTTATAGGCTTCTTCTAAAAATTCCTTATCCTTACTGACTTTATACACTTCCCAGTTAGTCCAGCTAAAAAAGGGTGCCGAAGTGGTTGGCTGGCCTTTATGCGGATAAGTCTGGGCCCCTCTGGGGCCATGACGGTAAGCAATCAGTCCGTCAGCGCCCTGCTGCTCCATATAAACCCTTTGGGAATTTTCCGCCGAAAGCGGGTCCAGGTATGCATATGCCAGCATACTCAGGGATTCGTGCATCACCTGATGGCCATGACCCCATCCCCACAATGGTTCACGGGAAAAGACGTAGAAATTATGGGATGTTTCACCCGAAGGTGGTAACATACAGCCACGCACCAGGTTAAAAGCCGAGAGATAAATTATTTTTTCTGCCTTTGTCCTGAACTTGATGCGGGGGATATGTGAAAACAGCCTGACATTATCATCCAGGTAAGGCTGCAATGATTCATGCTTCAGTTCCTCGATTTCGCTCAGAAGTGAATCCAGATTCAGCTTTTCATCCTGCGTCCCTCTGAAATATCGGAAATGCTTAACTTCCCCGGCATCTAACTCAAATTTTGCCTGCAAAGCCGCAAAGTCAGCCGGCCCTGTGCTTTGCATGTTCAGTGAATCAGTCCTCTTATCAGCATAAAAATCAGTCTTAATTGTATTATAAAAATCCTGCATATTTCCCTTATATGCCCCGTAGGTATAAGGTTCAAAATCCCCGCAAAACACATCATTCAGTTGAGTGGGGTAGGGGGCTTTATCATAAAGATTGCTGATCAGGCGCTTTTTGGTTTCGTAATGATGCAGGATATAAGCAGAATGGCTATCATCAAATCTTTTAACATTCAGTGAATCGGCCCCTTCCAGGACAGGAAATAGCTTGATCTGTAGGTCTTTCCCGGATTTATTGCTGATCGTCATATCCACCAGTGCAATGTGAGAGCTATAAACCATGAAGATTTCGCTTACCTGTATTCCGGGCCATGGCTGATAATGCAAGAGGGCCATGTCAGGAAAGGAAACAAATACCTGCGGTTTTTTAAAGTAATCGCTGATTTTATCCACTACCACTGAATTCACTTCCCAGGTTGTAAAAAAACGACCGCCTTGTTCACTGCCATAACTAAGCGGGCCGCAGTCATCATAATAATTCATCTTATATCCTTTATCCCCGTATAAACTTGAACGCTCCATGGCAGCTGTGTAGGTAGTATAAAGCGGGTCACCGGCTGCCGCGTTTATTAACAAATAACGGTCACTGATTACATATGGTTGTGCGATAGCCTGATGGACCTGACAATAAAACAGGATCACCGTGCACAATGTCAATATTTTTCTTAACATTTTTTCAGTATAAGGGTATTACTTTTCAGGAGGAAAATTTATAAATAATCACTCGATAATTTCAAACCAAATATCAGCAAAAAAAATGCAAAATACTATTAAATTAAGCCTGAAGCACTTAGTATATTTAATTGGAATTAGCCTGCTTGCAAGTTCCTGTGTAGGGCCTTTCAACGAATCTGATCAGGGCCGGGCCCTGAAGCTTTCGGTTGGAATACCTTTCGAAGTGCAACTGGAAGGCAATCCGGATTCAGATTTTAATTGGAAGCTTGCCCAGCTCGATACAAATGTTGTACAAATGGTGCTGGCTCCCCATTTTAGTCCATTTAAGGACAATAAAAAGCAGGGGGGAATCTTTTCCTATTATTTTCAGACCGTTGGGAAAGGCCGCTCGCCGTTAAAAATGGTTTACGCAGCGGATGATTCTGAAAATGTAAAAAAGATTTATGAGATTATCATTGATACCTCAATGTGATTAATTCAGGATAGAATGAGCCAGGGAAAAATTTCTCCCTTTGAAACTGAAAATATCAGGATATATATTTAAAAAAATACCTCAGGAGAAGTGCCAGGAATCATCATTCTTTAAATTGATCCTGATTATTGATTTTTGCCTGCAATCGCTGCCATTCTGAATTCAATTGACTATAGACCTGAAGATCAAAAAATTGTTCTGTAGAAAGCTCTCCGCCTCTTTCTATTCCTTCAAAACGGAATTCGAGCCTTTCAGCCACCATAGCTGAGCGGGCATTACCAATGGCTGATTTGAGCTGGATGCGGTTCATTCCCAATTCAGTGAAGGCAAGTTGGATCAGCAAACGGCAAGAGCGGGTAATAATGCCCAGGCCTTCGAATTCACTTATGATCCAGAAGCCCAGCTCTGTCCTCCTGTTCCATTTATCTATTTCTTTCAGGGCTATCAGACCTGCAAAATCATTCTTATTCCAGATCTCAAAAACCATGTCTTTCTTAAAACAATGGGAATTGATCATTGATTTGATGAAGGTCTCTGTGTCTTCTGCTCTCCATGTATTATCCACGAATGGAAGCCATTTCCTGAGATGCATCCTGTCATGGTCAATAGCTTCAAAGATTGCCTGAGATGACGCAAGATTAAGCCTTCTCAGGAAGAGTTCCTCATCAAGTTTGATCTCAAAATCGTAGATACTTTGATTATTTTGAGGCCAGGTACTCATCAACCAGCTTTTTAGCTTCTTCCAGATGATATTCAGCAACGTAAACCAGGGCACTGTCAGTTGCCGATCCGGATGCCCAGCCTGCAACCAGACTTTCTTTCATAGTGTCCCTGATAATGGCCCCAATACCGCTTTCTTCCAATAAACTTTTAACATAATTTGCTTCCACGAATGAACCGGTATAAACTTGTTTCAGATCATCATTTTCAGTCATAGCTCTTTATATTGATATAGAACAAAAGTAGAGCATCCACACTTAAAATAAAAGTCTTAATTGTTAAAAATCCTGAAATGTAAAATGCAAACTAAATTACAGTCTGCCAGAAATTTAAGGATAAAAAACTCCGGTATGAAATTTATTTAGCCGATACATTGGAAGTTTTAGAGGCGCCGTAATGCCCGCGATTGAGATTGATGATGGCAAAAACCATTACGATTGCACTCAGCCATTGGACCAGGGTGAGCTTATGGCCGTTGAAAACATAATCGAAAAAAATGGTTGAAATTGGAAAGAATAGCTCAAACATGATGGACAGGATAGCTTTAACATTTTTCAGTCCGTGATAATAGAGGAAGATAGCCCCACTTCCCGTAGTGAAGGCAATGATAAAAAATATTGTCCAATTTAAAGGAGTAGTTAGCATAAACTGAAAATGGCGTCCGGTCAGAAATACAAAAATCAACATTAAAAAGCTTGTAAATCCGTAACGGTAAAAAGTAGCTGTTTTAAAATCATAACGGTTCAGAATGATTTTACTGAAAACAGTAGAGCTCCCGAATGAAAACGCTGCTATCAATGCATAGATTGCCGCTACCGCTGTATTTGATCCGGTGCTGAAATTTGGTAATTTAAATCCGAAAGTCAGAAAATAGCCACCCATGATCGCAATTGAAGCCCACAGGAGAAAATACTTGCTGAGCTTTTCTTTTAATAATATAGCCGCAAGGGAAATAGCAAATACAGGCTGTAATTTCTGGAGCAGGACAACTATACTCAGTTCTTTGAAATTTACAAGGAAGAGTGCCTTCACGATAGCCATGGTCCCGATTGCCCCGCCAAAAAGGGCAATCAGTAAAAACACCAGGTAATCCCTGACTGTGAAACGCTTCAGGTACTTCCACTGGCTAAACAAAAAAGCTTGCATGATCAGAAAAGGAAGGGCATGCAGTATAAATACCACATATCCCACATCCAGATTATACAATCTGGGTGTCAGGACCACGCCGTCGAGACCCCACATGGTGGCAGCAACACTGATGGATAGGGCGCCCGTTATCAGGGCTCTGCGTTCAGTCATTCCTTACTGTGGATTTTGAGGGGCAAAGATCGGAAAAATTGATGGATATAGACTGTTGACCGAGGCTAATAAAAAAATTACCGCTTTTCAGTGATTTGCCAGGATCAATTTTTCAGTGGCGGAATATTTTCCGTCCGTAATATTAATGAGATAATTACCGGAAGGAAAACCCCTGAGATCAAGCAAATACTGGTTATCACCCCTTGGGAAAACGCATTCTTTAGTCCGCATAATTTCTCTTCCCGTCATATCCTTTAAAATGAAATAGGGTGAAGATGAAACAGGTAGATTGAATTTTAGTAAAACCTGACCATTCGAAGGATTTGGAGAAATCCCCGATATTCTGACATCCATTTTACTAGTGGCATTTTCTGTTATACCATTCGTCCCGTTCGTATTATAGAAAATGTAATTTCCTACCTGGGTATCCCAGTTGCTAATTACCATATCAGGCACCGGACTGTAATCATAATCAATAATTACCTCTTCACCCTCTACAAAAGGCTCATTGAAGGTCACCCAATTTTTATTACTCACAAAGCTATATTCCTCACCTGGGAGATATGTGCCGTTTCTTCTGACAGCAATAATATTTTCTACGAGCTGATCATCCAGGATAAGCACATTTTTACCTGCCTGTTCCAGGGAAATATCAATAGTTTGGGATTTGGGTATGATATCCTCACGGCCCAGATCAGCCATTTGTATAGCCTCAACCACTGATCCGGTAGCAGAAGTATAGGAAGGATCCATTTCAAAGCTGCCATCACTCCCGAGCGCAATTTTTATGGGAAGCCACCAGCCTCCATAAATTAAATCCAGCGTTCCGTCAAGATTGACATCGGCCAGAAGAACTCCCGAACCTTGTCCAAAAGGGTAGGAATACCAGGATGCATTGCTATGCTGAGGGATAGGGTTTCCGAAATCATATCTCCTGACCCTGCCCTGACCACCCAGCTGGCTGTTTTCAGTCATTGCCACGATAGTTTGTCCCCCTTCATATCCTATATCGACAGAGTTGATGTAGTTGACCGATTCTGAAGATGACCAGGCAGGGGATGTGGAGATGTGGCCGGTGTTGTCGGAAAGGTAAATATAGTTGGGAGTTCCTTCAGAGACGAAGATAAGGTCTAAGAAGCCATCCCTGTTGATATCTCCGAAATCCACATCCAGGGCTCCCATCAAAGTATCGGACTGCCATTGGGGAGTGGGCTGAAAAGTGCCGTTATTATTTATAAATATCCGGCCATAATCCAATAGGCCACTATAAGGTTCTCCGGCAGTCACTGCAATATCCAGGTCACCGTCACCGTCTGCATCCCCCAAAGCACAACTAAAAGTATACATCGAATCGGATACAAATGAAGGGGAAGATTCCAGTTCAGTACCCGTATTGTAATAAACTTTCAGCTTCCCCGGACTGTCAAAGCCTTCAGGCCCAATGTATACTGAAACAGCTACGTCGATATCACCATCCTGGTCAATATCCCCGCAGGAAATATGTCCATGGTAATCCACATCCTGAGATTGCCAGTCGGGATCAGAATGAAAAGTGCCGTCTCCAAGATTATAGTAAACTACAAGATGCTGCCGGGCCATATCATTTCCGTTTGCAACTATAAGGTCTTTAAATCCATCCCCGTTGATATCGGCAATCCCCAGACCGGTCGAATAATTGCCATTGGCATTCGATGTCCAGTCAGGAACTGTATTGAAGGGGATGTTCTGCGCCGTCAATTGAATGGAAAGTAAACCGGCTAAAATCAAGTAGAGGTTTTTCATAATCAGGCAAGTTTGATTAATATAAATATAGAATAAAATATTCTATAAAAAACATCAACAATTCACCTGAGTATAAAGTTCATGCTGCCTTTCCCGTTCTGACTAAACTACTCCCTTGAGTATAGTTTCCCTTATTTTCTTATAGCCTTCCCAATCGAATGTTTCAAGGAATTCTATCGCTTTTTGGGCACCGAGAGCAAACAAAGAGAGTTTTTTATCATCAGGCATGTTAAAGTCAAGCCAGTTGTATTTACTGTCAGCATTAATAGAGCAAATGATCAGCTGATAGTCAGGATTTCTTAAAATAAAATCGAAATCATAGATCTGACGCATGGTGGAGATCATTGCGCCGGCAAAGGAAAAGAAGCTGGAACATTTATTATATTCATCTCTGAATGTGCTGAGCCGGACCCCAAAAGTCGGTAAACGAGGAACGCTGCGTGGATTATGGAAGACATTGATAGGGAAGTTGGAAAGTAGTCCGCCATCGACAAAATTCACACTGGGTGGGATTTCTCCCCGGTACTTAACCATATCTACCCATCTTTGTTTGTCTTCCGGACCGTTCGGAATATTATCAACCACAACCGGGTAAAAGAAGACCGGAATAGACATGGATGCCCTCAGGTATTTTGCCGGAGGCACCGAATCCGGATCTTTCCAGTACAGTGATGCCATATCCGGGAATTGAACTTTGGTCTGAGTGGTTACCTCTGAAGTAATAATGACCAAACGAGGCTTCAGATCAGCTGAAGGTCGTCCATCCCTGCAAGTAAGTGCTGGAATCTTGCTTCTTTGCTCTATTAAGTCTTTGGTGTTTTTAATATTGTTTTTTGAGAGATTTTCTATGATCCAGTTCTCAAAGTCATTCCCTGGATTGATCCCCAGTTTAGTATTAACAAGCTTCAGTATTTTTCGAAGGTTCATGATCCCGGTGAACCATAAGCCTAACTTACTCTTGCCAGAGATGAAACCCTGGATAAGTGATTTGATGCCCGGATCACCATCGACAAAATCAAAAAGATTTTTTGTAGACAATAATTCCAGGATTTTGGTGGATTTAGCATCTTCAAGCTTGCCCAATCCAGCCAGCATAAGTGTATTGATGGCTCCTGCGGAAGTCCCCGCCAGGCTAAAGAAACGGATACCGGCGTTCTCCAGGACATAGGAGTAACCTACCAGTGCTATTCCTAAAACACCCCCGCCCTCCTGGACAAGGTCCACATATTGAAATCCTTTATCGTCCACCACATCGGAAAATTTTTTTCCGGAATCTTTCAGGGCCTGGGCCCTTTTTACGTAATCCAGAACTTCTGTCTGGTCAGTAAAATCTTTGATACTCAGTTGTGACATAAATGGCTAATTATAGGTTTATAATGACTCGACTGTATAGAAGGATAAAATAAGTATCCTTCAAACTGATCCAAAGGAAGGTTAATAATCAATTCACTTGCTCAAAGAGTAAATGAGGCATAAAGATACAATAATGAGAAGGCTAAGTAAAGACAGAAGATGTTAGTGGATAGCCCAGCGAGATTTCAGAAAGATAATTTCTAAATATTATCCAGGGTTCTTTCAATATAATCCCGGTAATCTTTTGTTTCAGGAATATATTCTTGGTTGAACAGGGGAGAAGAAATCAGAAAGTCGGCCGATGTGCGGTTGGATGCGGTTGGTATATTATAAAGTACAGCAATCCTGAGCAAAGCTTTCACATCCACATCATGAGGTTGTTGCTCCATCGGGTCCCAGAAAAATATCAGAATATCAATTTTGCCTTCGGCTATCATGGCACCTAACTGCTGGTCGCCACCGAGGGGGCCGGATTTGAGCAGGAGCATTTCAAATTCCTTATCCTGGATACTAGTACGTTCCATGACCAAAGCATCCTGAACCAAACGACCTGTGGTTCCGGTACATATAAGCCTGTGGGGTGCCAGAATTTCTTTATTCCAGCGCACCCATTCCAGGATATCCTTTTTCATCTTGTCGTGAGCGACAAGGGCAATGTTCTTTTTCAGAGGCATTATATTTCCGTAAAAAGTTTTTTACAAATACGAAGAATGCCTGCAGCAAAATAAATAATAGGGATCAGGCAATCTCTACAACCTTAATTTCAAATGTGAGATCTTTCCCGGCCAGGGGATGATTGGCATCTACCAGGATGCTATCTTCATTCACTTTAGTGATGGTGACTATCAGTTCACTTCCGTCAGGATTTTGGGAGACCAGTTGCATTCCTATCTGGGGTTCCATATCCTTGGGAAGCATCTCCTTTTTCACATCAAAAAGCATTTCATCATGATAAGGACCATAAGCTTCATCCGAAGGGATATTGATCTTTTTTGATTCATTCAGCGCCATATCGATCACCGCATTTTCAAAACCCGGGATGAGACTTTTACTTCCTACCTTAAATTCCAGGGGTTCGCGATCAAGTGATGAATCAAAAATCTGTCCATCATTCAAAGTGCCGGTATAATGTACTTTTACCGTGTCATTCAGTTTAACTAATTGCATATTAAAAATTTGGATTAAAAATTTTTATCTTTCCTGAGGTGGCCGGGAGGGATTGACCCTCATATTCCTGCCCAGGACTTCTTTCCCGTCGAGCTCTTTAATCGCTGCTTCTGCTTCACTATCATCAGGCATATCAACAAAACAAAAGCCTTTGGCACGGCCCGTCATTTTGTCCCTGATTATTTTAACTGATTCAACTGTCCCATAGTCGCTGAAGATTTTGCTAATATCTTCTTCACTCATGGAATAAGTGAGATTTCCTACATAAATTACCATTTTGAAAAAATTTTAATTAATAATAACTACTTAAACCACCTCAATGATTTAGTGATTGACTCAGAAAATTTTTATTAAATACTTAAGGACTTGCTGGTTGACGATAAGATTATTTAAGAACAAAATTTCCAAGTGATCGTCAAATATACAATTTTTTAAAGAAATCAGATAATTTTCCGGGCTGCAATTGGAAATTGTATGACTAGGATTTATTCCGGAAGCTTTATATTAATGATTTTCTGGGCATACCTGAAATCAACTTCCGGCAATGTCAATTGCAGATCATAGAGTCTGTCTTCAATGGGAATAATATTTACATTATCAGCTGTGGGTTCCGTTTTTCCATCAGCCCAGAGCCCCAGATTATAAGATTTTCCGCTCTGTCCTTCAAAATGCAATGTATAGGTGCCATCATTAAAATCTGAAGAGAGCAGCCGGAGACCTTCGGATTCCTCCCCGGCCTCCGGATTATTCAGGATGGGAAGCAGGCATATGCCTCCATGATGCCTGACTTCAAGCTCCAGAGTTGTGCCCATCCGGAGATTGATAGCTTCGACAAGCCAGCCACCTATTTCCTGCATAACTCCTTCAAAGGGAACTTCTATTTGATCCATTTTCAATTCATCTATAATACTGCCGGGAGGAAGTACAATTTTCAGTTTCAGCTGGAGACTGCTTGTATCCGTTTTGGAAAAATAATAAACAGTGCCATTATCTTTTCTTTCAACCTTTAGATTAAAGAACTGCTCACCCATTCTGATATGATCGAAATTGATATGGTCCCAATCCTGAGGAAACCAGGGTTTGATTTCCAGTATTCCATCCTGCGTATCCACATTCATCCCTAGCATGCCTTCAATGGCCGGCTGCAGGGCCATAGTCTCCGACCAGCACTGGTGGTGACATACTCCTGAAGGTAAATATTTTTCCCCGTTCAGGACTTCCTCTATATATCCCAGACCCCAGTTTTTGTATACATTCAGGTTATCCATTGTGTGCGAGTAAGCTTGCAGGTAATTCCCGTTCCGGAATTCTGCCAGGGCGGCCCAGCCTGTGAACAGGGGCCAAACGCTGCCTGTATGATATCCTTCAGGATTGAAAAATGGACTTTGCTCCCCGATGATACGACAGCCCCAGTCTGATGTAAAAGCATTTGACGTGAGTACCGGAAGAACATATTTTAGCTGTAAAGGTTCTGCCTGGCCGAAATAGGCCGGTATAGCAGCCATGATAGTGGGTTCGCTCATATAAGTGCCATCTTTCATCTTCCCATGATAAAAATAATCCTGCTGATAGTTCCAATAGGATGTACTGATTATCTTTTTCACCAAAATGGATTCATTGGTATATTTATTGGATTCCGCCGTCAAGCCAATTTCTTTAGCCATGCAGGCCGCTTCTTTGAGGGCGGCAGCCCAGCATGAACTCAGGTACAGTGAAGAATGTGAACCGAAAAGCTTTCCACCTTCAACCCATCCATGCCCAACATTTGTATTCTCAATCAGATGGTCTCCATCCGTATCGGTAGAGTAACAGAAATCAATTGCCTTCAGGAGATATGGCCAGCTCTCCCGGATAAAAGCAGTGTCCCGGCTATGCCTCAGGTAAAGGCCGGCAAGAACAATATATAATGGAGTAGCGTCAGCCGCATCATAGTGAACAATGCCTGAAGTAGATAATTCATGATAGATTTTTCCATTGAGGTCTTGAAATCGCTGGTAAGTAGATAATACGTCCTTTACTTTTTCATAATCTCCATAATCCAGGAGGGCCATTCCGCTCCATTCCCCATCCCGGCCGAAATACCAGCCATAACCCGGACGGCCGCTCACAGCCTGTCCTCCATCCCAGCCTTTATCAGAAGTGGCATAGCCTGCAGTCAGAGAAGAGCCAATCCCGGGGGTGTTTACAAAGAACCTGTCTGTAGCCATCAAAGCCCAGGCATATGCCTTGTTGAAATTTGTATCAGGGCCACTTATTAAAAGAGAATTTGAGAGGATATCTTCACTATGTTTAAGAGCAGAATCATATATAGCAGAAGGCGAGGCGAGGGCTGCTTCGTAATACTTCCGTGTCGCTTCCAAACCTTCATCACTCGCTGCTATTGCAATATCCAACTCAGCTTTCATTTTTAAGGGAATTTCCAGGATGCCGCTGGACTGGAACTTTTCTGTTGCCACGCCTGTGAAATTCCCATTTTTGATCTGAAATGCTTCTGTCTGTCCCATCAAATGCATTGAAGGCTGTAGGTTTGTGCCAATGATGCCGGCAAAATCACCACTCATGTCCTTCAACACAAATGCATTCAGTTCATCGCTCCAGGAATAGAAAATTTTACCAGGGACTTTCTCGGAATAGGGCCACATGAGACGGAAGTTGGAGCTAAAACGGCAATATAATCCGGCCGGGACCTTTCCATCGTACTTATAATGAATGATGGCCAGCGGTTTGTCAGGAGAAACCGTTATGACCTCTTTCAGACTGCCATTTCCGAACTTATAATTTCTAATAATTGATTCAGGAGTGGTAATTACTTCAGGATATTGATCATTCAGCCAATAAATACTATCTCCCTCATCAAAGCGGATCCCCGTTTCTATATCCCGAAAACTCATAAAGGGATGTGTCCATATCTCCTGTATACCGCCTCGATCATTTCCCATCACAAGAATCCTTTCTCCTGCAACTTCAACATAATTTCCACTGGCTTTCTCACGATTTATATCAAGGGGTGATTTTTTAAGATCCCAGACTTCGGCATGCGGAATTTTAGCTTTTTCAGCATGATAATCAAAAGGCAGGACTTCATTTTTTCCGTAATACCAGTAATTCGCATTATCATCCGTAGATTTTCCTGTAAGATAATTCAGGATATTCAGGGTAAATTTTTCAAGATGTTGCTTATTTTTATTCGGCATGGAATATAGCATATACCCACCGACAGCGAATATCTTCCCTTTACCATAATCCATTTCCACAATCAGTTTTGTGTTTTCCCTCAGAAAAATATAATCCCAGTCAACACCCACCACTTTAAAGTTTTGCGGAACATTTTTGCCGAAATAGCCTGTTTGAAGCAGGTTTGTGTCCTGCTCCGGTTTCAAAACATAAGATCCCCCGTTAAGACCCTCAAAAACAGGGTGTTTCCTAAAGGCATGGAAGCCCAACTGCCTGCCATAACCCTCATCTTTACTCACTTTAGATCTTGTTTCAGGTTCGATTGGTTCTACCCCAAGCCATTTGATATATTCAAAGGCCTGGTTACTGAGTAAAAGATTACCGCCATTTTTTACATAATTGAGGATATTTGAGAGTGTCTTTTTACGAAGTAATGCCTGGTCAAAGGCAAGGGTGTCATCTTTCTGCATCCAGATTATCGGGTATTTATGCGGAGAGATTTTATTCCGGAAGAATTCTGTCCGGATCTCTTCAAATTCAAATTGATCATTCTTTAATAATAGAAATTTCAAAGCTTTAGTTTCATCTTTTTCAGCCTGATTATTTTTATCCATCCAAAGAGCAATCCGCTTAAGAGCCGGATGATCCTGCCCATTCAGAGTCATTGGAACTAAAGTATAGAAGAGGAGGATTAATGTGGCGGGTAGCAGCTTTTTCATCATTCCAGGATATGATTATTTGAAAGGAATTCGAAGGTACAAATATTTCAGTCTGAATGTTTGAAAAAATATCTTCCTTCCTATGTAATAAACTTGCTTATTTTGTCGTAATAACTGCACAAATATTTATTAAAGTTTTATTGATTTATTTCTTTAATTTTTTGTAATTTTAGTAACGTTTCAAATTTTGTAAGTATTTGTGATGCATAAATTTTACGTAGGAGGTGAAATGAAATTTATGCTTGAACAAATCCGACGAAGTCGGAAAGTATAAGGCCTGTTCCAATTGGCAGGATAGAGATCTGGGGCTGGTCCCTGGTTTTATACTTCAAATTTGGAATTAAACTGATTAATTTTTTTAAAATGAAAACTTTGATCAAAGTTGCCAACTTGTTGATCATGTTTCTGCCAGGCTTATTATATTCACAGGGTATTAATAAAAATGAGAATGCCGGAAAGTTTGTTAAAGCTCAAGAGCAGATCCTTGATCAGTCCTCCGGAAGTTTATCTCTTTTACAGGGAAATAAAGGAGGCGGAGGATATTTTTCTGCCGGATTTTCCGGACAAATGGGAATGTATCTGAATGATGACTGGGTTCCGGGTTACATAGTTTTAAACGATGGTACATCTTTCGACAAACTATTGCTCCGTTATGATATTTATCATCAGCAGATGCAGTTTATTAAGGATAATGATACACTTGCAGTTAAGCAGCCCTGTGAGATTAAATATATACTGTTAGGTGACAGAAAGTTTATTCAAACCGAATTTAACAATGAAGGAGCTATTCAGAACGGTTATTTCGAGATGCTTACAGATGGGGATTGCAAGCTCCTTTTTCGCCGGCTGGTAAAATATCATTTTACTTCAGATACTGGAAATGAAAATCCAAGGAAAGACTATGCCGGAGAGGGCCAATATTTTATCTGTAAGAAAGGGGATCATGTTGCCCGTCAAATCCTGCCTGCCCGTAAAAGTATTCTAAGTGCATTTTCAGATGAAGAAAAAAATATGAAGGAGTTTATTAAGGTGAATAATTTGAAAATCAGAACAAAGGCTGATTTAAAGTTGGTCGTTGAATTTTATAATAGTTTAAAATAATTGAAATGGTCTCTCCAATTTTTAAGGATTATCCTGCCGATCTTTCACACATCTGAATCCAAGCGTTGAATTCCTGTCAAAGCCGGGAGATACAAGTAAAAGCAATTGCTGCCAATCTGCGGGCTGCGGACCGCCTTTAACATACCACCAGCTGGAAGTGGGTTTATAAAAACTTCCTCCCTTCATCATCACAAAATAATATGTACCATTATCGTAAACATCCTGGGTAAACTGCCACACATTCCCGACCATATCATAAATCCCGAAAGGGCTCCTGCCTTTTGGAAATGCCTTAACTGCGGTGCTATGCCCTAAGGCATTATTGCACCTGCGGCTTAAAAATTCATTTCCCCATGGCCATTTTCTTCCGTCATTTCCCTGGGCTGCATATTGCCACTCTGTTTCAGTTGGCAACCTTTTTCCGGCCCAATGTGCATAGGCCTGTGCGTCGGCCAGGCTCACATAAACCACCGGGTGGTCCCTTAGTTCCTCCGGATATTTACCATGCTTCCAATGCTTAAGATAGTTGGATGTATCGGCAGTTTTGTAATTACTTTCCTGAATAAACTCATAATATTCCCGGTTGGTTACGGGATATTTATCCATATAGTAAGAAGACATTTTAACCGGGATGGATTTTTTTTGAACAGGGTATGGAATGAACTGGTCTGTATTTCCAGCCATGAATTCAAAGACCCCGGCGGGTATTAAAACCATGCCTTCAGGGGGCTGCGATGCACCGGCTGTTTTTTCAAACTTGCTGATGAGCCTGGGGGTTCCGGGTTCGAGATATACGATGGTTTCATCCAGAAGTTCTTCATTATTAAATAATTGTAAAACAAATTTACCCTCATAGCTCCCGAAATGATCCATCAGCTTAATCTCCTGTTCATTAGGCTGGACAGTAATAAAATTTTCATTCTGATAGGAGGGCTCACCTGCCCAGATTTTCATTTTTTCGCCTTTCGATGCCTGAACTTTCAGAATTCCTTTATCCACTGTGGCTGAAATCACTGAAGGCAGGAGAGCAATACAATCGACATTTCCTTCAGTTCGGGTTCCCAGATCAAATTTATTGAAGGCATCAACTTTTATCCTTGCATATAGTTTCCCGTCCAGTGTGTCAGGAATAATTTCTTCATGGTGCCACAGACTCACAAGGTGATGGTCTTTAAAAGCTTTTACTTCAAACTGGGGTCCTTCATATCCTTCAGGATTAAGGCTGAGAATTGTATAAACAGTTTTATTCTCAAGAGGCCATTCGTTTACCCAAATACTGTCATGCAAGCCAGTTATCAGCGGAGTCCAGTCATGAGCCAGGAATGAAGAAGTATTCTCTCTCAGGATTTGGGAAGTCTTTCCAAGGTACATCAGATCTTCCTCCATCGATTCGACCTGTCCTGGGGCAAAGGTGTTAAGTTCAGTCCCGTAGCCATTGAAAAAGGCTATGGATGCTTCCCTGCGGATGCGGCCATCATGGACCTGGCATACCCGGAATATTGCAAATTCAGGCTTTATCAGTTTATTCAGGTTGAGGGGAGGAGGAAGGTAAATTGCATCATGAACCCTTCCTGAAACAATTCCGGGCATGTCTTTGGTGACTGCCATACCTTCGCTGTACATCACTACCCCTGGTTTTACGCTGTCGGCAGCATGCTGCAGCTCCAGGCTGGAAGCTCCCCGGGTATCGAGGACAACGCCATCGGCATCTGTTTCTTTTATCAGCCGGGCCATACCCTGGTAGGGATTTTCTTCACGGGTGCTTTCATCCCAGGGATTAAAGCAGATGAAAAACCGGGTCCCCAGCTTTTTTCCTTCCTCCGAAAACTTCTTCAGCTGTTCCAGGCCTCCCGGAAGATCGGCAAAAAGATCCCACTGGTTTCGTTGATCTACCCCAAGCCGGGGCCAGGTAGGCCAGATTCCGAATACATCATAGCCGCCGAACAGTTTTTTTCCCTTCTCCAAAAAATCATAATAATGATATTCCCCTTTCTTCCAGTCATAAAAATCCTTGTTCCAGGCAAATTCAAGTCCGATGATATAATCATGCCTGATCCACTGCAGATCTTCTCTTTCAAATAAAGTATTGTCAAAAGTATCGAGATCATATAAATATTTATCCCTGAAAACTTTCTTCAGTCCATTTTGCCATACACCGTTAAATTCTTCAAGATGTATAGTATATTCCACAGATCCTCCAGGAAAAACTATTGTCCGATACCTTCGCTTTGAACCCTGTTTTACCAGGGTTCTCCGGGCAAGGGCGCATATGGAGAATTCATCTCCTAAATTCATGGAAGCATAGCCAAGTTCCCAGGCATTGTCGGGTAGAATTACGCCTATCGGGCCCAGTCCCGGCCTGAATATCTTCGACCTTGCCAGATTCCAGGGCCCGCTTGAAGTCAGGTAGGGATGTTTGTCTGATTCTCCGAAAGGCACAATGTTTTCAATATCTATAGTGTCGGGGCTGTTATTGAAGATAGTGACTACTGCTTTCCAGCCAGTACCAGCAGTTTCTTCAGGGATTAATTCACCGCTTATTCCGTCATCGAACTGGAAGTAGTATTTGCCCTCTTTTAATTGGGCTTTGGCATCGAGCGTGTTATGTATTTTTCCATTTGCCAGGAAGCTCAGCAAGGGGATATCCGGGGCTATTTGCCATAACCTGGAATTTGCCTGGATATAATACTGGGCTCTTAAACCTGTCTGGGCGCTTATCTTCAATGACTGTGAATGAGCTGAGGGCATCACTAAAATGAATGTGATCAGCTTGAAAAGCCAGAATTTTTTCGACATTTAAGATGATATTAAGGAAGACTAACAAATATACACTTTTTATATTTTGTAAGTTTGCAATCCTCTTTTACAGCTATTAAAAATGGATAGATTATCAAGGATAAATTCACTGGATTACAATGCTTTAATGAAACCACTGGAGGAATTGCATTCCTGCCGGATCTGTCCGCGGAACTGCTATGCCGACCGATTTGGGAAGCAGAGGGGATATTGTAAAGCGGGAGCGGGTTTCAGCATTTCATCCATTTGTATTCATAAAGGAGAAGAACCTGTCATTTCAGGTGAAAAGGGGATCTGTAATATATTCTTTACAAATTGTAACCTGCAATGCATCTATTGCCAGAATTTTCAGATAAGCTGTAACCTGAATGATTACAGTGAATGGGATATGGATTTGAAGGAAGTTCTTATAAAGGTGACTGAAATTTTGGATAGCGGGATCAATATCGTAGGTTTTGTTTCACCATCCCATTTTGTTCCCCAGGTAAAAGTCATCATTGAAGCATTGAAGTCTCTAGGTTATAGTCCTGTCTTTGTATATAATACTAATGGATACGACAGGCCCGAAACGATCCGGGGCCTGGAAGAATATATTGATATCTACCTTCCCGATATAAAATACTCTGATCCCGTCCTTTCTAAAAAATATTCAGATGCTCCTGATTATCCTTTAGTTGCGATGGAGGCCCTGAAAGAAATGTACCGGCAAAAAGGTACGGCACTGCCGATTGATAGTTATGGATATGCAAAAAGCGGCATCATCATACGGCATCTTATCCTGCCCGGGCAGATTGATAACAGTATGGAAGTACTCCGAAATATTGCCCGGGAGCTTTCGGTCGACCTGCATATTTCGCTGATGTCGCAATATTACCCGACCGAAAATGTTATAGGTGACAAGTTCCTGGGGCGCTCCATCAGAATGAGGGAGTACAATAAAGTTGCAGATGTAATGGAAGAACTTGGATTTGAAAACGGATGGTTACAGGAGCCTGATAGTCAGGAAAATTACCGCCCCGATTTTAATCAGAACAAGCCTTTTGAGTGATAGGAATACTATATTCCTTACCCATCTTCAAACCAAAAAGACAGATTATTTAGCCTTTTGAACTGACATGAGTTCAACCTGGAAAATGAGTGCTTCATTCGGTCCGATAACTCCACCGGCACCTTTATCCCCATAAGCCAGGTCGGCCGGAATATAGAGTATCCATATGGAACCCGGTTTCATGAGTTGAAGAGCTTCAGTCCAACCAGGAATTACCTGGTTTACTGCAAAGGTAGCCGGTTTGCCTCTTTCAACAGAACTGTCGAACATTGTTCCGTCAATGAGGGTGCCTGTATAGTTAACAGTCACAGTATCACTGGCAGAAGGGGGTGTACCTTCACCTTTCTGTAATATTTTATATTGTAAACCACTGGCTAAGGTGACAACACCTTCTTTAGTCTTGTTCTCATCCAGGAATTTGGCGCATTTCTGTTGGTTATCTTGAGCTTCCTGTGTCATTTGCTGGTCGAAGTATTTTTGGATGAAAAGGTTGGCATCTTCGATAGCTATTTGAGAATCAGCTTTATTGAATCCGTCCTTTAAACCCTGCATAAATATTTCCATGTTAAGATCTTTAACTTTTTGCATTTGCAGGTTATTTCCTATGAGGAGGCCGAAACTATAAGATAGTGAATCAGGTTGATTAGTCAATTTTCCTTTTGAATTATCTTGTGCGTATGCACTAATGGTAGTCAGTATTAGCGTGACCAATAAAAATGAGAGTGTCTTTTTCATTATGTGATTATTAATTTGCGCGCAAAGGTATAATATTATTTCAGAATTATTTGTAAAAAATCTCCTGCCCGCCGAGGTCTCTTATTTTCTTTTTGCTGACCAGGTAAACTCCAATAACGATGAGCAGGGAAGCTATAATATTTATCAAAGTAATTTTGTCTTTACCGAGCATGACTGAAAAAATCGATGAAAGCAGGGGCTGAAGGTAAATGTAAATACCTGTAACTGTCGGGCTCACAGTTTTTAAGGCATAGGTATTCAAGAGGTAAGCCAGGACAGTGGATGCAAGTACCACGTAAATTACAGATGCCCAGATCTGCCCAGGGACCATGCTGAAGTCTGAATGGGAGAATTTATTATAAGTGATTGGAAGAGTGATCAGAAATCCAAAAAGGAATATCCATTTGATGACGGTTATAGGATCATATTTTTCCATCATGGGCTTTACGAGTACAAGATAAAATCCATATGAAGCAGCGTTTATGAATATCAAAACATTTCCGCTAAATGTTTCTGACTGGAATGATATTTTACCCTCACTGAGTATAACAAGTATAGCGCCGCTGGCACCAAGTATGATCCCGGCCAGTTTTATCCAGGTGATTTTTTCTTTAATGATAAAATGAGCAAAAACAAGTACCAGGATTGGAATCACCGTGATAATGATGGACGCGTTGATAGGTGTGGTCAGGTTTAAGCCTTCAAAGAAGAGTACCTGGTTAAGGGCGACTCCGAAAAATGCACAGATAAAGAGTTTGATATAATCCCTTTTATCGATCTTTTGTCGCGGAAAAAGAAATTGCAGGCCCCAAAGTATGGCAGTAGCCCCGGCCAGTCTGATAAAAATGATGGCACGCGGACTCAGATAATCAGGCATTATGCCTTTGGCTATCACATAATTCAGCCCGTAAATGACATTGGCCCCGATGATGGCTATATGGGCCTTTAGCAGTCTGCTCAAGAAATCAGAATTAATATTTAATGCCCAGGTCGAGTTCTATCCATTGGTCAAAGAGTGAAGATGCTTCTTCCTGCATGATCTGCTCGGTAGGTATCTTTCTGTCATTCGTTTCTGCAGCCAGTTCCTTATAAATGAAATCATCATCAAATCCGGCCCTGCCCGCATCATGGCGGCTGGCGGCATAATAAAGTTTATCAGGTCTTGCCCAGTAGATAGCGCCAAGACACATCGGACAGGGTTCACAACTACTATATATTTCACAGCCGTTTAACTGAAAACTTCCCAATATTTCGCAGGCCCTCCGGATAGCCACTATCTCGGCATGGGCAGTCGGGTCATTGGAATGAAGTACTTCGTTAAAGCCGGTGGCAATGATCTTTCCGTCTTTGACAACAACGGCCCCGAAGGGGCCCCCGTTTTTCATTTTAATATTCTGTGAAGCCAACCGGATGGCCTCACTCATAAAGATTTTCTGTTTTTCATTCATCCCGGTAAAATTTTTACGAAATTACCATTTCTCCCGGATAGTGGGATAAGAAATTGCTGTGGATAACATAGAAAGGAATTTTTTCCTTGGAACAGTCACTGCCCCAAGACTTTTCAGATGCTGAGTATTCTGCTGGGCATCTATAAAATGAAATTCCTTCTTCTTCAGCCTTTCAACCAGGGCAGCAAGTGCAATCTTTGAGGCATCTTTCTCCTTGTGAAACATTGACTCACCAAAAAAAGCTTTACCCATTGCAAGCCCATAAAGACCTCCACTTAACAAGCCATTCATAAATACTTCCACTGAATGGGCTATCCCCAGCTCATGCAATTCAATATAAGCCTCTATCATGTCATTTGTAATCCAGGTTCCTTTTTCGCCTTTCCTCGGAATTTCAGCGCAATGCCTGATTACTTCACTAAAACAGCTGTCAAATCGGATTTCAAAATTGCCTTTATCAAGTCTTTGTCTGAGACTATGGGAAATTATAAACCGATCAGGAAATAGGATCATTCGCGGGTCCGGGGACCACCAGAGTATAGGGGATTCGTCATCATACCAGGGGAAAATGCCCCTGGAGTAAGCTTCTATCAATCGTTCACTTGAAAGATCTCCTCCCACTGCCAGCAGCCCTTCGCGATTAGCAAGCGAAGGGTCAGGGAATACCGGTTCATCATCGAGCATGAAAATAGGCATAGAACGCTTATATTGTGAATTTCCCCCAAAGATAGTATGAAAAGGTAATGCTGAAAAAAAAGGCCACCTTAACAGGCGGCCTATATTCCAACTCATTGTTATGAGATGCTGATCTGCTTTGACGGTTTTATCTTTGCGTGTTCCTTCTTTGGTAAAATTAACGTCAGGACGCCGTCTTTATGGCTTGCCGATATCTTTTCTCCATCTACACTGTCAGGCAGTGAAAAAGAACGGGCAAAAGTTGAATACCTGAATTCTCTCCGCATCCATTTATCCTCTGACTCTTCCTGTTTCTCTTCCTTTTCAGAACGGATAGTTAATACATTGTTGTCCAGGTCTATTTTAAAATCTTTTTTGTCCAGGCCAGGAGCGGCTACCTCTATTCGATAATCATCCTTGCCTTCAAGTATATTTACTGCCGGGGTGTTCTTTCCATACTCCATATCGGAGAAAAAACCCGGGAAAAAATCCCTGCCGAAAAATTCATCGATCAGGGTTGGAAGTGAATTCCTTTTTCTTAATGCTGGTAACATGGCTTAGTCCTCCTTTAATTTTAATGTTATGGCCAATATCGACCGATTAATTTAATTTGATGAAGGATAAAAGCAAACTTTGTGCCAGCAGCTTTTTAAGTATAATACATTGTTTAATAAGTCATTATGACGTATTTTTTAAATTATTTTAACATTTAAAATGTCAACTTGACAGTGGGAAGAATCAGGATGAATAAGTCCGGAAAATAAGTCCTCAATCTCTGTAAACTTATATAAGCCTTCCACCTTTTTCACCGCTCCCGGGTCCCAGCTCGAAGTACTGATTGGCGATGCCTGTTAAAAGGACATTGTGCTCAATGAACATGAGGGTATGACCTTCATCAGCCAGTTCGTTGAAAACCTTGATGAGTTTAAGTATATCTCTGAAATGCAATCCTGTGGTGGGTTCGTCAAAAAGATAAAGATTGTGGCCCTTGCGATGCAGTATCATCTCGTTTGCCAAACGTAAGCGTTGTGCTTCTCCGCCTGAAAGTGTATCTCCGGCCTGGCCCAGTTCCAGATGACCGTTGCCAAGATCAGAAAGAGGCTTCAGATAAGTGTTTAGCTTCGGGTCATGTTCAAAGAAAATTAGGGCTTCATCTACAGTCATATTCAGGACCTGGGCTATATTTTTACCCTGCAAGAGGCATTCCAGCGAACTTTC
Source organism: uncultured Bacteroidales bacterium (assembly GCA_963787195.1). Taxonomy (GTDB): domain Bacteria; phylum Bacteroidota; class Bacteroidia; order Bacteroidales; family JAGOPY01; genus CAWBCI01. The sequence goes on from CAWBCI010000070.1 coordinate 65,563, forward strand.
CTTGTACCTGCTCCCCTGGCAGGTTTCACAGATTGTCCACACATCCCCCATGAAATCCATGGAAGTCTTTTTCTGCCCATAACCATTACAATCCGGGCATTTTCCATCCTTATGGATATATGAGAAGGCGCTTTTTCCAAGCTTGTGTGACTTTGCACAGGGGCTCGCGGCAAATCTTTCCCGGAGAAGGTCCATCAGACCTGTTAGGGTGGCAGGTGTGCTTAAAGAATTGGAAGAAAGCGGCTGCTGGTCCATTGATATGACACGGTCGAATTGATCCAGACCGTAAGTGCTTTCGCATCCAATAGGCTGCCCCGTTTTTGCCGAGCGAAAAAGCACATCCATCACCAGGGTAGATTTTCCACTTCCTGAAATACCTGTGATTGCAATGATACCTCCCGAAATAAAATCTAAATCAATATGTTTAAGATTATGTTTTGATGCTCCGCGAATCCCGAAAGAACGGGGGCTGAAATTTCGCTTTTCTGCCTGGGGGTAAAACGGATTTCTCAGGAAACTGCCGGTAGGGGAGCTCTCAGAATTTAATATATCTTCGATGGTTCCCTTGAAAATGACTTCACCTCCCTGTCGTCCGGCTCCAGGCCCCATCTCAATGATATGGTCCGCTTCCCGGATAAAGATTTCGTCATGCTCCACCACCACCGCCGTATTACCATTATGGATCAGTTTCCGGAGAACTCTGGTAAGGGGTATGATGTTTTTAGAATGAAGTCCAATTGTAGGTTCATCAAGCACATAAGTGACTCCGTAAAGCTTTGAAGATAAGGCTCCCGCAAGTCTCAGCCTTTGGCCTTCGCCTCCGGATAAACTGCTTGAACTTCGGGAAATGGACAGATATCCTAACCCCAGTTCCTGTATGACATTCATTAAACTCATGAGTCCTGAACGAATTTCTGAAATGATGGCCTTTTGTTCCGGGGACATCGAAATATCAGCCCTATCATTAAAAAATATCAGGCTCTCATCCACCGAAAGATCTGAGAGCTGAGCAATATTTTTACCCATGCAGGATATTTCAAGTAATTCCGGTTTGAGGCGGGAGCCATGACAAGTTTCACATGTTTTTTCCTGAAGGAGGTCCTCCAGGTCTTCTATATTTTTGTTCAGGTGACGCCGCTGATATTCGTCATTGATCAGATTACAGAAACCCGGCCAGGGAGCCTGCATGGCATGTTCTCCCGAACGGGTCTTGTTTTTATATTCCCATTTAAAATCCCATATCTTATCTCCTGTGCCATATAGTGCTATTTTCTGCGTATGCTGATCTAATTCCTGCCAGGGTTTTTCAATATCCAGGTCCAGTTGATGAGCGACCTCCTTCAAAGCTGCATAATACTGCCCGTTAGGATCAGCATAAAATTTTCCGGTTTTATGACCATCCATTGCACCTTCTGCGATTGATTTTTCAGGCTTGCTGATAAGCTTATAAGGATCGCAAACAATTTTTATCCCCAATCCGTCGCAGACCGGACATGCACCCGACTCATGATTGAAAGAAAAATGCCGGGCCGTATAATCTTTACCTTCCGTTTGCGATATACGTGAATAGAGCAGACGGTAATGATCGTAAATTCCGGTTATAGTTCCAACTGTTGACCGGGCCGATCTGCTCAGGGATTTGCGGTTGATAGCCACTACCGGGCCAAGGCCGCTGCAGGATTCCATCCGGGCAGGGTTGGACTGCTTTAGCAGGCTTCTGCTGTATGTCGAAAGACTTTCTGTGAAACGGGACTGGGCTTCTGCGAACAAAGTGTCAAAAGCCAGGGAAGATTTGCCGCTGCCGGATAAGCCTGTAATTACGGTTAGTTTGTGTTTTGGAATGATGACATTGATATTCTTCAGTAAATGCGTACTCACTCCATTCAGGATAATATTGTTATGATCAGTCTGAACAGATTGAGGCACACCTGTACTATCTTCTTCTCCCCGCAGATATTTTGCCGTCTCTGAATTTGCTATTTTGGATATTTCCAAAGGGGTCCCTTCTCCAGTCAGATATCCGCCTGAACTTCCGCTGCCCGGCCCCAGGTCTATTACCCGGTCGGCCTGGCGGATGAGGTCCGTATCATGCTCAATGCAAATGATCGTATTCCCGTTCCGGACCAGGTTGCGGAGCGCTTTGGTCAGCACTTCAATGTCAGCAATATGAAGTCCTGTTGTTGGTTCATCCAGTATATAAAGGGTATTACCGGTATCTTTTTGCTGTAACTCGCTTGCCAGTTTGATACGCTGGGCTTCGCCTCCTGAAAGGGTGGAAGATGCCTGTCCGAGATGGATATATCCCAGACCAACATCATTTAAGGTTTGTAAATATTTCAGTATAGATGTTTTGCCGGCGAAAAAGCTGAGGGCTTCTTCAACTGTCATTTCCAGGACTTCCGAAATATTTTTATCCTTATAATGAATTTGAAGGATTTCCTCTTTAAATCGTTTTCCATTACAGACAGGGCAAATCACATCTACATTCCCCAGGAAGTGCATACCGATCTGTATACTTCCGGCACCCTGGCAATTCTCGCAGCGTCCGCCGGCTGTGTTGAAAGAGAAGGTGCTTTTATTGAAGCCTGCAGTTTTCGCACTTTCCATTTGGGCAAACAAGTCCCGGAGACGATCTGCCAGGCCGGTGTATGTTGCCGGATTGCTGCGTGGCGTCCGCCCGATGGGAGCCTGGTCAATGGTGATCAGTTTGTCGATTTTTTCAATCCCGGAAATTGATCCGGCTTCTATTTTAACCGACTTGGTTCCTGTAAGCTGGTTTTGGATAGCTTTTTCAAGGATACCATGGACAAGTGAGGCTTTCCCTGCACCCGATACCCCGGTAACTATATTGAAAGCCTTGAGACTGAATTTTACATCTATGTTTTTGAGATTGTGATGATAACAGCTTTTTAATTCAATGTATTCTTCAGTTAAATTTTGATTATTATTCAGGATGATGCGGGAACTTTGATGTAATGCATGGTAAGTAGGGCTTTTAGATTCCAGGGATTTATTTTGAAGGAAATCTTCAAGAGGGCCGTTGAAAATTAATTCCCCTCCGTGTTCACCGGCGCCGGGACCAATATCGATAATCCATTCAGCCTCCCGGATAATATCTTCGTCATGTTCAACGACAATTACTGTATTCCCGTTCCCGATCAGGGTTTTCATAATTACTGCCAGGGCTTTACGGCCGGAGGGATGCAAACCTATGGATGGTTCATCGAAGACATAGAGTACATTACTCAGTTCTGCCGAGATCTGGTTTACCAGGCGGATCCGCTGGGATTCTCCACCGGAGAGTGTTCCTGCAGGCCGCGACAGGCTGAGGTGGCCCAGGCCAAGTTTTTCCAGCAATTCAATTTGCCGGAGCATCTTCTGGCTTATCGGGATTGCTACAGGAGCTTCGGAAGCCGACCAGGTTTGCGATTTGAGCCAGTCGGCCAGGACTGTAAGTTCCTTATCCGAAAGCTGATCTATGCCAGTATCATGGACCCTTACAGAGAGAGCCTTCTCATTGAGCCTTTTCCCTTTGCAAAGGCTACATCGGACTGATTCAACATAGCGCAAAATATTGGCATTCCGGTCGCGGCGCAATATGTCGCTCATGACCGGGATCATGCCTTTATAATAATCTTCTTCCCTGGGTTTGGCAGTGATGCCAGTCCATTTCAGACGGGATTCCAGGGGGTGTTTGCCGAAAGGAACTTTGATGCGGGTGCTTCCATTCAGCACCACATCCTGTTGTTCAGGGCTCAGGTCTTTCCAGGGGATATCCACATTGAAACCATGGGCCCGGCAAACCTGGTCCAGCACATCCATGGTAACCTGTGAATACATGATATAACCCGTGGGAAGGGTAGGGGAAAGGACACCCTGCCGGAGGCTCTTCTCCGGATCGGTGATAAGTTTGTCAAGCGATATTTGTTCTTCCAGTCCCAGGCCCTTGCAAAGCGGGCAAGCCCCTTCAGGGGTATTGAAAGAGAAAAGGCTGCGCCGGATTTTCAGCCCCTCCGGGGCTTCGCCGATACGGGCATATAACAAGCGCAGCAGGTCATAAAGGTCCGACATGGTCCCCACTGTCGAACGGCTGCTGTTGCCCACTGTCTTCTGACTAATGGTGATGACCGGTGATAAGCCTTCTATGCTTTCAACATCCGGACGGTTCATTTTTCCCATGAATTGGCGGGAGAAGGAAGAGAAAGTTTCAAGAAAACGCCGCTGTCCTTCCCTGGCTATCACATCAAAGGCTAAACTGGATTTTCCCGAGCCTGAAACGCCCGTGACCACTATGAGTTTGTTATGAGGTATATTAAGGGAGATGTTTCTGAGATTATGCTCCTTCGCTCCTTTGATCCGGATGTATTCCTGCTTCTGATCTTGCATGGCGCAAAATTAAGCAAAGAAAAGATAATCATTGAACATTGAACATTGACGATTGAACATCGCCGATTGAACATTGATCATTGAACATGGCCCATTTTTTCGGAACATGATCAATTATCGGTTTTCCATGGTCTATGCATCGATCATTAATGTTCCATGTGTAGATCGTCAATATTCAAAATCATTTGCTGAATTTTTTTTTCACTCCGACAGGTATAAATTAAAGGGAACAAGGATTAAAGGATAAAATGGAGGATATAATTATGAATAATCGTGAATTGGAAGAACGCTTGATAGGCTTTTCTGTCGAAGTAGTGAATTGGACAGGATTACCTAATAAAAAAACGGCATTATATAGCCTGAAGAAGCAAATATTTCATTCGGTTATGGAGGCGAATTTGTTTTATTGGGAATCTCAGAGTGCGGAATCTAAAAAAGACTTTATACATAAGATAGGCATAGTAATGAAAGAACTAAGGGAGACTTAGATAAATCTGAAAATAATGAGCAGGTTGCAAACAGGGCAAAATGAATTAAAAATTAAAGCGCTAATAGCTGAAAATGATGAACTTCTTGCTATATTTTTTAAAACACTGCAGACAGCGAAAAAAAGATGAACATTGAACATTGACGATTGAACATCGCCGATTGAACATTGATCATTGAACATGGCCCATTTTTTCGGAACATGATCAATTATCGGTTTTCCATGGTCTATGCATCGATCATTAATGTTCCATGTGTAGATCGTCAATATTCAAAATCATTTGCTGAATTTTTTTTCACTCCGACAGGTATAAATTAAAGAGAACATTGATTAAAGGATAAAATGGAGGATATAATTATGAATAATCGTGAATTGGAAGAACGCTTGATAAGCTTTTCTGTCGAAGTAGTGAATTGGACAGGATTACCTAATAAAAAAACGGCATTATATAGCCTGAAGAAGCAAATATTTCATTCGGTTATGGAGGCGAATTTGTTTTATTGGGAATCTCAGAGTGCGGAATCTAAAAAAGACTTTATACATAAGATAGGCATAGTAATGAAAGAACTAAGGGAGACTCAGATAAATCTGAAAATAATGAGCAGGTTGCAAACAGGGCAAAATGAATTAAAAATTAAAGCGCTAATAGCTGAAAATGATGAACTTCTTGCTATATTTTTTAAAACACTGCAGACAGCGAAAAAAAGATGAACATTGAACATTGACGATTGAACATTGACGATTGAACATCGCCGATTGAACATTGATCATTGAACATGGCCCATTTTTTCGGAACATGATCAATTATCGGTTTTCCATGGTCTATGCATCGATCATTAATGTTCCATGTGTAGATCGTCAATATTCAAAATCATTTGCTGAATTTTTTTTTCACTCCAACAGGTATAAATTAAAGAGAACAAGGATTAAAGGATAAAATGGAGGATATAATTATGAATAATCGTGAATTGGAAGAACGCTTAATAGCCTTTTCTGTCGAAGTAGTAAATTGGACAGGATTGCCATATAAAAATGCTGCATTATATAGTTTGAAGGAACAAATATTTCGCTCTGTTACCTCGGCAGCATTAAATTATGGGGAATCTCAGAGTGCGGAATCTAAAAAAGACTTTATACATAAGATAGGCATAGTAATGAAAGAACTAAGGGAGACTCAGATAAATCTGAAAATAATGAGCAGGTTGCAAACAGGGCAAAATGAATCAAAAATTAAAGCGCTAATAGCTGAAAATGATGAACTTCTTGCTATATTTTTTAAAACACTGCAGACAGCGAAAAAAAGATGAACATTGAACATTGACGATTGAACATTGATCATTGAACATGGCCCATTTTTTCGGAACATGATCAATTATCGGTTTTCCATGGTCTATGCATCGATCGTCAATGTTCAATGTGTCGATGATTAAGGTTCAATGCTCAGAAACTCCCCATCGATGATCAGGAGTTTGACTCCTTTTTCGGTTTTGGAACGATGCGAACTCAGCTCATCCGAAACAACATAGGTCATGCCTTCTTTCATGGCTGACTGATCGCCATCTTTCATTTCACTTACAAACTCGCCTTCCAGGCAATGGACGATATGACCCTTTTTGCACCAGTGATCTGCCAGATAGCCGGGGGAATACTCCACGATTCTGATCCTCAGTCCCTGGAATTGAATTGTTTGCCAGTAAGCAATTCCTGTTTCACCTTTATGCTCAGTCCGTGGCACCTTCGACCAGTCGATGTTCTGGAAGGGAATGTTTTGTGTACTCATAAATGTATCTGAAAATTGATGGTTTGTTAAAATGGGAGCCTAAAATTCTAAAAATCTATTTTTTTTCACTACTCACTTCTCACCTTATAAAAAACCCTTCCCGTAATCAGCAATCCTGCAAACACAAACACTGCGAACACCAGACTGCTGATGGCAAGTTGCATTCCTCCCGAAAGGATATGGCCGCTGGTACAGCCGCCTGCCATACGGGCCCCGAAAATCAATATAAACCCTCCGATAAATGCCCAGATGATACGGCCTACGGGAGAATTCCCTTTATATTTTTTCCAATTTTCGTGCATCAGGACGAATTTGAAATCTTTGCGGATGAGCGAAAAGACAAAGCCGGCAATTAATGCTCCCCCCAGGAAGATCATCTCCCAGTAGCCTGCTCCCTTGATTTTTGTAAAATAAACATTGTCAGTCGAGCCTGAAAGCATATCACTCATGTAGGGATAGGAAGTGGATGCACCTATGATCCGGTTTGTCAGGGATGTCAGAAAAACTATGACATTCAGGATAGCCAGGGCTATGCCGGCATACATCCATCTTAAATCCGTGGATTTTTCCAGTTTATTTAACCAGAAGGCAATACCCATAAATATTCCTCCTATGATAAAGACCAGCAGGTAAAAGAGGGGGCCATGGTCTCCGATTAGACTATAGAGGCTGATATTCCCCAGGTCCGGCCCCAGGATCCCTTGCATATAGGGAAAAAGAAGCGTGAAGACAAGTCCTCCGAACAAGCCGCCCACGATGCCCGTGAGTGCATCCATGGAGCCTTCTCCAAGGGAGACGGCCATGGTTCCGGGGCAATAACCCAGGATGGCCATACCAGCGCCGAAGATGAGTCCGCCAATAACAATTCCGCCCAATATAAATGGCTTGGTGTGGTAAGAAGCATATCCCAGGCCGATTTCGATGGCAATGATAATTACTCCAGTACCAATGGCCATGGCGATGGCCTTGGCTACGGTCAGGTCCTTGAGCATGGCCATCCCGCTGATGGTATTATAACGGTTCAGTTTGGCATACTGCAGGATGCCTCCAAACAAAAATCCGAGAATGAAGATGGTGAATGTCATGATGTTTTGGTGTTTGGTTAGTATGGTATAAAGATAGGGGAAAACATTTTAAGTTCAATGGGGGGATGGATATGGTAATTTCTACGATGCTATAAAAATGCAGGTGGAATAGTGGAAAGGTGATATAGTGATAAGGTGATAAGGTGATATGGTGATAAAGTGATTAGGTTTCTGGATGTCTCGTCCTGAAATAAGTTTAAAGATATAGTGAATTTTGAAAAATATTTTAATTCAGACAGGTATAAAATATTCCTGAAATGGATAGACCATTAAAATATCATGGCTTACAGGACTAAAATTACATATCAGAGATTCTATTTTAATGCTTCGCCGGAAACTATTCAAAGGGCCAGAGAATTAAGGCAGGTGATGACTGAAGCTGAGCTTATTATCTGGAGTGTTCTAAGAAACAATGCTTTCAAAGCTTACAAATTTCGTCGTCAGCATCCTATTTGAAGGTATATAGTAGATTTCTTCTGTTATAAGCATGAACTTGTGATAGAAATTGATGGAGCTGTTCACCTCATGGGAGTAAACAGGCATAATGATGCAAACCGCACAGCTGATCTGGAAAGGCTGGGCCTAAAAGTAATCAGGTTTACAAATTATGAAGTATTGAATGATTTAGAGAAAGTACTGAGAGAAATAGAGAATTCACTTCTATAACTCCCCCTCTCTTTTGCGGAGAGGGGGATAAGGTCAAAGAATGTTCGATGCGGAGAGAGTGGCAGGGGCTGAGGTCAGTTAATTAACATCAGGAAAATTCCTGTAGTATTATTGAGTCTTATAGCTTTGGTACCTTGGAGAACTGTCAGTGATTTTGTTCACAATTGATTCCGGAACATTCTGTTCAATGAAATCAAGCAAAGTCCCTTTTTCTTTCATTTTTATATATTTCTCAACATTCCTGTCTCTGGACAAAGTTTTTCTATTCTTTGTGTAAAACTCAATAACAGATTCAATGCCAGCAAGGTTACTTGCAACTTTATTTTCAAAGTCCCTGGTTTCAAGTGCTTGTTTTGCCCATCCACCCATAAAAATTAATGTAAGGCTGGGAGTAGTCCTTGAAAATGTAACAATCCCCTTTTTGAGTTCTACTCTAACATAAGGACTGCCGGTCAACCATTCCAGTAAAAATATATTTGCTTCCTTTCTCTTTTCAGATTGGTCCCTGATTGGTGTATTCAATAACCAGTCTACACATTTTATAACATCCTGTTCATAAAGTGCGAAATCTTCTTTAGCTTCAAGTCTGTAATTTTCAGGAACATTAAAATCCTGAGAGAAAAGTCCGACGGAAAAAATCGTCAGGATTAAAGCTAATGTTAAAGTTTTCATAGTATTAGGGTTTGGTTTTTGATCTCTTTTGGTATATTGCAGCGGCATAAAAATTCAAGCCAGTATTCAAGCTTGATATGCCGGTTTATATTTTACCTCCACTTCGCTTTTTATGTTGCATATTTCTCATTCATTCTATCTATTGTATACTTAATGTTAAGTTATGAGCGCAAATACTTCATCTGTATATTACCGTATTACCAGACTGATGCCATCCTTGTGGGCACCAATACGAAAATTTACCCTCAAAATTGCCGCTTGTCTCAGATTTTATTATAAATCCTGACGGCTTAGCTGAAGGCACTTAAAAAATTATATCCAAAAAATGAAAAATGCCAAATTTTTCATCCAGGATGAAATTTTTTGCCAGAAAAATTTTAAAAAAACATTTACGGATGGAAGTTCATTGCATTGTAAATAAGCCAACAGACCTGGCTGTCCTCTTTTGTACTTATTTACAACCCAAATTTAAATAATTATTTCAGATTTTTTTAATGGAGAGAGTAATATGGAATGAATTTAGATAATACAGACGGAGATTTAAAGCTTCTTACCCCAATATTTACAATAACTTAGCCTTTTTCTTCCCTCTTTTTAAACCAAAATTCAAATCCAAAACAAAGCAGGATAATTCCCCCTGAAACAATCACTCCTAATAAATTGGAGGAAAATTGCTGTATGACCAGGGCCACCATGGCGGAGATGCAGAGGATGAATCCAGCCAAAGGCAGGAATTTGGTTCCATTGATATCTTTTGAAAGTTTAAATCCGGTATAATTGACCGCGGCAAAAATTAACAGGAATCCTATACTTCCGGCAGTAGAAATACTTTCCAAATCCAGGGTATTGACCAGTATCAGGGTAGCTACAGCTGTGATGAACAATCCTATGGGTTCATTCCAGAGCTGACTGGTAAATTCGTGGGGGATCTCGTCATCCTCAGCTATTTCGTAATTTACCCTGCTTCCGCCATAGAGCGAGGCATTGATAGCAGAAAAAGTGGAGAGGAGGGCTGCTATGGTTATAATAACGAATCCCGTTTGTCCAAGCATGGGCTTTGCCGCTTCAGCCATCACATAGTCTTCAGCTGTTGCAATTTTGGAAAAAGGCAAAGATCCGACAGTGACTGTGGCGATGACAACGTATAGAATGATGACAAAGATTACCGAATAATAATAGGCCCGGGGGATATTTTTCTCCGGATCTTTCATGTCCGGCGCGGCATTGGCTATCAGCTCAAAGCCTTCATAAGCTACGAAAATGACCATGCCCCCTGTAAGAAGTTTAAGAGGTGTTTCCCAATGATCGATAGCAAGCTGACTGAGATTAGGGTTTCCATAAAGTCCGTAGACTCCGATAACAATGAATCCCAGCAATATGATCAGTTTGATTAATACCACATAAGATTCAATTTTCCCGACCACCTTGATGCTGTAATAATTAATTCCTGTGGCAATCAGGATAACAGCACTGGCATAAATATGATAGTCGATTTTAGTGACAGAAGTGAGGTGAAGCAGATTGGGCGCGTAAGAGCCAAACGCGGAAGCATACAGCGAAAGCATGATGATATATGAAACCCAGAGCAAATTATTCATACCCCCACTGAAGACGCCTCTTCCGAAGCCCTGGTTGATGAATTTTACTGTTCCTCCCCGGTCAGGAAATGTCAGGGAAAGCTTCGCATAACTATAAGAGGTAATGAATGCTATGATGCCGGCGATGAGGAATGAAACTGGCGTACCGCCCTGTGCCAGGGCCACGGCAAGTCCTAGCACAGCAAAAATTCCGCCTCCCACCATTCCCCCGATGGCAATCGACATACCTTCCTTCAGTCCGATCTTTTCCGATTCCATTTATTATTTTCTTATTTCAAATATAAGTATAAACCAAACAGAGCGGAAAAGGTTTTTTAGAGCGCCATCTCGCATTCTAATCAAGGGGCCGGCAAAACCTCCTGTATTAAGCAAAAATGCCTTTTTTAAGCCTATAAATCAAAAGGTCCAATAAATTCGTTGCTCCCTGTTCCGAAGACATCACCGGAAATACAGTATTTCGTGCCTGTAATATTGAACAGCATATAGTACTTCTTCTCACCAATATAAAAGCCTATACCTGCTCCAACCTTTTTCACGGCAAAGGGGAGTCCGCCGCCTGCCCAGTTTTCTATACCCGAAACCTGATCAAAGGAGTTGGGGTTGTTATGGTAGAGCGAAAACTGAGTACCATCCTTATTGATCATATAACGGTTTGAAGGGCCATTGGGATCGTGGTATTCAAAAAGCATGGCGCCTATACCATTCAGCGCAAAAGGATTATAGCCATTGGCCAGGTTTCCTATGGGAGTTACCTGTGTACTCCATGTGCTGTCAGATCTCAGGTAAGAATATTGGCTTCCGGTCATATCCATAATCATAGTCCAGCTGTCGCTCACATTATTGCCATCTATCCTGCAGGCTGCTCCAATGCCAGGAAATGGAGGAGGGCCGCCGCCGAGCTGGCTGATAGGATAAGGTCCGTCAAGGGTGCCCACATTGCTTTCCAGATATTGAGTACCATCCATACTGATCAGGATAAAATCGGTACCGGTCCTGCAAAATGCCGCCCCGACACCACCGATTTTTGATATTACATGACCTTTCCAGTGCGCTGTATAGGCAGGTTCACCTCCAATGGGGGCCGGGGAACAATTGGTGACATCATATTTTGTGGCGAGTTGCACACTCACAATCTGGTTGTCATAAACACTACGAACTACATAGGAGATGGGTACACCCGTTGATATTGTGGTCGATTGGGCCAATAATTGCACCAGGTTACTTAGATCGCTTACCCCTACTGTCAGCAGGCTGGTTGCTGCTTCTCCTCCGAAAGCCATTACCTTGATCTTCAGGTTTGAAAGACTGGAAAATGTATTTCCGGAAATATCAGCATTAGCCGAATTTACAACTCCGTTGAAAGAAGCCTGGACGCTGGCTTCCATATCGGTATAGGAAGATGATGATTCAATCAGCATATAATAGATCCTCCCGTAAGTTACATCGGAAATATAAGTTGCAGGATTGCCTTCCTGTACATATTTTGCCAGATCTTCGGGTGTTACATCAGGTGCAAACAAACCCGCCGTACTTGTAGGAATATCAAAACTCATGGTATAAAAACTCTGGTTAAGTTTGACCAGTATCCTATTCAAATTTGAACCAGAACTGAATCCGAAATCTGAGCTGATGTCCACAAATGCGGAGTTATAATCTATTCCAAGTTTGAGCGCAAGGGCTTGTTCGCTTTGCACCTGGCTATAGTTAAATACGAAATTTGCAGGCAGGTCCGGCGGGGAATTGGCAATAATCTGGTTCATGGCATTCTGTATGCTGCTTTTCGCCACTTTATCGACAGTAAAAGTTGAGGCAAGGTTTCCGTTTACCAGATCATAGGAAATGGTCCCTCCTGCACGGTTCACCGCGATCACATCGGGTGTGGATTGTTTGAGGGATTTTCCCTGTAAAAGGCTTCCGGGATAGATTACCGACGCGTTGGGGTTGAACAGGGGGAATCCATTGTTCCCACCGCCCGGTGCCATGGCGTCATAGGTAGTTGTAGTGCAATTCCATTGTTGGCCGTCGACAACTTCTGTCGATGCAGTGGAGTCGACCGGCTCCTGTGAATTGACCGCCGGAGCAAAGCTTCCACCGGATTTAATGACCCCGTCAAAAGTCATTGAACTATTATTCTTTTTTGAACAGGCAAAAGCAATCCCGATAATAATAAGCAGGTATGCTAATTGTGTGACTCTGGTTTTCATGATAGATGATATTTATAAGTAATATTTCATTCTGGCAGTTGAAAAATCAACAATTTTAAATTGATAATTATCAGACATAGTCTGATTTTTCAATGCAATATTGAACGTATAAAAATGCTTGGCGGGATTAATAACTCTTTTTAGTAACAACAATACCTGAAAATTGTTTAAAAAAATGTGAAGTTTTTATATGTAGATTATAATCTCTGGTCTGAACGAAAAGGCTGGTCCATATGTTTACTTGATATCTTAATTAAAATTATTATGATAAATACTGAAAAAATCACTTATTCTGATCATTCGGGGATGGAATTTGAAGGCGTCCTTAGTTATGATGACAATTTTTCCGGAAAAAGGCCTGCGATCCTGGTTTCTCATGCCCTGAGCGGACTTACAGATTTTGAAATAGAAAAGACGATTAAGCTGGCTGAGATGGGCTATTTGTCTTTCGCTTTGGATATGTATGGAAAAGAAAACAGGCCATCATCGAGGGAAGAGGCTTCGCAGCTTATGGGAAAACTGAACAGCGACAGGACCCTCTTGTTTCAAAGGATTACATTGGCTTATGAAAGGATGAAAAAATTTGATCAGGTTGATCAAAATAAAACTGCTGCCATAGGATTTTGTTTCGGAGGTAAATGTGTGCTCGACCTGGCCCGTTCCGGAGCCGATATCAAAGGTGTGGTGAGTTTTCATGGTGTCTATGATGAAGCACCGGGAAGCAGCCATACTCCAATTAAGGCTGCTGTACTGGTGCAGCACGGTTGGGACGACCCGGTCAGTCCTCCCGATAAACTGATGAGTCTTGGAAAGGAACTTACAGAAAGAAAAGCTGACTGGAGGATCCTCGCCTATGGACATACAGGCCATGCTTTTACCAATCCCCAGGCTAATTCTCCTGAAAGAGGTGTTTTCTATAAAGAGAGTTCCGACAGGAGATCCTGGATAGCGATGAAGGAATTCTTCAGGGAGCTTTTCGGGGAATGATGGGCGCTTGCAAAAAGATTCTTTACTTTGCCTCAAAATAATAATAGAATTATGGCCAAAAAGATCATTGACCTGAGCCACTTAATCAATGAAGCTATGCCGGTTTACCCGGGAACCCCGGTGCCTAAGCTGGAGAGATGCAATACTATTGAAAATGACGGTTTTAACGAGCACCGGCTGAATTTGAGCAGTCATACCGGGACCCATATGGATGCACCCTGCCATATTCTCCCAAATGCCAAATCCCTGGATGATTTTCCAGTAGAAAAATTTATGGGCAAAGCTGTAGTTATTCCCTGTGAAGGCCTGGATGAGATAAGCCTTGAAGATTTAGAAGAATTTGAAAGTATGATAAGGGAAGCAGATTTTGTGCTTTTCAGAACAGGTTGGTCGGGAAAGTGGGGCATCCCAGCTTATTTCGATGGGTTTCCCGCGCTTACACCGGAAGCTGCTAAATGGCTGACAGGTTTTAATTTGAAAGGCCTGGGGTTCGATGCCATATCAGCTGATTTCATGGATTCTTTTGACCTGCCGGTTCATCATATTCTTCTCGAAAAAGAAATACTTCTGATAGAAAACCTTAACAACCTTGAATTGCTTCCCAGGACCCCGTTTGAGTTTATCTGTTTACCCTTAAAAGTGGAGAAAGCTGATGGATCGCCTGTCAGGGCCGTTGCAGTAATTGAAGATTGAAGGCTGAAGAGATCCTCTTCCTTTAGTTATGACAGTATCGGGGATTAATTTTTTAATTCAATATAAGAACGCGAATAGAAATTATACTTTGTGAAATTCTTTGTGATTTCGTGCTTCTGTGGCTATCATTCGAACTTGAAAATCCTCGTTTCCATATTTTAGCCACAAAAGCACAAATACACGAAGGATTTTCACCAAGATAGAAAGTTCCTGATTCTTAAATCATTAATCAATGAGACTCAATTTTTTCAAGCGAAGCGAAGAAAAAATTGTTAGTCGAATTGATCCTGAAAAGACGAAGTCTTATTCGGGATCTGATGGGACTAAATTCCCCGTCTCTTGAGACGAATAAGAGATATTTCCTTAAGATACCCCGCTGCTTGCGGCGGGGTAGTTTAATAATAATTAATTAATATATTCAGATTCCTGATTTATTAAAGCCCGTTTTGAAATTTCCAAACAAATGTCGTAAGTATGGCATTATTAAATATTATCCAGACAAGAAAGGATTATTTCACAACTTTTTTGGATTTCTTCTTCAGAAATAATTAACGGAGGTCCGATTCTGAAAGAAATCGGGTTGAAGAGAAAAGGATCGACCAGGATGCCTTTTTCAATGAACAAACTTAAAAGCTTTTCCCTTTTTTCAGGACTTTCAACATCCAGACCCATCATCAAACCCTTGTAGCGGATTTGCTTTATTTCAGAATGTCCCGACAAAAAATCGAAGAACATTTTTCCCTTTTTATCTGCTTCATAAAAAATATGGTCACGGGTAAGGATATGCAAATTGGCCAGTCCTGCAGCACAACTCACAGGATGTCCCCCAAAGGTAGTGATATGCCCTAATTCAGGATGATGTGTGAGGGAAGACATAATTTCAGGAGACGATATAAAAGCGCCCAGGGGCATGCCGCCTCCAAATGCTTTGGCAAGCGCAAGTATGTCGGGAATTATCCCGAAATGTTCAAAACTAAACAGTTTTCCGGTCCTTCCCATGCCCATCTGAATATCATCCAACACCAGCAGAGTGCCTGTTTGATTGCATTTTTCCCGGAGTGCTTTCAGAAAACCTTGTTCGGGAAGTATGATGCCGGCTTCAGCCTGTATAGTTTCAGCAACTACGCAAGCAGTATCTTCTGTGATCTGGTCAAGGTCTTCAAAATTATTGAAAGCAAGATGACTAATTCCGGGCAGGAGAGGGCGGAAGGCATTTTTTAGTTTCTCATTGCCTAAAATGCTTAGGGCGCCCTGGGTACCACCATGATAGGCGTTTTTAAAGGCTATGATGCCGCTCCTCCCGGTAAATCTCTTGGCCAGTTTCATGGCACCTTCAATAGCTTCCGAACCGGAATTTACAAAGTAAGTCATGCTGAGACTGGCAGGGAGAACTTCGCTCAGCATTTTGGCAAGCTCCACCTGCGGGGATTGAATGTATTCCCCGTAAACCATAAGATGCATGTATTTGCCGGCCTGTTCCTGAACAGCCCGGATGATCTCCGGATTTTTATGCCCCAGGTTACTTACGGCAACACCCGAGACCAGGTCGATATATTTTTTCCCTTCAGGACTATAAAGATAAATACCCTCTGCATCCGAGATCTCGATGCCCATGGGACGGCTTGAAGGAAGTCCCATATTTTCCAGGAATATCCGGCGATTGGAAATCATCTTAATTCCTTATATATCTTCAACTTTCTTATCATAAACAACTCCTCTTTCATTTAACTGGTCAAGGATAAAAGCGGTACATTCTTCATTTTTCCCTATAAACTCCGGAGCAGAAACTCCGGTGGTTTTGTAAAGCCCCGATGCTACCATACGTAAAGCAGCCGTCGCGGTATAACCCGTAGTCCTTGCCATTGAGTGAATTCCGCTTTCCCTGTCATAACGGTCAAACAAATTCCAGGTGATACGGCGAATATTTCCACCCGATTTTCCCTCAACAATTACCTTCATAACGGTCAGATCTTCATCATCCTTCAATTCCCAAATCGGGAAAAGTAATTGGCTTGTAAAGTCTATTGGCCGGATTTTCTGATCTCCTATGGTCATCATCTCCGGCCTGAAGAAACCACAATCCCTCAGTAATTTAATCTTTTCTATATGGCCAGGATAACGGAGGGTCTTTTCAATCATATTAGGGCATTTTACGGTCTTCATAAGGCTTCGTAAACCATCGCTGTTGAAGGCTTCTAAAGTTCCAATACCGGGGAATTCCATAAGTTCGGGTTCCGAGAGAGCCGGCATACTTACTTCTTTCCCATCCCTTATAAAGCGCGCTGTTCGGGTATATTCCTCGATCACATCGATAGGTGAAAAGGGGGCTTTGTATTCAAATGGCCATTGTCTCACAACAGGCAAACCACCCACATAAATTTTGATCGAAGAAGTGGAATCCATCTGTCGCATGGAGTTTGTACTTAAGATATGGCTCATCCCCGGGGCTACTCCAATGTCGGAAATTGCAATGACACCTTTTTGCTTCGCCAATTCATCCAGTTCAAAAAGGTCTTCCGGGAAAAAAGCGATATCTATCACATTCTTTCCCTCATTTATTATTGTCTTCAGCGTTTTGAAACCCATGAAACCAGGCACAGCGCTCAGCACCATATCGGCATCCCGGACCAGGTCCCTGAGAGAATTCTCATCCGACAGGTCAGCTTCTACAGTTTTTAAGCCGTATTTCTCTTCCGCCAGCTTTAAACGATCGGGATTTTTATCACTGAGTACAACAGTAAATTTTTCATCTTTAAGGAGGTCGGCGGCCATGGGTAAACCAACCAGACCTGCACCCAATACTAATATTTTCATGTGAGAATTTGCTTAAAAGGTTTCTTTTTTATTTGGGCGATCAATACACCAGTGATAACGATTATCATTCCCAAAATTTTATTTCTTGTAAAATTTTCAGATATAAAGATATAGGAAAAAACAGCGGTAAATACCGGGATCAGGTTCGAAAATACGTTCGCACGGCTAACTCCGAGTTTCTTGATTGCCATGGTAAAAAATATGAAGGCCAGTGAAGATGCAAAGATGGCAAGCTGTAAAAGTGATGTCCATACTTCTGCTGAAGGCCTGATCGTCAGGAAGGAACGCAGATCGAATATCAGGAAAAGCGGAAGAAAAAGAAATACTCCTATGATATTTTGATAGGCAATTATATTCAGGGAGGAATAGGAGTAGGATAATTTTTTAAGAAAGATAGAATAGATGACGGCTGAAAAAACTGCCAAAAGTAAAAAGACAATTCCGAGGGGGGCAGCGTTCAGGGAGAAATCCCGGTTCACCAACATCAGGCCGATTCCTGCAAAAGAGATGGCTATTCCGGAAATGTTCAGGAATGAAAGTCTTTCTCTCAAAATTATAAATGCAAAAACAGGGGCAAATACCGGTATGGTGGCGATTATAACCGCTGCTATTGAAGGGGAAGCCAGTTTCAGTCCGTAGTTCTCACCTATAAAATAAAGAAAGGGGTTAAAAAAGGATGAGATCAGGAATAATTTATAATCTTCCTTACGGATCTTTTCAAAGCGGCGCGTTATGATGATAAAGGCCAGCAGGATGATCGATGAAAGGATCAGTCTCAGGAAAATAGTTGTGATCGGCGAATAGGTCCTCAAAACGATAGAAGACCACACAAAGGACATTCCCCAGAAGACCATCGAAAGGATTACGATAGGATAGATCCCTATACGCGCAGAAGTATTTATTTTCATCAGGATCTTCCGGCTTCGTTCAATATTCCAGTATAATGTTTCAGGGAGCGAAGCAAGAGGGCTAGCAAAGCCGCTCCCAGAAGGGCGTAAAATGAAATCCTGAAGAGTAGGATTTCATGGTAGGCAAAATAATAACGAAGCTGGTCGACGAAAAAAAAGCCGAATACTGTTGCCAGTATGCCCGAGTATTCCCTTCTCAATATGGATTTGAATGAGAATGGAAGTTCGTTTTTAATTTTATTTTTTGAAGAAGGAAGAAAGGCGGGGACTTTTTGTGTCCAATCAAGATAAGATTGTCCGAATTTTCTTTCCAGGAATCTTTCCTCAGCAAACATAATGCGTTCATAATAAAGCCAGAAGGCAAGAGTAACAGCAATGAAAAACCAGAAATTAAAAGTGAATATGACGATCCCTATCCACATCAGGTAATTTCCCAGATAGAGCGGATGACGGACCATGGAATAGATCCCGGTGGTATTGAGTGATTCGGCAACCTGATTTTCGGTATTCCTTCCGGAAGTTCCCTTGGGAGTGGTACCGATCGCCAGGGCACGGATCAAAAATCCCAATCCGCTGACCACTACAGCAAAAGCAGTCAGAATAATTTGCTGAGATTCAGTGAGCTCAGTATTATGCACCCAGGTAAACTACCGGGACTGCTGCCAGGAATAAAATAACAGGGATCTGTCCCCGATGCTTGAACAGGAAGTTCCCGCTTTTTTCAAATGAATCTATTAGGGCCATCAGGCTATGAATTAGGCTGCAAAATTAGGAAAAATTCGGGGCAAGCGAAAAGAGTGTTTTTTATTGATATTTAACAACCTTTATTTTCTCAATAATATGGCTGATTTCAATTTTTTTTAGCCTTAATCGGGCATCTCATAAATAAAAAATGTAATATTGAAGATCGTTAAGATAAGGTTCAGAATTATTAATTTGATTTTTATTAACTTTCATTCTTTACCTTTACCTACCCAAAAAACCAGACGTGTTAAAAGAAAACTTTGTTAAATACTTTGAAGATAGTATAAGGAAAAACTGGGATTATCCTGCCTTGACCGACTATAACGGGGAGTCGTTCCGCTATTTTGAAACAGGCATGTGTATATTGCGTCTTCACAAACTTTTCAGGGAGGCCGGTATAAAGGAAGATGATAAAATAGCCCTTGTGGGTAAAAACTCTGCCCGTTGGGGGATACTTTATATCTCCATAGTTTCCTTTGGTGCAGTAGCCGTTCCTATCCTTCCTGATTTTAAATCGGATGATCTTCATGAAATAATTGTGCATTCCGATTCCATATTATTGTTTGTGGATGATACAATTTATGAAAAGCTGGATCAATCAAAAATGCCTGCCTTGCAGGGAGTTATTTCACTGAATACATTTAATTTGCTTGTAAGCAGGATTGAGAATCTTGAAAATATCCTGGATAATTGTAAATTAAATAAATCGACAGAGTTACGGGATGCGGAACGCGAGAATTTCAAACTTCCTGAAATCCCGAACGACAGGTTGGCTGTAATTAGTTATACATCAGGCACTACAGGCTTCACAAAGGGAGTTATGCTTCCCCATAACAGCCTGGCTGCCAATATCCGTTTTGCGCAGCTGAATATGCCCCTGAATGCGGGCGACCGTATCGTTTCCTTCCTTCCTCTGGCCCATACTTTCGGTTGTGCATTTGAATTTCTGTTCCCCTTTACTCTCGGCTGCGATATTACTATCCTAACCAAAACCCCTTCACCACAGATTATCATGAAGGCTTTTGAAGAGATCAGACCCTCTTTGATCTTGTCAGTTCCGCTGGTCATAGAGAAGATATACAAAAAGCAGATCATGCCTTTGGTCTCAAAAACCCACATGAAAATATTGCTCAGGATACCCGGCATCAATCAAATAATATTCAAAAAGATCCGTGCAAAGCTGACCATAGTTTTTGGTGGAAATTTCCGCGAATTGGTTATTGGCGGGGCCCCCCTGAACAAAGAGGCTGAAAGTTTCTTTAAAAAGATTAAATTCCCTTTTACAGTGGGTTATGGGATGACAGAATGCGGACCCTTGATTTCCTATGTAAAATGGTCAGAGTTTCTTAAAGACTCTTCAGGCAGGGTAGTTGATACCCTGGAGATGAAGATCAATTCGATCCGGCCTGAGAGGATTGCAGGGGAGATCCTTGTGAAAGGTGAAAATGTGATGTATGGCTATTATAAGAACCAGGAGGCTACTGATCATATACTGGATGAAAGGGGATGGTTGCATACAGGAGATCTGGGTTTGCTGGACAAGAATAATAATGTGTTTATTAAAGGCAGAAATAAAAGTATGATTTTAGGCCCTAATGGCAAGAATATTTATCCTGAAGAAATTGAATCGCTCTTCAATAATAAATACGCGGTGGCTGAATCACTTGTTGTGGAGCGAAAAGGTAAGCTAATTGCCATAATCTATCCTGATCAGGAGGTTCTGGAGAAGGAAAATATCAGCAAGGAAGACATTCCGATGATAATGGACCAGCATTTAAAAGCTGTGAATCAGAAACTCCCTGGTTACATTAATGTCAGTTCTTTAGAAATTCTGGATAAAGAATTTATCAAAACCCCAAAAAGGAGTATCAAGCGTTTCCTTTATAAATAAATTGAAACATTTATCAATATAACTAAACATCAAGCTTCCCCTGTCTTTCTTATCTTTATGCATCTATTCATTAAACTAATGCCAATGAAAAAAATAATACAATTATTTGCAGCAGGGCTGTTATTATCGGCCTGTACACCTTCCGGCCAGTCATACGAAGCTAAAGAGATAGCTTCAAAAGTTCCTGTTCAGGAAGTGACCGTGATAAATAACGGAAACGTGATTTTTGGCGATTTCTTCACGGATAAAACTATGCGTATGGACTATTTTCATACCGGGAATGCTAAAGGTGAAGAGTTTGCAGTTGACCAGGTTGTGTCGGACGGACCCTGGCCCGGAAGCAAAACCATTTTGATAGACCCACTCAAACTGGGTTTGTACTTTTATGAAGTGATCGATAAGAAATCAGGCATATTGCTTTATTCCCGGGGATTTGCAAGTGTTTTCGGGGAGTGGCAGACCATCCCTGAAGCGGAAACCCGCTATGGGACTTTTCATGAATCTATTCGCTTCCCATGGCCCAAAGGCCCTGTTACAATTCTGATGAAGCGAAGGGACGAACAGAATAATTTCAAGACGATCTGGACGAATGATATTGACCCGGCCTCCCGCCAGGTCAACCCGGCTGATATTAAACATACCAACAAAGTGGATGTCATTGCCGACAACGGACCGGCAAACCTGAAAGTGGATCTTGTAGTCCTTGGCGATGGATACTCAAAAGATGAAATGCAGAAATTCAGGGATGATGCAAAGAGACTTACCGATGTCTTACTTGAAACCGAACCTTACAAATCCAGGAAATCTGATATTAACATCCGGGCTGTGGAGACTCCCGGCGAAGAATCAGGGGTTACCAAACCACACCCGGGTATTTTCAAACGCACACCCTTATCTACGCACTACAGCAGCTTTGATTCGGAGCGTTATGTGCTGACTTATGACAACCGCACCGTAAGGGACGTGGCGAGCCAGGTGCCCTATGATTTCATGGTAATCCTCATAAATGAAAAGACCTATGGAGGCGGAGGGATCTATAATCTCTATACCACGGTTTCGGTTGATAATAAGTTTTCGGATTATATTATGGTGCATGAACTCGGCCATCATATCGCTGCCCTTGCTGATGAATATTACACTTCAGCGGTAGCCTATGAAGTTCCCGAAATAAAAGTTGAGCCCTGGGAAACCAATATTACCGCCTTGCTGGATCCGGCTAATTTGAAATGGAAATCCCTGGTGGAAGAAGGTACCCCAATTCCCACACCATGGAATAAAACCGAATTTGATGCTTATGAATATGGTGTCCAGAAGGAAAGAGATAGTCTGCGCAAGGCAAAAGTGCCTGAAGCTGTAGTAGAAAATCTGTTCCAAATAGAAAAGAACAGGGAGGATGAAATCTTCTCTCAGGATAAATATAAAGATAAGGTAGGTGCTTTTGAAGGTGGCGGTTATACGCCCAAGGGCCTCTACCGTCCACAGCTCGATTGCATCATGTTCACGCGGCATATGGAATTTTGCAAAGTATGCCGTAAGAGCCTGAACGATGTGATGGATACTTTTACCAAATGATGATAAATTCTCTTATAGCGAATCATTTATAAGATTTTTTTAAATATTATACTGTCTTATATAATTGGTTTTTTTTAACTGGAGGATTATATATCGAAAATATTGAATATTTTTGAAGTGTTTTACCGGACATAGTCTGGTTCATAAATTATGATGATAATTTCTTGATTTATAAATAAATGAAAATCATCATATTCTGTGTAAATAAATCAATATAAATAATAAATTTTATTAAATTTTTATGAAAGGATTAATGATGAAAATGAGACTTTTTTCTGCCATTTTAGTGATAGGACTGGGATTTATTCTTTTTTCCTGTAATAATACACCGGAACAGCCGGCACAGACCGCTACTCTCCCAGATATGCATAAAGTTGTTGTGGATGAGGTCGTTCAGGGAAATACCTATACCTATTTGAGAGTGACTGAAAATAAGAATGACTATTGGGTTGCCACTGGCAAAGGAAGCTATGCTCCGGGAGAAACCCTCTATTATGAAGGTGGTCTGGAAATGAAAAATTTTCAGAGTAAGGAATTGGATAAAACATTTGAAAGCCTCGTACTTGTGCAGGAATTCAGCAAGGAACCAACTAGCATTGGCGGCCAGACTATGCCCAAAGAATATGATCATTCCAAAGGTACTACTACCAGCAAACTGGATTTAAAAATCAACCCTCCAAGTGATGGTATAACGATAGCTGAATTATATTCCAATAAAGGGAAATATGCCGGCAAAACTGTTAAGGTCAGGGGAAAAGTGACCAAGGTGAACACCGGGATACTTGGAAAGAACTGGATACATATTCAGGATGGCACCAGCGATGGGGATAATTACGACCTTACTATCACTACCAATGATATTGCACAGGACAGTTCTATCGTAACTTTTGAAGGTAAAATAGGGCTGGATAAGGACTTCGGAGCCGGCTATACCTACTCTGTCATCATGGAAGATGGCAAGAAACTGCAGGGTAGCTCTGATATGTAATATTTTATGAAAATAGAAGATCCTGGCAGTTTTAAAGCTTGATCTGTACTTAAAATTTATTTAACTAAAGAAAGGTAGCCCGGCACCACGGGCTACCTTTTGTAAAAAAAAAAGGGGATTAGAAAAGAATTCAGGAAAGACAACCTGAATGTTTTAATCAATGAGACTCAATTTTTTCAAGCGAAGCGAAGAAAAAATTGTTAGTCGAATTGATCCCGAAAAGACGAAGTCTTATTCGGGATCGAATGGGACTAAATTCCCCGTCTCTCGAGACGGATAAGAGATATTTCCTTAAGATACCCCGCTGCTTGCGGCGGGGTAGTTTATTTCTAAGTCATTTCCATCTTTATGCCGCTCAAGGCTGGCCTCAGCTTCAAATTATTCACGGCATAATTTTCTTCAACATGTTTATTAATCCATCTCATCGAAAAATATACCTGTCGGATAGGCACTTTTTTTTTTATTATTTTTAATTAGTTCATATTCTGTTAAATATATCTGACTTTAGCTTGGGGATTTTAATTGATAAGCATGAATCTTCTGCTTCATCTATTAAAAAACATACTATAAATAATTAATTTTATAGTAATAATGAAGATGTTTTATACTGAAAAACAATACTTTATCATATTTACAAATTTTATAGGGAATTTTCCCTGAAAATTGTAACATTTAAGAATTCTCAGAGTCTTTTCATTAAATCAACATCTTTTGGAAACAGCTGTAAAAAATATACACGAAGAGCTGATCAAGGCTTGCCGGGAAAACGACCCGAAAGCCCAGTTACAGATCTACAAATTATATTATAAAGCCATGTACAATACTGCACTCAGGATAGTTAACCATACCGCGGAAGCTGAGGACGTCATGCAGGAAGCATTCCTGGATGCTTTCAGGCGGATTGATTCTTACCGGGGGGAAGCCAGTTTTGGTTCATGGCTGAAAAAGATAGTGATTAACCGGTCGATAGATTCAGTGAAGCGTTCAAAAGAAGTACTCTCGCTGGACGAAATTGACGAACAAATGCCAAACGGGAATGGGGATGAAGAGGATTATATGCTGGTGCTTTCAAGCAGGGTGGAGGAGATAAGGGCCACTATCCACAGTTTGCCCGACAATTACCGCATCATTCTATCGCTTCACCTGTTGGAAGGTTATGATCACGAAGAAATTGCGCAGATCATGAATATTAACAACAATCTGTCCCGGATACGCTTTTTCAGGGCAAAGAAAAAATTGCTGGAACTCCTAAGCGAAAAACATCAGGACGGATCTTATTATAAATCAAATTAAAACTAAAAATATGACTCTGCTGGATGATAAAATCAAAAAGAACAGGGACCTCTTCGACGGTGCAGAACCGCCGGAAGGACACCTGCAACGCTTCGAGCAAAAGCTCGGATCCTTGAATCCTGCGGCTGCCCCCCGCCCATCTGTCTTCAGTTACCGGATAGCGAAAATCGCAGCCGTGCTTGTCGTGCTTATGGGTCTTACCGTTGTTTTTTACTTCCTCAACCCTGAACAAAATTCAGTTAATGTAAACGGGAATGATTTACCGCTTGAATTGCAGGAAGTCAAGATGTACTATGGGCAGGAAACCACTAAAAAACTCAATAAGATAAGCGAAAGTACCCTCTCTCCTGAAGAAGCTGCGGACGTCAGACGTATGGCTGAAAAACAAATCAATGAATTGGACTCAAATTCAAAGCGCCTTGAAAATGAACTGAAAAATGATCAGGGCAATGATAAAATCAAGAATGCCCTGATTGTCAATTATAAAACGAAATCCGATTTGCTGGACGATATACTGAGACGTTTGCGAAATATCTGAGTAAACACCAAGTAAAATGAAAAACTTAATTCACGTAATAACAATTATTCATCAAACCTTATAAAAATGAAAAAAATGAATCTAAACCTAAGACTTGCCACCTTGACGGGTTTATTGCTCTTCGTCTTTGTCAATGTCACCTTTGCTGCAAAGGATGATTATACGAAGACATACAAAGAAAAATATGATATAGATAAAAATGCTACCCTGGTGATTTCCAATAAATTTGGTGATGTAGTATGTGAAAACTGGGATCAAAACAGTATTTCTATCAATGTGACCGTTAAGGTGACTTCTTCCTCCCAGGAAAGGGCCCAGAAAGTGCTGGATAAAATCAATGTGCAACTTAGTGGAAACCGTAACCGGGTTGAAGGAAGCACTTCGATCAGTAACATCAATGGCAACAATAATGAATTCAGTATAGATTATAATATCATGTTGCCTAAATGGGTAAATATTGATATGACCAATAAATTCGGGAATCTCCTCATGGATGAAGTGGAAGGGAATTCCAAAATTTTAGTGGAATACGGTGAAATCAATATCAATGCACTGAACAGTTCAAGTAACGATCTGACTATCAAATTTACAAATGCCACTATCAAATATATTAAGGATGCATCTGTGGATATTCAATACGGCAAATTTAATTCCACTGGCGTGAATAAACTGAACCTGCATAGCCGCTTTTCAGGCATTGACGTTGACAAGGTTGAATTACTCAAACTGGACTCCCAGTATGATGAAGTTAAATTCGGGGAGATAGGTTCGACTGATGGCACTGCCACAGGCCGTTTTTCTGACATGGAATTTGATGCTGTGAAAGGATCTTTTGACTTTGATGTCAGCTATGGAGGACTTAAGCTTCGGGATATTTCAGCCAGTTTTGGTAAGGGACAAATTGAGAACTCTTTCTGTGATGCGGACCTGACATTTGAAGCTTCTGTAGCTTTCAATCTTGATGCAAGCCTCAAGTTCGGGGACCTGGATTATCCTTCATCCAATGCTTCCATTAACCATGTTGAACAGGGCTTTACCACGAACATTTATAAAGGTATCATAGGAAAAGGCAAGAACCCCTCAGCTTCTCTGAGCATAGAAAGTAAAAACGGGGATGTCTCTATCGATTTTAAATAATTGGATAATAATAATTTATAACTAATCAATATTTTAAATGAAAACAAGAAATTCCATTTTAGCAGGCATAGCCCTAAGCATGATTTTAATTGCCTTTCCGGCTGTAACATCAATGGCCACAGGCTTTCAAAAAGGCCTGGATTCCAGAACAGTGAAAGTAGACCGTGCTGTCTCAGGCTTCACGGCCCTTGACATAAGCAGCGCATTTCATGTCTACCTCAGTCAGGGGAATACCGAGTCGCTAAGTATAGAAGCGGATGAAGATATCATAGATCATATCAAGACTGAAGTCAGTGGGAATACATTGAAGATATATGTGGACAAAAGGATCAATAATATAGGTGAATTGAATATATATCTCACATTTAAAGAGTTGAATTATATAGAATTGAGTGGGGCAGTTGACTTAGAGGGTGAAAATGCCATGAATTTTCAGGATTTGAAACTGGATCTTAGTGGTGCTTCGGAGTTGGAGATGGATTTAAAAGTTAACAAACTGAACACGGATTTCAGCGGTGCATCAGAGCTTAAGTTAAAAGGCACTTGCGATAAAGCCTATATTGATGCATCGGGAGCATCTAAAATTAACATGGAGGATTTTACGGTCTCTGATTTGACAATAGATGCCAGTGGGGCAAGTACCATGAAAGTGAATGCAAGTTCCAAACTTAAAATTGATGCTTCGGGTGCTTCATCCATACGTTATAAAGGAGGGGCTACCATTGATGCCAGCACATCGGGAGCTTCCAGCGTGCGATCATATTAAAATAATATTCTGGATCTAACGGTATTAAATTCAATTTCTCCTGAGGTAAATACGAGATAGTTCCTTAAACTACCCCACTGCTTACGGTGGGGTAGTTTATTTAATCATTTCGAGGAAGTCATCTTCGGAAATGATTTGAATATTTAGGTCACGGGCCTTCTTCAGTTTGGCAGGCCCCATTTCCTGCCCCGCAAGAAGGTAATCGGTTTTGGAGGAGATGGAGCTGGTATTCCGGCCCCCGTATTGTTCTATCATCTTTTTCAATTCATCCCTGGTGAACTTCGAAAATACCCCGCTGATCACGAATGACTTAGCTCCGAGCTTGTCCTCAATGACTTGCCGGCCGCTTATGTCGGTCCGGAAAGAGACACCGGCTGAACGCAGTCTTCTGATGATCTCCTGGCTTTTTTCATTCTGAAAATACTCCACTACCGAGGCCGCTATTTTTTCACCGATTTCTTCGACATTCGTAAGCTCTTCATAAGAAGCTGCTTTCATGCTGTCAATATCGCCAAAATGCTGAACGAGTTTTTTAGCAACTGTTTCCCCGACATACCTTATTCCAAGGGCATAAAGAACCCTTTCAAAAGGGGTGGACTTTGATTGGTCTATGCCATTCAGAATATTTTTCACAGTCTTTTCCCTGAAACTTATCTTACGGGCTTTACTACCTTCTTCACCTTCGAAAGTTTTTTCCAGACCAATAAGTTCATCATATTTAAGGTCATAAAGATCGGCCACATTCAAGACCAGGCCTTTTTCATAAAGTAATTCAACCTTCCCTTCCCCCAGACTATCGATATTCATTGCCTTCCGGCTAATAAAGTGTTCAAGTTTACCTTTTATCTGCGGGGGGCATCCGAGTTCGTTGGGACAATAATGGGCTGCTTCGTTCTCAGCACGGATAAGTTTAGTACCACATTCAGGGCAATGGCTTATAAACTGCACTTTAACAGCATTGTCTTTGCGCTTATCCATATCGACCCCGGTAACTTTTGGAATAATCTCACCGCCTTTTTCCACAAAAACATGATCGCCAATGCGAAGATCAAGTTTTTCTATGATATCGGCATTATGCAGAGAGGCCCTTTTCACGGTTGTGCCGGCTAGTTGTACAGCTTTGAGGTTGGCAACCGGTGTGATAGCCCCGGTCCGGCCGACCTGGAAATCAATCGAAAGCAGTAGTGTGGAAACACTCTCAGCTTTAAATTTATAAGCAATGGCCCAGCGGGGTGATTTTGCAGTAAATCCCAGTTCTTCCTGTTGCCTTATTGAATTAACTTTTATCACAACCCCATCAATATCAAAGGGAAGTTCATCACGGCCCTTATCCCATTCCTTGATAAAACTGAAAATATCATCAATATTTCTGCATTTGGCTATATAATTCGGGATATTCAGGCCCCAGTCACGGGCTTTCAGGAGATTTTGATAATGATTGTCATAAGGCAGGTTTTTACCCGGCATATAATAAAGGTAGCAATCCAGGTTCCTCCTGGATACTTCGGCCGAATTCTGCATTTTCAAACTTCCCGAAGCTGCATTCCGTGGATTGGCAAATGGAGGGAGACCTATTTCATCCCTTTCAGAGTTGAGATCTTCAAAACTTTTCAATGGCATGAATATCTCGCCCCTGATCTCAAATTCCTCAGGAAAATCTCCTTTCAAGCGTAAGGGAATATTGCGGATAGTTTTTGCATTGGTAGTCACATCATCTCCTTTTTCACCATCGCCGCGGGTTACAGCCTGAACCAACAGGCCATCCTTATATGTCAATCCTATGGCGACTCCATCATACTTTAATTCACAAACATATTCCGGGGATTCATCCAGGGATTTCCGGACGCGGCTGTCGAAATCCCGGATCTCATCTTCCGAATAAGTATTGCTCAGCGAAAGCATGGGATATTTGTGGGGGACCTGTACAAAATCCTTGGTAATGTCTCCGCCTACACGTAGGGTAGGGGAGTCGGGGGCTGCCAGCTCCGGATATTCCTTTTCCAGCCGCATCAGTTCCTGCATCAGCATATCAAAATCATAATCACTGATTAAAGGCTGTGAAAGGATATAATAATTGTAATTATGCCTGTCAATTTCTGCTGCGAGCTGCTGCATTCGTATTTTTGCTTCTTCCTGGTTCATGGCGTACTAATGCTTGTCCGGAAATATATCCGTATTCCGGTATATTATGATGGAAGGATTGTTGTTCACCGGGTTCATGACTTGCAAGACATGATCCACCAGACTTGGTTTAATAATAGTTTCATACACCAGGCCCGGAAGAACTCTTTCGGTACTATCAAGCCTTGCCTGTAAATCCTTCTCTCCGAAGAATAAAACAAAGGATGGCTCAGCTTGTTTAAGTTTTAATTGCTTTTCTAAACCTGAAAGTGGATGGGCTGGAGTTACCTGGTAAACTTTTGGCCATTGTCCAAGATAATAAAAGGGCATCATAGTTGCATCTGTGCGCCTTTCATCATCCAGAAGAATTGCTTTAATGCCGTGGTATTTTGAAAGATAAGTCATGGATTCAACTCTCGCTTTTTTGGAAAAGGTAGTTGAAAAAATTATGAGAAGAATAATGTTGATTAGCCAGAAAAAAATCCAGGATCCCCGTATCCATTTTTTGTGCTTCAGCCAGAAAAGGGATTTATTCTTGTAAGTTTCCCAACCTATGGTCCCTAATATCAAAATAAAGGGTAAAATGGGCAGAATAAATCTTTCCTGTTTGTTTGGAAAATAAGAATGAAAAGCAAAGAAGAGGAAAGTTGGAAGAAAGAATAAAACATATTTTTTCCAGGTCCTGAGGTATCCATAAATCAGCATAAAGCTTACAGGTGGAATGAGCACGCCTAACATCAGAAGGATATAGGTATACCATGGCCCCACATTATAATCCATCCGGTGATTAATATTGTGGGTTACGTAGACTTTAAATTCTGTAAAAGGGGCACCCCAAATAATATAATCTACCAGGCCGTGGAATATTAAAAGGACGAGTAATACGCCTGCACCGAAGAGGATAGTTTCCCTGAATTGTTTCCTGAAGAGCAGGACTAAACCGATCCCACCCGCGATAATGGCTGTCTGGAAGCGGATGGCAAAGGCAAATCCGAATAAAAGTCCGGCAAGGAAAAAAGTCAGATCATAGTGTTTTCGTTCCCTGGCTATAAGGATATACCAATATCCAAGCATCATAAAGGGAATACATACAATTTCAACCAGGTTGCGGACACCGAAAAAGGGCATCATCCAAAAGAGAGCTAAGAGGAGCCCTGCTTTACGGGCGGCATTTTCCCCGGCCAGCTTTTCGGTGATCTTATAACCGTAAATCACTGTGATCATTGACCAGGCAGCATGGATTAGCCTGACGAAGAACATTTTCACCTCAGGATCACGAATACCTATGAGTGAAAACAGATAAAACAGCATGTAATGGATAGACGCATATAAGAAATTCAGTATGGTAGGTTCCTGTCCTAAAGCACTTTCTTTAAACCAGTTATTGTAGGAAGCACCATCGAGCCATGACTGGGCCGTTTCAATCACCAGGAAATGATCGTCGTGCATTCCGTAACCCCTTGAAAATATGACCGCGATCAGACGGAATATGAGAGCGAGCCAAATGATAGATAAAAGGGGCTTTGTTTTCCAGTATTTCAGAAGAAAATCATTCATATTCGCCGTTTATTCTATATTCAAAAAAAAATTAAAAAAGCCAGCATTTGGGCTGACTTTTTAATTTAGCTTTCAGTATAAGTTCCAATTATTTAAAGTGAAAAATATATCTGTCCGATATAAGTCGGATTTATGCACATGACAGGTATCTGGGCATCATTAAAGATCAACTGCTCGCTCCATGAACTGTTATTGAAATCCGGATTGTTTATATTGCTGTCAGTCATCATCAGGATCAGATCGGCATTGTTTGTAATGGCGAAATCAATTAATTGCTTGCTGAAATTACTTGTCTTGCCGGCACTTGCTACAGTGAACTTAACATCATGGTCTTCAAATTCCTTTTCAATTTGCTTACTGATAATACCTATCTTGCTATTATCATCTTCATTGGGTGAAACTTGCTGAAACATTAAAATATCACTTCCAAACATATGCGATGCAGCAATAGCATGGGAGACCTGCTGACGAGCTTCAGTGTACAGTCCGACAGGGAAAACAAGTTTCTGGTATCCGTTGTGGGAAATCTTACGTTTCTGGACAACAATCACTGCCACTGGAGAATGGGCAATCACTTTCATAGCGTGGCTTCCGAAAAGATATTGCAATCCTTTTTTTCCATGAGTTCCTAATATGAGCATATTGGCCCCAATTTCCTTGGCAACTTCACCGATATCATCAAAAATATTTCCTTCCCGGATAATAAAATCTGCAGTAATACCGGATTCATTCCGAATCTTGTCAACTATTTGTTGGAGTTTAAATTCAGCGCCGGAAGAGGGATTTTCTTCGGATTTAGCCCGGCTATCACGGTCGATGATATGGAGCAGTGTAACTTTAAAATTAACCTGGGATGCTAAATCAACTGCATGGTCGATGGCATTTTGACATATTTCAGAGAAATCTGTCGGAACCAGGAGGATATTATTTCTTCTGTTTGCCATAAAGCTATGTATAACTGATTAAATTAGGTTCGTAAAATAAAACCTGGACTTTATGCCGGGAAAATCCCGGAATACTTCAAATTATGTGTTTTATCTGGGAACTATTTTTTTCCAGTTGAAGTCCCTTGGATTTATACACATAACGGGTATCTGTGAGGGGTTGAAGATCAAATCTTCATCATAACTTCCAAGGAAAAAAGATCCCAATCCTTTATCAGGGCTGGTCATGATCATGATCAATCCGGAATTGGTTTCAGTTGCATAATCAATCACTTGTTTTGTAAAACTCGAGCCTTTATCTGCGATCTTGATGCTGTATTTAACATCATTAACTTTGAAATGGTTTGAAATCATGGTTGTCACGTCATCCATTTCATCACTTGGAAGGGTCAGTATCAGAATCTCGGCATTAAATTCTTTGGCAATATAAGCGGCCCATTTAGTTTTATTCCAGGGCCCTGAATCGCTGGTCATTGGGAGTACAATTTTATCAAAGCCTTTTTCGTACTGTCTTTTCTGAACAACAATGGTAGGCACCTCAGAACTTAATACGACTTTCAATGCAAAGCTACCAGTGAGTTTTTGCATCCCAACTTTCCCATGCGTTCCAAGAAAAATGAGTTGGGCATTTAGTTCCTGCGCGACATTAGCGATAGTCGAAAAGATATCCCCTTCTTTAGCAAAGATGCTCGATTGTATGCCATACTCATCTTTAAGCATATCTGCTAAAGCTTTAAGCTTATTCTCGATCCAGTCAACCCCCTTATTTTCTTTTTTTAGTTCTGCTTTTGTGTTTTTATCAACAACATGCAAGAGCGCAATTTTGTAATTCACTTCTTTAGCCAGGGATGCTGCCCGTCTTGCTGCATTAGTGCATACTTCCGAAAAATCGGTAGGGACCAGAAAGATATGTTCTCTATTTGTTTCCATTACTAGAAAGGATTTGACGTTTACAGATTAATATATGACAAATATAAGACTAAAATTTGTTTTTAAATATTTGATGATTTTATTTTTCCAGGTTCAGGAGTTCCCTGATTTCCGCCAGGTTTTTCATTTTATACTCCTGCCTTAATTCAATAGCCGATTTTGTGAAATAATCATGACCTGAGAGAAATTTGTCCTGTATCTTGTACCATTCCAACAATGTTGTTGGGTGAATATTCATCATAGTCCATTCATATTTAAGTTGATGGGCTATCATGAAATAGTCAGGTCTACCCAGGTAATCCAGGTCCGCATCACAAATTATTTTCTCGAGCAGAGTGAGGGCACTCTGAGGTAATTTGGTAGTATAGATCATTTTACAGATCAAATCAATGGAGTGTGCAGGATAGCTGAAGGAGGGGAGGATTTCTCTTGCTATCTCTATACTTGCATCTTCATGACCGATATAAGTTCGGAGCATGCCCGAATCATGGAATATGGCAGCGGTCTTCAGCATTAAAGTGTCATCCTCTCCAAGCCCTTCCATATCAGCAAGTAAAATTGCAGAATCCAGCACATCTATTGAATGTTCCACGGAATGATAGCTCAGCCTCGGATCAAGTTCTTTTTTCAGTCTGTTGAAAATAAAGTTTTTAGCTCCATCAAAATTCATCTGTATTAGTTTAAAGACTTTGTTCTTCCGGTCCGGTTAAACAGAGCCGATTGTTACATATTAAATTTGAGCCCCTGACTTAAGTATTAAATATTTTGGTATATCTAGAATTTTGTGTCAA
The DNA here is from genome assembly GCA_963787195.1 of uncultured Bacteroidales bacterium. Classification (GTDB taxonomy): domain Bacteria; phylum Bacteroidota; class Bacteroidia; order Bacteroidales; family JAGOPY01; genus CAWBCI01. The sequence goes on from CAWBCI010000070.1 coordinate 99,115, forward strand.
AAATTTCAACTCCGTCCCAGTGATCGGGTACTCCCGTCTCTATATTTCTTTTACATCTTTCGATATAAAGCTGTGTTACCTTGTCAGAAGGGTTCCTTTGACAAAGATCTTCAAATATTTTCCGGGCTGAGTTGAATTCCTGTTTTTTATAGGCTTGCATAGCCTTTCCATAATCTTCTTTAGAGTTAATTTTTAGCATTTTTAATTCATCCGGGTCTCCGTCCAGTATCTCGAAAATATAAACCGCTTCCTTCTTGCCTTTAACTTTAACCACATCCAGGTAACGAAAATTATACTGGCTTGGATCACTTAGTCTTATCAATGTATCTTCTGTAATTACGATCGAACTACCGTAAACTTTAGTCAAACCTTCTATTCTTGAAGTCAGGTTCACCGCATCGGAGATAACTGTTCCGTCCATACGGCCTTCTCCCCCTATAATACCCAGCATAAGTAAACCACTATGTATCCCTATCCCACTATTAACAAGCGGTTTTCCAAATTGTTCCATAATATCGTTGAATTCTATTAGCTTTAGCCTCATTTCGATAGCCGCATTAATAGCGTCTTCGGCTTTTTCAGGAAAGAGGGCCATGATTGAATCCCCAATGAATTTATCAATGAAACCATTGTTATTCCTTATCACCGGTTCCATATATCCGAGGTAGTTATTCAGAAAATCGAAATTTTCCTTGGGTGTCATTTTTTCGGACATGGAAGTGAAATCCCTGATGTCACTGAACAAGACGGTCATCTCCTTCTGAACCTGATCTCCCAGCTGAATATCAGTGATACTTTCCTTCCCCAGGAATTCGAGGAACTGTTTAGGCACAAACCGGGCATTGGCTTTGTTAATGTTATTAAGGGAATAGAAATAATTTTTTAAGCGGTTCGACATCTCGTTATAACCTTCGGTCAGGACCCCTATTTCATCATTTGTCCTGACTATACTCAGGTTATCCAGTTCTCCCCGGCCAGCTTTCTGCATATTCGCCAGCAATTCCCTCACAGGGAATACGATATCTTCGGTAGTCCACATAACAAACAATACGATATAGGTGAGGGCGATCAGGATGCTGGTAGATATCCCGAGTAACATCAAAACGCTGTTGATGGCATTCACATAATACAGACTATTGACAGTTTCGAGGTCAATAGACAGGTTCAGGGCAGTATATTTTCCCAGCAGAATATTCAGTTCATCTTTGTTCAGGTTATTAATGTCCAATTCTTTCACCTGGGTCAAACTGAGAAAGAGGTAAAAGATTACTATCAATAGTGGCAACAGGGTAGTCATGGCACTGGCGACCCATAACCTGTTACGGATTCGTCCGGGCTTGGGGGTGAAAATTCGTTTTCGTAATTCATCCTGCGAAAATACTTGTTCCAGATATCGGATATGTACACGATGTTTTTGCCAGAAATAGACCAGCATGAGGGTTAGGAGGGAAGCCAGGACAGTAATAAAAAAGAATTGTATATAAAACTGACGGTTGATATCCTCTATATGTTTTCCGAACAAGAGGAAATAAAGCATATATCCGATAGTAATCCCATAGGATAGGAAGAGAATGGCAGTATTGATAAAAGCAGATTTGAGCAGGAATTTCTTACAAAAATGTTGCAGTTTATGAGGTATGGTTTTATTTTTTCGTTTTCGGCTGAAATATATTTTAAAAGGAAGATTAAAGGCAAATCCAAGGATAAAACTGATGAGCAGCAAGCGCACGAGCAAAGCTACAGTGCCTCCTATCTGAGTTCTGGCTTCCGGATTATCAGCTACGATTTCATTTCTGATGGCAGTAGTGTCAGCTGCTACAACCTGGTTTGTATATCCAAGGGTATCACGTCCCAGAATTAATCCCAGTTGAAGAAGTGAATCAGCCGGATCATTTTTTTTTAGTTCTGAATTTTCGGTATTCCCTCCGGGCAAATTATTACGTTGCATATAATCCGGAATATATTTAAAGAGGAGTATGCCGGCAACGGGAAATACGAGGAAGAAATACAACATTGTAGAGATTGTATAGATTCTCAATCCATAAAACCTGGGTACTTTATTGTATTTGGGTTTCCTCATGAAACAGGAAAATTTTTCTAAAAGTAGTTTTTTTCCCGGATGTGTAAAAAAAAACTTCCCTCAACAAAGAGGGAAGTTTTAATAAATAATATTATAAATCAGGATTATGCTTGCACCTGAGTAATGATTTCCATTCCTCTCTTGAGAGCTTTTTCATTGTCGGCTATCATATGATGATAGCGTTCAGGAAGCGACTTTTTAAGTCCCTGGACTACATTTTCAAGTGTCACCACCGGCTTGATTTTCAGATAAGCTCCAAGGACTATCATGTTAAAGATTTTTGCAAGGCCCATGATGGCAGCTTCATCGGCTGCATCAACACGATATATTTTAATGTCCTTCCTGGAAGGGTGGCGTGTGATGCCATTCCCGTCATAAATCAGCAGTCCGCCTGGTTTGACCATGGGTTCAAACTTGTCCATCGATTGCTGGTTCAGTATAATGGCTGTATCGAACAAGGTCAGGATAGGTGAGGATATGCGTTCATCACTGAGTATCACGGTCACATTTGCGGTACCGCCGCGCATTTCAGGGCCATAAGAAGGCATCCAGCTAACTTCCTGATCCTGCATGATTCCGGAATAGGCCAGGATTTTTCCCATTGAAAGAACTCCCTGTCCACCAAAACCTGCTATAATAATTTCTTCGGTCATAATTTTTCAGATTTTAAATCATTATTTGCTGACCAGTTCTCCGTCAACTTTAATATCTCCCAGGGGGAAGAATGGGAACATATTGTCGACCATCCATTCATTTGACTGCACCGGGGTCATTTTCCAACCTGAATTACAGTTGGAAACTACTTCAACGAATGACAGCCCGGGTTTTTTATTAACCTGGTTTTCAAAAGCCATGCGAATGGCTTTTTTCGTTTTTCTGACATTTGCAGGAGTATGGACAGCCTGCCGTGTAACAAAACGGGTTCCTGGAAGCTGAGCTACCAGTTCAGTCATTTTAAGCGGGTATCCCATCGTTTTAACATCCCTGCCATAAGGTGAAGTGGAAGATTTCATGCCCTCCAGGGTTGTCGGTGCCATTTGGCCACCGGTCATCCCATAAATCCCGTTATTGATGAAGATGATCACAATGTTTTCGCCCCTGTTACAGGCGTGAATAGTTTCAGCTGTCCCAATAGCAGCAAGATCTCCATCGCCCTGGTAGGTAAATACGACTTTGTCGGGCCATGTCCTTTTGATGCCGGTAGCCAATGCCGGAGCTCTGCCATGTGCAGCCTGCTGCATATCTACGTTCATGAATTCATAGGCCAGGACAGAGCATCCTACCGGGGCAATCCCGATGGTATTTTCTAATAGACCCATCTCTTCAATCACTTCCATAATGATCCGATGGGTTGTTCCATGTCCGCATCCCGGGCAATAGCTCAGGTATTTGTCGGTCATCAGATCAGTTTTTTTATAAACCAGGTTTTCTGGTGCTGCTATTTCAGCAAATATTTTTTCGTCCATAACTTATCCTCCGATCAATTTTTGTTCAAGTGCATTCAATACCTCTTCCGGTGAAGGAAGCATACCGCCCATACGTCCAAAATGTTCCACAGGTATCCTGCCGTTAACAGCCAGTCTGACATCTTCCACCATCTGACCTGCACTCAGTTCAACTGCCAGCATTCCTTTTACCTGTCCTGCCAGTTCAGCTATAACTTTCTTAGGATAAGGGAAGAGTGTGATTGGCCTGAGCAGCCCGGCTTTTATGCCTTTTTTTCTTGCCAGCTGAACAGATTTCTGAGCGATACGGGCACTTGATCCGTAAGCAACATAGAGATATTCTGCATCGTCGCACTGGAATTTTTCATACCTGACCTCTTCCTGCTCCATGCGGCTGTATTTTTCCTGCAGGTGGATATTGTGTTTTTCCTGGCGCGAGGGATCCAGGTCAAGGGAAGTTATAATATTACGTTCCCTGCCTCCGGCTCTTCCTGTGGTCGCCCAGGGGTTGTTCCTGATAACTTCAGCATCGCTCAGCCGGGCTACCGGATCGGGAAGTTTCACTTTCTCCATCATCTGTCCGATTACCCCATCGCTGAGGATCATAACCGGATTGCGATATTTGAAGGCCAGGTCGAATGCCAGGCTGAGAAAATCAGCCATTTCCTGGACAGATGAAGGCGCCAGCACAATCAGGCGGTAATCTCCATGCCCGCCACCTTTGGTGGCCTGGAAATAGTCGGCCTGAGAAGGCTGGATAGTGCCTAATCCGGGGCCGCCCCTGACAACATTCAGGATCACGCCTGGAAGCTCTGAACCGGCCATATAAGAAATGCCTTCCATTTTGAGACTTATTCCGGGGCTTGAAGAAGAGGTCATGACCTTTTTCCCCGTTCCGGCTGCCCCATAAACCATATTGATAGCCGCTACTTCACTTTCAGCCTGAAGTACGACCATCCCGGTCCTTTCCTGCGGCTTCTCGGCGGTCAGATATTCGATGACCTCCGACTGCGGGGTGATGGGGTATCCGAAATATGCATCAACCCCAGCGCGTATAGCGGCTTCGGCTATCGCTTCATTACCTTTCATTAATCTTAATTCACCCATTGTGCTTTGGATTTATGCGAATTAATTTTCCATTTTTTTTCTGTAGACGGTAATACAACCATCAGGACAAACGATTGCACAATTTGTGCATCCGGTGCAGGCATCTGCATTTGCCATAAAAGCAAAATGATACCCTTTGCCATTCACCTCTTTTGCCATATCAATCACATCCGTAGGACATGCTCCGATGCAAACTTCACATCCTTTACAACGTTCTACATCCACGATTATGACGCCTCTTACTTTTGCCATATTCTGCTTGATTTAGATCAGTTTCATCTAAAATTTCATGGCACGAAATTAGTCAAAATAATTTAGAACAATCGTCCAATTCAGTCCTAATTACCTGCTTTCTGAACAATTTATAATTGGTTTAAATTATATTTCCTAATTGAGCAAAGCAAGGCTTCTAAACAAACAATGCAAGGGTTTTTAAGCCTTGCATTGCTAATAATTTTATAAAAATAATTCCGGTTTAATAAGGATGATTTTCATGAAATTTTTTCAGGCGATATTCCAGGTCAGAGAACTGATTCCTGTTTACCAGGGAAACACAGGCCCTGATCCCTTCCAGTCGCTCACTTCCCGTAATTGCAAGGGAAATTGCACTGATCCCGTAAAAGATGAGTTCATTCAGCAATTCTTCTCCGCTAAATCCCCGATATGAAAAAGTAAAATAGAATCCATCGGCAATCGGCTTTTCTTCATCTTTATCATAAACGATATCAAAGCCGTTATCCGTAAATAACTTCTTCATAATTTTAGCTTTTTCTCCATATTCTTTCAATTGCTCCACGAAATTGAATACTCCGTCATTGGCAGCTTTAAGGATAGCCGTCAGGGCGTATTGAGGAGTGTGGGAAGTGCCGGAAGTCAATGAATAAAGAGTGCCGTAAATCATGGCCTGTCCAACTTTTGAGAATTTGTAGTAACGCAACAGGTCCGGGGCTTCGATATTAAAGAGGGCATCTGAAATGACCATCATTCCGATCCTTTGTCCGGCGTAGCTGAAAACTTTTGAGCTGGAGATCAGCAGCACGTATTTATCAGTATAATTTGCGACAGTCGGTTGATAGGGAGGCTGGCCAGGTTTGCTGTAGTCATTCCTGAAATCCATTCCAAAATAGGCCAGGTCTTCAATCACGATCACATTGTATTTAGTAGCCAGATCACCAATGATTTTCAGTTCCTTGTCGGTAAAGCATATCCATGAAGGATTATTGGGATTTGAATAGAGTATGGAGGATACTTTCCCGGTTTTCAGATAAGATTCGAGTTTGTCATGGAGCTTTTCTCCCCGGTAATTATAAACATCAAAGGACATGGCTTCCTGCCCTAAAACTCTTACCTGCTGTTTATGAACCGGAAAACCCGGATCCAGGAACAAAGTACCTCCTCGTCTCCTTATACATACGGTTGAGAGTCATGAAGCAGGCAAAACTGCCTTGCATGGATCCGACCGTTGGTATACATCCTTCCGGGCTCACTTCTTTATTTAAAAATAATTTTACGAACCTGGATATTTCCACTTTCAGGCTCCTTATGCCGAATATGTCCGGATAAATCGCCGGAATTCCACGGTCAAGGGCATCTTTCTCAGCATCTATTCCGATTTGCACGGGCGCCAGACCAGGGATTCCCATCTCCATTCTTACAAAGCGGTCACCCGTTTCCTTTTCGATCATATCAACTAAACGCTTGATCTCCCTGATCGTAGCAGTACCTACATTGCCAATTTTGCTCTCTCTTATAATACGTTCGGCTATTTCAAAATTGATAGGTGTATTCTTCATAAGTTTGGTTTTATTTATTGATTTATCTGGCATTTACCTAAGTAGTCAAATATAAAAATTTTATTTTTATAAATATGGCTGAATAATAATATTTATGATAATGTCGGTTTTTTAAGATTTTTGAATACGTATGCGGGCATCAACGGCTACAATTTTATCACCAAAAGCCATCAGAGGGTTGAGGTCCATTTCCCGGATTTCAGGAGCAGCAATCAAAAGGCCCGAGAGACGGGAGATGACCTCAGCAAATGCGGGAATACTGATCCCCTTTTGTCCGCGTATTCCTTTCAAAATCGGAAGACTTTTCAGTTCCATGATCATCCGGGTTGCCTCCTCTAAATTTAAGGGGGCAAGTCCGTAAGAGAAATCTTTAAGTGCTTCTATAAAAATTCCTCCCAGGCCACAAAGGACCAGGTGACCGAACTTTTCTTCATAATTGGCTCCGGCAAATATTTCCGTGCCTTTCATCATAGGCTGCAAAAGGACTTTAGTTGCACCTTCAATTTTCATCATTTCATGAAAAGCATTTTCAACCTCAGTGGCATCTGAAAGGTTCAGCTTCACCCCGCCAACATCAGATTTATGGACAGGTCCCACGACTTTCATAACCAGAGGATAACCCATTCTATCGGCTGAGTTCACAGCATCAGCGGAAGTCTCAGCAAGCGCTTCCTGAACTCTAGGTATGCCGGCAGCGTCCAGTAGTTCAACGATTTCAGAAGGGCTGAGATAGCCGGTCTCTGCTCTGTCAATGACTTTCCGGATTATTCCGTTCTCCATACTAAATTGAGGGCCATCGTTCAGGACTGGTTTTGGGCTTGAGGCAATCTTTCCCAGGGCCTGAGCAAAGAGCACTTCATCCGGAAAATTAATATGTCCTTTGCTGAGGAAAAATTCAACTTCCTTTTTTGCTGTAAAAATCGAAGGGAGTATAGGAAAGACAGGTTTTGAAGCCTGTTTCATTTTTTCATCCAGCACAGTATATTCATTGTAAATAGGAGCAAGCCCGGGTGTTCCGAAAATTACGGCCATAGCATCTATTTCATCAAAATATTTATCGCAATAATCGATAATAGTACCTAAATGTTCGGCAGTCCCGGTAGCCAGAAAATCTATAGGGTTAGCAACAGATGAGCCGGGGTAAAGCTTTTCCAGCAAATCCTCTTTCTTTGGGTTATTAATAGTAGGCACATTGAAACCTTCTTTGGAGAGTGCATCGGTTAACATAACCGCAGGACCACCTGCATGAGTAATGATCCCAATATTTTTCCCGGAAAAATCCTTATGCATAAGAACTGATGCTACATTGATCAGCTCCTCCCGGCCGTAACAGCGAATAATGCCGGCTTTTCTGAAAAGGGCATTTACAGCCAGATCTGAGCTGGCAAGGGCACCGGTGTGAGAGGATGCTGCACGGCTACCGGCTTCGGAGGAACCCGCTTTGATAGCGGCAATACGGCATCCCTTAAGGATAAGGGAGGATGCATGTTTGAGTAAGATATCAGGATGTTCAATACTTTCCATGTATAAAAGCTTAACCCTGGGACTAATCCCCGGCTCATAGCTTTCATCCATATATTGAAGGATATCCTCAACGCCCATCTGCGCACAATTCCCAACTGAAAAAACGCGGGCAAAACTAAGCCCTTTGGGAATGCCGTTTTCCATAATAAAACATGCGGTGGCACCTGAACCCGTGATGAAATCACAGCCCTGGGGATCAAGTTTGGGAATCGGCTCAGTGAATATCCCATGATAGGCAGGGGTGAGTACCCCGGTAACATTAGGTCCTATAAGCGAAGCCCCCGTCTGGTTCACAATTTCCACCAAGTGATTTTCCAGCTTTCTTCCAGCTTCACTCTCTTCACTGAAACCTGCTGAAATAACAATGAATGCTTTTGTGCTTTTCTCCTCAGCAAGTAATTTAACCGTATCAGGAACATATTTGGCGGCGATGGCGATGATAGCTAATTCCACAAGCGGTAAATCTCCGGCATTCTGATAACATTGGAATCCCTGTACACTCGTTTCTTTGGGATTTACAACATAAATATCTCCCTTAAATCCTCCGTCGACAATATTTTTGAGGACTTTACCTCCCGGTTTGGAAGTGTCGTTTGACCCTCCGATGATCACTATACTATTCGGATCAAGTAGTTCTTTGTTTACCATTAGGTGTTTTTAATCACTGTTAATCTATTTCGGCAGCTAAATTAGAAAATTGCCTGCTGAATTTGTTAATGTATTAACAGAAAATTTTGATTAAAAACGATAGTGCAATTGAAAATCGTTCGAAGAGTACAAATTCAGGTTATTCAAACATAAGGGCGACGGCAATGGTTCCCAGGCCGGCATTCACCCCGACGACAGGGGAGATGCTTTCGATAAAAGCTGGTTCCTTGCCTATCACTTCGCTAAGCTTCAGGGCGTATTTACGGGCGCTTTCTTCTTCTTCCTTATTCGAAAAAACAACAGCATAATTCCATATTTTCCGGGTTTTAAGCTGCCGGCGGATATAATTCAGGACATAAGTCATGGTAGCCTTGCGACTGAATTTTTTACTGTGGGTGATGGCTTTACCTTCTTCATCAACAATGATGATAGGTTTCAGGTTCAGGACTTTTGCCAATAGTCCTTTCATCGGACTGATCCTGCCTCCTTTAACAAAATACTTCAGTGTTTTGACATTGACGAATAGCTTGCTCCTTGGAATCCAATCCTGGATCATGTTTGTGATTTCTTCGTGGGTATGCCCCTGTTCTAATGCTTCAGTAGCACGCATTATCAAAAGTCCAAGACCGGCAGATATGGTTTTGCTATCGATGACAGTAATCTTTTTACCGGTTCTCTCCATGACTTCCATTGCGGTCAGATGACTGTTCTGATAGGTGCCGCTGAGCGCCCTGGAAAGGTTCAGGGAAATAATGGAATCGTAATGAGTGCTCAGATAATTATATTTATTGAAAAATTCTTTTTTGCTGGGCTGGGATGTGGTTGGATATTCCGGGGCAGCGTCAAGCCGGTCGTAAAACTGGCTTGGTGTGATGGTGATCCGGTCAAGAAAATGCGTGCGGCCGAAATGCAGGTTGATGGGCACCATGTGGATCTGCTTGTCTTCCCTGAAACTCAAAGGCAGGTCGGCTGATGAATCGGTCACAATAGCAATGGGGAACTTGCGATTGTGAGCAACATCATCCTGAAAAACCATATCATCTACTTTCTGGTTGAAAACATATCCCTGGGCTGAAAGTATCTCAAATAATTTAGCGGGTTCATCCGTATGTACATGAAAGCGCATCTTTTCGCGCGCTCCCGCAATTACGACTGAATCGCCGTGATCAGTCAGGATTTTCTGGATTTCTATTTTATTCAATTTGGAACCTTCAAGTAAAGCTTCGGTGCAATAACGGAAATTATATTCCTTATGCTTGACCATTTTGATCTCTTCAACCGTTTCATAGGCTGATTGTCGCATCAGGTTTTTCACTTCTCCGTTTTTAAAAAACTCTATCATACCTTCCAGGAAAACGACAAAACCCTTGGCTCCTGCATCTACCACATTGGCCTTGCGGAGGGCTTCCAGCTTTTCAGTTGTTTCTGCCAGGGATTGTTTGGCTTTTTCATAAGATTCGGTGATGAGATTTTTGAAATCATCGAATTTATCTTTCAGGCTGAATAAATAGTCGGCCCATTCCTTGATAACTGAAATCATTGTACCTTCCACCGGGAATGAAACTGCTTCATAAGCATATCCTGAAGCCTTTTGCATGGCTGTAGCAAAAGCAGGGATGTCTATCTTGTTTTCGACCTTGATTTCATTGCTGAAACCATAGAGAAATTGTGCGAAAATAATCCCTGAATTTCCCCTGGCCCCGATTAGGGCTGCATCAGCTAGAGCCACGGCGGTTTTTTTCAGCGAACTTGTCGGGATAGGACTGTCCACTATGGATTGCATGGTGGACGCGAGATTGGTTCCTGTATCTGCATCCGGGACAGGGAAAACATTTATTTTATTGATCTGTTGCTGATTCTCAAAAATCTTCCTTGCCCCGGCAATAAAACTGTAATATAGTTGCCTTCCGGTTAGTTCATTATTATTGGAAGTGGAATTTCTCAAGTATTATAAGATTAGAGTTTTGAAAATAACAATCTGCAAATATAGATATTTTTAAATCATTCAAAGTGAGGCAAGCATATAGTGGAAATATTGATAAAAAAATGGACTTATATGGATTTATTTATAATTGTGGCAAGGTTTTGGATGAAGAATAAACCTGATATGAAGCCTTTTTTCGAATATTTTTAAAATCAATATATAGTTAATTCAATTGCAGATGAATTTGAAGTTTTTTAGAAGATATATAAAGAGTGCATATGTTAAAAAAGTTTAAAATCCCTTTAAAATTGAGCATTTTTGCAAAAACTTCATAAATTTGCGTATAATTCACTAATCGTAGGATCATTAAAAGTTTAATAAAAATGAAAAAAATCGCCTTGTTTTTTACTCTGTTTGTTTTTGGCACCGGGATTACTTTTGCACAGAAAGAACAGCCTGTAAAGGTTGAAGACAATCCAAACGCTCCTGTTATCACCTTTGAAAAGAATGTTCATGATTATGGCACAGTTGCCTATGGGGGTGATGGAGTTTGTACTTTTAAATTTACCAATACAGGAAAAGAACCATTGATATTACAGCAACCTCAGTCATCCTGTGGGTGTACTGTTCCAACCTGGCCAAAGGAACCGGTATTGCCGGGGGAAAGTAATGAGATCAAGGTTACCTATAATACTAAAAAGGTAGGTCCGATCAATAAAACCGTTACAATCCGGTCAAATGCAAAAAACAATACAGTAATACTCCGGATTACCGGAAAAGTAGAACCTAATGCCCAAAAACAGGTTCCTGAAAAACCGGCCAACGAAAGCGCTCCGGTTAATAAAAGCAAATAAGAATTTTATAAGAAATGTTGAAAATCCCGGCCCTCAGGACCGGGATTTTTTTATTTTTGCTGAAAAGATAATAACCATGCCAAAAATATCTCAAAAAGGAATGAGGATGCCGGAATCACCCATCAGAAAACTGGTTCCTTATGCAGACGCCGCTAAGAAAGCCGGCAGGAAAGTCTATCATCTGAATATTGGACAACCCGATATCCCGACCCCTGATGTTGCCCTGGATGCTATCCGTCACTTTAATCAGAAAGTGGTTGAATACAGTCATTCAGCCGGTATACTCTCGTATCGTAAAAGATTGGTCGACTATTATAAAAAATATAATATAGATGTTACACCGGATGAAATCATAGTTGGGGCTGGCGCATCCGAAGCACTTTTATTTGCCATTAACTCTTGTATGGATCCAGGCGATGAAATGATCATCCCGGAACCCTTTTATGCTAACTATAATGGTTTTGCGATAAATTCAGGAGCAGTGGTGGTTCCTATAGTCTCCTCCATTGAATCGGGATTTGCACTGCCCCCCATAGCGGATTTTGAAAAAGCTATTACCCCCAGGACCAAGGCAATTCTGATCTGCAATCCCAATAATCCTACCGGTTACCTCTATTCAAAAGAAGAGCTGGAAATCCTGAGGGAAATCGTACTGAAACATGACCTTTATCTTATTGCAGATGAGGTTTACCGTGAATTTTGCTACGATAATCATCCGCATTATTCGGCAATGTACCTTAAGGGTATCGAAGAAAATGTGATCCTGATCGATTCGGTTTCAAAAAGATACAGTGCCTGTGGATTCAGGGTCGGCTGCCTGATCACCAAAAATAAGGAAGTGATCAAAACCGCCATGAAATTTGCCCAGGCCCGCCTGAGTCCACCGACCTTCGGGCAAGTAGCTGCCGAAGCCGCCATCGATACGCCCCAGGAATATTTTGATGCCGTTATAAAAGAATATCACCAAAGAAGGGATGTGGTGGTGAAAGCTATCAACAATATGCCCGGATGTTACTGCCCGAAACCTAAAGGAGCATTTTATGTGGTAGCACGCCTGCCAATTGATGATTCGGATAGATTCTGCCGCTGGCTCCTTGAGGATTTTCAGTATAATAATGAAACAGTTATGCTGGCACCTGCTTCGGGATTTTATTCCACACCCGGAAAAGGAAAGGATGAGGTAAGGATCAGTTATGTGCTGAATGTGAATGATCTGGCCAAATCAATGATTTGCCTGGAGGAAGCTTTAAAAGTGTACCCCGGCTCTACCCTCTGATATCAAAAATCCTTGTACAAAAGATATTTTGACCTGAGCCGGCGAAACCGGCTCAGGTTTTCTTTCCATGTTGATCTGATCGCATCCTCAGTAATTCCGCCTTCTATTTGTTTCCTTAATTTATCATTCCCGGCCAACTTATCGAAATATGAGTTAAAAAACTCAGTCTTCTTTGAAAGATAATTATAGTATCCGATAAGGTATTGTAAAGTGAAGGGATTTTCATTCCGGAATATATTTTCGGCAAAAGCGCTCACATTGGTCCCGTAACATTGTTCATCCTTGTATGGGGGATTTTCACTGACACCCTGTATACTCCGGGGTTTGAAGCTAAAACTGCCGATACTAAAATCCGGATGCCCGATTACCTGGAAAGGCACGTCGGTTCCCCTGCCTACACTAACCACAGTGCCTTCGAACAGAGCCAGAGAAGGATATAAATAAACAGCCTGCCAGTCGGGCAGGTTAGGAGAGGGCCTGATGGGTAGCTTGCAGATCATGGAATGTTCATAGTCTTTCAAAGGGATGACCATCAGGCTGCACTGAATCCCATTTTTCAACCAGCCTTCACCATTTATCATCCGTGCAAATTCACCAATGGTCATACCATAAACAATAGGGATGGGGAACATTCCGACAAATGATGAGAAGGCTGTATCCAGAACCGGTCCGTCAATATAAAATCCATTCGGGTTGGGACGGTCCAGCAAAATGACTGGTATTCCCGATTCGGCGCAGGCCTCCATCACATAAGCCAGGGTAGAAATATAGGTGTAAAACCTGACTCCGACATCCTGTATGTCAAAGATCATCAGGTCCAGATTCTTTAGGTCATCGACTGTGGGTTTTTTATGGCTGCCGTATAGGGAAATAATTTGCTTTCCGCTTCTTTTATCCGTACTGCCGGAAATCAGCGCCCCGGCTTCCGCATCTCCCCGGAAGCCATGTTCAGGACTGAAAATTTTTTCCACATCAAAACCGGCACTGAGGAGGCTATCCACCAAATGAACATCTCCGATTCTTGATGTTTGGTTACAACATATTCCTATCTTCTTTCCTTTCAATTCATTAAAATAAAGTTCAGTCTGTTGTGCACCGGTTTTAATATTATTGTATGTAATGAATTTTAATTCTGAATGGGTTTTTTCCTGGGAATGGCAGCCCCAGTTCAAAAAAAATGAAAATAATATGAGCAGATTCAAAGCGTATTTGTAATTGTTTGCCCGAAATTTCATCATGCCTATCATAACATCCATTCTTTAAGCCTAAATTTAATACTTTTGTTATATACAGTTTCCAGTGAAGAAAACATTAGTTTTTAGATCCAATAATGAAACTTCAGTCAATTCTTCATTTTAATATCTGAAATCTGAATCTGAAATCTGAAATCTGAAATCTGAAACCTTGAACCTTTCCCTTTACATATCCAGGCATATCAGCAGTAAAGATAAGGAAAATTTTTCCGGACCTGCGGTAAGGATAGCCATCATTTCCATTTCTCTCGGGCTGGCTGTGATGATCATATCAATGGCAGTTTTGTCTGGTTTCCAGGGTCATATTCGCTCAAAGGTGACCGGTTTTGCGGCCGATATTACTATTGACAATTTTGATGAGAACTCTTCTTATGAGAAAACACCGGTCAGCATAAATCAAACATTTTACCCTTCCATCCAAAATGAAGATGGAATAAAGCATATCCAGATTTTTGCGCTAAAGGCGGGGATTATTAAAACGGAGGATCAGATTCAGGGAGTGGTGTTGAAAGGTATCGGCCCTGATTATGACTGGAAATTCATGCAGGATAATCTGGTTGAAGGCCATACTTTCCATCTCTCCGATTCAGCCAGCAGCAATGAGATACTGATCTCAAGATACATTGCCAATAAGCTGTATTTGAAGACAGGAGATGAGGTGAGAATGTATTTTATAAGTGGATCGGAGTCACAACCCCGTGGAAGAAAATTCCGTGTATCAGGGATATATGAAACCGGACTTGAGGACCTGGATAAAGTATATGTCCTTGGAGATATCAGACATATTCAGAAGCTTAACAATTGGTCTCCGGATGAGGTATCGGGGTTTGAAATTTATATCGATAATTTCAGGAAACTTAATAAAATGAGTGACCTGGTATACAGTGAAATTCCTTATCAGTTAAATACTCAAACAGTGGTCCAGGCTTTTCCGCAGATTTTTGACTGGCTTCATCTGATGGATATGAACGTGGTGATCATACTGGTATTGATGGTATTGGTGGCGGGAATTACAATGATATCAACGCTCCTGATTCTTATTTTGGAAAGGACTAACATGATCGGAATATTGAAAGCACTTGGTATGACCAGTTCCGGCATAAGAAGGATATTTCTGTATAATTCTGCTTATATTGTTGGAAGGGGATTGTTCTGGGGAAATCTGGCCGGCATCACTATTTGCCTGATACAATATAATTTGAAACTTTTTCCACTTGACCAGGAATCCTATTATATGTCATATGTCCCAATAGATCTTCAGATCATGCCTCTTTTGCTGATAAACCTGGGAACATTTCTGATTTGCCTTCTGATGCTGATATTGCCGAGTTATATAATTTCAAGAATAACACCTATAAAGGCAATCCGTTTTAATTAGATGATTTAAGAGGAAGAAGATCTCTGATTTATCTCTTGTGGAGACCACATTCTTTCAGGTCGGGATTTTCCCACCACCATCTTCCGGCCCGGATATCTTCCCCGGGTTGAATGGCGCGGGTGCAAGGCTGGCATCCGATACTCGGATAGCCCTGCCTATGGAGTACGTTATAAGGGATGGATTTTTCATTTATATAGTTCCAGACATCCTCTTCGGTCCAATTATATAAGGGGTTAACTTTGATTTTACTGTTCAGTTTATCCCATTCCACCAGTTGAAGATCCTGGCGGGTAATGGATTGATCTTTTCGCAAGCCACTGATCCACACATCCAGGTCTTTTAGCGCCCGGTTGAGGGGCTCTATTTTCCGGATATGACAACAAAGTTTCCGATTTTCAATATTATCGTAGAAGAGGTTAATTCCTTTTTTTTTGACCATTTCTTCAACCCGCCTGGCTTCAGGAAAAAAGATGTTAATCTTAATATTATACTTTTTACAGCTCAGGTCTATCAGGTCATAAGTCTCGGGAAACATTCTTCCGGTATCTAATGTGAAGATGTTAGCGGATGGCTTAATTCCGGCAATCATTTCAGTGATCACCTGGTCTTCTGCACCCAGACTGGATGCAAAACCTATTTTTTTATCATATTTTTCAAGGAAGAAGCGAATCACTTCCTGAGGGCTTTTTCCTGAGAAGTTTTCATTGTATTCTACGGCGAGGGCTTCAAGATTCATAGCCTGCATTTTTGAGAGATTATGAGTAGCTTAACAAAAGTAATAAATTAAATTAACTTTGAAGTTTTGATACACGATTATGAAAGTTCATTTTATTGCCATAGGCGGCAGTGCCATGCACAATCTGGCTATAGCCTTGAAAAGAAAGGGATATGATGTGAGTGGTTCGGACGATGAAATTTTCGAGCCGTCCCGGGGAAGACTGGCAAGTTACGGCTTATTGCCTTCCGGCCCTGGATGGGATCAGTCGCGAATCACTAAAGACCTGGATGCCGTTATCCTCGGAATGCATGCCCGGCAGGATAATCCGGAGCTAATAAGGGCCAGGGAGCTAGGTTTGAAGATTTTTTCCTATCCTGAATATTTGTATGAAGTTTCCCGTGAAAAGATCCGGGTTGTGATCGGCGGAAGCCATGGCAAAACTACTATCACCTCAATGGTACTGCATGTCTTGAAATATTCAGGGATAGAATGTGATTATATGGTCGGAGCCCAGCTGGAAGGATTCGATGTGATGGTAAGGCTTAGCTCTGAGGCGAATTTTATGATACTGGAAGGGGATGAGTATCTCTCTTCAATATTGGATCCACGGCCTAAATTCCATCTTTATAAACCCCATATCGCACTGATCAGTGGAATAGCATGGGATCATATCAACGTTTTCCCCACCTTTGAAAATTATGTGGAGCAATTCATCTTATTTGCTGAAATGATTGAAAAAGACGGGAAGCTTATTTATTGTGAAGAAGACCCGCAGGTTGTTAAAGTGGCAAAATCAGCCCGGAAGGACATTTCGTTATTTCCCTATTCCTCTCTGCCTTTTATGGTAAATAAAGGGCTTACTTACTTACTTACAGCCCATGGCCAAATCCCCCTGCATATTTTCGGAAAACATAATATGCAGAACCTTGGAGGGGCCCTGGAAATTTGCAGGCAGCTTGGCGTTAGCGATCATCAGTTTTTTAAAGCAATTAAACAGTTTAAAGGAGCTTCCAAACGCTTACAATTACTTAGGCAAAATGATCATAGCTCTATTTTCAAGGACTTTGCCCATAGTCCTTCCAAACTAAAAGCTACAATCGATGCAGTAAAACAGCAGTTTCCCGAGCGTCAGCTTGTGGCATGCCTTGAACTCCACACATACAGCAGCCTTAACCGGGAATTCTTATCTCAATATAGAAAAGCAATGGATGGGGCTGATTATCCCTATGTCTATTTTAATCCCCATACGATTAGCCTGAAAAAATTGCCTCCGATTAGTGAAGATGATATCCGCGAAGCATTTGAAAACCAGAGATTAAAGATATTTACCGATTCTGTCTTATTAAAAGATGAACTACTTCAATTAGATTACAGGAACAAAAGTCTCCTGATGATGAGTTCCGGAAATTTCGACGGTATAGATATGGATACTTTGGCTGAAAAGATCATGAGCATGAATAAGTAAAAAAATGCCGGCAAGCTTTTTAAGCCACCGGCATTTATTTTAAGTTTTATTATTTATTTTCTAATTCTGAATTCTGAAACGACGCGAAGCGGCGTCCCGGGAAACCGGGATCAGAAATGTTATCATCCATTCATGGAGATCAGGAATTCTTCATTTGATTGGGTATAACGCAGTTTATCTTTGAGGAATTCCATAGCCTCAAGCGGGTTCATATCGGCCAGGTGGTTCCGTAATATCCAGATTCTCTGCAAGGATTCCCTATCCATCAGCAGTTCTTCTTTACGTGTACTGGAAGCTACAATATCTATAGCGGGATAGATACGTTTATTTGACAATCTGCGATCAAGCTGGAGTTCCATGTTACCGGTACCCTTAAACTCTTCGAAGATCACTTCATCCATTTTTGAACCGGTGTCGATGAGAC
>CAWBCI010000071.1:0-32983 GCA_963787195.1 uncultured Bacteroidales bacterium
TCAGATACTGAAATTCTCAGGTTTCGATGCCATTGAATTACAGGGAAAATCTGAAAAAGACGTCATAATCTTTATCGATGGTGTAAATCATAAAATAAGTATCAGTGAAGTTAAGCTGGATATGGTTGACAGCCACCTTTTAGCTGAATATCTTACTGATATTTATGCTGATAATGAAAAGGATAAAAAGAATATTGGTGTAGTCTCAACAGGAGCAGCTGCTGAACATTCCCTGATCGGGATGTTAAATTTCAGTTTCTATGACTCTAAAAGGAAACTGGTTAGGCTTAAACAAGCAGGCCGGGGCGGTATTGGGACGGTAATGAGAAATAAAAATATTCGTGCACTGGTGGTCAAAATTCCGGGCGTGAAAGGAAACCTCAATAATGTCGTTGACCTGGAAGCCATCATGGAAAGAGGAAAACGTTTCAACGCAGAAATGCGGGAACTGGATGATTCACAGGCTGAAATGCGCACCAAGGGGACTGCCCACCTTACGAATATCATGAATGATTATGATCTTTTACCGGTGCATAATTATAAATACGGAAGTCATCCTGAGGCTAATACCATACATTCTGAAGTATGGAAAGCCCGTTTCACACAAGGTGTTCCGGATGGATGTTGGATCGGATGTAATATGGCTTGTGCCAAAGGTGTTGATAATTATGAACTAAGAAGTGGTCCTTATAAAGGCCAAAAAGTAATAGTAGACGGACCGGAATATGAAAACGCGGGTGGATTGGGTTCCAATTGCGGTATTTTCAACCCTGATTATATTATTGAAGCAAATTTCTATTGTGATACTTACGGGATCTGTACTATTTCCTGGGGCACGCTGATGGCTTTTATCATGGAATGTTATGAGAATGGTATCCTGAACGAAGAACGTACCGGCGGTCTGAAGCTCAATTTTGGAAATGCAGATTCAGCGATGGAATTATTGCATCAACTTGCCCGCGGTGAAGGTTTTGGTTTGATTGCAGGGCAGGGAGTTCATAAAATGAAAGAAATATTTGCCAAAAATGGTTGGGGAGATGCTTCATTCCTTCAGGATATCGGAATGGAAGTTAAAGGACTGGAATATTCAGAATACGTATCCAAGGAATCTTTGGCTCAGCAGGGTGGTTTTGCAATGACCAATAAAGGCCCGCAACATGATGAAGCCTGGCTTATTTTCATGGACATGGTAAATAACCAGATTCCTACTTTTGAAGATAAAGCCGAAGCTTTGCACTATTTCCCCATGTTCCGGACATGGTTCGGATTGGTGGGGCTTTGTAAACTTCCCTGGAATGATGTGGAACCATCCAATAATGCTGAAACTGATGAGCCCGCTAAAGTCCCGGAACACGTTGATAATTACGTAAGCATTTATAAGGCTGTAACAGGTAAAGCCTTTGACAAAAAAGAAATGATACGGCAATCGGAAAGGGTATATAACTTCCAGCGGATCTTCAATATACGCAGGGGCTATGGCCTCCGGAAAAATGATGCTCAGCCCTTCAGGGCCGCCGGTCCGGTGACTAAAGAAGAATATGAATCCAGAGCTGATCGCTATGACAAGCAATTGAAGGAGATACTGGGATACGAAACGGAAGGTAAAACCACGGAAGAAAAAATGAAGGTGATCAGAAAACACAGGGAAGCCCAATACGAAAAATTATTGGATGCAGTATACCTTCGCAGAGGTTGGAATAGCAATGGTGTTCCTAAAATATCTCATTTACAGGACCTTGGAATGGACTTACCTGAATTAATTGAAGTTATAAAAAATTTACAGTAATAATAAAATAAATCAATATTACTTACGTTTGTTTACAAAGATCATTAATTATAAGATCCCGAAAAGTTAAATTGAAAACTATACCGATTCACCAAGCTGTATAATTTTCCGGCCACCTTTGAGAGGAGTTATAAATTTGATCTTTTTTTATATAATAACTTTTATTCCTGATGATCCCTGTCCTGCAGCCTGTGCCCAAAATAGGCAATTTGAAATTTATCTAAGGCATCTCTCATTTTAGTTACATTATCCTGATCAATTCCCTGTTTTGACTTCATAGCATAGATCATAAGCTCATGCATGGCTGTGAGTTGTGTGAGATATTTTTCATAATTTTCCTTATCGGAAACTTCAACCACCTTTATTCTCTGGGTCATGAAATATTCAGATGCTATTTCCTGAATTTTCACCGCATGATCCTCCTTGGCATTTACCCATCTCACGATTTGATTATAATTTACCGGAGAGGCTTTCGAAAGTTCATCAATTTGTTGCATAGCTTTTTCTATAGTCACTATGTCTTCCATGATCATATGGATTCTCATGGCATCATCATAAATGCCACATGGAATCTCACAATGCGCGTAAACCCTGCTAAATCCGAAAAATAGCAGGATAATTAACAGACTCGATTTAATAATTCCTATCATTTTCATCATTTTAAAATATTTATAAAGTTTAATGTAAGAGTTTTCAAAGATAAGGATAGTTCAGGGTTCCAGGATTCAGCAAATATCCACGAGG
Organism: uncultured Bacteroidales bacterium; assembly: GCA_963787195.1. Classification (GTDB taxonomy): domain Bacteria; phylum Bacteroidota; class Bacteroidia; order Bacteroidales; family JAGOPY01; genus CAWBCI01. The sequence goes on from CAWBCI010000071.1 coordinate 2,531, forward strand.
ATGTTGCAGAATTTTATAATTTTGTCCTTCTATACTCATTCACTATCAGAAAATAAGATGTCAAGGATAAAACCCAGCAAATTCGAAATATTCCTCAACTATAAATTATGGCTTTCGTCCATTACCGGAGAAGGCATATTAGAAGAAGACCGTTATTTACTTCTCAGGAACATACAGGAGAGCGGGTCCTTGAAAGCTGCTGCTCATAAAATGGGTGTAAGTTACCGCAAAGCCTGGGGAGATTTAAAAAATGCTGAAAAATTGCTTGGTTACGACCTAACTGTTCCGACCAGAGGCGGCAAAGATGGTGGAAATTCATGCCTGACCGAAAAAGGGATCAAATTGTTGGAAGCATATGATGCTTTGCATTCCAGGATGGATGATGCTGTTGAAAGTGCCTACCAGGAATTCCGCCAAAAAATAAACAATAAATAGAAGATTTACGCCTTCAAACTTCTTTCCCCAATTATTTTCGATCTTTCTTTCCATAATAAAGAATTAAGTCTGTCCGATATGGTGAACAATCCTTTCCTGAGTTGGTTAATTGAATAAACCGACAAATAATAAATTTTCACATATGACAGAATTGAAGGATATTTATAACATTGCCGATGTATTAGAGATACTTGGTATTCAAAATGTAAATAATGGAGTACATAACGGATTGGAATGGGAAGAAACTTATGGGGAAACCATCAAATCATACTCTCCGGCTGATGGCCAGCTCATAGCGGAAGTACGTCAGGCAAGTTGGGACGATTATGACAGGGTAGTAAAAAGAGCTCAGGAAGCTTTTAAAATATGGAGATTGATCCCGGCTCCAAAAAGAGGTGAAATAGTAAGGCAAATAGGCCTGGAACTCAGAAAAAACAAAGAGCCCCTTGGAAAACTTGTTTCATATGAGATGGGGAAAATATATCAGGAAGGATTAGGTGAAGTACAGGAAATGATTGATATTGCTGATTTTGCAGTAGGACTTTCAAGGCAGCTTTACGGTTTTACGATGCATTCAGAAAGGCCCATGCACAGGATGTACGATCAGTACCATCCTCTCGGTGTAGTGGGTGTGATTACTTCATTTAATTTTCCGGTGGCAGTTTGGGCATGGAATACAATGATTGCAATGATAGCGGGAGATGTAGTTATTTGGAAACCATCTTCCAAAGTGATGCTTTGTGCAATCGCGGTGCATAATATTATCCAGAAAGTGATGAAGGCCAACGAACTCCCCGCGGGAATCCTGAACCTGGTCGCGGCCGGTTCCAGCGTTCTGGGAGATAATTTTCTTGCCGATAATCGTCTGCCTTTGGTTTCAGTAACCGGTTCGGTCAAAGTTGGCCGGAGGGTATCGAAGATAGTAGGTGAAAGGCTTGGAAGGTCTTTGCTTGAATTGGGAGGAAACAATGCAATCATTATTTCACAGTATGGGAATAAGGATATGGCATTGAGGGCAAGCTTATTCGGGGCCATTGCGACAGCTGGTCAAAGATGTACAAGTACCCGCAGACTGATCATCCATGATTGCATATTCGACATCTTCAAGAAGAATCTCGTAAAAGCATATGAACAGATCCAAATTGGCCATCCGCTGGATGAAAAGACTGTAGTAGGGCCCCTCGTTGACAAAAAAGCTGTAGAGGCCTTTGTCAACGCGCAGAAACAAATCCTGAAACAAGGGGGTAAAATAATTTATGGAGGACAAGTACTGCAAGGGACAGCTTATGAATCAGGAAATTATGTTATCCCTTGTATTGCTGAGGTGGAGAATGATTATCAAATAGTTCAGGAGGAGACTTTTGCACCCATTTTATATTTAATCAAATATAAAAACATTGAGGAGGCTATTGAAATGCAGAATAATGTTCCTCAAGGCCTATCATCTGCCATATTCACAAGGAATATCATGGAATCGGAGCGTTTTCTTTCCCATGCAGGTTCCGATTGCGGAATTGCCAACGTAAATATTGCAACAAATGGCGCAGAGATTGGCGGGGCTTTCGGAGGTGAAAAAGATACAGGAGGAGGCCGCGAGTCAGGATCGGATGCCTGGAAAGCTTATATGCGGAGACAAACCAATACTATTAATTTCGGAGTTGAAATGCCTTTGGCTCAGGGAATAGAATTCAATATTTTGGAGGAGGAATAGGATTCTGGTGCATGAGGTAATATTATCAGCGCCTCAGCTCAAATTTTTCGCCGAGATAGACTTTACGAACATGTTCGTTCTCAGCCAGTTCTTCAGAGGTACCAGCCATCAATATCCGGCCTTCAAAGAGAAGATATGAACGATCGGTGATGGTGAGTGTTTCGTGGACATTGTGATCGGTGATCAACACACCAATATTTTTATCTTTCAGATGTGACACTATATTCTGTATATCTTCAACCGCGATGGGGTCAACTCCTGCAAATGGTTCGTCAAGGAGAATGAAGTGCGGGTCCACAGCCAGCGAACGGGCTATTTCAGTACGTCTTCTCTCACCACCTGAAAGCTGGATACCAAAGCTTTTGCGGACATTACCCAGGCCGAACTCCTCAATCAGTGATTCCAGTCTGATCTTTTGTTCCTTCTTATTTAATTTAGTGAATTCCAAAACAGCCTTAATATTGTCCTCCACGCTTAGTTTGCGGAATACTGATGCCTCCTGGGCCAGGTATCCGATACCGAGTTGAGCCCGTTTATACATAGGCTCTTCGGTGATATCCATATCATCAAGATAAACATGTCCTTTTAAAGGTTTTATGAGACCGACGATTATGTAAAAGGAAGTGGTTTTCCCGGCTCCATTCGGACCAAGCAAACCAACAATTTCACCTTGTTTTACAGTAATCGAGACATCATTTACTACCGTTCGGTGTTTGTATTTCTTGACAATATTTTTAGTTTGGAGTATCATAAGCAAAACCCAAAGTTAAAAGGAAAACTGGAAGGAAAAAAATATTCTGAACCGGGTTGCGCCCGGGCTATCAAGGTGAGAAAGACGCCAGACTGCATCAATCCTGCCAACTTTAAATATATTCTCAATCCCCACACCAGCTTCAAAATAAGGTTTATCCAGCATTTGCGAATCATTAGGTAAAACGGAATACTCCTGATTTTGTTGTGATAAAGTGCCCCAAACGCCTCTGCCATGAATGACCTCTCTCCACTTAAGTTTTCGGAGTAAAGGTATTTTATTAAAAAACAATCCGTCAAAGTGATGAGTATAATAAAGACTCATATATTTATCCGAAATGAACTCATAATAATTCATGAGATTATTTGCATTCTCATAAAACAACACTGTTTCGTTGCCGGGATGAAGCTCCAGCATTGAATAAGGTAAGGTCCCCCATATCTTTCCAATTTCAAATACATACTTTGACCATCCTATGTTAAAAACATTAAACCAATGATGTATCCTGAATTGAAGGCGATGGTATTCAAACTCGCCTCCCAGGAAACAAGGAGAACCATAGCCGTAATTCACTTCCAGCACCGGGTATTTGGTGCCAAGTGAGATCCGTTCAAATTCGCCGGACACAAATTTTTCATGATATGCAAAGCGAGTTTGTATTTGTATTTCAGTTGAAGAAAGTGCATCCTTCACTTTTAGTTGACCTCCTTCATGTAAAGTAAATTTTTCCTCCCCTATTGCATAGATATCTCTCCGGATTAACTTAACAGTATTAGAAAATCCCGTAAACCATTCATGCTGGTAAAAGCCACTAAACTCCCTTACCATATTAAGCTTATTGGCCGGACTGCGCCTGAAGAAAGCGGCGAAAAAATTATCTTCGCTGAAGGCATTCTGACTCTGCCCGAGTTGCTCCATATCATAGGAAAAATTCGCCCCCACGCTTCTTCTCGGATTTTTATTGAGCATATAAAGAAAGCCAAGCCCGTATTTAAATTTCAAATCTTTGGTCCCAAACGCGACATGCCCTTCAAGCATTAGTTTTTTACTAAAAGCATTGCTGGTCCTACCCCCAAACCGCAGACGTATTCCCTCAATAGAATTAAAACTCAAAGACTTATATAATGGGCCGAATTCAAATTTATGTGATTTTAGATAACCGGAGGTAACCATATAAATAAAATCAACATAGGTATGGAATACAGGAACATTCTTGATCGAATCGACCATCTGGTAAATTTGCTTTTCCTCCTTGGAAAGAGTATCGGGTCTGGATTTAATCCAGTAAGCTTTGCTCTTATCCATAGCATCTTTATCAACTATAACATTGGTAGGGCTTGAATAAAATTCTTTATCCAAAGGCTTATCAAATATAAAATTTCGGTAAATGGCTGTCCGGTGAGCGTAAAAACCAACAGTCTTATCAAATTCCTCCATCGGGTTCAAATCGGCCAGGCGATAATCCTTGGTTACTACCCAGTATTCACCATTCACATTATCACAGGTCAATTCGATATAAAAATCATTGATAAAATTAATATTGGCATCTTCAGCCATCCGCATCTGAACTTTTTTAACAGCAAAAGTTGTATCGTTAATCCAAAGAGTTCCTGAAAAGGTGAGTTCTTGTTTTCTCTTCGGTTGAAAAGCGATCTGGAAGCAGGTTTTATTATCAATAATCACCGTATCCTGTAAAGTATATTTATAGGTAGTAAGTCCGAAATTGGCAACCGGGCTTACAAAGTTTTTATCAAAAAGATTCAGGTAATTATCATAGATATTGATATTCTGGAACATACCTCCGAGAAACTGAGTAATACTTTGATTTTCAACTCCGGAGACTTCACTGGCTCGAATAAATTCTTTGGCAGCGGGAGGATCTTTCCGGTAATAATAATCAGAATTAGTCTCAGAAATAAATACCGGCAGATAGGTCTTATTATTCAGCTTATTGGTATCAATGTTTTCAAAGATAAATTCAAAAGGTTTAAAAACCTTTCGGTGCATGAAAGCCTCTGAGATATTATTCAGGTCCACCTGCATCTTATTGTAGATAGAACACTGATAATACTGTATCTTCTCAGGGTCATTCAATTCCTTGTTTTTAAAAACCCTTTTCATAATAATCTGGACCAGTTCTTCATCAGGGAGGATTACAACCTCCTGCAAATTCATTTCACTATTGCTGAGCCGAAAGTCGATTATCTGTGATGCGCCCCTTTTGACGTGCTTAGTCTGGGATATATAGCCCATAAAACTCACTACAATTGAATCGACCGGTGCAGTGGTTTCAAGGCGAAATGTACCATCCTCATTAGAAGTCACACCAACTGTAGTTCCCTTGAAATAAACATTTGCAAATGGAACCGGATTATCGCTGAAGGCTTCGATGATCTTCCCCGTCACCTTTGTAATCTGGCCAAAAGCTGTTAGTCCTGGTAAAACCAGGGCCAGGCATAACATAATACCTTGTATTTTGGAAATTCTATGGTACATTATTTAAAATGTGATTTTTGAAGAACACATTATTCCTGGTTCAGTTCATCCCAGAATTCCATTGCCCTGCGTGTATGTGGTATCACTATAGTTCCTCCAACCAGGTTTGCAATCCCAAAAATTTCCATCATTTCATCAGTCTTAACACCTTTCTCCTGACATTTAATAAGGTGATAACGTATGCAATCGTCACAACGAAGTACCATAGAAGCTACCAGGCCCAGCATTTCCTTGGTCTTTTCATCCAGGGCACCTTCCATATACGCATTTGTATCAACATTAAAGATCCGTTTGATGATCTTATTATTATTAACCGAAAGCAGCCGGTCATTCATTTTTTTCCGGTAGTCATTGAACTCATCAAGCATTTGGCCCATATTCAGTATAAATTAATTAAATTAAGCAAGCTGGAGGTTGAGTGGAAAAAAATTATCTTTCTAACTATAACGTATAAAATCAGAAAACAATCTTATTAATTCAAAAATAAAATTATCAAAGTATGCCCTCTTTAAGTATATCATGTAAATGAATTACCCCCATATACTGACCGTTTTCTATAACAGGTAATTGGGTGATATTGTTCTTCCGCATTATTTCAAGTGCTTCCACCACCAATTTTCCGGATTCTATCACTTTAGGGTTCACAGTCATTACTTCCGAAGCCTTCATACCATAGATATCATGATTATGTTGAAGCATCCGTCTCAAATCTCCATCGGTAATAATTCCTGCCAGCTTCCCATTATGGATAACTGCAGTGGCTCCCAACCGTTTTGAGGATATTTCAAGAATTACCTGACGGATATCAGCATCCATTTCCACTTTAGGTACTTCATTATTAATAAAAATATCAGAGACCCGCATATACAATTTTTTCCCGAGGGTTCCTCCAGGATGATAACGGGCAAAATCCTTTTCGGTAAAACCCCGACATTCGAGTAAAGCCACGGCAAGAGCATCACCCATCACCAGTTGTGCAGTAGTGCTTGAAGTTGGAGCGAGGTTATTTGGACAGGCTTCTTTATCAACTGTTGCATCCAGGACAAAGTCAGCGCTTTTGGCCAGGTAGGATGCAGTGTTACCAACCAGGGCAATAAGTTTGTTGCCTCCCTGACGTAATAGCGGTACCAAAACTTTAATTTCGGCTGTTTCACCGCTCTTTGAAAGACATATGACAATATCATTCTCCTGGATGATTCCCAAATCGCCATGGATAGCATCCGCTGCATGCATAAAGATTGCAGGGCTGCCTGTTGAATTGAGTGTAGATACAATTTTTCCGGCTATTATAGCACTTTTACCAATGCCGGTAAGTATTACTCTTCCGGTGGATTGGAGAATTAATTGCACAACCATGGCAAAATCATCATTTATCGATTTCTTCAGCCCCTGAATAGCAATGATCTCATTTTCAACAGACCTGCTCCCAATAATTTTTATCTCATCAAGACTTTTCAATTGTAATAATTATTTTTGATACTAGTTGAGGTCTAAATAGTTTTATATTTGTATAAGAGCGACAAATTCCTCAGAATTTTACATAAAATATATTAAATTTATAATAATAAATAAAGACTGAAGAAGTTAAACTTAATCGCGATATATAATACAAAGATATTCAATTTTAGGAGACAGGATGATTGTTAAGGAAGCATTATCGCTAAAGGAAGTTCTAAAAGACGTATTCGGATTCGATGCATTTAAAGGAAATCAGGAAGCTATTATCAAGCACTTACTGGCCGGGAAAGATACATTTGTGATCATGCCAACAGGCGGAGGCAAATCAATGTGTTACCAGCTTCCTGCTTTAATGTGTGAAGGAACAGCCATCATTATTTCACCACTCATTGCTTTGATGAAAAACCAGGTGGACAATATGCGGAATTTCGGAACAGAACTGGGTCTGGCACATTTTATGAATTCATCACTTAGCAAGGCAGAAATGAAGCAGGTCAGACAAGACCTTGTTATTGGACACACAAAACTATTATACGTAGCCCCTGAATCCCTGACCAAGGACGAAAACGTTGACTTCCTTAGGGGAATCAATATTTCGTTCTATGCTGTTGATGAAGCACACTGCATTTCGGAATGGGGCCATGATTTCAGGCCTGAATACCGAAGGATCCGGCCTATTATAGAGACCATTGGACAAGATGTCCCGGTCATAGCCCTTACTGCAACCGCAACGCCTAAAGTTCAACAGGACATTATTAAGAACCTGAGCATACCGAACGCATCATTATTCAAATCATCCTTTGACAGGCCCAATCTGTATTATGAAATACGGCCCAAGACCAGCAATGTCAGTAAGGATATTATCAAATTTGTTAAGGCTAATTCCGGGAAATCAGGGATAATATACTGCATGAGCCGTAAAAAGGTGGAGGAAATTGCAGAGACCCTGGTTGTTAATGGAATTAAGGCTCTCCCCTATCACGCAGGACTGGATTCATCCACACGTAAATCGAATCAGGACCGGTTTCTTATGGAGGAGGCCGATGTGATAGTTGCAACGATTGCTTTTGGCATGGGCATCGACAAGCCGGATATACGATTTGTTATCCATTATAATATACCAAAGAGCCTTGAGAGTTATTACCAGGAAACCGGAAGAGCCGGAAGAGATGATGGTGAGGGGAATTGCATCGCATTTTACAGCTACGATGATATTCTGAAACTGGAAAAATTCATGAAGGGCAAACCCGTTGCCGAACAGGAAATTGCCCGGGAATTATTACAGGAAACCATAGCCTATGCCGAATCTTCTGTTTGCAGGCACCGCTTGTTGCTCCACTACTTCGGTGAAGAATTCACCAAGGATAATTGTGGTTCATGTGATAACTGCCTGCATCCCAAATCCAAGTTTGAAGGCAAGGATTATGTCAAACTTGCTATAGAGGCCGTTCTTGAAGTGAAGCAGCAATTCAAGCAAAAACATATAGTCAATATACTTTGCGGGAAGAACACTACAACGATCAAATCATACAAACACAATCTTCTTGAAGTATTTGGAAAGGGTAGTGACGAGGATGAAAAATTCTGGAATGCTGTTGTTCAGCAAGCCCTGATTCAGCAACTCCTGGTTAAAGACATTGAAAATTACGGCCTGCTTAAAGTAAGTAAGGAAGGTTACAAATTTCTTAAAAAGCCCTTCTCTATCTTACTTGCACGTGACCATGATTACGAAAACCCTGAAGATGAGGATATCATGGAGGGCGCACATAAAACCAGTACGGCAGATAAAACTTTGTTTGCCCTGCTGAAAGATCTCCGTAAAGATATTTCAAGAAAAGAGAGCCTTCCGCCATTTGTAATTTTCCAGGATCCTTCCCTGGAAGATATGGCCATTCAATATCCGATTACCTTCGATGAACTTCAGCAGATAACGGGAGTAGGCGTTGGAAAAGCTCAGAAATATGGCGCACCTTTTCTGGAACTCATTTCCCAGTATGTTGAGGAAAATGATATCATCAGGCCAAATGACATGGTAGTAAAATCGGTAGTCAATAAATCCGGCCTGAAAGTATATATCATTCAAAATATTGACAGGAAATTGGCTCTGGAAGATATTGCAACGGCAAAAGGCTTAACAGTCAGCGAACTGTTAACCGAAATAGAACGAATAGTTGCTTCTGGTACTAAGCTGGATATTACTTATTACATCAATGAATATGTGGATGAATATCACCAGGAAGAAATCTACGACTATTTCCATGAAGCCGAATCAGACTCAGTTGAAGAGGCTCTGGTAGAGTTAGGAGAAGATGAATATTCTGAAGCAGAAATTCGTTTGATGAGGATTAAGTTTATGTCGGAATTGGGAAACTAGCTTATGCGAAAAGTTCTTCAAATTTTTAGCCTTTTCATACTTCTGTCATCCTGTTACCATAAGGCACCGGTACCTGAATTTAATATGAAGCTGGTATTGCCCGCCGATACAATGGTAAACATACTAACCGATATTCAGTTAGCAGAAGGTGCTATTGTCGTCCAACAAAGGAACAGTGCCAATATTTCCAAACTATCCAGGATATATGCTGACGAAGTACTTGAAAAGCATCATGTAAGTATGGCTGAAGTAGAAGAAAGTGTACGTTATTACAGTTTCCATATCGATCAGATGAATAATATCTATGATAAAGTCATTGCAAGACTTAGTATAATGCAGAACAAACAAGATGAGATCATAAGGAAATCGCCCTTGAAAGAAAAAAAAGAAAAGGAGACCTAATTACTTATAAATGGCAGTACAATTATAATCAGTTCCTGTAATGTTTAAATGATAAGTCCAGGTGATTGTGCCATTAGTCTGATAAGTGCCGGTACCATTCACTGACCAGCCCTCTCCAACAGTCTGGGAAGAAACGTAAATAGTATTACTCGTAACGAGTGCAACTGCCGGATCATAGTTCGATCCTGAGGCCGCGAAATTACTGACAAGAACCTGGGAACTATTACCAGGGTCAAGGCTGATGACAACATCATAGTCAAGCCGGGTGCATGTTTCGCTTACACTCCAGGTCCCTAAAAATTTGTCCCTCGCATCTGTAGGATTCACATTATCCTCAGTATTCACCGTGCAACCCACCCAGGTGAACATAAAAATCATGAAAACAATTAAAGTATTTTTAGCCATTATATTAAGTATTATTTAAGTCTATAAAACACAAATTCAATGCCATAGTAATAGAGGGGGAAGTTATTCAACTGGTAAAATTCACAATACTTCCAGAATATTTTTAGCCAGGCTGCTTGCCCCGATCCTGAAATATTTTTTGTTAAGCCATTGTGGCCCCAATATTTCATTAACAAGGACATAATAGGCCAAAGCCTGATCGACGGTACGAATACCCCCGGCCGGTTTTATACCAATTGATTTACCTGTTTTTTCAAGGTATTCTTTTATAGTATCCAGCATCACTAAAAAAGCCAACTCGGTAGCTCCAACATTTATTTTACCTGTCGAAGTCTTAATAAAATCAGCTCCTGCAAGTATAGAAAGCTCGCTGGCTTTTCGAATATTCTCAATAGTGAGCAATTCACCGGTTTCCAGGATCACTTTCAAATGAACATCAGCGCAAACATTTTTTATAGCTGCAATCTCATTATAAACTTCATCATATTTCCCTTCTAAAAACTTCCCCCTGCTGATTACAGTATCTATTTCATCAGCACCTTCATCTATGGCGTATTTTACTTCATCTAACTTTATCTTCAAAGCAGTCTGACCACTCGGAAAAGCACCGGCAACCGAAGCCACTTTGATACCGGTATTGCTAAGTTCCCTCTTAGCAATTCTAACCATGGCAGGATATACGCAAACTGCGGCAGCATCAGGTAAGCCAGGCTTTAAGGTGGAAAACCTGGAATCATGACAAAGAGATCGTATCCTGGAAGTATTATCTGAACCTTCCAATGTAGTCATATCCAGTAAGCCCAGCACATTTTCTAGTATTGTTTTTTTTTCTTTTCCGGATGGCAGAGCAGAAAGATAGTCCTTGACTCTAAATTCTATCTCCGAAAACTGATATGTATATTCACTAAATACTCTCATTAATCAAAATATTAATACTATTAACCACCGTGGATTGTTCCGTAAAATTAAGCATTTCATTCAATGATGGGAAAATGCATGCAAAGATTTGTAGAGGACTGATAGCCAATTATTCGATGAAGAATTCATTTTGATAAGAAATATAAGATTGTATCTTTATTAAAAAGTTTCCCAATATTTCTATAATTTTGTTACATAACATTCAAAACTATGAAGTCAAACCTGAAAAGTTATAGCCGTATTGCCATATTTTTGATAATACTTACTGGCTTTACCCAATGTAATAAAAAACCTGACAAGCCAGATTATTATGTAAATACTCCTATAGCTGGATTTGGCTGGCAGGGAAATGACGGTCCTGCTCCTGTTACAGTCAAATTCCACAATTCATCTGAAAACGCAGATAGTTTCCATTGGGATTTCGGTGACGGAGTTTCTTCTGATTCATTTGAACCGGAGCACACGTATCATAACAACAGTGATAAAGACAAGAATTACACCGTAGTTCTCACAGCTACCGATTCTGGCAGCGGCTTATTCCAGAAAGCATCAAGGGTAATTCAAATCCAGGCCGGCGGATAAAATTAAAGCCTTCGAGGGCGTTCAAACCATGAAGGCTTCATAAGCAAAGATTCCAAATGCAAATATTTCAAAAAAGGAGTGCTGTAATGATTCTTACTGCAGATTCCGCTTTATAACGGGCTGGCAGTCATTTTAACTTTGATTTTGAATTCAAGAACAAAGTTAAGAGGAGAGCAATCCGTATCGCCGATCAATGATATCTTGGCAGTGTAAGGAGAACTCTTTACCAATTCAGCAAAACGATTGATTCCGGGCTGCTCCAGTGTCATTGTTTTATCATTATTCATCAAGTCCCTGATACTTTTGTCATGAATCTGTCCAAGGACTTCGGGACTTTCCCCATTTTCATCTGTAATAATAATTTTGGCAAATTTAATAATCTGGTTCTCTGGCCCGTTATGGGCAGATATCCAATAAGTGACTTCCGTCACCTCGATTTTTTTTATATTGATCCCATAGTCAGAAATATAGGCATTTGCCCTGGCCGCATCCAGTACTTCCCCAACATTAATAGTATTCTGATCTGATATAGCTTTAAATTCGAGTTCCATTGTGAACTCTTTTGTAACATCCATAACATTACAACTTTCCAGACCGGACATGAGTAATAGCCCAGAAAGGAATAGCATAAAATACCCTTTTATGGAAAAAAGTTTTAATTTTTGTTCAATCACAGCCTAAAGATACAAATTTGTTCGTAAGTTCAAACATTATGTTGATAATAAATTTTACTTTTATCATACTTACAGAAAAGAATCGAATAATAAATTATTTCAGGCTGATCAGGCAACTTAATTGAATTTTAGCGATCTATATGGATATATAGATAATATAATATTTATGAATCTATATTGCCTGATTAGAATAAAAATTAATAAATTGCATTCAATTCGCACGAATTTGATTTAACCAGGCCTAAAAACTAAGCTAACAAGATGTCACAAGTTGCGCACCGTCTTTATATAACCATCCTATCTATACTTGTATTAATAACATTCATCTACCTTTTATACAATGGACTACACTATTATAATACAAGCCTGAGTGAGAGATTTTATCAGCCAGATCATGCAAGCCTTAAACCAAGCGGAATAATGGGGCACGGCCTGGGAATAATTGGTTCCTTTTTGATCATCGTCGGTGTTTTTACATATATAGCTCGAAAGAGACTTCGCTCACTTTCCAGGATAGGAAATCTAAAATACTGGCTTGAATTCCATATTTTCCTTTGCACCCTCGGGCCCATTTTGGTTTTATTTCACACTGCCTTCAAGTTTGGCGGTCTCGTAGCAATTAGTTTCTGGAGTATGGTTGCTGTATTTCTAAGTGGCGTGATCGGAAGGTTTATATATATACAAATACCCAGAACTATTGAGGGACGGGAATTAAGTCTGAATGAAGTCAGAAACATGAAAAGTGATTTGGGTGAAATCATTAAAAATTCATATACCCTGGATGAAGATGCTTACCAGATAATTGTCGAATCAACGCAAAAAAAGGTAGAGTTATATAACAATAATCTAATCACCAGTTATTTTCAAAAAAACAAAGCTGATAAAAGGACTATCCGGAGAATTCGTATGGCACTTCAAAAAAATAAACTAAGAGGCCGTGAGAAGAGAAAAGTCCTTAAACTCGTAAAGAATGAGCTCTCACTGAACAGGAGGATCGGGCGTCTGCAAATCATGCAGAATATGTTCAGATATTGGCATGTTGCACATTTACCTTTTGCCATTGTGATGCTAATCATCATGATCATTCATGTTGCTGTTACCATCACTTTTGGCTCCACATGGATATGGAAATAATATTAGAAAAAATAATAATATATGGTCTGGCAATTCTCTTATGTCTTGTAGTGATAGCATTATATCTCATAAGACAAAGAAGACAATCAAGAATTGTAGATCAAAAAATAGAAAAGGCAAAACTTGAGGGCCTTTATGAACCTATTTCCCTCCACCCGGTAATCGATCCGAACTCTTGTATCAAAACCGGTGCCTGTATTCTGGCCTGTCCTGAAAAAGACATCATTGGCATCAGAAACGGGCGGGCTACGACTATCAATGCATCCAGATGCGTCGGACATGGAGCATGTTTTCATGCCTGCCCCACTCAGGCCATTAGTTTGCGAATAGGTACAGAAACAAGGGGCGTTGAATTGCCTCATGTCAACCAGAATTTTCAATCAAATGTTCCCGGGCTTTATATTGCAGGTGAGCTAGGTGGCATGGGTTTGATAAAAAATGCGGTTGAACAGGGGAAACAGGCCGTTGAAAACATGGTTAAGAGTAGCAAAGGAAGTCATAATGCAAATTATGATCTTCTAATTGTAGGCGCCGGGCCCGCGGGTATTTCGGCCTCTCTGACCGCGAAAAAGAACCATCTGAAATTCCTTACTTTAGAACAGGATACTTTGGGAGGAACGGTATTTAATTTCCCAAGATCCAAAATAGTCATGACTTCTTCAATGGATCTTCCACTTTATGGGAAAATAAAGTTATCAGAGACAAGTAAAAGTGAATTGTTACATCTATGGCAGGATGCCCTTGATAAAAATGAAATTAAGGTAAAGGAAAATACAAAAGTAGAATCCGTTACTTATGAAAACGATCATTTCAAAATAATTACTCTTAAAGGGGAAGAATATACCGCAAAAAATGTCCTCCTTTCAATTGGACGGCGGGGTTCTCCAAGAAAACTGGATATACCCGGAGAAAGCCTGGAAAAAGTTGCATACAGGCTGCTGGAACCTGAATTGATAAAAGGAAAGGATATTGTGGTCGTAGGTGGAGGTGATTCTGCTGTAGAGTCTGCCTTACTACTTGCTGATGAAAATCATGTGATTTTATCATACCGTAAAGAAGTTTTCCAGCGTATCAAACCAAAGAACAGCGAAAGGATCAAGGAAGCCTCGAAAAATAATTTGATCGATGTTAGGTATAACACCAGTTTGACGCTTATTGATGAAGAAAGCGTAAGTATTGCTTCTACTGTAGATAGCAGCGTTGAGAAAATTAAAAATGACCTTGTATATATTTTTGCCGGAGGGGAATTACCAACACAATTCCTTCAAAAAACAGGAGTACAGATAAGCAAAAAATTTGGCGAAATAGTCTTAAAACATAATTAATCAATTAGTAAGAATTTAATATGCACAAGCTTGTTAAACTATTTCTAAGTTCCATATTACTGGTAATCATATTTACTGGCCAGCTTGATGCACAGATTTCTCCCGGAGACCTGGCTGAGGTACATGCCAATCTGGAAGGGATGTCGAATTGTACCCAATGTCATATTTTAGGAGAAAAAGTTTCCAATGAAAAATGCCTTGCTTGCCATACCGAATTAAAGATCAGAGTCGAACAGAATAAAGGTTATCATTCATCCCCGGAGGTAAAAGGCAATGATTGCATTAAATGCCACAGTGATCATCACGGCAGAGATTTTGAAATGATAAGATTTGATAAGGAGACTTTTAATCATTCACTTACAGGCTATGAATTATTGGGCTCACATAAGAAGCAGGAATGCAAGAACTGCCACAAAGCGGAATTTATTAGTAATCAAAAGATAAAAGAAAAAAAATATACTTTTTTAGGCTTGAATACTGCCTGTTTAAGTTGTCATAAAGATATACATCAGAAAACCTTATCGACTGATTGCTCGAAATGTCATGGCTTTGAAAAATTTATTCCTGCTGCAAAATTCCATCATCAGGATACAAAATATCCCTTAAAAGGGGCACACCGGGATGTTGAGTGCATTAAATGTCATAAAAAGGAAATAAAAAATGGAGAGAAATTCCAGGAATTTGCAGGTATCAGTTTTGATAATTGTACAAATTGCCATGAGGATATTCACCATAATCAGTTCGGGCAGAATTGTATACAATGTCATAGCGAAGAATCTTTTCATACCATAAAAGGAATAAATCAATTCGACCATAGCAAGACCGGCTATAATCTGGAAGGAAAACATCGGAAAGTCGATTGTAAATCCTGCCATAAAACAAAGCTGACTGATCCGCTTAAACATAAGAGATGTACCGATTGCCATTCAGATTATCATCATAAACAATTTGTCGAAAACGGAGTTTCACCTGATTGTTCCAAATGCCATACAACTGAGGGATTTTCAAAGTTTAATTTTTCGATTGAGCAGCATAACGCGGGTAGTTTCCGACTTCAGGGCGCACATTTGGCAACTCCTTGTTTTAGTTGTCATAAAAAGGGAGAAAAATGGAGTTTCAGGGAAATTGGGATTAAATGCAATGATTGTCATACTGATATTCATGAGGGTTTTTTGGAGAAGAAATACTATCCGGAGAATGATTGCAAAAAATGTCATTCAGTAGATATTTGGTCGGATGTAAAATTTGATCATTCTACTACAACTTTTACACTCCAGGGAGCACACGTCCGTCAATCCTGCAAGGCATGTCATTTCACCAAAGGAGATGATGGAAAAGAGATTCAAAAATTTGCCGGTTTGTCGACCCAATGTTCAAACTGCCATAAGGATGTTCATGTTCAACAATTCGAAGAAAATGGGATCACAAAGTGCAACAAATGTCATGGATTTGAGAATTGGAAGATCAATAAATTCGATCACAGCAAAACACGTTTTCCATTGGACGGCAGGCATATTAATGTTGCCTGCAATAAATGTCATAAACCCGTTCAGGAAGGTCAAGTGACCTATACACAATATAAATTCAAAGATATCAAATGCGAAACCTGTCATCTTTAATACTGGCATTGCTATGGTCAGTGGGATTATTCTCACAATCCCCTCATGGCGATAAACTGAAGATCAGTTGCAGCGATTGTCATAATCCATCCGGCTGGAAACTAGACTTGAAAACTATTACTTTCAAGCATAGCAGCACCAATTTCCTTCTGGAAGGGCAGCATAAATCATTGTATTGCACACAATGCCATACATCACTTATATTTTCTGATGCCAGTTCAGAATGTATATCATGCCATACTGACGTGCACTACCAGACTGTTGGGCCGGAATGTTCGAGATGTCATACTTCAAACTCATGGATCGTGCAAAACATTTCCGAGATACACAGGGAGAGCCGTTTTCCGCTGCTGGGAGCGCATGCTACGGCGGCATGTTCGCAATGCCATCCATCTGAGTCATTGCTTCGTTTTGAGCCTCTGGGAATTGAATGTTTTGACTGTCACGAGGCAGATTATAATAAAACTACAGATCCTAACCATGGCCTGAGTAATTTTTCTACCAACTGTATCGAATGCCACCTGTTGAATGCCTTTAGCTGGACCGGTGCGAGTTTTAATCATGCATTTTTCCCATTGACCGAGGGGCATGCTATCAATGACTGTAACAAATGCCATACTAATGGAAATTTTTCAAATACATCACGTGAATGTATTTCCTGCCATCAAACAGATTATAATTCCACCACGAATCCAAATCACCTTGTAGCTGATTTTTCGACAAACTGTACAGAATGTCATACGACTCATCCGGGTTGGAAACCGGCCGATTTCAAGCAACACGATGGATTATATTTCCCGATTTATTCCGGAAAACACAATGGAACCTGGGATAATTGCACGCAATGCCATGAGGACCCTTCGAATTATTCCATGTTCACTTGCATTAGTTGTCATGAGCATAATCAGGGATCTACTGATAACCAGCATAATGAAGTAGGTGGCTATCAATACAACAGCCAGGCCTGCTTTGAATGTCATCCCACCGGAAGTGCCGAAAATGGATTTAATCACAACCTGACAAATTTCCCCCTGACAGGGGCCCACATTACAACTGCGTGCAATGAATGTCATACCAATGGTTTCGCAGGAACCACAACGATCTGCGGGGATTGCCACTTAACAGCATACAACCAGACACTGAATCCGAATCATGTACAAATTGGGATTTCAAATGACTGCGCTTCATGCCATACCACGCAACCGGGTTGGAAACCAGCTACTTTCGCAGTTCATAATGATTTTTATCCTTTGACCGGAGCACATGCGAGTATTGCCAATGATTGTGCTACCTGTCATAATGATGACTATGTGAACACTCCGGCAGTTTGTTCAGGATGTCATATAAATGAATATAATCAAAGCACAAACCCCAACCATATTTCTATCGGCATACCAAACGATTGTGAAACATGTCATACGACAATTCCGGGTTGGAAACCTGCCCTTTTCCCGATTCATAACAATTATTATGTCCTGGCCGGAGCACATGCAAATATTGCCGGAGATTGCGCAAGTTGTCATACCGGAGACTACAGTACTGCTCCAACAACATGTTTTGGCTGTCATGAGAACAATTATAACCAAACCAACAATCCGCCACATGCTCAGGCGCAATTCTCAACTGATTGTGAAAGCTGCCATTCCCAAAATGCCTGGGTACCTTCTACTTATGATCATGACGGTCAATATTTCCCGATATATTCAGGTAAGCATTTCGGGCAATGGAACCTTTGTACGGATTGTCATACCAACCAATCAAATTACGGAATCTTTAGTTGTATAGACTGCCACGAACACCTTCAACCAGTTACCGACCAGGAACATGGTGAGGTAGGAGGGTATACTTACAACAGCATTGCCTGTTATGAATGTCACCCTACAGGCCAGGCAGGTGGGGCTTTCGATCATAATAACTCCAACTTCCCGCTCACAGGCGCTCATTTAACCACCGATTGCATCCTATGTCATGCAAATGGTTATGCCGGAACCACTACTATTTGTTCTGATTGTCATATAGATGCCTTTAATCAGACTACGAATCCAAATCATGCATCCATCGGAATTCCCCAAGAATGTGCTACCTGTCATACCACTGTACCAGGATGGCAACCCGCCATCTTCCCCATTCATAATAATTACTATGTACTGGAAGGTGCCCATGTTCCGATCGCAAATAATTGTGATGTTTGCCACAATGGTAACTACAATGTTACTCCAAATACATGTTATGGATGTCATGAGTCGAATTATAATCAGACTACAAATCCACCGCATGCAAGTTCAGGCTTTTCAACCGATTGTATAAGCTGTCATAGCCAAACAGCATGGACCCCTGCTACATTTGATCATGATGCGCAATATTTTCCAATTTACAGCGGTTCTCATAACGGGCAATGGACACTTTGTTCCGATTGTCATACCAATAATTCCAATTATGCTGAATTCACCTGTCTGCCCTGTCATCCGCAAGCTCAGACAGATCCGGAACATTCCGATGTAGGTGGGTATGCATACAACAGTGCAGCATGCTTTGCATGCCACCCCACAGGACAGGGAGGCGGGTCTTTCAATCACAATAATTCAAATTTCCCCCTGACGGGAGCACATCTTAACACCGATTGCATACTTTGCCATGCAAACGGTTACATAGGAACTACCACTATATGTTCGGATTGTCATATTGGTGCTTACAATCAGTCCACAAATCCGAATCATGCAGCTCTTGGTATTCCAATTGAATGTGCAACTTGTCACACGACTGTTCCCGGATGGCAACCTGCGATCTTCCCTATTCATGAAAATTATTATCCACTCACTGGTGCGCATGCTCAGATTTCCGATAACTGTGCTGTATGTCATAACGGAAATTATATAACGACCCCCAATACCTGTGTTGGTTGCCACCAGTCAAATTATAACCAGACAAGCAACCCCGACCATGCCGGTATCGGCATCGGGACAGATTGCGAGACATGTCATACAACAAACCCTAACTGGCAACCCGCAACTTTCCCTATTCACTCAAATTATTACCCGCTCACAGGCGCCCATGCCTCTATTACGGATTGCAATTTATGTCATAACGGAAATTATATAACAACTCCTAACACTTGCTTTGGCTGCCATGAATCAGATTATAACCAGACGACTAATCCTCCGCATCAGTCCGCACAATTTCCGACAGATTGCGAAACATGCCATACAACCACTGCATGGGTGCCCTCAACTTTCGATCATGACGGTCAGTATTTCCCGATCTACAGCGGTTCGCATAACGGGCAATGGTCGCTTTGTTCCGAATGTCACATCAATAATTCCAATTATGCTGAATTCACCTGTCTGACCTGTCATACACAATCTGAAACCGATCCGGAACATTCTGATGTCGGTGGGTATTCCTATAATAGTGATGCCTGTTATGCATGCCATCCCAACGGAGAGGCAGATGGATCTTTCAATCACAATAATTCGAATTTCCCTCTGACAGGTGCGCATATAAACACCGATTGCATCCTTTGTCATGCAAATGGTTATATCGGAACTACAACTATATGTTCTGATTGCCATATAGATGCTTATAATCAGACTACAAATCCGAATCATACAGCTATAGGCATTCCATTGGAATGTGAAACTTGTCACACAACTGCTCCCGGATGGCAACCTGCGACCTTCCCCATTCATGGAAATTACTATCCGCTCACAGGTGCCCACACATCCATCTCGGATTGCAATTTATGTCATAACGGGAATTATATTACGACTCCCAATACTTGTGTTGGTTGCCATCAGTCAAATTATAACCAAACAAGCAATCCTGACCATGCTTCAATTGGTATCGGGACTGATTGTGAGACATGTCATACAACTAATCCGGGCTGGCAACCTGCAACATTTGCAATTCATGCAAATTATTACCCGCTTACGGGTGCACACACATCCATCACGGATTGCAATTTATGTCATAACGGAAATTATGTTACGACTCCCAATACTTGCTTTGGCTGCCATGAATCGGATTATAACCAGACAAGCAATCCACCGCATCTGTCCGCACAATTCCCAACTGATTGCGAAACCTGTCATACAACGACAGCCTGGGTGCCTTCAACTTTTGATCATGACGGACAGTATTTTCCTATATACAGCGGTCATCACAATGGTCGCTGGGATCTTTGTTCCGATTGCCATTTTAATCCTTCGAACTATGCCGAATTCACCTGTCTGACATGTCACCATCAAAATAATATGGATCAGGAACATAATGGGGTTAGTGGTTATCAATACAACAGCGATGCCTGTTATGCCTGCCACCCGACCGGAGGAGGCGGAGACAAAATGCGTATCAGAAGCAAAAATTAAACAGAAAATGAAGCGTATAATTCAGATATTCCTGCTCATCCTTCCAGGATTAAATATCCTGGCTCAATCCAAGCTTACAACTCTGGAAGGAACAGTCTCATATATCACTTCACAGAATGTCTATGTTAAATTTGAATCAACAATAGGAATAAACAAAGGGGATACTCTTTTCATATCCGGAAACGAAATGCTGAGACCTGTCCTGGTTGTGAATGACCTTTCTTCTATTTCATGTGTTTGCAGCCCTGTTTCCGGTTTAGAATTGAAAGTATCGGAAACAATTATTGCAAATACAAAAGCACCTGAAGAACCAGAAGCTAAAGAAAAGCAGGTAGTTAAGGACTCTTTAGCCGCTCCAAATCAAATTGTTGCCGACACATCAGCTCCAGCTGCAGTAGCAGAGAAAAAGTTAAAACAGGACATACATGGCCGGCTGGGAATTTCATCATATACCAATTTTTCGAACACTCCAGCCAGCAATTCCCAGAAGATGCGATATACCTATTCAATGCTTGCCAATAACCTTGGGAATTCAAAATTATCGGCCGAAGTATATATCTCTTTTGCACATGATAATATTCATTGGGATGAAGTTAAAAAGAATGTTTTTTACGGATTAAAAATTTATAATGCAGCATTTAGGTATGATTTCAATGACAGCACACATCTGTGGTTCGGAAGAAAGATCAATCCCAGGCTTTCGAGTATGGGGGCCAATGATGGATTACAATTTGAAAAGAAATTTGGTTCTGTAACTGCAGGTATTATTGCCGGTTTAAGGCCGGATTACCAGGATTATGGATTCAATTCCAATTTATTCCAGCTCGGTGCTTTTGTCAGTTATGACTACAAAGGCAGGGCCGGAAATATGCAAAATACCCTGGCTTTCATCGATCAAACCAATAGTTGGAAGACTGACAGACGCTATTTGTATTTCCAGCATTCCAATAATCTTGCAAAAAATTTATATGTTTTCGGAACCTTGGAAATGGAGCTGTATCAAAAATTAAATGAGCAGGCACAAAACACGTTTAAGCTTTCAAATTTTTATCTTATGCTGAGATACAAGATAATCAAGCAATTATCTGTTTCAGTTTCATATAGCACCCGGAAAAATATGATCTTCTATGAGACCTATAAGGATTTGGTTGCAAATCTCCAGAATAGGGAAGCTACGCAGGGATACAGGCTTCAAGTGACCTACAGGCCAATAAGGTTCCTTTCGCTTGGCGTTTCAGGGGCTTACCGTTTCAGCAAACAGGACCCGGAGCCTTCAAAAAATATGTACGCGTACCTCACTTACAGCCGTATTCCAGGATTGAATATTTCAACAACCTTATCAGCCACCATTATGAAAACCGCGTACATCTCCGGAAAAATATACAATATTGGCTTTACAAAAGACCTGTTTAAGGGAAAGGTAAATGCGGGTATAAATTACCGTTACATACATTATGACTATGTGAGCTCAGAAATAAAAACCCTGCAGCATGTCGGGGAAGCCAACCTGAACTGGATTATACTCCGTAAACTCTCCCTGGGTATTTATTATGAAGGCACCTTTGAAGGGAGTTATACATTTAACAGGATCTACGTTAATCTGACTAAGAGGTTTTAATGCTTTTGTTTTGATCTGGATTATAAGTCTTTTATTAATATATGATTATTTGTACCAAAAATTTCTAAAGGTTTACCATAAAATATACTGCAATATTCATTACCTTTCCTTCAAATTATTAACCAATAACCAGTCTATGAAAACAAGCACTTACCTGAAATCGCTTTTTTTTACAGGAATGTTCATTATATCCTTTACCCACGTGAACAGCCAGACTTTGCAGGTCACTTCTGCAATAAGTCCTGAAGAAATGGTGGAATTACTCATTGGGACTGGCGTCGATTATAGTAATGTACAATTTACGGGCAATAGTATTTCAAGAGGCAGTTTCTGGGGTGGACCTGGCGATATAGGTCTAAGCAACGGGATTATCCTTACATCAGGATATGTGGCAATAGCACCCGGCCCAAATAATACCGAAGGCGCTGGAGCATCTAATAACGCGGATGGTGATCCTGATCTTGCTGCATTATCAGGCAGCGGAAATTCATATGATGCCTGCGTGCTGGAATTTGATTTCGTGCCTTTTTATGAGCACTTATGGTTCAGGTTTGTATTCGGATCAGAAGAATATCATGAATTCGTAAACCAGTATAATGATGTGTTCGGATTTTTTATCAGTGGCCCAGGTATATCAGGACCATATTCCAATAATTCGGCTAATATCGCTCTTATCCCGGGAACCAATCTACCCGTGTCCATAAATAATGTTAATAACGGTCCTACTAATGAGGGTCCCTGTGTGAACTGCCAGTATTTTGTACCAAATACCGGGCAGTTTTGCCAGTATGATGCATTTACAGTTGTGCTAACTGCGGAAGCAATAGTGGTCCCTATGAGCACCTATCACATCAAACTGGCCGTGGGTGATAATCTTGATTATGTATTTGACAGTGGAGTGTTCCTGCAGGCCGCCAGCTTCTGTAGCGGACCGGTAACGGGGATAAACACACAATATCCTGATAAAAAGGAGGGCAAATTAAGTATTTACCCTGTTCCATCCGGAGACCTTTTACATATAAGCACTGGCAATGGGCAGAATTATAAAATTCAATTGTTTGGGCAGGACGGGAGGATCCTGAAATGCGTTCAGGGGAATTCTGACCTAAGCCTTGATATGAGCGACATGCCTGCCGGGCTTTACTTCCTGAAATTAACAAGTGATAAGGGCGTTCAAACAAGGAAGATCTTTAAAAAGTAAGTGTGGAATATCGATGACTGAATTCTACTTAATTTATTTCTGCAAATATTAATTCATCAACTTCCTGCATAAAAAAAACTCGACCATGTTTTGGTTGAGTTTTTTCGCTTTGTAGCGGGGACCAGATTCGAACTGATGTCCGCCTTTGGCGGATATGAGCCCAGTCCTTTCCAAAATAAAAAAACCCAACCTGTGTCGTTTTGGTTGAGTTTTTTCGCTTTGTAGCGGGGACCAGATTCGAACTGATGTCCGCCTTTGGCGGATATGAGCCCAAATCAAATTTCATCAATTATATTATCCCAAATAAATCTCCTGCCCTGACCTGTTTTTAGAAATTTCTCCCTGTGTAAGGCCGAGAGCTTGTCTTCATATATTTCAACATAGTATACCATCCAGGGTCTGCATCTGGTGGTCCAACCTTTTTGTCCGAGCTGATTGTGCGATTTAAAGCGTTCAATCAGATTGGAAGTGTAACCGATGTAGATTTTTCTGCATCGCTCTGAATAAAGTATATAAACTGCATACATAAAAAAACCCAACCTGTGTCGTTTTGGTTGAGTTTTTTCGCTTTGTAGCGGGGACCAGATTCGAACTGATGTCCGCCTTTGGCGGATATGAGCCCAGTCCTTCCCAAAATAAAAAAACCCAACCTGTGTCGTTTTGGTTGAGTTTTTTCGCTTTGTAGCGGGGACCAGATTCGAACTGATGACCTTCGGGTTATGAGCCCGACGAGCTACCACTGCTCCACCCCGCAATATGTCTTTTTCTTCCTTTTCAATTCGAACTGATGTCCGCCTTTGGCGGATATGAGCCCAACGATCCGCCTCTGGCGGATCCACCCCGCAATATGTCTTTTTCTTCCTTTTCGATTCGAACTGATGTCCGCCTTTGGCGGATATGAGCCCGACGATCCGCCTCTGGCGGATCCATACTACAATATATCTTTGTAATTTTGATTCTCTTTTCCAGCCCTTCTTTCGTC
The DNA here is from genome assembly GCA_963787195.1 of uncultured Bacteroidales bacterium. Classification (GTDB taxonomy): domain Bacteria; phylum Bacteroidota; class Bacteroidia; order Bacteroidales; family JAGOPY01; genus CAWBCI01. The sequence goes on from CAWBCI010000071.1 coordinate 26,980, forward strand.
TTCTTCTAGAAAATCAAGATTTTCCTTTCAAATGGGAGTGCAAAGATATAACTTTGCAGCGGAATTACAAAGCATTTAACATTTTTTAAATTATTATGCCGCATAGAGCAGGTTTTGTCAATATCATCGGAAGTCCAAATGTCGGAAAGTCAACATTGATGAATGTTTTGGTAGGAGAAAAACTTTCTATCATCACTTATAAAGCTCAGACTACACGCCACCGTATACTCGGTGTCGTAAACGGTGATGATTACCAGGTGATATTTTCAGACACTCCGGGAATCATCTCTCCACATTATAAATTGCATCAGATGATGATGCATCATGTTGAAACAGCCTTTCAGGATGCTGATATACTGTTGCTGATCATGGAAGTTAACGAAAAACTACCAACCGAAGAATTGGCGAATAAGATCAAAGAAACCGGTGTTCCTGTGATTGTGGTGATCAATAAGATAGATCTGGGGACCCAGGAAATTGTTGAGGAAAAATTCACACAAATTCAATCCGTTTTCCCGGAGGCCGATATAGTCCCTATCTCTGCTCTTCATAATGTTAATGTTGCCGTCGTCTTTGATAAAATCCTTCAAAAACTTCCGGAAAACCCACCCTTTTATGATAAAGACACCCTGACGGATAAATCAGAAAGGTTCTTTGTTTCGGAGATAATTCGCGAAAAAATCCTGCTGAATTATAAGAAAGAAGTACCCTATTCTGTCGAAGTTGCCGTCGATCAGTTCAAGGAAACTGAGGACCTTGTTAGGATTTCAGTGCTCATTTATGCGGCCCGGGAATCCCAGAAAGCTATTTTACTGGGTCACATGGGTAATGCTATTAAAAAAGTCGGGACACAGGCCCGGCATGAACTGGAAAGCTGGCTTGGTAAAAAAGTATTCCTTGAAATAACTATCAAAGTAAGTAAAGACTGGCGGGATAACGACCAGCAATTAAAGCGCTTCGGATATGAATAAAATTCCGGACCTAATCTTGAAATAAAAAAATATGCCAAATATATTAGCAATTGTTGGTCGGCCGAATGTCGGCAAATCCACATTTTTTAATCGTCTTGTAAAAAATCGCCAGGCCATTGTCGATGAAACCAGCGGGGTTACACGTGACCGCCATTATGGAAAATCGGACTGGAACGGGATAGAATTTTCGGTGATCGATACCGGTGGATTTGTACTGGGTTCGGTAGATGAATTTGATGAAGAAATCCGTAAACAGGTTGAATTAGCCATCGAAGAATCGGATGCTATTGTGTTCATGGTTGATGTAAAAGACGGAATTACGGTCATGGATGAAGATGTGGCGAAGCTATTGAGAAGAAGCAAGAAAAAGGTTTTCCTGGTTGCAAATAAAGTCGATAGTTCAAAGCGGGAAATGGATGTTCATGAATTTTACAGCCTGGGGCTGGGTGAAGTATTCAGTGTTTCATCCATCAGTGGCAGCGGAACAGGAGACCTCCTTGATGAAGTTGTAAAAGAATTTAAAAGCCTTCCGGAAGAGATTGAAACGGACCTGCCGAAAATTGCCGTAATAGGTCGTCCGAATGTTGGCAAATCTTCCCTTATCAATGCCTTGTTAGGGATTGACAGGAATATTGTGACCCCTATAGCCGGTACTACACGCGACACCCTGTATACCCCTTATAATGCATTTGGATTCAATTTTCTATTAGTTGACACAGCCGGGCTCAGAAAGAAATCCAAGGTCAGCAACAATATAGAATTTTACTCCGTTATGCGTACAATAAGGGCCATAGAACAGAGCGACGTATGCCTGCTGATGCTGGATGCCGCTGAAGGCCTGGAGGCCCAGGATCTAAATATACTGCGCCTTATCGAAAGGAACAGAAAAGGCGTTGTTATAGTCGTAAATAAATGGGACGCCGTTGAAAAGGAAACGAATTCTGTAAAGGAATTTGAAAACATGATCCGTGAAAAAACGGCTCCATTTAGCGATATCCCTATCGTTTTCACTTCAGTAATAAATAAACAGAGAATCTATAAGGCGCTCGAACTTGCCAACCAGGTTTTTGAAAATAAAAACCGGAGAATCACCACATCCAAGTTGAACGAACTAATGCTCCCTATCATCGAACAAACCCCTCCTCCTCAACTTAAGGGCAAGTTTGTAAAAATTAAATACGTGACTCAACTTAAGACTAATTTCCCGGCCTTTGTATTTTTCTGTAATCTTCCCCAGTATGTAAAGGAATCTTATGAGCGCTTTCTGAATAAAAAAATCAGGGAAAATTTTGATTTTACAGGCGTTCCGGTTCAGATATATTTCCGGCAGAAATAATCAGTTCGATTAACTTTGCAGATTTCATGTCATCAAAAGACTAACAGATGGAAAGTGTCCGGATCGATAAATACTTGTGGGCTGTCCGGATCTTTAAGACCCGCAACCAGGCTACTGAAGCCTGCAAGGCAGGAAAGATCAAGATTGACGGACAGTCAGTGAAAGCATCCCGGGAAATCAGGATTGATGATATCATAACGATACAGGTAAATCCCATCCTGAAAACTATCAAGGTGGTCGGGATATTACATAACAGAGTCGCTGCTAAATTACTGGAGCCTTATATGCAGGATCTCACACCGCCGGAAGAATATGAGAAACTCAAGCTCCGCAAAGAATTGAATACAGAATTCCGTCCAAAAGGTATAGGACGGCCAACTAAAAAAGAAAGACGTAATATTGACCGTTTAAAAAACTTTAAACATTTAGATTAATATGAAATTCAGCCTGAAACTAAAAATTTTACTTGTATCTCTGCTATTATTGAGCCTGCAGGGATTTTCACAGGAGAAAACAAAAGCACAGAAACAACCGGTATTCCGGATAATGTTTTATAATGTTGAGAACTTATTTGACACCATTGATGATCCGCTTACCAATGATGCCGATTTTTTACCTGATTCAAGGATAGCCTGGAATACCGAACGTTATGATCTGAAACTGGCCCATACGGGGAAAGTTATAGCAGCAGTCGGAGATGGAAACTACCCGGCCATTGTCGGGATGGCAGAAGTTGAAAACAGGCGTGTCCTGGAAGATCTTCTAAAGACAAATGAACTCAGTGCTTCCAAATATGAGATAATCCAGAAAGACAGTCCGGATGAAAGGGGTATCGACTGCGCGATGCTATACAGGAAAGGCTTTTTTAAACCCACTTCCATCCGTACCATCCCTGTAATTTTCCCCTTTGCAAAAGATGATCATACCCGTGATATTCTTTATGTAAAAGGAAAAACCAAATTATCCAAAAAAGAAACCCTCCATATCTTTGTAAATCATTGGCCTTCAAGATACGGAGGGCAGGCCACATCCAATCCCTTAAGACTTTTCACAGCTCAACTGCTGAAAAACGTGACCGATTCAATACTTAGTGTGAATCCGGATGCAAGAATCATCATTATGGGAGATCTGAATGACGAACCCGGGGACCAGAGCGTCAGGTCCGGTTTACATGCACTGCCGGTTGAAGGAAAAATAAAACCCTACTCACTCTATAATCTGATGTATAAGGAATACGAAGATGGTGAAGGCACGCTTTATTACAAAGACTGGGATATGTTCGATCAGTTCATCGTTTCCTCTGCATTACTGAATGCTTCCAAAGGTATTGAAGTTTCAAAGAATAAAGGAAATATTTTCAATCCTGAATGGCTTATGTTCAAGTCCAAGGACGGCACTCTACGTCCGAACCGGACAGCTGCGAAAGATTATTATGGTGGCTACAGCGATCATCTTCCGGTCTATATCGACCTGATTAAAAATTAGGCCTAATCGATTTCTTCCTTCTTAAAAAAATAAAATAAGCTACCCCACCGCAAGCAGCGGGGTATCTTAAGGAAATATCTCTTATTCGTCTCAAGAGACGGGGAATTTAGTCCCATCAGATCCCGAATAAGACTTCGTCTTTTCAGGATCAATTCGGCTAAGAATTTTTTCTTCGCTTCGCTTGAAAAAATTAAGTCTCATTGATAAAAAAAACTGCGAATCTCAGGAAAAATAACATCCCAGGATTCGCAGTTTTTGAAATATCTGCTGAAAGAAAAGTTTTATTCCTTTTCCTTATCGTAATCTATTTCTTTGGTCTTTTTGCCATTCTCATCATAGAATGTCCATGTCCCGACCCGTTTACCTTTATCGTAATGGCCCTTGTAATGTATTTGTCCATTCTCATGCCATGTCTTTCTCAACCCATCATCCAGTCCTTCTGAAAAATACCCTTCACTCCATTTATTCCCATTCTGGTACCAGTAGGTCCATTTCCCGTTTTTCTTACCATCTTTGCCATACTCTCCTTCAAGCTTAATCCTTCCATCGGGGTAATAAAATACATCCTTGGCAAGGTATTTATTTTCACCTTCTCCCGTGAAATATTGCACCCTTTTAGGTTTCCCGTCAGGATATGTTTCGGCGACGGTTTCCTGCATCCTGCTTCCACAGGATATTAAAAACATAAGTATCAATAAAAAAAATATTCTGCTTCTTACCATAATTTTACCTGTTAAACTTCAAACGCATACCCCTGACCGATTCATCAAAATGATTTGCAAGGATTTCCGGTTCCGCTTCATAAACGAGCTTTCCGTTGACAAAGGTATGAGTAATTTTTGATTTAAACTCATGGCCTTCGAAGGGAGACCATCCACATTTATAATAAATATTATTCGGGTCCACTTTCCAGGAAGAATTTAGATCAGCCAGGACCAGGTCGGCCCAATAACCTTCCCGGATAAAACCTCTCTTTTCAATACTGAAACAAATTGCCGGGGCATGGCACATTTTTTCCACGACTTTTTCCAGGCTTAAAACACCCTGGTGATAAAAATCCAGCATGGCTACCAGGGAATGTTGAACAAGGGGACCTCCGGAAGGCGCCTGCAAGTATTTTCTTTGCTTTTCCTCGAGTGTATGAGGTGCGTGATCAGTGGCGATGATATCAAGGCGGTCATCCAGTAAAGCTTTCCAGAGGGACTCCCTGTCGAAAGCTGATTTGATAGCAGGATTCCATTTAATGAGAGAACCTTTGGTTGCATAATCGTTAGCTGAAAACCACAGGTGGTGCACGCAAACTTCTGATGTTATCCTTTTCTTTTCCAGTGGCATGTCATTCTCAAACAGATCCATTTCAGCGGCAGTGGAAAGGTGCAACACATGTAAGCGGGTGTTATATTCATGGGCAAGATTTATAGCCCTCTGTGTACTGTCAAAACAAGCTTTATCACTCCGGATGAGGGGATGTGCGGCGATGGGAATATTGTCATCATATAATTCCCTGAACACATTCAAATTTTTCCGGATGATCTGCTCATCCTCGCTGTGGATGGCAATCAGAAAGGGAACTTCCCTGAAAATATTCCGGAGGGTCTCCGGATCATCCACCAGCATATTCCCCGTAGAGGCGCCCAGGAAGACCTTTAAACCGCATACATTATAGGGATCTGTCTTGAGGACTTCATCCAGGTTATCATTGGATGCACCCATATAGAATGAATAATTGGCAAAGGAAATCTCGGATGCCCTAGTGTATTTATCTTCTAGTTTTTGCTGATCGAGGGTTTGGGGGATAGTATTTGGCATATCCATGTAAGAAGTCACTCCTCCTGCCACTGCAGCGCGACTTTCGGAATGAATATCCCCCTTGTGAGTCAGCCCGGGATCACGGAAATGGACCTGGTCGTCAATAACACCCGGAAAAAGATATTTCCCTTTTGCATCCAGGCGATAAGCTCCGGAAGGTGATTCGGGAGAGGAGCCATGCAGGATATTGTCAATTTTCCCCTTCTTGATTAAAAGTTCCCCGTCAAATATTTCGCCTTCATTAACAATTTTGGCATTGATGATATGAATATCTCCGGTCATAGGAATAAGGTATTTAAAACAGAGTTATATCCAAATACCGAAAACAATCTTCTGAAATCGGAGAAAAACCGGGTAAAGCAATCAAGGTTAAAATAACTATTTACGATGTATTTTCCGGACA
>CAWBCI010000072.1:0-26843 GCA_963787195.1 uncultured Bacteroidales bacterium
CGAATTCTTTAGGATGCGGGGTAAATACAGAGTTTTCAGGAATAAAGGAAAGCCAGGTTTTATTCTCACCCAGAAGCGTAATAGCATCCGCGTCGAACAATAGTGGGACGCGTGTATTCTGGATCAACAGCTTTAGAGCATTTTTAGTGCGGATATCGAAGCCTATTCCCGGACCGATAGCAATCGCGTCATAGGGAAAGAGGTCAGGAACCTCTGTGAAGCATTCCTCATCGGGATCAATAGTTACCATAGCCTCGGGAACGGCTGTTTGTATGATAGAATAGCCTTTCTTTGGAATATGTGCATGAACCAGTCCGACTCCCGAGCGCAGGCAGGCCCGGGCGGCCATTACAGCCGCGCCCATCTTGCCGTATCCCCCTGCTATGAGCAGGGCATGGCCATAGGTCCCTTTGTGGGAAAATTTACTTCTGTTATGGAGTTTACCTTTAAAATAGTCTCCGGTCACCAGGAAATTATTCACGGCCACATTCCCGATGAAATCGGCATGAAGCCCGATGGACTTAACGATCCATTCCCCAACATAGGTGTCATTTTCGGCAAACATGAATGCTAACTTGGGAAACTGGAAACTGACGGTATAATCGGCCTGAATGATGGCAGCCTTTTTCTCAGCGGAATGGCTGTCGCTGAATAGCCCCGAAGGCATATCAACCGCAACCACAACCGCCCCGCTTTGGTTAATATGGCGGATTACATCCGCGAAAAAGCCTTCCACGGGCTTGGAAAGTCCTGAGCCAAATATCGCATCAATGACAAGATCCTCGTTTGAAATCTCCGGAAGTTCTTTCCCTTTTTCCAGTTCAAGAACCTCGGCCCCGGCAACCAGGTTCAACCTATCCAGGTTAATAGTAAAATCTTCCGAAGCTTTAGAAGAGGTCCTGACTATGTATATAAAAACTTTATATCCTTCCATTAATAAAAGACGGGCAATCACCAGTCCGTCCCCGCCATTATTCCCCGGTCCGCAGAAAACTCTTATAATCTGGTTCTTCTTTAGTCTTTTCACTATCCAACGGTAGCATTTTGTGGCTGCTCTTTCCATCAATTCTATAGAACTAATTGGCTCATTTTTAATTGTATAAACATCCGCTTCTCTAATTTTTTCAACCGGTAAAATCTTCATGGAAATCCTTTCTTTCTCACAAAGTTAATTATTCTCGGGCTACGACTATAGTCGTAGCCCGAGTTTTAAATTCATACCTTTGCCGCCGGAGATATTATTATGCAGAAGAAAAAAAACCTGCCTTTGTTAGAGAAGGTCGAAATACTGGATGCCGGGGCCGAAGGAAAAGCCATAGCCCGGGTGGATAAAATGGTGATATTCATTCCCTACGTAGTTCCCGGGGATGTGGTGGATGTGCAATTGACAAGGAAAAAGAACTCCTACGCCGAAGGCTGGGCGGTTAAATTCCATGAATATTCTGACAAAAGGACAGAGCCCCGCTGCGAACATTTCGGATTTTGCGGGGGATGCAAGTGGCAGAATATGAAGTACAATCAGCAGCTGGTGTATAAGCAGAAACAGGTGAGCGATAACTTCATAAGGATAGGGAAGCTTGAATTTGATGAGATATCCCCTATCCTGGCTTCAGAGAAAGAATACTATTACAGGAATAAGCTCGAGTACACTTTTGCAAACCGGAAGTGGTTCCAGGAATACGATCCGGAAAAAAAGGACGAACTGAATCCCAACGGACTGGGCTTTCACCTTCCCGGCAAATTCGACCGTATCCTGGATATAGAGCATTGCTACCTGCAGCCCGATCCCTCAAATGAGATCAGACTGGCGGTAAGGGCTTTCGCCTTGAAGGAAAAACTTGATTTTTATGACGTAAGAAAAAAGGAAGGTTTTCTCAGGAATTTAATCATCCGGAATACGGGGGCTGGAGATTGGATGCTCATCATGGTTTTTAATAATGAGGATGATGAAAGAATAGAAAAGATGATGAATTTCATCAGGGATAAATTCCCCCAGGTCAAATCCCTGATGTATATTATAAATCCCAAGAGAAATGACGATCTCTCCGACCTGGAAGTCAGGCTTTTTAGCGGAGATCCATTTATAACGGAGGAAATGAAAGCTTTCCGGGAAGGTGATCCTCCCCTTCAGTTCAGGATAGGCCCCCTCTCATTTTTCCAGACCAACACCCGACAGGCCGAAAGACTCTACAGGATAGCCGCTGACTTTGCCGGTTTCACCGGCAATGAGGTGGTCTACGACCTCTATACCGGAACCGGGACAATTGCCAGTTACATTGCCCGGAGCGTTGCTAAGGTGGTGGGAATAGAATACGTTGCTTCAGCTATTGAAGACGCAAAGGAAAATGCAAAACTGAACGGCCTGGAGAATACTTCATTTTTTGCCGGAGACATTATAAAGATCCTGAATGAAGATTTCATACTTGAAAACGGAAAACCCGATATTATAATCACGGACCCGCCCCGCAGCGGGATGCATGAGAAGGTGATAGAACAGATCCTTTCGATAGCCCCTGAAAAAGTGGTCTATATATCCTGCAACCCCGCCACACAGGCCCGCGACCTGGCAATGATGAAGGAAGCTTATGAGATACGCAAAATCCAGCCGGTGGATATGTTCCCACATACGCAGCATGTGGAAAATGTGGTTTTATTGGAAAAAGTGAGTCGTGAGACGTGAGTCGTGAGACGTGAGACGTGAGATCGTGAGTCGTGACGTGAATAATTGTTCTAAACACGACTAACGACTAACGACCTGATCCCCTGATATCTTCAAGAACTTTCGCAAAGGAACCGGGCAAACCGGCCTGTATCTCAAATTTTGCCTGGCTGTAATATTTCTCCCTTTTCCAGAGATGTTCAAGGATGAATAGTCTTAGCTCTTTACCCTGAAGGCCTTTTAGTAAGGGACGTTTTGGGGCTTGTTCCGATAGACGTTCGTAAAGGATTTCCAGGCTGCACTTCAGGTAAATCGTAATCCCGGCTTTCTTCATTCTTTCCATATTATCAAAAAAACAAGGCGTGCCTCCGCCGGTAGCGATTACAACATTTTCTTCCTCCATTAATTCCAGTAATATTTCCCTTTCCCTTTTCCGGAATTCTTCTTCCCCTTTATCTTCAAAATATTCACCGATCTTCGTATATCTTCTTTCAAAAATCTCATCCATATCCAGGAATTCCAATCCGAGCTTTTCAGCCAATTCCTTCCCGGTCACTGATTTACCGGAAGCCATATATCCGATTATAAAAATTCTCATCTTCCTAAATCATTCATAATTAATAAAAAAACATCTTCAAAAAAATAAAAAATACTTATAAAAAAGCTTAAACATTATAGCCCATTTTAATATTTGCTTTCTTCTCGAAATTAGTTCAAAAGCAGTTTAAAAATCATAACAAAAGGTTAAATAAAGGCTTTTATTGAACAAAAACTCATTTAATACCTTTATAGTTAGACTATTCTGAAGATTAAAATCTTCGCAAACATTTCAGGGCTATAATTCAGAAGGTTTTATACGGATTTGGGCGCAGTCATAAATAAACCAGGGGTGATATATTCTCCCTGATCCAATAAAGCGATTGCCATGAAATCATTCAAGCTGACCACCAACCATCTTATACTTGCAGGCACCCTCTTTATTTTAGGCCTTGGGTATTTCCTTTACTTAAAGGTTTACATTCGGGAAAGGGAAAACGACATAATTGCCACCCGACTAAGGGTTTTATCTCAAATCGGTAAAAACATAGACGAGAAGGTCACAAGCTATCAAAACAATGCCGATTTGCTGGGGAAAAAACTCGAAGCCCAGTTCAACAGCACTTATAGTTCCTCATCGCTTGAAAGGGCGCGTATGATCATGGATTCGACCATGAAGAACTTTTCTGACAAGCAATATGTCCAGGGACTTGAGTTCGTGGACCTTAGCAAGGATGATAATCCGGGGACAGTAAATTATTTTCCGGAACAGGCTGGTTATAAGTATTTCAGGAATATACCCGTAAAATTGGATGGCCACAACAGGCTTATCACTTTCAGGGTAAAGTATAATTTTCTTTTACAGGGTATATTCTGGAAAGACGTTTTTCATGATTTTGTTCTCCTGGAAGATTCAGTGGTAGATTACACGACTTTATCATCGAACCTGGTTTTGAATATTGTGCCGGGGAGTTCAGAAAAATCCGGGACCGAATTACAAATACATAATGGAAGTGAACCCCAAAGCATACAGCTTGCTTCCGGCGAGACTTATGATATAAATATTTCCAATATTCCTTACAAGCTTTTCCTGCAACCGGTTTATGTAAATAATAAATTAATGTACGCAGGGGGCCTGGTGGAAGAAAGTTCATATGTCAAAGAGAAACATAATATTGCCCTTCGATTGCTGCTGATACTTTCCTTTGTATTGCTGCTCCTCATCCTGAGCCTTCCCATCATTAAATTAAAAGTCATATCCATAACCGAGATGACCGGGCCTTCCTCAATTATCTTCTCCGCGCTATCGGTATTCCTGGGCGGCACGCTGACTATCGTATTCGTATATTTCATTTTACAGAATAGTTCCCGCGTCAATATGGTGGATAAACACCTTGCCGACCTGTCGATGGAAGTTTACAACAATTTCGATACTGAACTAACATCCATTTATAAGGAATTGAATCATTATGACTCGGCCTATGCCTTTATCCGGGCCGGCAGCCTGAATACGCAAGGAAAAAAATCCGGCAATCCTGTGTACCGAAATAAAAACATGTGGTGGAATATTGAAGAATTGCCTTCGGATTCACTTGCCAAACCCAGGTATTACAATTATTTTGACTACGTAATGTGGATCGATAAAAATGGCAGGCAGGCATACCAGGTGACCCCTTTTAAAGATTCCACATTGCTGATATCAGTCAGGGAAAGAGATTATTTTAATAAAGCCGGGGAATGGTTTTTAGGGAAATCGGATACGGATAAATTCATGCTGGAATCCATCGTATCACTGAGAAACAGTAGTTTTAAAGGGGCCGTATCCATAAGACGAAAATATGGAGATGACCCTTCGGTGATAGCCCTGACTTCCCGGCTATATTCGGTAATCGACCCTATACTTCCGAAAGACTATCATTTTTGTATCATAGATGAATCCGGCAATGTCTGGTTTCATTCAAATAAAGAAAGGAACCTCCGGGAAAACTTTATACAGGAATGTGATAATTCGAAAAAGATTTCAGCAGCCATTTATGCAAATATTTCAAAGCCTATCAATATTAATTATTATAACAAACCCAGAAGGGCTTATATCTGCCCGATTGACCGGCTGCCACTTTACCTGGTGACCTATTACGACAAGGATGCTGAACAATCTTATCAAACCCAGATATTTACCTTCGATGCCTTCCTGATAAGCCTTCTTATAGCTTATATTTTTATCATGACGATGGTCATGCTAATAATCGGACATATTACACAGAGGAAATTTGATAAAAACCTGATGGTTGAAATTACCCGCCCGAAGAAAATGCATGAAAAGCATTATTTAGTATTAAGGAATTTGAATATAGTCATTTCCGTCATTTTCGGAATTATGGCATACAGCATGAACGGTATGCAGGCTTTATTGGCTGCTTTTATGATGATAAGTGTGAGTTTCGGCTATTCTTATGACAGACTTAACCGGGATGAACCGCCTAAATCAAAGCGCCGGTTTTTTGCAGGATTTTGTCTTTTTCTTATCCTGCTCTTAAACATGGTTGCTTATTCTGCATTAAACTGGCAACAGTTTGTCTATATCTTGATATTTCAGGCTATAATTTACTTTACCATATTTTTGGCTGAAAAGATTTCGGCAGAAAGAAAAATTGTGAAGGACTCGAGATATGCCAGGGGGATAAAGGTATTCCTGGAACGATCTTTCCCGCGATCAATCCGTTTCAACCAGTCATATCTGGTCAAATATTCCGGATTTCTGCTAAGCATACTGCTTTTATCGGGTATCATGCCATCCCTGAAATTCATCCAAAGCACCTACGAATCTGAAAACCAGGTGAGATTGAAACATATCCTGGCTGACCTAATGAAAAAGGAGGATACAAGGGACCAGCAAGTCAATGCTTATTATTTATCACTGAATCCGACAAAGCATACAGCAGACTTGAAAGCAGCCAGAAAAAAGCTGGGTATTTATACCGATTTTTTGCAGGGAATACACTCAGCTAAGGGGACTATAACAGGAGCAGAGGTGAGGCCGGCCACACAGTTATGGGATACAATGGTAAGTTTTATGAGACCGGAATATGACGATTATATTTCAGATAATAAATACCTGGTATTCAACCCAAGTCATACTGATAGAATGAATTGGGTGCAAAAAGACGGCCAGGTATACCTGAACTATATCAGTAAATCGAATCAAGCCGGTTCAAAAAATTCAAAATTAAATATCTCAGGAATATTACCATTAAGCAGGGCATTTTTTCCGGAAAGTGAAGGAAGCCTATGGAATCGTATATTAATGAATACTCTCTTCCTGTTAATATCAGCATTGATCCTGATTTTGCTTTTCCGGTTAATTGAATTTACTATATCAAGACTATTTGGTACCCACTATGTGCATTGGTATTCACCCTTACCTGTGGCAAATGTCATACGGCAGAAAATTATGTCAGGGGGAAGGGTCATGATCGTCAGGCAGTCGGTTTTCGATGAAAGCGATAAACTTTTGTCCGACATTTTCAGCGGCCATGATCAGGGACTGAGCAATGTATTTGAAATACATGACTGGCAGAATGAGGAAGGTGTGAACTTGTCAAAAAAACTCCTCAGCACTACATCCGAAAAAGAAAACTCGGGGAAACCAGGTGTAAGAAGAGGACATGGGCTGGTTCCCGGGAATTTGATTATCGATCATTTTGACGCAGACATTGAACAGCCTTCAACTTTTGAAAATAAGCTGAAGCTATTGGATCAGATGTACCGGATTAAATCCATAAACATTATTGTGCTAACCGATACGCATCCTGACAGAATCCTGGAAAATATTCATCAGATTATTTCAGGTGCAAAGGAAAGCGAAGAAAAAACGGAGATATGGCAGGAAAAAGCCCAGGAATTCATTTACATTATTAATGAAACGCTCGTGCTTTACCTTCCCATAAATTATCATCACTCGGTAACTGAAAGGACTACACATTGTATAGAAAGCAGCCGTATGGAGAATTTCAGGCAAATCCTCTGGGATGAGGCCTTTAACAGTAATTATCTTTGGAATTACAAGAGGGCTGTAATCAGGAACCAGAAAACCGATAAGAAGCTTCCTGAAGATATGCGCCAGGAATTAATAATCCGGCAGTTCAGTGAGCTGGCCCGGAACTATTATCAAAACCTGCTGGCGGCCTGCAGCGACAAAGAGAAGTATTTACTGGCCGATTTTGCACCGGACCAGATCATGAATCCGAATAATAAGAACACCGTTTTCATTCTCCTGAGAAAAGGCCTCCTGGTTAAAAAATGCGACCGGATAAGTTTCATGAATGAGAGCTTCCGCCGCTATGTGATCAAGATCCTTACAAAACCTGTTACCAATGAGCTACAGACCCGTATGAGCGAGGGCCATCAAACCTGGAAGGGATACAAGATAGTACTGACCCTGATTATAGTTGCAATCTTCGGATTTATCATGCTGGCAAACCGGGATTTACTGGCAAATATGAAGGAGATGTTTGTAGCTCTGGGAGGAGGTATCGCAGTGATCACAGGGATACTTGGCTTGATATCGAGCAGAAAAAAGGCCTCGAATGATTGATGATCATTCGTGCATACGGATATTGGTTGTGAGGCCGGATTTTACTTCAAAAATTTTAGAAACCGTGTACATGGAGCGGTCCAGATATTTTGACCTGAAAATGGCGTGATATATACCCGGCATGAGGACTAATGACTCCTGGTTCTGGTTTCCATCGCGGAAATTATAGATCCATTCAAGTTTGCCGTCTTTTTCCACATAAAGGCTCCCGTATCCACGGGTACTTTTCTGTATAACCGCTATGCCGGGCACAGGAATTTCAACAGTAGTGGTCTGACTCTGAACAATTTTCACATCATTCACGTACAATCGAGGCATGGTAAGTATCTCCAGATTATAGCTACCGGTTATATATTTCTCATTCTGCCCCAATTCCTGAACATTTACAGTTTCCATACTTCCCTTGCGCCGGACTATGCAATTTATATCTTTCAGATAAGAAGACTGACCGGAAATTTTCAGATTCAGAAAACCCTGGGGAACGCTGATAGGGATGATGGTATGCTGGCCGGAATTGAGTTTTATGCTATCGACCCGGACAGGCGGAAGAGTATTCACCACGATATCATAGGTTACCATAGGGTCGATTACAAGAGTATCCGGCAGCCCCTGGTAATTCATGGTATGTATGAAATTATATTTAAGCTTGCCGGAGAAACTGTCATAAAAAGTCATGTTCACATTGGTTTCGGTAGGCCGGCCATAAGCATCCAGCAGATTAACCTGGGCAGTTGTCTGATTCAGTGCCCTTGAAATGACTACATACAAAGTTTTACTGAACTGACTTTCACTGGAAGCATCAAAATAGTTTCCGACGCAATTAAAAGCATCATCAAAATTTTTGCCTATTCCAACTATAAAAGGTTTTAGCGCTATTCCCTTTTTCTGAAGATCGCGGGAAACAGCGCAGGGATCTCCCCCGCATTCCTCAATACCATCAGTTATCAGAACGATGATATTCCGACAGTTTTCACAAGGAGTAAAATCATTTGGGGCTTGTTCCAGAGAATAAGCGATGGGAGAAGTCCCCTTGGGAACAAGGCTTTTGAGTTTTTGTTTGATCCTGTAATAATTATCACCACCGAAGGGTACTTCCAGCTTAGTATCGGAGCAAACCTGCGGCGGATAGTTAAACTGGTGCCCATAGACTCTCAGTGCAACTTCAACATGTTTCATATTCCGTAATGAATCCAATACTTTGATCAGGATCTCCCTGGCAATATTTATTTTCAGGTCACTCTGCCAGCGGCCATACATGCTCTGAGATGCATCAAAAATAAAAAGAATACGGGTAGTCGGAATATCTTCCTGATCTTTGGAATCAGAAACCTGGCCCTGCGGGAAGGAAACCAATCCCGTCAGAAGGAACAGAATTATCATAAGGTATTTGGGCTTCATCAGCCTCACAATAGTTTGGTTTATTTTATTCAAATATAGAAATTT
Source organism: uncultured Bacteroidales bacterium (assembly GCA_963787195.1). Classification (GTDB taxonomy): domain Bacteria; phylum Bacteroidota; class Bacteroidia; order Bacteroidales; family JAGOPY01; genus CAWBCI01. The sequence continues at coordinate 9,234 of CAWBCI010000072.1, forward strand.
CTCACTACTACCCATAAAAATGTTCATAAAAGGAGAGATTTTTTGTCTCCAAAAACAACAGGCTCTGTAACTTTGGCGCTTATGCAAACTGCAGACTATTTATTATAAAACCTGATTTACTGATGTTGAAGCCCATCTTTCTAAACGTAGTTTTCTTTATCTTGTTATCATTCAGCCTGAAAATAGATGTATACTCACAGGCAAAGAGCAGTTCTGGTCCGGAAGATCTCTGGGTCGATTCAGTATTCAATTCCCTCTCCCCTGACGAACGTATTGCACAGTTGATGGTAGTCAGGGCCAATGTGCCCTGGAAAGCTTATTCATCTGAAGTAGATAAATATATAAAAGAATACAATATCGGAGGAGTTACCTTCTTCGGCGGGGAAGCTTCCAGGCAGGCTATCCAGACAAATGAATGGCAGGGAATGGCCAAAACCCCATTGCTAATTTCTATAGATGCTGAATGGGGTCTGGGCATGAGGCTCGACAGCACTATGAAATTTCCTTTTCAGATGACTTTGGGAGCCATTCGTGATGATTCCCTGATCTACCTGATGGGAAAAGAGATAGGCCGTCAATGCAAAAGGATGGGTATACAAATGAATTTTGCTCCGGTCGTGGATATCAATTCCAACCCTGCCAACCCGGTTATCCATATGCGCTCTTTCGGTGAAAATAAGGAACTGGTTGCCCGGAAAGGTCTTATGTATATGAAAGGATTACAGGATATGGGTATTATAGCAACTGCCAAGCATTTTCCCGGTCACGGCGACACCGATTCGGATTCACATTTGACCCTGCCCCTCATTAAGCATTCCAAAGCCAGGCTTGATTCGATGGAACTCTATCCCTTTAAAAAGCTGATAGAAAACGGTCTTGGAGGCATCATGGTCGCTCATCTTTATATTCCTTCCCTGGAAAAGAAAAAACACACGCCAACAACCCTATCCAAATCCGTTATCACCGGCCTGCTGAAAAATGAGCTGGGTTTCAAAGGTCTTGTTGTTACAGATGCCCTGGATATGAAAGGTGTCACTAAAAATGACAAGCCTGGCGATATAGAAGTGAAGGCCCTGGAAGCCGGGAATGATATTCTGTTGTTGAGCGCCAGCGTACCCGAAGCTATCAAAAAGATCCGGAAGGCCATTCGTAAAGGAGATCTTAGCGAAGATTTGATCAATGAAAGATGCCGTAAAGTCTTGCATTATAAGTACAGGGCAGGATTGAATGATCTGAAACCCATTCAGCTCGAAAACCTCTATGAAGACCTGCATACAGCATCTGCTGATTTACTTGACCGCGAATTATTTACGGAAGCCATCACCCTTGTAAAAAATGAAAACGGACTTATACCATTGAGCGGGCTGGACACATTGAAACTAGCCTCGGTTTCGCTGGGCTACGGTGAACTTACGCATTTTCAGGACAGGATGGCTTATTATGCACCCATCGACCAGTATTCACTTCCGAAAGAAGCATCAGAAGAACAAATGCAGAATCTTCTGAAAAAACTCGGGAATTATAACATGGTTATAGTTTCAGTCCAAAATACAAGTATTTCGGCCCCTGCACGATTCGGAATCAGCGATCAGATGCTGAAGTTCATCACAAGCCTGAGCGGACAGCAGAAGATTATCCTGGATATATTTGCAAGTCCATATGCCCTGAACCTGTTCGATGGATTGGCTGGTATCCCGGCCATCGTACTCTCCTACCAGGAGCATCCGCTTGCCCAGGATCTTTCGGCACAGCTTATCTTCGGCGGAATACCCGCCCTTGGGCACCTCCCGGTAAGCGCCTCTCCTTCTTATGTATTTGGGGACGGACTAAGTTCTCCGGTCATAAGGCTGAAATATACTATCCCCGAAGAATTAGCTATAGACAGGAAAGACCTTGATCCGATTGATTCCACTATAAATGAATGTATTAGCCGGAATGTTTTCCCGGGTTGCCAGGTATGGGCAGCAAAGGATGGAAAAGTCTTTTTCATGAAATCATACGGGAACCAGACTTATGAAAAACCAGATCCGGTGAATGATTTTGACCTTTATGATATCGCTTCCATTACCAAAATTGCAGCATCTGTGCCATCTGTTATGAAGCTTTCGGATGAAAAGCGCCTGGATATAGACCAGGTTCTGGTCCATTATCTCCCTTATACTATGAATACCAATAAAGAGAGCCTTGTCATCAGGGAAATGATGGCCCACCAGTCAAGACTGCAGCCCTGGATCCCGTTTTACCAGAAAACCTTAATGAATGGAAAGCCTGACACAAGTATTTACAGTCCTGAAATAAAGGAGCTATTCCCGGTGAGGGTGGCTGAAAATCTTTATATACGGAAGAATTACCGTTATGAAATGATGGACAGTATCCTAAAATCTCCTTTATTACCCACAAGCTCATACAAATACAGTGATCTCGGGTACTTTTTTATTTACCAGATTGTACAGAATATAAGCAATCAGCCTTTTGAGCAGTATACTTATCAGAATTTCTATAAACCCCTGGGACTTTCAACCATGGGATTCCTGCCTCGTTACCGTTTTCCTTTAAGCCGGCTGGTCCCCACAGAAAAAGATAACTATTTCAGGATGCAGCTCATCCATGGGGACGTTCATGATCCGGCCACGGCCATGCTTGGGGGAGTTGCGGGCCACGCGGGCTTGTTCAGCAATGCGAATGACCTGGGTGTTTTAATGGAGATGTATCTTGAGAATGGTTCTTATGGTGGAAGGCAATACTTCCAGGCTTCAACCATCAAAGAATTCACTTCCAGACAGTTCCCGCTGAATGACAACCGGAGGGGTATAGGCTTTGATAAACCCATGGAGGAATTTGACGAAAATGGCCCCAATTGTGAAAGCGCTTCCCCAAAAAGTTTCGGGCATTCAGGTTTTACAGGATGCTATGCCTGGGCTGATCCGGAGAATGGGCTGGTTTACATTTTTTTGTCGAACCGTGTATATCCTACAGAAACAAACAACAAGCTTTCCCAGTGGAATATCCGAACTAATATCCATCAAATCTTCTATGATGCAATTAAAAAAAGTACGACTTTTGTAGCGCACTAATCTAAAAAACGACATATGAAGTCTACTCAATCAATGTTCATCTGGATATTTTCTTTCATTTTTACTATTGGAATAGCTGTTTACCAGCGCATGACAGGCCCTACCTACCCTTACAGGGGAAAAACTGAAATAGCCGGCGAAAGAATTAAATACCGCCTGATCCGTTCCTGGGACAAAGCCGGTGATGCGGAAGTAAAAGTTAAAGCACCCGCTGACCTTGAAGGCATTATAAAATTCAAGAGGTTCAAAACCCAGGATGAATGGGAAACCCAATTGATGGCCCGGGAAGAAGATTACCTTGTTGGTATCCTGCCCCACCAGCCACCTGCCGGAAAAATCGAATACCAGGTGATCCTTCAGAAAGCTGACGAGAGCGTTATATTGAATGCCACTCCGACCGTCGTACGTTTTACAGGCCTGGTCCCTCTGTATATCCTGATCCCTCATATACTCCTGATGTTCACCGCCATGATGATGTCGACACGGACAGGTTTGGAGGCAATATTCAGAGGAAATAAGACTTATGTATTTTCACTTATAACCGTCGTCACCCTCTTTTTCGGAGGTTTGATATTAGGACCGGTTGTACAAAAATTTGCTTTCGGCGAATACTGGACGGGCTGGCCTTTCGGGAAGGACCTGACGGATAATAAAACATTCATAGCCTTCATATTCTGGGTCATAGCTGCTATCAGGCTTTATCGCAAGCGCGATGACCGGCTCTGGGCAATTATTGCCATGTTTGTATTATTGCTGGTATATTTGATCCCGCACAGTATGTTCGGTTCGGAACTGAATTATAAAAGCGGCAATATTACTACCGGCAAATGATTTTAGGCCGGAATATCTACTTGGGACTTGTTTCAAGTATAAATATCTGCCGGAGATTTGCCGCATATAAATAAGCTTTATGGTATTAGCAATTATCATCATTACTGCTCTGATTTCAATTTATGCATTTTCAAATGCTGAATTGTTCGCGAAATTCAAATTCAATCCTTACGGTATAAAGTATTTCCACGAAGGCTGGCGCTTTTTTACCTATGCACTGGTGCATGCAGGCTGGGCTCACCTGTTCATCAATATGTTTGTGTTATATTCCTTCGGTGGCTACGTATTGAGCGCATTTCTTGCGATTTTCGGTCCGAAGGGATATGTTTATTTTCTCCTGCTATATATAGGTGGAATTCTCTTTTCGGTTTTGGTCGATTTCGGAAAACACAAAGAAGAAGTTTCCTACAGTGCTGTGGGAGCTAGCGGAGCAGTTTCGGCCGTGGTTTTTTCCAGCATCCTGATACATCCGACCGGGTCCCTCTTTCTTTTCCCCATTCCTTTTCCGATCCCTTCCATCGTTTTCGGGATACTCTATCTTATATATTCTGCATACATGGCCAGACGTGGAATGAGCAATATAGGCCACAGCGCTCACTTATGGGGGGCTCTTTTCGGAATAGTCTTTACCATCGCGATCAAGCCGGCACTGGCTATCGAATTTGTAAATCAAATCACGAACTGGTTATAAGATTCATCGCGACAGGCCCGATTAATCCTCCAGTGGATTCTCCATTTATGGCCGCACCCGGGCTGCTTGCAATTTAATTCATTAATTCCGACCTTTGGAGCTTCGAAATGAATCTACAGATAGATCAAAAGGATACCTTCCTGATCCCTAAGACGCCCATAGTCCAGCAAACGGCTTTCTGGTCGGAAGTAAAAAGGAAACAGGGGATCGGTTCGCGGGCTTTCGAGATAAAGGCTCTGGCATCTGAACTATATGCCGGCACTCCAGGGCAAGAATACATCACAGAAAATCTTCTCTTATTACTCCAGAAGGTTGGTCAAAAGCACCAGGTGGCTTATATACCCTATGGGCCGAAAACAGAGCCGGATGAAGAAAATCAGGGTCCGTTCCTGGAAGAATTGTCTGAATCACTCAGGCCCTATCTTCCGGAGAATTGCATTATGCTCCGCTATGACCTATCATGGGAATCACCCTGGGCAAAAGATCAGGATCGTTTCGATCAAAAGAACAACTGGATGGGGCCTCCTGAAAAATCAAGCCAGGAACTCCGGCTGAATTTTAATACTCAAAACTGGAACCTGAGAAAAGCCAATACAGATATACTTCCATCCAACACCATTTTTCTGGACCTCAGGAATGATCCTGAGACTCTGCTGAAAAATATGAGGCCAAAAACCCGTTATAACATCCGCCTGTCGGGCCGGAAAGGTGTTATGGTGAAAAAATCGGGGCTTGAAAACCTGGATATCTGGTATGATCTGTACAGGCAAACTTCGATGCGGAACAATATCTTTCTGCATGATCAGGAATATTTCAAGACGGTCCTTGAAACCAAGGCAAAGAATACGGCCTCTCCGGCTGAGGTTGAATTGCTCATAGCCGAGGCAGAGGGAAATCCCCTGGCCGCTATGTTCCTGGTCATTTCCGGCCAAAGGGCAACCTATCTCTATGGGGCATCTTCTACTACCAACCGAAATTTGATGGGAACTTATGCCTTGCAGTGGGAAGCTATAAAGCGTGCCCGGGATAAAGGATGCAGGGAGTATGACATGTTTGGAATTTCACCAAACCCTGACCCCTCACATCCTCTCTATGGCTTATACCGCTTTAAATTGGGTTTTGGCGGAAAGATGGTACACCGGCTCGGTTGCTGGGATTTCCCGCTTGATGAAGCAAAATACAAGACTTTCCAGGCATCTGAAATGAAAAGCCCCGGTTATCATCGTAATTGACATTTCATAAGTTTTCCAGATCCGCTGGAAAAGCCGGAAAACCTTCTATCTCTATTATTTTTATATGTTTAACATTTAACACAAAATGATTAAACAAAGTTGGTTTTTAGCTGTTTTAATATCAGGAAATATTTTCCGAAATAAAAACAAAAATAAAATTATGCTTAACCTTAAAATAATACTGGCCAGCACGAGAACCGGAAGGAAAGGGCCGGCCGTCGCTTCATGGATCTATAATAAAACTATTAAAAATAAGGCCTTTGATACGGAACTCCTGGACCTGGCTGAAATCAACCTGCCTTTCCTGGATGAGCCGAATCATCCCAGGCTCCGGCAATACCAGCATCAGCATACCAAAGACTGGAGCGCCCGGATAGATCCTGCAGATGCCTTCATTATTGTCACCTGCGAGTATAATTTTGGCCTTCCGGCCTCCCTGAAAAATGCCCTGGACTTTCTCTACCAGGAATGGGCCAACAAGCCGGTAGCTTTTGTCAGTTACGGAGGTATGGCGGCAGGCACCCGTTCGGTGCAGATGCTGAAACAAGTTGCAACAGCGCTTAGAATGATGCCTCTTTATGAAAGTGTCAATATCCCTTTCTTTACAAAATTTATAGATGAAGAAGGAACATTTAAAGCTGATGAGATACTGGACCAGAGCGCTGATCAGATGCTGGAATCTTTGGAGCGATGGGCCGAAGCTTTAAAGCCTTTGCGGAATAAATCCTGATTTTTTATTCCGGTCAGAATGCAATGGAAGCCCGCAGATCAAAAGCAAATGCATTTTTCACAAGGGGATTTGTATCCGGATTTATAATATACTGGATATCGGGTTGTAAATTCAGCCAGGGAAAAGCTATCCATTGGTAAGTAAATTCAAGGATCCATTCAGCCTGGGTTACTGACTGATGCTCACTTTCTTGCATGGTTTTGTAGGAATTACCATTGGAAGCGATGGCAAAGGCCAGGCCGGTTTCATCTGCATCCCTCCCGGGAATAAGACCCAAATATACCAGCCCTCCACCTGTAAAAGCCTCAAAACGGTTGATGCGGCTGTTGTCAAGCCCCAGGCGGATAAATGCAGTCAGCCCCTGTTCCGGATGGGCCGCTTCATTAAATGTTTTCAATTCGCCTATGAAGTATGCTCCTGCATTTCCCCTGATCATATTTACGCCCGCCGGGCTACTGATATGAACTATTTCCGGAAAAGATGCCGTATAATACCAGGCACCCAGGGCAAATTTCCCGATATGACCTGAATCAACCATTCTGCCAAGCCGGTTTTTAAGTTTCCTGCCATGAATGACATTCCTTTCTCCATTTGTCCTGATAATATATTGAATTTCAGAGGTGGAAAGTATGCCGTTTTCCCCGTCCAGTATGAGCTGTGTACCGTTCTGATTGTTTGGGTTCCCTGCCAGGCCGTTCAATACAAGGGTCTGAAAATAAAAACGCCGGCTGAGCTGCAACTTAATCCGGAATCCGAGTGTGGTTGTAGGGAAAATTGATGGACCGTTTAAACCACTCTGTCCCAGTAAAGTGCCTACACCCTGAGGTGAACTGATAAAGAGGCTGGATGATTGCAGTTTCTGGAACTCGGAATTCAAATCATAGAAACCAGCCAGCAGAGAAAGCCGGTTATTGAATAAATCCTGCTGTATCCATGCTTCGTACAATTTAATCGTGCTATAAGCTTCAATATTTGAAACTCCCTGCGCATCACCAGTAAAAGAGGATGGTTTACCCCCATTATTGGCCATTCCATATAAAAAAATTGTGCCGCCTTTCCAGGATAATAATTTCCGGGTGTCAAGCGCAAGTATCATATCAATACTCTGAAGATAGGTTCCGCCCTGCTTAATCCCTCCGCTAAGGTTAAAAAAACCTTCACCTGTGTAATTGAAAGAGAACATAATACCTGATTCACCCAATTTGTCCCTTAATCCACCCCAAGTCCCGCTTAGCAGGCTGCGTTGTGCAATTCCCTGTGCAGATAAATCTGTCCATATCATGAACAACATTAAACATAGTAAAAAGCCTGAATGTATTGTTCTTTTTTCTTCCACCGGATAATCTTATATTCTTAATGCTTAATAAGATACCCCTCCGCAAGCAGCGGGGTATCTTAAGGAAATATCTCTTATTCGTCTCAAGAGACGTGGAATTTAGTCCCATCAGATCCCGAATAAGACCTCGTCTTTTCGGAATCAATTCGACTAAGAATTTTTTCTTCGCTTCGTTTAAAAAAATTAAGTCTCATTGATTAAACCATTTAATCAGCTAAATGGTTTTCATTCTTCGGAAGAATTATGAAAATTCCTGCAAACAACTCAGCTCTAATCCGGACTTTATTACGAGTTCATACTAGTCAGGCTTAATTCCGATAAAACTGAACCAGTGATAATTCAGAATATATTAATGAACAAAATTCAGTTTAAAACATTATTTGTATTGTTTGGATAATGCTTGGTGATTCTAACATGAATGAATTTACTTATTAAGCATAAAAATAAATGTCGTTTTAAAAATTATACACATGTTTTTCACCAATTTTATCAAAACTGATAATTCAAAAACTACGATACTCATCCGTATAATGGTTGGGGCCATATTTCTCTCGGAAGGTATACAGAAGTACCTCTTCCCGGCAAGCCTTGGCGTTGGCCGCTTTACCGCCATGGGTTTTCCCTATCCCGATTTTTTTGCATGCCTGGTGGGTGCTCTCGAAATTACATGCGGCATCTTACTGATAAGCGGTTTTCTTACCCGGGAAGCTGCCCTGGCCATGCTGATCAATATCAGCGTCGCCATACTGGTTACCAAAATCCCGATTGGGCTTGGCAGGAGTTTTGGGCCATTCATACTGAAAGATATGAAAAGCTATGGATTCTGGAGTATGGCACACGAAATGCGGACAGATTTTGCAATGTTCTTGGGAAGTATTTTTCTTTTGATAAAAGGAGGTGGAAGATGGTCGATTGACCAGTATTTCCAAATCCGTAAGGAGCTTAAAGATTCATCTGAAGAAAGCCCGGAAATATACCCCGGTAAAATAAAATTATAATTAACGTATACTTGCAGGATATGATTGTTCTCAATTTCTTGTAAATTTTATTATGAAAGAAAACAATAAGCTGATAGAATTATCCGGGAGGAGAAATTTTTTGAAAAACGGGGCTCTGATCATAAGTGCAGGCATCGCCGGACCTGCGCTGCTGACTGCCTGTGCACCGGTAAAAAAAGGAGACCCCGAGGAGGAAATCAGTCCGACTGAAGACCTGATGCGGGAACACGGCCTTTTGAACCGGGTATTGCTAATTTATGATGAACTGCAGTCGAAGCTGATGCGGGGGCTCGACTTTGATCCTTCCCTACTGAATAATTCGGCGGGTATTATCCGGAGTTTCGTTGAGGATTACCATGAAAGTCTTGAAGAAGATCATCTATTCCCCAGGTTCGAAAAAGCTAATATGCTGACCGACCTGGTAAAGGTCTTGCGGGAGCAGCATAAGGCAGGCAGGGATCTGACAGGTCAGATATTGCAGTTCGGGCAGAGCGCCCGCTATGATGATCCGGATGACCGGCAAAAACTGATAGATCTGCTGGCTGCTTTCATCCGCATGTACCGGCCTCATGAAGCCCGGGAAGATACCATCCTTTTTCCGGCTTTGCATAAGATAGTAGGACCGGAAGAATTTGCTGAAATGGGAGACAGGTTTGAAACCCTGGAAAATAAACTTTTTGGCCAGGATGGTTTTGAAAGCATGGTTAACAAGGTTGCAGATATTGAGAAGCAACTGGGTATCTATGATCTTTCTCAGTTCACTCCTGAGATATAGTCGCAACACATGAACTCCGGCCTGTCAACAGATTGTCAGGCTGTTTTTAGTACAATCCCAAAAATATCATTCTTATTATTCCAAAACTGTATAAAGTGTAGGATTTAAAATGATGCCCGTATCTGCAACGCAGCGGAAACCTAGATATTCTGCACCTTCTTCTTCGGCATCCGTACTCCATCTGAAGGTAGTCCGGGTATAGGCGGCGGTATTCAGGTAACAACCCCCACGCATGGCTTTTGCACTACCACCCCACGTTCCTGTAGTCATCTCATACACATTTCCGGCCATATCCATCAGGCCGTAGGGACTGGCGCCGGAAGGGTATGAGCCTACCTGCACAGGTTTCAGGTTTCCTTCAGCCCGCCCATTATAATTCGCTGAAATAGCTTCATTGCCCCAGGGCCAGGTACGTCCGTCAGTTCCCCGTGCTGCCTTTTCCCACTCTTCTTCAGATGGAAGTCTTTTACCTGCCCAGCGGGCATAGGCTTCTGCCGCGGCCCAGCCTATCCCTGCCACAGGTTGCAAAAGCTCGCCATAAATGGATTTCTGCCTTCCATTCCAGTAACGGGGAACAGGCGCACTGGCATCAGCCTCAGAGAAGAGCTTGTACTGCCCGTTCGTGACTTCATATTTATCGATATAATATGAAGGGATAGAGATATTCCTGCGTGAATACTCAAGTTCGAATAAAGGTAAGAGTGCATTATCCAGAGAAGTCAGGATGCTGTCTCGTTGTTTTTTATTCATTCCATAAATAAAACTACCCCCCGGGATAAGAACCATTACAGAACTGTCTTTCAGCAGCATTATTTCCCGTGGTAATTGTTGCCGTCCGGAAGCAGCTGTTGGAGCCGGTTTTGAAAGGAGAGCCGGGGCATCCGAAGTCTTCTCCGAGTTAGATCGCTCAGCGGCAGGACTGCATGAAAATACTATTACAGTGGCTAAAAGAGAAAATATATGTCTTTTCATTGATCAAAATTTTTATTTAGGACTAATGGGTAAGGGATTTGATTAAAACCCAGGATAAGCTTTCGGGAATTATAACCCTGCTTTGACCAGATAACGGTATACTTTTCTTCCGGAGAAATTTCAGGGATCTTCACAAGGAAATCTCCCATCTGACCCGTTTCATAACGAATAGTGTCGTTTATATCAGTCCTTCTCCTAATAACCTGTATCGAAACATTATCACCAAAATCATGGTCATCCAGCATGACTGAACCATAAATTTCAAGGCTCAGATCCGCCCTTGAAATATAATCCCTGGTAACATCTTCTTTGGAGAGGTAATTTCCGAGATCAGGTTTCCAGTATTTGAAGAAAAGAGGCGCTATGGCAAGAAGTACCATGAACAGGATGAGCATCAGAAGTGAATTGGTGCTGACTTCGACCATATCTTTAATCTTGATCTTTTGCATGCTCTTTCCATCATCCGAAACCTTCTTTCCGAAAATAATCAAAAGAAAACAGAATAATAGAAAGAACAAGCCCGCGATCGTAATGATGACGCTTAACAAATCTACTTTCATAATTTTTGGTATTTGAACGAATATAAAAGTAAGGAATTTCAATTTTGAAATCAATTGATTGCAATGATATTCAGCGTGATTTCAGAGGGTTATATATTTTTTAATTTTTTTTATGATGGGTATGAACGCCAGGGCAAGACTATTTAATCTAAAATTTGAACAAATGGCAAGCAATTCGCATTATTCCTTTTAAATCAAATCATATAAAATATTCATGCTATGAAAAAAATTCTTTTGCTGACCGGCGACTTTGCCGAAGATTATGAAACCATGGTTCCCTTCCAGATGCTGCTGATGGTAGGACATGAAGTCCATGCCGTTTGCCCGGGCAAGAAGAAGGGACAGAAAGTCAAAACAGCCATCCATGATTTCGAAGGCGATCAGACTTATTCTGAAAAACCTGGGCATAATTTCGAGCTGAATTATTCTTTCGATGCCGTCAACCCGGCTGATTATGATGCCCTGGTAATTGTCGGGGGAAGGGCTCCTGAATATTTGCGCCTGAATGAGAAAGTTATAGAGATCACCCGGCATTTCTTTACGAATGATAAACCGGTAGCTGCCATTTGTCATGGCCCTCAGATCCTGACTGCAGCCGGCGTGGTTGAAGGCAGGAGACTTACATCCTATCCGGCTGTCGGACCGGAAGTCACCCTGGCCGGAGGGGAATTTGTAAGCGTAAATGTGGATGAGGCCGTAGTAGACGGGAAACTCGTCACCAGTCCGGCATGGCCCGGTCATCCCGCCTGGATAGCTGCATTCCTGAAAGTTTTGGGGACTAAAATAGAGCTTTGATTTTTAAAAATTTGAGATCAAATCATCCTGTATAATAATAAAAGTCCAAATAAAATCCCGATGGGAGTTGCTATCCTTATGACCCAAAGAAGATAAATGTATTTGGTATATTCGGATGTTTCATTCAGATGGGGAAATTCACGGTTTTCAGGCACCGGCACCCCGAGAAATTTACATAGCGGCTCCCATCCTTCTTTCACATCAAAAACCAGGAGTCTTTCCTCAGGAATCTTCTGCTTTACTTCTTGTATGTGATTTTTGAAATTCTTTATAGCTTTATCCCTGTTTTCAAACTGCCCGTCAAACCTGCCCTGAAAAATCAATTCATTCTGCATGCGGGTAAGCACCCTGGGATACCATGAAGGCCAGATCTTCTGTATGCGGTAGATCGTCTTCAGGGAACTATCATACCAGGTTTCGGCATCTCTAACATTCAGTAAAATCAATGCTTCAGGGTAAATTTCTGACAATTCTTTGTAAAACTCACAGGCTGGCCAGTCGACCACTGAATTATACTTTCGGAAGAATCTTTTCCAGTTGACTTTCTTTTTATGAATGGCCCGCAACCAGAAAAGTATATGCCAGGGGCGAAAAAGCGCGACTTTCATATGATAGCAGGGTCCGAAGCCAAGTTCTTCAAGAGCAGCCTTGATGGATAAGGTTCCTGTCCGGCCGAAGCCTGCACCTATGATTTTCAGTTGATTTTTACTCATTGAATCATTGAAATATAAAAATCCCCGCAAAAATACTCAAATAGATGATAAAAAAATCCCCGCATCCTGCAGGCCCTGAAATCAGGAATTCCACAGTGTACGGGGATCTCCCAGAAGATAAATTCATTTTATGGATTCATGGGTTCTATGGCGAAAGCCGCAAGGTCACTCCGGTCATATTCCCAAATCTGACGGTTCCCGTTGGTATGCAAGGCCCTGACGTAGAGATGTTCGGCGAAAGCCGCCTGGTCGCAATTCCCAAGCATGCTGGCTGCCGCCACATTTTTCTTGAAATTATTATTCGTAACGCTGTAGCCATCATTGGCAACTGTCAGGTAACCACTCGTATTGGTCGGTCCTGCCGGGTTCCCATTTCCTTTTACAACATTGAAACTATAGGTCCCGAAATCATGCGGCTGACTGGCTTCAAAACCCAGCGTCACCTGGCTGGTATTTTTATCATAATACTGCCCGAAACCGCATTCCGAATGCGTGGCAACCCCATCAATCAGGGCATCCTTTATATCAGCATAACAAGGCTGGTTATCAATACGCATCACGAAACGGAACCCGATAGCCTTGCCGGCGCCGTTCTTCAGCACATAATTTTCCGGCCTTCCATTCGCTGTGATAGTATTTGCATCCGGAGGATTTGACAATTCACCTGATTTTTTATCAACCACAAAGACATCCGGATCCAGAGGAACTATAGCCCCGTTGTTATCTACCAATTCCAAAATAAATTCATACAATCCGTCGGACATGTTTTGGGAATTCAGGCTAATGCTGTATGTATCCTGGTCCCATTCTGCAGTTGGCTCAGCCGGGATGTCAACGGAAGCTTCCACATGAGGGATCTTGTAAACTGGCCCATTCGAAGTAAAAACCGGCCCCAGGTTAAATGATCCGGTATAAAAGACAGTATCCCCGTCAGAATTCACCCTTTCATAAGTATAGGCTTTGCTCACAAGACTATCATAATAAGGCAGGTAAGAAGATGCCACATTGTTCAGGTCGGCATCCTTGATCCGCCGGTATTTCCAGCGATAATGCCTGACGTTGGAGGAGGGGAAACCGCTTCCGAACTGGACTACAAAGGGGAAGGACATGGCAAAAGGACTAACGAAAAGCCCGCTGTGATTTGTCAGGCCAATGGCGTTGCCGATATGTCCTGAGGGATTCGTGTTTTGTTGAATATTCCGGATAGAAATCCCGTTATTGACTCTCTTGACCCAAACTACCTGGCCTGGCAAAGGAGCGCACTGACAAGGTTTTACGCGGTCATCCGTAATACTTATATTAATATCGGTTCCGCAGGCATAATTCCAATGGGTACCACATGAAATGCCGGGAGCATAGACCGTCTGCCATACTCCGTCGATGTTAGCTTCTACCCAGATATAAATATCGGGTTGGTCGAGTGTCTGGAAATAAAAATAGGGATACTCGAAGCGGCCGTTGCAATCTGGATAAACAGTTGCAATGGGATCGCAGCGATAAAGGAATGGCCAGTAATGAAAGAAGAGACAGAAATAAGGCCGGAGCTGTTCATAATAATTATGCAGGGTATTCCGGACCATTTCAAGAGAGTCGGCCGAAAGGCCGGTCAAAACTTCATCATCCACTAGGGGCAAACTGTATAACTGCATTTCAGCCTTTTTCTGGACAACGGCTTTGTTTATAGGTGTCTTAAGTAAATGAGTCAGTGGATTGACCTCATATGGAGGAGGGTCAGGCAAAGGGTAAGGGATAGGCGGCAGTTTTTCCCTCACGATGATATCCAGCAATTTATCCCTAATATCAAAGATAGTTTTATCGGGAATGTATGGAAGTATAAAATAGAAGGGATCCACCTCGCAGATGTTCACCCGGACATTACAAACAGGCAAAACTTTCGCCTGCCCGTCGATCTGGAATGCCTTGCTGATATTTCCTGTGATATTGCAAATGTTAAATAAAATTGGAGTAAGATTGGGGATATATTTTATGTTAATAATATTATCCCGGTTAATTCTGATGGAAGGTTCATAGGAAGTGAGTTTTTTCATGATCCCGGCTGTGATCTTTCTACGGGCCATTTCACGGGGAACAGGCGGGGCCAGGAAAAGGCTTGCATTGCTGTGAAAACTATCCGATGTGGATTTCAAAACGGCCTGCCCTTCCTTGAAGGAAGCTTTTTCAACAAATTCGCCTTGTTTGTCAAACACAAAAGCCTGTAGCTTTTCAGCAAGTTTAATATATTCTTTTGCAACCTGGATAATGACAGGTCCATTTTCTTTTCCGTTCATAATATTAGTATTTAATGGTTAGTATATCTATTCCGGGTGATCATAAATATCCACGGAATAAAAATTTAGAGTTTTTTTTGTCGAACAGGCCGGGCGACTTTTTGAAGAACAGGAATAACTTATTCCATGTCTTTCACTTAATTCATATGATTTCAAAGTTAGTTCAAGGCCTGCCATATAAACAAGCGGTGAATGACATTTAACTTATATTTAACAGATTAGCAGAGGAGGATTCATTGACGCATTGAACATTGAACATCGACACATTGAACGTTGAACATCGCCCGTTGACGATGGGCCATAGACCATAAATTCCAAAAAACAAAACCCAAATAAATTTCAAATCACAAATTCCAATAGTCCTGGTGCAAATGGTTGAGTTACCGTTGCCCATAGGGCATACGGTATGGTAGCTAAATGCACCCCCATGAATTTTTATAACCCCGCAGGGGTGGGGAGAGAGATTGCACGATATTCGATATCCGAAGGAAATCAAATCTTATACCTCGCTCTTTCGTTCCATCGTCTACTTCGCGCAATCGAATATCCGATATCGGGTATCGGATATCAAAGCCGGATTGAGCAACGCAGTTAATTGCATTTTATTAGCAGGGAAATACCAATTTCAAGACCTTGGTCGTGGAATCTATTACTGCTTTCTGCTGTCAGATCCCGGCCTGCGCCGGGATGACGTTTCCCGGCCTGCGCCGGGATGACGTCTATAGTGGGGGCTAAAAAAGCGGCGCGGCACACCTCTGAAAATTTATATGGTGTGCCGCGCCGGTTTTCTCTAGTATAAAATTAACCGTCATCCTGACGCAGGAGAGATCTGGTAGCGTATTCCAGAGAAGTTGCTAAACATAGTCCGGGGAAATTGTAGCTTGCCAATGTGTGATTTGATATTCCTTTGATGTTATTACCTCAATAAACAAGCAACTTGCCGGACTCCGCTTTATCCCTCAATTCTGCTTTCCAAATATAGAGCCCGGGATTGATACTACTTATATTAATGCTACTGGTTTTGAACTGAATCCGGGTTTGGAAAATCATTCTGCCTTCCAGATCAAAAAGGGAAAAATTAACATCCCCTTGGGTTGCACTTACGCTAATCCTATCATGAGCCGGATTAGGGCTTATGGTGATTGAAGTTGCCTTTTCCCTGGTTGGATTCTCCGGAATACCAACAAACATTCCAGAGTCTATCTTTAAAATATATCCATCGTACTTATAATTTTGTTGAGTGATATCATATACCCCTCCTGCAATTGCTACTCCTCCATCCGGAGTTGCTGCCATGGAATTAATTAAAAAGAAATCATTCTCATTCCCAATATATTCTTCATGGATTATATCCAGATTTTCATCAAGACATGCTACATAAATATAGTCAGTAGAATTAGGGTAAGTAATATTGGCATAGAGATTATCCATACCAACAACATAGATCCTATTTGGATAATAATAATCTACTCCCTTATCCCAGGCTGCGTATGCCTTTCTCTCAGGATCAGTTAGCTTGATTTCATGAATAATATTCAGTGAGGAATCCATGATACGGGCATCCAAGTAGTAATCTCTTTCTTTTTCTCCAAGAATTAAATCCCATGAGGTACCGAAACTCACATAAGAAGATTCCTGATAGCTATTTGTATAAAAAGGGGCATCGAAAAATCTGCCTGGGTATGAATCGTATGATATAGGCACTAAACTATCAGACAGTTTCAATCTTTTACATCCTGAAATATCACCTGCTGGAGGAGGGGGACCATTCTCCATATGTAGAAAAATATCATTTGAATTATTCTTTTTGGTAAAACAACTTAAATTCCCTATGTATTCATCATCCAACTCCATAATATCTATACTGTCCCCTTCGGCAGAAAATCTAAAGACATATGACATTACTGATTGCATGCCCGGTATACTTACAGATGTTGCCGCAAGTAAATAATCCCCCTCCTGATCTTCATCTAAAACACTATTAAATGGTATAAAATTTTCAGGTTCAAGTTGAAATTTTTTTCGCCATATTATATCCAGATCGGAATTTAATTTAATAAAATAATGGAATTTCCCTGATATTCCTGTGATGGAGTCATATTTCCAACCTATTCCACCTAATAAAACATTTGAATTGGAATCAACATGAATCAGTGGCAACATTAACAAAGTATCAGGTACTTGATAGTCAAAAAATATTGAGTCCCCTTCAGGTGATATTCTATACAAATAGGATTTTGATATGTGAGAAGAATCGATTTCTGCAGGAACAGAATATAGCGCGCAATAAAGATATCCGGAATTATTACAGGCAATACTTACAAAGTTATCATCAATATTATAGGAGTCTAAACGAATTTCAAATCCATTTTGCGCGATTATTACGAGAGAATAAAAGCAGAGGGAAAGGCTAATTATTAACTTTATAATTGTTTTTAATTGCATGAGAAAGAAATTGTTTAGCCCGGCAAAATTTTTATGATTTAAATCTGAAGGCTAATATAAGAAAAAGTGAAATCCCAAATTCCAAACCCCAAAAAACAAATTCCAAAAAGCAAATCCCAAATAAAAATTAAATCTCAAATTCAATCCCTTGGTCGTGGAATTTTTTACTG
>CAWBCI010000073.1:0-113687 GCA_963787195.1 uncultured Bacteroidales bacterium
GATGAACTGTGTTAAAAAGCAAGTGTTTTTTCATATTTATTATCATAGGAACTCAATTGAGATCCGATGGCAAAAGCTTGCCGCAATAATTTGTTTGCAATTGCGATTTTTATTACTTTTTCTGGCTTGCCTTTTGCTGATAATCTTTCATACATTGCTATGCACTGATCGTTGTGTCTTTTTGCAGACCACGCACATAAATAGAGTAATTTCCTTATGTAATTATTTCCCATTTTTGTGATATGACCCTTGCCTTTTACGCTCGTTCCTGATTCAAAAATTCTCGGGGCTAAACCCACATAAGCTGACAACTTTTTGATATCATCAAATTTCTTAAAATTGTTTGTTATAGCAATCAAAATAATAGCTGTTTTTGTTCCAATTCCTGGAATAGTCTTTAAGGCATTAAATGTCTCTTTATAGTGCTGATTAATTATTTCAAGCATTCTTGCTTCCAGTTTTGCAATTTTCATCTTAATTGTCTTTAGAAGTGCTCTGAGCTCCTTCATAACTTCTATATCATTATCCGGAATTTTCAAAAATGCTTCTATCTGATTGTTAATCATGGTGGAGTGTTTATGCAAACCTTCAATAGCTGTATGAATCTGATGAAGTTGCATAATATGATTTTCGCTTGGTTGCCAAACTACTGGCTTCTCAGATTGTCCATATAAAGCAATCATCTTTGCATCTTTCTTATCCGTTTTTGCCTTAACCATTCTCATTCTTACAAAATGCTTGATCTGTAAAGGATTTACGACAGATAGCCGAATACCGTGATGAAATAAATAATAGGCCAGAAAAAGGTAATAAGGTCCCGTGGCTTCCATTACACACAGATCTCCAAAATCAACAATCTTCATTAATTGTTTGAATCCTTTGCTATCATTTGTAAACTTGAAATAAACAAACTTTTCATCTTTTTGCTGAAAAGCAGCATCAAAACTTTCTTTTGAAATGTCAATTCCTATAACTTTGCACATAACGTAGTATTTTATATCAGAAGGATTCTACTGTGTCTTATCAATCCTAAATACAGGCTCTGATCGCCTAATGAACTGTTCAAGATTATGGTAGAAGGAGAAAGGGACTAGCATCCCGAACTGGTTTCATAACCGAATGACGAGCAATAGTCTTTCTCTTTCTCCTCTTTTCCTTCTGATGGTTTAACAATATTCAAACTTAAGGATTTCAATTTTTAGTTGAATTTGCAAACATAGGATGACGGTGAATCTTGCATTAAAAAAAAGCGGCGCGGCACACATTATAAATCTTCACGGGGTGCCGCGCCGCTTTTTCTTTACTACCCTGATGCTCGTCATCCCGGCGCAGGCCGGGATCTGACAGCGGGAAACAGAAAAAGATTGCACGACTGAACTGACGATTTCTTACTGCTGACTGCCGACTGACGACCACCCTACTTTCTCCCAAAATCCGCCGGGATCTCTCCCCAGTATTCAGTTTGCCACTTTATAACCTGATTCGGATAGTCGTTTTCTTTAAGCCAGATTATCGCACGGTCAACCAGATCAAACAGGCTTGCATTTCGGGCACTTCTCTCCAGCTTTGTTTTTATAGCTTTGTCTTTCAGCCACTTGAGCGCTGTTTTAGAATCCGTGTAAACCGGAAGTTTCGAGTTCTTCTTTTTTAAGTAGGCCAGGGCATGCACTATTGCAAGGAATTCACCTATATTCACCGTTCCCTGTGGAAAGGGCCCCTGGTGGAAAATCTCCAGCCTGGCCCGTGTATCGACCCCCCTGTATTCCAAAATTCCGGGGTTCCCGCTACAGGCAGCATCCACACAGATGCTGTCGATTATGGGCCTTCCGGCTTTCAAAACCTGCTCGGGAGTCATCGCGGCTTTGGGGGATGCTTTACCCAAATATTGACGATAATCTGAACGGATCGCCTTCCGGGCCGTCTCAAGGTCTTCAAATGCTTTGTAAACCGCCCCCTCATAGCCCTTCACCTGTCGTTCGCATTCCTTCCAGCTATCATATATTCCCGGTTCTACACCTGCCCAGACTACGTAATATTTCTTTTTCCCCATCTGATATCGTTTGTACTGCAAAAATATCCATTTTGTCCTTGCTGAGACAGTTCTTCCTTGTTTAGCCTCTCCTCTTAAACCTATCTTCTTTGTATATTTGTCTGAGAAATAGAATTAATCCATGAAGAAATTCGGAATTGTACTGGTCCTTTCCATGCTGATCCTGTCTTCCTGCGGTCACCGGAAAGTCTTTGAAAGTTATACTAAAATACCCAATCTTGCCTGGAACCGTTTCAGTCCGGTAAAATTTGAATTTCCGGTAGAGGATACGGTGGAAGGATATGAACTAACTTTGGTTGTAAGGCATATGACAGAAATACCTTACCACCTCCTGGATATAGAATCAGCCATTTATGCTCCCGACGGGGAGGTGAGGATCAAAGATTCAAGAATACGCGTTAAGGACAATGAGGGCAAATTGCTCGGTGATGGAATGGGAGACCTCTGGGATGTAAAATATACTCTTCATAAAGATCTTAAATTCAATGCTAAAGGGCTGTGCACCGTTGAAATCAGCAGCCGTATGTCACAACTGGATGTAATCGGTATTATTGAAATTGGGCTGATAGTAAAGAAAAATTAAGCCTCACTCATTTCAGCAGGTCCAGGGTCCTTGCCTTGTCATTGAAAAGCTGTTCCCTCAGTGCCGAGAGGTTCTCGAATTTAACTTCTTCCCTTATCCTGTCTATAAAATAAATGCTAATCCAGTCCCCGTATATCTCTTCATCAAAATCAAAAATATTCACCTCTATAGTCAAAGCACCTTTATCAATGGTCGGACGATAGCCAATGTTTCCCATCCCTTTGTAAATATGTCCATTCCATCCCACCTTACAGGCATAAACCCCTACAGCGGAAATAAGCTTATATGCATCATCAACCTCTATATTGGCCGTTGGAAAGCCGATAGTATGACCGATACGGTTTCCATGAACCACTATCCCCGAAATTGAATAATCGTATCCCAGGAGCTTATTGGCCAGCTTCAGGTCTCCCTCGATGAGGGCTTTCCTTATCTTGGTAGAACTTACCGGAATATCATCGATCATTCTCGCCTGCGCCTCGGTCACTTCAAAACCAAATTTACGACCAAGGCCTTTCAATTCATTAAAACCTCCCAGACGGTCCTTTCCGAAATGATGATCATAACCCACTATCAATTCATGGGTATGGATCTTTTCAACAAGGTACCTCTTCACGAATTCATTGGACGAGAGATTGGAAAATTCTTTGGTGAAAGGAATAATAATGAGGTGATCTATGCCGTATTCACCGATAAGTTCATATTTTTTTTCCTGTGTATTGATGAATTTCAGGCTTTTACTGTCGCTGTGCAGCACTAAACGCGGATGAGGATAAAAGGTGATAACGACCGTTTCACCTTTAATGGCTTTTGCTCTTTCCGCCATCATATCAAATATTTTGCGATGCCCCAGATGGACCCCGTCAAAGGTTCCTATGGTAACCACAGCATTTTTTGCTTCCCCGAATGATTCTATGCCATTGTAAATCTTCACCCTTAAGTCGATTAACTATTTAATAAATCTTTTTCAAGAAGATATTCGGCTATCTGGACAGCATTGGTGGCGGCACCTTTCCGCAGATTGTCAGATACTACCCATAAATTCAATCCGTTTGGCAGGGTCTTGTCCCGCCTTATCCTCCCCACAAAAACTTCATCCATACCCTGAACCAGCAAAGGCATGGGATAAATCCCCTTGCGGAAATCATCCAGGACCTTGATACCCGGAGTATTTTCAAGCATTTTTCGAATATCTCCCAGTTCAAAGGGCCTTTCCATTTCCAGGTTCACCGCTTCGGAATGCCCGCCATAAACCGGCACCCTTACTACAGTTGCTGTTACAAGTATGGATTCGTCCCGAAGTATTTTGCGTGTTTCGAAACCGAGTTTTTCCTCCTCCGTGGTATATCCCTCTTCACCAGCCTCCCCTCCAAAGGGAATCAGGTTAAGATCGATGGTATGGGGATAAAACTTCACTGAATCTATCCCCTGCCTTTCATTCTGCAATTGCAGCATCCCTTTAGCCCCGCTCCCGGTCACCGACTGGTAAGTGGAGACCACGACCCTTTTCACCTTGTATTTTCTGTGAATGGGGTCCATGGCCATTACCATTTGTATGGTTGAACAATTGGGATTCGAGATTATTTTATGCTCTTTTCTAAGAATGTCGGAATTGATCTCGGGAACAATAAGGGGAATTTCAGTATTTTTTCTCCAGGCTGATGAATTGTCGATGACCGTGGTTCCAGCCTTTGCAAATTCCGGGGCCCAGCTTTTGGATACGGCCCCTCCCGCTGAAAATAAAGCGATATCCGGTCTTTTCTTAAGAGCTTCATTTAAAGTGATGACCTTGCATTCCTTCCCATTGAACATGACCTTACGGCCGGCAGATGCGTCGGATGCCACAGGGATAAACTCATCGGCTTTAAACCGGTGTTCCTCCAATACCTTGATCATTTCACGGCCCACCAGGCCGGTAGCTCCGACTATCGCAATTTTCATGGCTGATTGTTTCAAAAGCTCTGCAAAAGTAATGATTTTAGATTAAATCTATTTGGAATCTTAAGCCTATGATTACAAGCTTAAATGGCAAGCTTAAGTTGTCAGTAAAAAAAATACCCTTTCCGACAGGTATATATTTTTTTTAAGAGGATCAATAAGGAAAAACAAAGCGATGAAGAAAATATTTTTTTGGATTCTTTTAATTTTTCCGGGATGGGTTTTTACACAAGTGGAAGATGATTTTTCAGACGGGGATCTCACATCCGGGCCATCCTGGCAAGGTGACCTTGAGCAATTTCGCATAAGCAGTTCTTCGGCAGTGCCGGAAGAGCTTAGGCCAGCCCTGCAGCTATATTCGGAAGGCTCTGATACTTCATTCCTGGTCACTGAAAACAGTTTTTTCAATCTTATGCAGTGGAATTGCTGGCTGAAGATTTCTTTCAATTCATCTTCGAATAATAATGCCCGTATTTATCTAATATCGGATAAAGCCTGGCTGGAAGGACCTTTGAATGGCTATTACATTCAAACCGGCGGCACCGACGACAGTGTCTGGTTCTGCCGTCAGGACAGTCTTCTGAGCACTCCCCTACTATGTTTCGAACATGCTTATACAGGGAATTCAACAAACAGCCTGAGGATAAAAGTGACGCGTGACAGCACAGGACTCTGGAAATTCTATTCAGATCCTCTTGGCGGAAACGGACTTCTGGCCGAAGGCCAAATAATTGAAAACACTTATAAGAACAATGAGTATTTCGGTCTCTTCTGCAAATATTCCTCATCCAACAGCAGTAAATTTTATTTTGATGATATTTATGCCGGCCCCTTGATCATCGACAGCATCCCTCCTGAACTTATAAAAGCATCCGTCACAGATTCCTCTGAACTGCGGCTTGTCTTTTCCGAAAACCTTGATCCGTCAAGTCTTTCCAATATTTATAATTATTATTTGAATGAAGGAATGGGAAATCCTTTAAGGGCTGATCCTGGAGAAAATTCATCCATTGTCAATCTTGTTTTTTCAGGATTTTTTGAAGAAGGAAAAAGCTATATCCTGACTATATCCGGGATAAGCGATCCTGCAGGTAATATCAGTGATTCCATTTATACCGATATCATTTACTATCAGATAAGACCTTATGATATTGTGATAAACGAGATCATGGCCGATCCGCTTCCCGAGGTCGGACTTGGCCCCTTTGAATACCTGGAGCTGTTCAATACCAGTCCTTTCCCGATTGAACTGGAGGGATGGGAATTGATCACCGGAAGCGCGGAACATAGCTTCCCTGATATTTCCATCCTTCCGGAATCTTACCTGGTGATCACTTCCGAAGAGGCAGCAGGAGCCTTTTCAATTTTCTGTAAAGCAATTGGATTCAGCTCTTTCGGTATTTCCAATTCGGGGCAGGAAATAAGTCTTCTGGATGATAAAGGAAACATTATCAGCACCGTGGATTTTTCAACGGATTGGTACGGAGGAAGTGAAAAGGCTGAAGGAGGCTGGTCACTGGAGCTAGCCGATCCTTATCATCCCTGCATGGACGAAGGGAATTGGGCTGCTTCGGGAGATCCTCACGGGGGAAGTCCGGGAAGTCAGAATTATAATTTACGTGAATTTGATGCCGGACAAGGTATAGAGAAGATCTGCTGCCTGGATGAATATAGCCTTGAAGTGCGTTTTAAGCAAAAGATGGATAGCCTGAGTTTAAGGGATGTTTCGAATTACCGTTTTGCCGGAGGGCCGGGTGATCCTGTCGATTTAAGTATCATAGGTCCTGATTATCGTTCTGTTATTATTTATTTTGAAGATAAAATATTGCCGGGAACGAACTATAGCATTGAGGTGAATACCAATATCCTTAATTGTATTCAGCAGGAAAGCGGCATATTGATGGAAGGAATATTCGGATTGACTTCGGAGGCAGTTCCTTTCGATATAGTACTGAATGAGATCCTTTTCAATCCCCTGGGAGATGGTAAAGATTTCGTAGAGATATACAACCGGTCGGACAAGATAATCGACCTGGGGGAGATCTATATAGCTTCAGTAAAGGAAACGGCCCCGAACCCGCCGGATACTTCGCTGGTGAAGATAGCAGAGGGCTGCTTTCCTCTTTTCCCCGGTCAATACCTCGCCATCAGTTCTGATCCTTCCAAAGTCAGGGAACAATACTTTAGTTCCGACCCCGAAGCCCTGCTCAAAGTTTCCTCCCTTCCGGCTTTCAATAATGATAAAGGTTGTGTTTTATTGCTTGATGTATCCCGAAACATAATCGATGGAATGCATTATACAGAAGCAATGCAGTATCCTCTCCTGCATTCATTCGAGGGCGTTTCACTCGAAAAACTGCATTACGACCGCCTGGGCGATGATCCATTGAACTGGCATTCGGCTTCGGAAATGTGTGGCTTCGGAACGCCCGGACTGGAAAACTCTCAGTTCACGGCAGGTTCAGCTGAAGGGCAAGCCCTGGATGCAGCTCCTACGGTGTTTTCACCAAACGGAGACGGAATTAACGATGTACTTTCAGTAACATGCAAATTCCAAGGAAGGAGGAAGGCAGGGCAGCATACTCATATTCGATGCATCAGGCAATAAAGTCCGGACCCTGGTCAATAACCAGCTTTTCGGGACTTCGGAAGTGTTTTACTGGGACGGATTGAACGATCGGCATGAGCGGGCCGTGCAGGGAATCTATATTATTTTCCTGGAACTTTTTAATCTTGAAGGAAAGACTTTTAAGAGTAAAAAAGCTGTGGCACTCAGTTCCCACTAGGGGAAATAACAAATACCAAATTCCAAAAGACAAATAAATTTCAAATGACAAAAATCAAATAAATTTCAAATGACAAAAATCAAATAAATTCCAAATGACAAAAATCAAATTCCAGATAAATTTCAAAAAGTCAAATACCAAATATGATTCTGGATTGGAGGTGCAGCGCACCGACAATATTTGTAGATATATGCCAATCCAACATTAACAAGAGGTGCAGAGCACCGTTAATATAAAGCTGATGACACTTCTTAAATAAATAACAAATAGCAAAAATCAAACCCGCTATGTATGATCTGGGGAAAAGTGATATGGTGATATGGTGACAAGGTGATAAGGTTTCTGGATAAAAACCTTATTTTCATTCCATAAACCTTAGTAACAGGAAATCCCCCCTAAAGTTCCACGGAGGTGAAATTTGAAATTGTATATTGAATATATGCTATTTTATAAGTAAGGCCATTGCTATCCATTAACATGCTAATTACTTCTCTGCATCTTGCTATGAGATCCCTGCCTTCGCAGGGATGACGGTGAATCTTGCATAAAAGAAAAGCGGCGCGGCACACATTATAAATCTTCACGGGGTGCCGCGCCGCTTTTTCTTAATCACCCTGATGCTCGTCATCCCGGCGCAGGCCGGGAAACGTCATCCCGGCGCAGGCCGGGATCTGACGGCGGGAAACAGAAAAAGATTCCACGACTGAACTGACGACTGCAGATTCACGATTCACGACTTCATCTCAGTCCTGGGATTTTTTATTTGGAATTTACCCTTTAGGTATTAATCTTGCAAATTGTAATATACATTTTGTAAATTACAATTTGCAAGATATAACTTGACAAATCAATCGAATCCTCCGCCCTCCTGAGAACTGTCATACAGTCCCTCAACAACGTCAACTTCAACTTTTCAGGCGCTGGATGCAAAGAAGCTGAGAAATTCCAAATAACAAATAACAAATAAATTTCAAAAAGTCAAATACCAAATTAGCTCATGAATTGTAGGTGCAGCGCACCGACAATATTTGTAGAAATTAGCCACCCTAATATTAAAAAGAGGTGCAGAGCACCGCTAATATTATGCCGATGACAATTCTTAAATAAATAACAAATTCCAAATTCCAAAAATCAAACCTTATTTACCTTATTTGTAAGCTTTGCAAATCTTTAGCTTATAGCCACAACCTGGCCCGATCCCCCGGGAAAGGCACCATAACTCCAAGAATTACCAAAAACCATTAACCACTATACCACTAACTATTAACATTTTCCACTAATAACAAATACCCAACACCCAATAACATTTTTGAATTTTGTTATTTGGAATTTTTCAGAATGAAGCATATGCAATCGAAGCCACACTGACCTTAACTCCCGGCACCTTCAGCAGCACCGAGGCACAAGCCTCAATCGTAGCGCCGGTCGTGATCACATCATCCACTAATAAAACGTGCTTTCCTTCTATCCGGGAAGCATTCTTCACCCCAAAGATCTCCTCAACATTTTCCCATCGTTCCCATCGCGACTTGCGGGTCTGGGTTTTGGAATCCACCTTGCGGAAAAGACAGTTCTTCTCCATTTTAATCTTCATCACTTCTTTCAAACCCTGGGCAAACATTTCACTTTGATTATAGCCCCTTTTTCGCAGCTTTTTCTTATGCAAAGGTACCGGAATGACGACCTGAACATCCTTGAATACAGACGCATAGCGTAAGTCATATCCATATAAGCGCCCAAGCTGAACCCCCACTTCCATCATTCCTTTATATTTCAGCTTATGCAATAAATGCTGAACCTTACTCTCCTTCCGGAAAAAGAAAAAAGCCGCCGCATTTTCAATATTGACCCTTCCCCAGAATACTTTCACCAAAGGATTTTCCTCATCCTGATGGAAATATGTCTTGGGAAGATGAAAAAGACAAAGGGTACACAATATCTTCTCCTTACCCGTAAGAGGTTCCCCGCAAGCCTGACAGAGCCTGGGGAAGAAGAGAGAGAACAAGTCGTTTAGCAGGGTTGCTACCATGTTTATATCGAGTCGTTAGTCGTTGGTCGTTAAAATATACAATATTCTATATTCAATATAATATTTCATATTTCCCCTCTGTGGATCTCCTTTTTATCTTCGTGTAACTCCGTGTAATAAAAAAAATCAGCCTAAAGCAATTATATTGTCTTTATCAACAAAAGCATCCGGTTTTCGTAATGAATTTCTTTGATTTTTGGATTTTGAAATTTATTTGTCTTTTGGGATTTGGGATTTCTCCGATATTCATTATATAGGATGTATAAGATTTTCCTAATAACTATTAACCACTACACCACTAACCATTAACTTTTTCCAAATACCCAATTCCCAATACCCATTACCCAATACCTAATACCACTACCCAACTGTTTATCCACCTTCCACTCCCTTTATACCTGTCGGAATTAAAACAATTTTTAACATATCCCATTTTTTAACTTAATTTTGATGTGAATCCCGCCACCTATGCCGGAAGTCAAACTCGATATAAAAGATCTAAGCATCGAATTCAAGCAGGAAGGACAGAACCTGAACGCGGTTGACCACGTAAGTTTCTCCCTGGAAAAAGGCCGTACACTTGGAATTGTCGGGGAATCCGGTTCGGGGAAGTCGGTCACTGCCCTGTCCATTATGGGATTGCTGCAAAGCCCACCTGCTATAATTAAATCCGGGAGTATTTTGTTGCATGACGACGATGGAAAATCAACAGATCTGCTGAAACTGAAAAATAAAGAGCTCCGGCATATCCGTGGTATGCGGGTCTCGATGATATTCCAGGAACCTATGAGCAGCCTGAACCCGGTGGTCAAATGCGGGAAACAGGTGATCGAAGCTATCCGGGCCCATCACAAAATCAGCCATCTGGAAGCCATTGAATTGGCAGTTTGGCTGTTCCGTGAAGTCCATCTCCCCACCCCTGAAAAAATACTTTGGTCATATCCCCACGAGTTGTCGGGCGGGCAAAAACAAAGGGTGATGATAGCCATGGCTATCGCCTCCAACCCCGAAGTACTGATTGCGGACGAACCTACCACCGCATTGGATGTGAGCGTTCAGAAAAGTATACTTCTGCTGATAAAAGAATTACAAATCAAACTTGGGATGTCGGTCCTGTTCATCACCCATGATCTGGCCCTGATATCCGAAATAGCCGACGATATCCTTGTAATGAAAGAGGGAAAGATCGTGGAACAAGGGCCGGTTCAAAAAATATTCAAAGAGCCGGAGCATCCCTATACACGAGGTTTGCTGGCCTGCCGCCCGCCCCTGAATGTGCATCTCCGCAGATTACCTACTGTAAATGATTTCATGCAATCGGCCGGGGATACCGATATTCAGGCCTTTATCCGGGAACTGATTTTACCTGAAGCCGAAAGAAGAAGATATAAGCAGGAACTCTATAAAGTTCCTCCTATACTCGCTGCTGATGGTCTGAGAAAAAGCTTCGTGGTAAAAAATGCTTTTCTTCCAAAGAACAGACTCTATTTCAAGGCGGTAGATGATGTCAGTCTGGAAGTATACCCGGGAGAAGTGCTGGGACTGGTTGGGGAGTCGGGATGCGGAAAAACAACGCTTGGAAGAACACTCCTGCGTCTTACAGAACCTGACCTTGGAACGGTTCGCTTTATGGGCCGTCCGCTGACAGGTATTTCACAGCGAAAGCTCAAAAAGAAACGGAAAGATATCCAGATCATTTTTCAGGACCCTTACTCTTCGCTAAACCCCCGTCTGGCGATAGGAAGGGCCATCATGGAGCCCATGATCGTTCATCATCTTTATAAAAATAATAAACAAAGAAGAGAAAAGGTGATGGATCTTTTAGAGAAAGTGGGCCTGGAAGCTTCCCATTTCTCCCGCTACCCTCATGAGTTTTCGGGTGGACAAAGACAGCGGATTTGTATTGCCAGGGCCCTGGCCGTGAACCCCCGTTTCATCATCTGCGATGAATCAGTCTCAGCCCTTGATGTTTCGGTTCAGGCCCAGGTTTTAAACTTGCTTAACGACCTGAAAACAGAATTCGGTTTTACCTATATTTTCATCTCCCATGACCTGAGTGTTGTAAAATATATGTCAGACAGGATCCTTGTCATGAAAGACGGGGAAATCCATGAATCTGGAGATGCGGATGAGGTCTTTGAACATCCCCGCACTCTTTATACCCAGGGACTGATCGAATCTATCCCCAGGGGAATAACTATTTAAATTACATTTTATGTCACAAAGAAAATCCAAAAAGGAAAAAAAGAACAAGAGGCCAAGGGGAAAGAACGCATTTGCCGACAGTGTGCTGAAAGTATTTGCCAATAATCCTTTTAAAACATATAATTATAAACAGGTCGCATCGTCACTGGGCATTTCCGACAAAGCCAGTAAAGACCTGGTCAACACCATCCTGGTAGAACTCCTGGAAGACGGGGCCCTCAGGGAAGTAAAACCCGGTAAATACAAACTCTCCGAAGAATTCATCACCGAAACGGCCAGTTCTAAGAAATATATCACCGGCCGGGTGGATATGAAAGGTACCGGAAAGGCTTATATCATCAATGATGAAGGTGGTGAAGACATCTTCATCTCGGCAAACAATACCTCCCGCGCACTGCACGGCGACAAAGTCAAAGTCTTTCTCTTCCCGAAGCGGCAGGGCCGTAAAACCGAAGGACAGATCGTGGAGATCCTGCAACGTGCCAAGGAACAATATGTCGGAATTATTGAAGTTTCCAAGCATTTTGCCTTCCTCATAGCCGACAAGTCGAATATGCCGGTGGATATATTTATCCCTGCTGAAAACCTCAAGGGCGCTAAAAACGGTCAGAAAGTAATCGTTAAGCTCACCGACTGGCCTGAACATTCCAAAAATCCTTTCGGAACTGTTGTAGAAGTTTTAGGTGAACCAGGCGACAATAACGTGGAAATGAAATCCATACTTGCGGAATATGATTTCCCCCTTTCATTTCCCAAATCAGTCCTGAAAGAAGCGGAAAATATCAAGCCGGGCATTACCCCGGCGGAGATCAGCAGCAGAAAGGATTACCGTAATGTATTTACAATCACCATCGACCCTGCCGATGCCAAAGACTTTGACGATGCCCTCTCCCTGAAAAAGCTGGAGAACGGGAATTGGGAGGTCGGGAATCACATATCGCCGATGTATCATTCTATGTTCCCATAGGCCATCCCATCGATGCGGATGCTTACGAAAGGGGGACTTCCATATACCTTGTCGACAGGGTAATTCCTATGCTCCCGGAAGTGCTTTCCAACGATGTCTGCAGCCTCCGCCCTAAGGAAGATAAACTCTGTTACGCAGCCATTTTTGAACTGGACGGGGAAGCCCGGGTGCAGAATGAATGGTTTGGACGGACTGTTATAAATTCAGACCGGAGATTTAATTATGATGAAGTTCAGGAGATCATCGACAGCGGTAAAGGCGACTTCGCGGAAGATGTCCTGATGCTTCACAATCTCGCGACCAAACTCCGGGAAGAGAGGTTCCGCAAGGGCTCCATTAATTTTGAGACCCAGGAAGTTAAATTCGAGCTGGATGAAAAAGGCAAACCTCTGGGTATTTTTATCAAGGAACAGAAGGAATCGAACCAACTGGTTGAAGATTTTATGCTTTTGGCCAATCGTAAGGTGGCCGAACTTATCGGGAAACCAAAGGAAAAATCCAAGCCTAAAACTTTTGTGTACCGTATACATGATGCCCCCAACCTGGAAAAACTCACTACATTTTCAGAATTTATCGGGAAACTGGGTTACAAGCTCAGTATGGGAAACCGGAAAGGATTAGCTTCATCCTTCAATAAACTGTTTAAAGAAATAGAAGGGAAGGGTGAACAGAATATGATTGAGAGTATTGCCATACGGACCATGGCCAAGGCCGTCTATTCCACCGAAAATATAGGGCATTACGGACTGGGATTTACTTACTACACCCATTTCACCTCACCCATCCGCCGTTATCCCGACCTGATGGTGCACCGCCTGCTGGATATGTATTTGCACGGAAAACCTTCGGTCAGTAAAGAGGATTATGAAGAAAAGTGTGAACATTCATCCGACATGGAAAGGAAAGCCACCGAGGCTGAGCGCGATTCGATCAAATACAAACAGGCCGAATACATGCTGGATAAGATCGGGCAGGAGTTTTACGGACTTATCTCGGGCGTCAGCAAATGGGGTATTTATGTTGAGATTATAGGGAATAAATGCGAAGGCATGGTCAGGTTGCGTGACCTTGACGATGATTTTTATTATCTGGATGAAGAGAACTACCAGGTGATAGGCCAGCGTACCGGTAAGCAATACAAACTGGGCGATAAAGTGAAGATCCGGGTGAAACGCATAGACATTTCCCGCAAGGAAATGGATTTTGAAATGCGTTCTTAGAGGTGTTGCAATATAATTGTAGAGGCGTTGCATGCAACGCCTCTACAATTAACATTATTCCTTCATTAACAATAATTTCCCAGTCGATAATTTCCCTTCTGTGACCATTTGGATATAATAACATCCCGAGGGCAATCCTTCTGCATTCCATATTATCTGATGAGTCCCGGCATCGAACCTTTGATTTGCAAGGAGAGTGACTTCTTTACCCAATTCATTATAAATTTTAATCATCACATTAGCCGTATTTTGCATCTCAAAAACTATGCTTGTCTGATCAGTAAATGGGTTGGGATAATTCTGAATTTTTCCAATGACAGCTACGTTTTCGAATATTCCCTGGGTATTTGTATTTGGAGCACCGGGAGTAAATTCCGGCATTAATAACCAGTTATCCGAACCATCGGGATAGCGGCCGTACGAAGTATCAGCAATTTGCGGTCCGTAAGTGAGACTATCCACAAAAACCTGATCGGGCGACCAGAGGCCGATTTCTTCTCCACCGCCTGATAATTTAAAATTCAAATTTTTAACACTGGTTTCAGGGCTGCTGTTTGCATAAAATACTATAAATCCACCCGCTGCCACTGTCACAGAATCAGGATAAGTTGATGGGATCTGATACATTTTAGCCGGATCGGTCAGATTATCCGACATGTAATATCCGCCCAGCATGACGGCATCACTCCCGGGATTGTAAATCTCTATCCAGTCGGGATAATCGCCTTCAGGTCCGGGGATTGCAGCGTCGTTACTGGCCATGAATTCATTTATATAAAGAACGGCCGTTTCTCCGGATATATAAATATTAGCTGATCCCGGCGTAAACTGAGTCATTAAATGCCATATATCGCTGCCATCCGGATAACGTCCATAACTGGTATCTGCCATCTGTGGGCCATAGCTCAGGGTGTCGATGACCTGTTGATCGGGTGCCCAAAGGCCGATCTGTTCACCGCCTCCTGAAAGTTTGAAATCCAGGTTCATAACACTCGTTTCAGGGTGGCTGTTTGCATAAAATACGAGAAATCCGCCCGCCGGAACTACCAGTGAATCAGGATAGATGACAGGGATCTGAAACCAGGATGCAGTGTCATACAATTTATCAGACATGAAATATCCTGAAAGATTGACATCGCTGGCTCCAGGGTTGTAAATCTCGATCCAGTCAGGATAATCTCCTTCAGGCCCGGGAAAAGCATTGTCGTTACTGGCCATGAATTCGTTGATAAACAGCACCGGCCACTGAACACCCGGATTGGCATTGGCGCTCCCCGGTGTAATTTCAGTCATGGAGAACCAGTCTTCACTACCATCCGGATAACGGCCATAGGAGATATCGCTGGTTTGGGGACCGAAAGTCAGTGAATCCACAAATTCCTGTGAAGGATTCCAGAAGCCAATATGTTCACCACTTCCGGAAAGCTTGAAATTCAGGTTCATCACACTGCTTTCCGGATTACTGTTGGCAAAGAACACGATAAAACCCCCTGCGGGAACGGTCACTGAATCGGGGTAGGTTGAGGGAACCTGGAACATCTTTGCGGGATCTGTCAGATCATCCGAAAAATAATAGCCGCCCAGCATAACTTCAGTACTGCCGGCATTGTAAATTTCTATCCAGTCGGGATAATCCCCCTGCGGTCCTGGGAAAGATGCGTCATTACTGGCCAAAAATTCGTTGATGTATAATTGGCCGAAAGCTTTTTGAATTCCCGGATACAGCAAGAATGCACCCAGCAGGCAAAAGCTTAAAACTAAAGCGTAATTTCTTTTCATAATAGTTATTTTGTTGATGGTTTGTTGTTAATCTATTAAAGTTAATTGTTTTATAATTAACAAAACTAAAATTTAGCTGTCATTATGACAAGATTTTTACCTCTATACTACTACGACATCACTAAAGATTTATTCCTGCTGATAAAAAACACTATCTCTACAAACAAGATGTTAAAACACTGATATTATGTTATATATGTGATAGGCTGACCTATACAGCAAAGTTTAGCTTTAAAAAGAAGATAAATCAGGATCATCTCTGCTTCATTGATTTCCTTAATTTTGAATATAAATTTCAATGTTTTGTGGCCAAAAACCTTTATGAATTTCAGACAATGTATTTCTGATATATATCGCAATACGTGTTCAGGCATATCCACTCTATCTCTGGCTGCTATCGTCTTTATACCTCCCCTTTTCATGTTTGCATGTACGTCCACTTTGAATCCGGACATGCTTAATGAACCAACCCATGATAATTTGATCATCATTTTCGGTATTCTGATCATTATCCTCTCATTAATTGCTATTATCAGTTCCAGGTACATTAAATTCAGGCTAAATAAAAAATATGGAGCTGATAAGCAAAAATTGAATTATGATTATGAAGAGAAGATGACAGACCTTGAAAAACAGTTGAATGAATTGGAAAATTCCCGGCTGGATAAAGAAAAGGAACTGAAATTCAAACAGAATGAGATGGTTTCGATGGCCATGAACATCATTTATAAAAATGAACTATTAACAGAGCTGAAAACTGATGTAACTGATATTAAGAATACTATAAAAGATTTAGACGCCCGGGACGCCCTAAATAAATTATCCTTGAAAATCACCCGGAATCTGAGTATTGACCGGGACAGGGAAAAATTCCAGATGCACCTGAACGAGCAAAACAGCATATTCCTGCATAATCTTACTGAATCCTATCCTACCCTCACTGATAATGAGAAAAGATTAGCAATTTTGATCCGCCTGAATCTCTCCTCCAAAGAAATTGCATCCATCCTTAATATATCAACCAAGAGTGTGGAAATGAACCGCTATCGCCTGAGAAAAAAACTGAAAGTGTCCTCTCAACAAAATCTACATGATTTTATATCAGCAATTTAACATTCAGAAGTCCATAATGTGAGTGGTAATTTAATGGTCTTGTAGGGGAGGAGTATAGGTGTAATTCTTGTTTAGCTGAAACTGATTCCGGTACTTTGGTTTTTCAAATTCAAAGACTAAGTTAAATTATTGAAACATGAGAAAATCTACTTTTTTATTGAGGGCCGGATTAATGTTGTTTTCAACAATATTACTTACCGGAAATGCCATGCTGGCCCAACAGCTTGTAACGGGAAAAGTATTCCAGGCCGGCACCAACACACCCATTCAGGGTGTTGAAGTCTTCCTGAAAGGCGATAACAATGTTGCGGCTCATACCGATTTGAATGGTATGTTTAAAATCAGTTTGACAGACCAGCAAGAACCCAGCCTTACCTTTATTTTTGAAGGCTATGCTACTAAAACCGTGGAAGTGAAACCCGGATCTGATATCAGGGTGGACCTGTTCCCCGCTGAAGTCACGAACGATTATGGTAAGGGCATCACATTCAGGGCAAAGCTGAATCCGGAATCAAGAGATGGGGTATTAGTGCTTGAGACGGAAGATAATCGTTTCAAATACTGGTTTGATACCCGTGTTTGTTTTGATGGTGCCGCTTTTTTCGGAGACAATTCTGATATGGGTAACGGCCTCAATATACGCCGGGCACGCTTTGCCATGAAAACCATACTCTGGGGAAACTGGGGCGGTGAATTTGATATCGACCTTTCCGCTAATGAAGTGGATCTTAAGGACATGTTTGTCAGATATATTGGAAATAACTGGCAATTGAAAGCCGGAAATTTCAAGGAACCTTTTTCGATGGAAACCACCACTACATCAAGGTATCAGCTCTTCATAGAACAACCCATGGTCACCGAATTTGCACCATCACGCCATCTTGGGGCTTCATTCCGTCGCTGGGGCAATCATTTCTTCTTTGAAGGTGGTATATTCTCAAGCGAGATAGTAAATACACTCATGCAAGATCAGAATAAAGCCAGCGGAACAAATGCAGGCTATTCTGTTACAGCCCGATATGCTTATGCACCTATTAAAAAGGATAAAGAAGTCCTGCATTTATCTGTTTCGGCCTCCTATCGCACTCCTAAAATTCCGGAACTGGGTGATCCCGTCAATAGTTTTCGCTTTAACACCAGGGCCGAGACTTCTATAAACCGCAAAAAATACATCGATACCGACAATATTGAATATTCCAAATACATGACCATGATCGGTGCCGAAGCTGCTTATGCAGTTAATAATTTCAGGATACAGGGTGAATATATCCGCAATGACATATATCGTAATGCTGCGAAAGTTCCCGATGGGCAGGATAAACCGGTTCAGCAGGGATTTTATGTCATGGGTGGCTGGATCATTTGCAATGGGGATTATTATTATAATATGGAAGAAGCCGAATTTTCACAACTGGACTTCAGAAACCCTAAAAAAGGTGCTTTTGAAGTGGCCCTCCGTTATTCTTTTGTTGATGCCAATTCCTTTGCAGATGGCATGGATATTCCATATATCGCCGGTGGTGCATCCGAAACCTACACTCTTGCACTGGATTACTACTTTAATTATAATGTGAAATTCATGCTTAATATTGGCTGGGTTAACAACGATCGCTGGGCAGATGGTAAAGGTAAATATTCAAGCGGCAAGGACGCCCCAAGCGGAGACGGTGGTATCGATTTCGGCATAGTTTCAGGCCGTCTTGAAATAGATTTTTAATTTATATAGAATAAAATTATAATGAAGATGAAAAAGATATGGTTTTTACTGATAGCTGCCCCCTTACTGATCGTTTCCTGCGTGAAGGATGAGCAGCCGGCACCCGTGATTATACCTGAAGATTACAGTAGCATCACGATCAATGAAATAGTCTCCAAAGACATAACTAATCCCTATTTTACCGATCAGTCGGGCAGTGCTGCCGATTGGATAGAATTGTATAATAAAGGAAACAGCGCTGTCAATATAGCCGGTATGTTCATCACCGACACTCCCAATGATGAAACTGGTTTTCAACAAATTCCTGCTGATAACCAGGCCGTCACCACAATCCCTGCAAAAGGTTTCCTTGTGCTGATTTGCGGAGCAAAAGATGCCTCTGGAAATGATATGGAAACACAAATATCCGATGGAAGAGTGTTTATCAATTTTGGAATTAGTTCCACAAAGGATACTATCCTGGCATTATATGATCCTGACAAACAGATTATTGATCAGACCCCGGCCTATGGTGAAGCAGGCTGTGTGATAGGTCTCCCGGAGGACCAGAGTACGGGTCGAACCACTGACGGCGGACCTGATTGGGCTTACCTTTCCGAAAAAACACCCGGAGCTGCTAACAGTAGTGGCGGTGAATCAACTGAAGGTGAACTGGTTGTGAACGAGTTTATGGCCAGCAACGATACATTCTGGCCCGGACCTAATGATGATTACGCCGACTGGATTGAAATATACAATACGGGTGATACACCTATTGATATTGGGGGCTGGTATTTTACGGATGACCTGGCTGATCCCATGAAAAGTCAGGTTCCTGCCGATAATCCGACAGCTACTACTATTCCGGCCCACGGATTTATGGTTTTCTATGCCGACGGAGTAGGTGGAACACCCAATACTTTAGCATTCAAACTCTCAGCAGCAGGTGAATCCATTGGTTTATCAGAAGATGGTATCATCTTTAAACAGAGCATTGAGTTCGGAACCGGTGGCATCGTTGAAGCGCCTCCGACCGATTCATCAGCAGGACTTGACACCGATGGCGGAACCGCCTGGATGATCTTTACACCCGGTACCAGCCGGCCCCCAACTCCAGGCGCCTCCAATCAATAGTATCAAAATCTCACGTACAAATGAAAATATACAGGAGTATCGCTTTTTGTCTGCTTGTTCTCTCCCTGGTTTCCTGCGGGAAATCAGAGGGAGAACAAACTCCTGCCCTAACTGAGGGTAAAATGGATCTGGTATTCGAAAAGAAGCTTGATGTACCGGAACCTTCTGATCTGGCTTTTATGCCGGGAAATCAATCCATGTTAACGGTCAGTGATAGAACTGCCAAAGTTTATGAAATTGCTCTTGACGGAGAGATCATCAGGACCCTTAATTATGCCGGGTCCGACCTTGAAGGGGTCTGTTTTAATGATGATGAACAGATCGTGGCGGTTGTAGAAGAAAGAAGCCGTGAAGTGGTGCTTCTGACTTACCCTGAAGGGAATGAAATTTCGAGATATAAGGTTGATGTCGAAATTCAGGCTGAAAATAAAGGACTTGAAGGAATCTCATATAGCAGCAATAACAAAATGTATTATATCGTGAATGAGGATCTTCCTGCAGAATTAATGCTCTGGAGCCCTGAGAAAGGAGTGATCAGCCGACATGAACTCGGTTTTGCCGGAGATTATTCCGCTATTTCAGTGGATGATGCACAGTCCTGTTTATGGATCCTCAGCGATGAATCAGCATTTTTCTGCAAATGTGATTATAAAGCTATTCCTTTACTTACTTATAAGTTACCTAATACTAAATTTGAAGGAATTGCCGTAGATAATGTTCATGAACTTGTTTACCTGGTAAATGACGGCTCCGCTAAACTTAGTTGTTATCATATAACTTATTAATTATGAATGCTCCCCAAATTATTCCCAGGTTCGAATTCAGGGCTTTTGGCCTGAATGCTGAAAAGTATGAAAATCGAATGAAAGAACTTTCTCCCTTGGAGAAAACCAGACATATCAGCTCAATTTATCTGCTCACTGCAGGTAAAGAAAAAAATAATATCAAAATCCGCGATGGTATAATGGACATCAAGGTACTGGAGCAAATGGAATTTGGTCTTGAACAATGGAATCCTTTTCTGGTCGGAGAATTCCCCCTGTCGAAAGAAATATTGCGGACCGTTGTATTCCCGGCTTTCGGGGTCGAAAGTCCCTATTTCGACAGGGAGGAATATTCTCTGTCACAGTTCCTGGAAGAAATCGTTAAGGTAGATCCCGACCTGAAGGTGGCATTTGTAAACAAAACACGTTATGCCCACACCATTAACGCTTGTATTTCCGAGATCGCCCATATCACTGTCAACGGGGCTTTCATAAGGACCATTTGCGTGGAAGACGAGGATCCTGAAAAGGTACTGGAAGCTAAAAAGATGCTTGGAATTCCGGCTGAATGTGAAAATGTCAACTATCCCCTGGCACTAAAACGGATCATGGGTCTGGCCCCGCTTCCTGAAAATTGGAAATAATGCCATGCTGCTTACTGTTTAAATAATCTACTCATTCAAAACATAATATGTCAAAAGAAAATTTAGAAATAGGACAAGTTTCCAAACCAAGGTTCGAGTATCGTACCTTCGGACGTGCCTTTGATGAAGCTGTTTTCAGAATGACGAGGCTTTCAGTTCCTGTTCCTGAAAAAGTCTGGGAACGTAATTCACAGGAAATCTATATCATCTCTAGAACTAACGACCTGAATAATACCAAAATAAGGGACGGTAAAATGGATATTAAAACCTTTGTTCAGGAAGTTGATGGTCTTGAACAATGGAACCCTTTGATGAAAGGTGAATTTCCCATGAAGGCCGATATAGTTAAAAATGAAGTGTTTCCGGCTTTTATGGTCAGTATGCCCGTCTTCGACAAGGAGCTTTACAGTCTTCAGGAATTCCTGGAACTTGTTCGTAAACACCCCGATCTCCTGGCCGTCAGGGTTGAAAAACAACGTTTTGGTTATATGATCAATAATACTATTTGTGAATATGCCCGGGTCTTCATTAATGGGGCAAAAGTAATAAGTATTAATTCTGAATCGACTGAAATTGATGATATTAAGAAGACCGTTACAGATCTCCGCCTGGAAGGTGTCGAAAATATAAATTATCTTCAGGCTATAAAAAGGATAGTCGGAATGACCGATCTTCCCCTGGCAAATTAAAAAGTAATTATAAAAGTTTTTACATATAAAACATTATGGCAAAGGAAATTGAAAAAAAATTTCTGGTAAAAGGTGAATTTAAAACTTTTGCTAAAGGCAGCACCCGTATCACCCAGGGTTATCTTTGTTCGGTTCCCGAAAGAACTGTGAGGGTCAGGATTAAAGACGACAAAGGTTATATTACGATAAAGGGAATTGGAAATGCTTCCGGCGCATCTCGTTATGAATGGGAAAAAGAAATTTTAGTAAGTGAAGTAATGGAATTATTGAATCTGTGCGAACCCGGTGTGATCGACAAGACCCGTTTTAAGGTAGCTGCCTCTGACGGGCTTATGTTTGAAGTTGATGAATTCTATGGAGATAATGAAGGACTCACGGTAGCTGAAATAGAGCTGAAATCAGAAAATCAGGCCTTTGAAAAACCTGCATGGCTTGGTGAAGAGATAACCGGCGATGTTCGTTATTATAATTCTATGCTCATGAAAAATCCATTTAAAAACTGGTAATATCACCGGGCCTGATTGAATATTTATAAAGATGCAAGCTGACCTGAACCCTTCCCTGAAGATTTCCGATCCTTTGGATATGTCGAACTACCGTGTAGAGAAACTCCCCAAAAGGAAACGATCGAAACTTGAGAAGATCCTGGCAATAGCCGGGGGAATCCTGGCTGTGCTGGCTTTTGTAATGATTTATTGGCTCACCCCGCCGGCTTTTCTTTTAAATCTTGACGGAAGCGGTTTATCTGACACTGCTGCTAAAATATTCCGGGAAAAGGGAGGCCTTGAGTTCTCCCGAATGAACCTGGCCATGCTGGCAATTTTCACAGCGGGTATTATACTTTGGATGACCGAAGCTTTGCCCAATTATCTTACTTCCCTCATCTTAATTATCTCATTGGTCTTGACCGGTGTTCTAAGCGAAAAAGCTGCTTATGCACAATTGGGCCATCCGGTCATGTGGTTGAATATCATGTCATTCGTACTGGCCAGTATGCTGGTTAAAACCGGATTGGCCAAGCGTTTTGCCCTCTGGTTTATCGTGACCTTCGGGAAAAGTTCATCAGCTATTTTTCTGAGTTTCCTGGTGATCAATGTTATCCTGTCTGCCTTCATTTCAGCAACCACCGCTAAGGCAGCTATACTCTTACCGATCTTCATGACCATAGCAGCGATTTATGGCGCCAGCGGCGGAGATAAACGTAATAATTTTGGCCGGAACATAGTGCTGCAAAACCTCTTATACATCAATATCGGGGCCAGCGGTTTCCTCACCGGTTCAGGAGCTAATATGCTGGCAGCATCATTGATTGCAGGTGCAACAGGGACAAGTGTTTTCTTCAGCGACTGGATGATGGCCAACTTCCCCGTTGCAATCGGACTGATGCTCATCGGTTACTTGCTGGCCACCAAAATCTTTTTCCCGCTCAGCAAGGAAGAAAGAATGCCTCAGATTGAAGGCGGGATGGAAAGATTAAAGAAAGAATACCATCAGTTGGGAAAGACCAGCTTTCAGGAAATCAAATCCGCTGTACTTTTCCTTCTGATTCTCTTCTTCTGGTCAACCGACCGTTATCACGGAATCAGTCCGACAGCTATCGCATTTATCGGGGCGATCGTGGCCCTTTTGCCGGGCATAGGCATACTGAACTGGAATGAAGTTGACATACCCTGGCACCTGATGCTATTCTCTGCCGGGGCTTATACCCTGGGTGCAGGACTCGACGTGACCGACCTGCCTTCCATATCGGTTAATGCCATCTTTGACAGCCTCGGCTTTGGGCAGGACACACCTTTCTGGGTGCTTTATTTCTCGCTCACTTTTGCCATGGCTTTCAGTGCCTTGTTCTTCCAGTCGAAGACCATGCGTGCCATGATCTTTGTCCCCATAGCCATCGGCGTGGCGAACCGTTTTGGATATCCTGTAATAAGCCTGGCGCTTCCGGTCGCTTTCCTGATCGAACATGTTTATATGCTTCCCTTTAACTCCAAACCGGCGGCCCTGCTTTATGAAACCGACCAGTACAGCCTTTCTGATACCATGCGCTTTGGTGTTTCCATGCTCTGTGTGAGCTGGATCTTCAGCATTGTGATGGGTGAGACCTGGTATCGCTTTATGGGAATTACACCACATGGTGTATTCGACTTGTTCTAAAATTCTATGAAAAATGATTCAGGATACGGTTAAAATACATGACAGATACGCTTTTGAATTAAAGCTGGAATACCTGGCTGGTAAAACCGAGCGCCTGAAGGAGTATGATGTTAATCTCTGGTTCTTTTTTCCGGAAAGTCTGACAATTAATGAAAACACCTATCCCTCAAGGCTTTTTTACAACGATCTTAAAACCCATATCCGTTTTTCATCCCCCGATTTTCCATTATCTGAATTCACCGCCAACGAACGAAGCCCTTTGATTAAATGTCATGATGCTTTAAATCATCTGCTTGAATCTCCTGATAAAAAAGCTAACAGATTATTTGAACAGCGCATAAAGATCTTTGGCACAGCCTTTCGATCTTCTATAGGTGAATCTATTTCGGAAATACTGTATGAATCGGGCAAAGAAAAGAGAGAAAAACTTCTGCAGGACATGATCAGGTATGTGAACGATATCAGAGATGATTTCAGATCCATGAAAGATAAGTTGCAGAATGAAAATGTAAAGAAGAAAAGTATCGAATCATTTGCTCTGGTTGACGAATATTTCAGCAATTTATTGGAAAGAAATTTACTCAGACTATCTGAAAATCTTAATAAGACCGGCTGGCTTTTGCCAGAGCAAAAAACTATACTGTTTAATCTGGCATCTGCTGAACTTGTCTATCGTCAGACTCATAATTTTCCGGCAATCCCTAAAAATGGCTCCGATCATGAATTTCTGCTTTACCGGCTAAGTGTCCTGAAGAAGTATGTGGAAGGAACTCTTTTTTTGAAAACCAACACTCAGCGGGAAGGCCGTATTATTGAACAATTGCTTTTCAGCCTGGCAGCCGGCCTGGCGATGCTCTTTGCAACATCCGTAGCTTTTTACTCACAATATAAATATGGTAACCTGACCATACCTTTCTTTGTGGTGCTGATTATTAGTTACATGCTTAAGGACCGCATAAAGGAAGTGATACGGATCTATTTCAGTGGTTGGATGAACCGCTGGTTTTACGATTTCAAGACCAATATTTATGACTCCGGGAGCCAGGTGATCGGCTTTATCAAAGAAAGTTTCGCCTATTCCAGGCCTTCGGATATTCCTTCCGGGATTAGAAAAATGCGCCGTACTTCAAGATTCAATAAAACGGATCTTTCTCTTCAGGATGAAAGCATATTCAATTATAAAATGAAAATCCGCATTGATTCACGCAAGATGCAGCCCTATCGTCAAAAAGCGGATTTCCCGGGGATTACCGATGTCAAACGTTTTAATTTTAACCGCTTTACCCAGAAAATGGATGATCCCGACAAGGATGTTTACATTGTAAGCAAGGATGGTTTTGACCGGCAACAGGGCGACCGGGTTTATCACATCAATATGGTATTGCAATACATTTATGAGGACAAGTCCTTAATCAAGCGTTTTCGCATCATCATGAACCGCGATGGTATCAAGAGGATAGAAAAAGTATTGCCGAAATTTAAAAATCACTGAGATATAAGCTCGCCAGTTTTTAA
Organism: uncultured Bacteroidales bacterium; assembly: GCA_963787195.1. GTDB lineage: Bacteria > Bacteroidota > Bacteroidia > Bacteroidales > JAGOPY01 > CAWBCI01. Next base: position 25,267 of record CAWBCI010000073.1, read on the forward strand.
TTTCAGATGATAAAAAAACGTAACAACTGAAATAATGTTTACGGTTTTTTGACCGTGAATTTTACTCCCGGTACAATATCGATCGATGCCCCATTCTCAATATTCAACTGCCTGCAATCCAGGCTATCAACCGCAATTACCGGTAAGGGCGTAATGTTCGAAACTGTCACGTCCTCAGGATCGAAGGGCACGCCCTGCGGGAACCAGTTCAGGGGATTTTCCCAACTACTGTCGACTGCTGCTTTCCAGGTCTTGGTGCCCCATACAGGGTTTGGAAAGGCTATGGTTCCGTTAAGGGAATGCTGCCATACGGCCAGGGCATCCACATCGTCCCTGAGATGCTGCGCCGAAAACATGCCATTAGTCCCGTCAAGGAATGAATAATAGATCGTTGAGGGGTCCATTCCTCCCGATTCATCTTCGAGAGTGAGCGTATCGTCGTCATCTACCGAGAAAAGCAGCGCCAGTCCGTATCGGGTCTGTGAAGTATCCCATACCCAGGCGAATTCAAAAGCATCAATATCAGTTCCGGAAGGAAGTCCGTCATTAGTAGAATCGATCACCGGGACAGGCCCCAGAGCTGTTACTTCATAGATAGTTGCCGGGTCGAGATAGGGGCCTGGTATGGAAGGATGGTGGTAGGCTGCCTCATGATCCACACTGATGTACCAGACCGAGCAGGGGGTATAATTCCCGGAGAAAGGGATCATGTCCAGGGCATCCACATCGTCGTCCTGATCGTTAACTGTCATTGGATCAGGTGCCATGTTTCGGTGTAAACTGTATTCCGAGAAGGTGGAATCAAGTAAATAACTTCCTGCCGGCGGATAAGCGGCGAAATCATATTCTTCAACTTCGGTTTTATAGGATGAATCGGCATAGATATCACCCATTACAGGGGAGCTGCTATTAACCGGCACTGAAGTCGGCGAAGCGCATGTATATCCTTCCCCCCCATCGTCGTCAAAAGAAACAAAAAGGTATTCTGCTTTATAGATACAACTGTCGTTGAACCAGGCTATACTGGGGTTCCCAGGGCCATAGATGTAATTCTGAAGGTCGACGGCGAGCAGGTCGCTGCCGTCCAGGTCGAAATAAAGCGGTCGCAACGGATCAACCGGTCCCCCTATGCCCACCGGGGCAGGATTGAAAGGCGGTGAATTGATTGGATCTGGGTCCCCGCCAAAGATGAGGGAATCATCCAGGTAGGGTGTAACTGAAGGCAATAAAGTCAGGGTGTCGATCAAATAGAGGTCGCCCGGGTCGAAATATTCGTTCCCGTCCATCTTGGGATCGCTGAACTCCGCATCGCTACCTATATCAAGAGAAAAGAGCGTGAGAAGGGAAGTGTCCTGTGTGTTGTTCTGAGGGGCCGGGTAAAGGGGTTGAACGGTAAAAATGACCGTTCCGTAAAAGGTGGCGTTATCCTGGTCGGTCGGGAAACCAAATCCACCCGGCCTGGGCTGCAGATCTAAATTGATAAACAAAGCGGAAGTTACTGAAAAAGTGAAATTGGTGCCGGCAGTCGTCTTGAAATTTCCGCTTTTATTTTTCCATTCGTTCCAGCCGGGAATACCCGGCTGGATGGGCGGATTTCCTGAATGAAAATCAAATTTACCCTGAAGAAAGTCAGTATTGTTGATTGCCATGGTATTAAAGACATCTACCCCATCTTCCATTCCGGGGCCTTCATGATGTGTATTACCAGATCCGAAAACATCGTAATAATAATAGATGATGACAGGGGTGCCAGGAGGAACGGCGCTTACATTCATGGTCACCGTAAAATTCAGGGAACTGGTATTATCGGCGTGGTAACCATCGGTAGTAGTATAATTGGTGATCATATTTTTCCAATTGATACTCAAAAGGCCGCTGTTGTCTCCATTGATAAATGCTTCACTCAAAGTTGTGGAAATGGTATAATGTTCAGATGGTGTAGTACCGTATTCCAAAGCATGTACTGCTGAAACAGTGCCGTAATCGTTACCCTGGAAACCGGCAGTGAAGTTCGGAACTGCTCCTATCTCATTATCAAAAATTGCAACACCCGGGGGTCCAGGAACTGGTATCAGGTAGTCGTTAGCGGTCATATTGGAATTCCCATTGGCATTGGACGCAATGGCATCCACACTGATGACCTGCGAATGAGCATACATCACCATAAATAATAGGAGAAATATCAGAATTGATTTCATGTCTGAATGGTTTTAGGTTTTGAAATCGGTACGACTTTTACCTTGAATGTTATTTGCGAGGAAGTAAAAGCTAATAATTAACTGAAGATAAGAAAGGCAAAACCAGTAAATTATGAGATAAAGTTAATGACAAGTAAAAGTGCTTGTCAACTTTATTTTGTTAATAAAGTGTTAAATTTCAATGATATATGATGGAAATAGTGTTGGGATTGAAGAAAAAAAACAAATTCCAAGTTCAGGACTGAGTAGAAGTCTTTAGTCGTCAAAATTTAAAATATACAATCTTCTATATAATATTTAATATTTCCCCTCCGTGGAACTCCTTTTTATCTCTGTGGAACTCAGTGTAATATAAAAAATAAGGTGGAATAGTGGAAAAATCCTATGTGTATTCTATTATGTTCTATGTGACTATCCCGATAAACCGGAACAAGTTGTGTTAAAATGGCCTTCAATATCCGATATTCGATACGCGATTGCCCGATGTATAAGATGTATACGATATTAGATTTCAACCACTAACCATTAACTTTTCCCAATACCTAATACCTAATACCCAGTACCTATCCGCTTTTAGCCTTCGAAAGCATGGTCACTATCCATCCTATCAACGGAGAGAACATCATACTTATAAAAAACGACCATTCTTCCCCTATCTTTCTCTTTTTCCCCATTCTTTCGGAAACCACAAGTGCCAAAATGTACCATATCATGAATAATACCGATAACAGGACTATAGTCATATGCAATTGTTTTTTAATCGATTAATAAAAAATAAGTAAGAGGAAGACTATAGGGATAATGATCCCCAAAGCCGTCATCCAGGCACCTCGTCCACTGATACCCTTGGCACCGCGAACCATGAAAAGGCCTGTTGCAGCCAGTAATATCAATGCCCCGGCGAAAACATCCGAGAAAAAAGTCCAGCTAACATTCGGATTATAATGAAGGAAATTCATTTCCCTGAAAAAAGGCCTTCTCTCAACTCTTTCCAATAAACCTTTTCCTGTTTCGGTATTCAGTAATGCACTGCCTCCCTTAAGAAATATCTTGAGCTGCCCTGGCTTGGGGAAGTAATGGTTCTTGTAATTCTTATTCTCATCAAATGGCTTCATCAATTCCCGCATTTCATTTTTGGTAATGGAAGGGGTGATGAGTGCCGGATCTATGCTGATTTCCTTACGGGTGATAATATAATTCGAATTCCAGTCATCCAGGTGGTTGAGGGCTATGCCGGAGACCGAATAAACGATCGTCATCCCGAAAAATAAATAACCGAAATCACGGTGTACCACCCGGAACCATTTTCGCCAGTTCAATTTCATAGTAAATTATTTCTGATAATATTATAACGAATAGAATATTCTTAAGAGAAAATAAATTCCCCCATATTGGAAAATAACAGAAAGCGCAGCTTTTTGATGTCGGAAATGAAATCCTCTGACCAAAAGCCTGCGCTTTCAATAATGCATTTATCGTAAACGATTAATCTTCAATTATTTTAAAAGAAGAGCAGGAAATAGAAAACTGCGGTTTGTGATAATAATTGGTATGGTCGGCATCAGCAGTTTCAGTCTTTTCCATTGATTCAGCTGCTACAGCTTCATCTTCTGCAATAGGTTCAACAATACCCTGAACTGTAATAGTATTTCCCTGCAGTTCGGTATCGAATACATTCACTATGTCGCTGGCTGTGATCTTTACCCTGATATCAGGATTACTTCCTACCAGGAATAATTTTTTTCCGCCATGTGCGCAAACATGAACAACCATTCCCTGCACCTGAACCGTTTTACCGAGAAGGTCGGCAGCAACATCCTGAAATTCTTCCAATTTAAGAACTTTAACATCAGTACTGCTTTCCATTTTTGCCTTTGGGCTGGCTTTTTTATCCTGTGCGTATGTGCTGTTGAGTCCGATTAAAAGACATAACGCAACTGCGAAAGTTGTGATTCTCTTGATCATAATTTTTTTCTTATTTAATTAATTTAGGTTAATTACCTGCAAATGTATGAATTTTGGAATTCATTCTGCAGAATTATTATCGCTGTAAACATTCATTCCGTCATATTTTATTTCTGTTCCGTTTTGGTAGGAAATAACCAGGAATGGAGTACCGTCATAATTGTAAATCACCCAGTTACCGTTTTTCAGGCCCATAACATAGTCCCCTTCATCTTTTTTATTTCCATTATCCCAATAATAAACATGATGCCCGTGAGGATTATCTTCTATATATTTTCCTTCAAACCGCAGGACTTTTTTCTCGTTTTCCGAATCCGGAAGGTCATAATATTTCCATAGTCCGCTTCTCATGCCCTCAGCATAATTACCTTCAACTTCTGCATCGGCAATCTTGTAATACCAGGGGCCATCTTCCTCGCCCTCAATATAATTTCCCTTGGTAATTATATTTCCCTCCCTGTCATATTCGGTCATTTCACCGTCGAGAAGACCTTTGTAATAACTTTCATCGCGCAACAGTTCACCGCTATCATAGTACCACTTCCAGGCACCTTCCGGTTTTCCATCTGCAAAACTTCCCTCCTGCTCCAGGGAACCACTCCGGTGATAAAACTTCCAGTCACCAGTCTTTTTATCTTTATCATAATGACCTTCTGCCTTCAGCTTTCCATCATCAAAATACTCTTTCCACTTCCCGTCTCGTTCCCCCTTTTCTGTTACGATGCCTTCCCCGATAAGTGTACCGTCCTTGAATATATAAGAATTCTCTATGGTTCCGTCAGGAGCGAATTCACGCCTGATGCCTTCAGGTTTTCCTGCTTTGTTATAAGTTGCACTTACCTTGACTTTTCCATCCGGATAATAATCTTTACGCACATCAAGCTTCACCAGCTCGGCCACATCTTCCTTTTTGGTTCCGTTCATGTATTTGGCAGTAGTAAGAAGATTTCCATCCTGGTCATATTCTTTGAAATATCCATTTTCAAGCCCGTGCGTATAACTGCCTTCCTTTTTCAATATGCCGTTCGCGTAATAATATTTCCAGACACCATTTTTCTGGCCGTCATTATCAAAACGGTTAATTATTTCCCTTTCGACAATAAATCCGCTTTTGTAAGTGATCAGGGTAATGACCCGGCCATCTTCAGCATATTCCTTAGCCAGTCCCTGCTCCAGGCCATCACTGAAGTTTGTGGATTTTTTAAGCTTTCCGTTTGGATAATATTCATTGGTAGGTCCCTGCTTGATATCATCCACAAAATTCTCTTCAATCATACCGTCCTCCCGGTAAGTTTTCCTGGGACCGTTTTTCTTTCCGTTTTTATAATTGATGATGAGTTTCAATTTACCCACATCATCATAAAATTTCCAGGTACTGTCGAGTTCAAAGTTTTTCCGGTTTCCTTCCGAAATCAGGATACCCGCCTCATTGTATGTTTTCCAGTAAGCATCCGGTTTTCCGTCCTTCAACATGCCTTCACTTGACTTATTCCCATTCGGATAATAGAATATGTTGTATCCATTGGGATTGACTTCCTGCTGCTGTGCTGATACCAGCAAGGGTATGCCAAACAGGACGGCGATCGCTATAAGAAGGTATCTTCTGATATGTGAGTTCATGCTATTTATTCAGCTTGATATTTTTCGAAATTTCGAGCATCCTTTCGATGGGTATCCGGGCTTTTCCGATAACTTCATCCTCCAGCCTGATTTCTGGCTTTTCGTACTTCAGACAAAGGTACAATTTCTCCAGGGTGTTCATTTTCATATAGGGACAATCATTGCAGGTACAGGTTTCATCCGATGGTACTATGATGAATTCCTTGTCGGGCGATGATTTCTGCATCTGGTAAAGTATCCCGCTTTCGGTTGCCACTATGAATTTCTTCGCCGGATCTTTAACGGTATAATTCAGCAGGGCCGTTGTGGAGCCGATGAAATCAGCTAATTCCAGCACCTGGGCTTTGCATTCAGGATGGGCTATGAGTTTTGCATCCGGATTTTCTATTTTCAGATTGATGATAGCTTCGGTCTGAAGTATGTCATGTACCTGGCAAGTTCCGTCCCATAATACCATATCCCTGCCGGTGATCCGGTTCACATAGCCGCCAAGATTCCGGTCGGGTGCAAAAATAATGGGCTGATCAGCCGGGAAAGATTCAACGATGCCAACCGCATTGCTGGAAGTACAGATGACATCCGACATGGCTTTAACTGCAGCTGAACAGTTGATATATGAAATTACTACATGGCCCGGATATTTTTCTTTAAATTTTGAAAATTCCTGAGGCGGACATGAATCGGCCAGAGAACATCCGGCCATCAGATCGGGAAGCAATACTTTGGCTGAAGGATTTAATATCTTTGCCGTCTCAGCCATAAAATGAACTCCGGCAAAAACTATAATTGATGCATTGGATGCAGCCGCTTTTTGTGATAATCCCAGGCTGTCCCCAACAAAATCGGCAATTTCTTGAATTTCAGATACCTGGTAATAATGAGCCAGTAAAATGCCGTTTTTTTCTTTAAGCATTTTCCGGATCTCCGTTTTATAATCTAATTGCAGTTTCAAGTCTGCAGTATCATTTTTCATAGTTAAATACAGATTGTGAGATATTTGGGAGCGTTTAAAATTTTTGACATATTTCCATCCATTTATGAGACTAAGATATACATTAAACAGCTCCTGTGTTTATTCATCATTTTTGAAGTTTTCAATAATTCTTATTATTATATTTTACTTAAAAGAATTTATGTTAATGTATTATTCGCTGTTAAGAGGTTCATAAATTCAGGACACTTATTTTGAATTTCTGACTTATCCAATTTTATTAACAGTATAACGAAAAAAAATCCGGTCTATGTATAGGGATATAAATGTTTTAGCCTGATATTAACAAGATGTTAATAATGATGAATGTTAAAAAGTACATTCCTTGTCAGGCCGGATAAGATGTTAAGAAAGTCTTCATCAGTTTTAATAACTAGCAATTTTTAAGCCAGCCCTGGCCAAAATATCACAGTTTCTTTGTTTTTTACTTAGTTAATACCACTTATCAGACAAAATTAACAGTATAAAATGAACAATTGTTAATAAATGTTAAAATTGTAGGTATCAAGATCTAATGATTTTCCGGGCCCAGAGTAAGTTCAATTTTTTGTTAAGAATGAATAGCAGACATTGACCCATGGGCATATGAATTACTTACATTTGTTTAATTATTTATAAATCATGACAGAAAAGAAGGATATTATACCAATAGCTTGTGATCACGGCGCTTTTGAAATGAAGGAATATATTGTCCAGAAGCTACTTGAAGATGGTTATGAGGTAAAAGATTTTGGAACCAATAGCCTGGAGAGCGTTGATTATCCTGATTTCATTCATCCCCTGGCTAAGGATGTGAATGATGGTAAATATAAAAAAGGTATTATACTGTGTGGAAGCGGAAACGGGGCCCAGATGGTAGCCAATAAATACCCGAATGTAAGGGCCGCCTTATGCTGGAGAGAAGAAATAAGCAGGCTTGCAAGGCAGCATAACGATGCCAATATCATTTCACTTCCCGGACGCTTTGTTGCTTTTGACCTTGCATGGCAAATGGTCCTGATCTTCCTGAACACAGAATTTGAAGGGGGAAGGCATAGCAGAAGAGTTGAAAAGATATGTTTATAATATTAGGAAAAATAGATAAATAGTTAAGGTATGGAAATGTACAGGCAATTCCAGAAAGATTCGGAAAGGGTGGCTTTTGATCTGGTCCACAGGAATAAGATCAAATATAATATTTCGAAATATGACCTGGCTGTTCCAAAGGGAAAACAGCAATTTTCGGACCTGGAGCTTGCCAAATACCGGGCAGCTAATATCAAGCATAAAATCCTGAATGACCTTGAAAAATACCTGATCGAATTTGAAGTAAATTTTGAGAAAAACGGCGGCAAAGTCATCTGGGCCCCCACTGCGAAAGATGCGGTAAGGGAAATCCTGGCCATTCTTAAAAAACATAAGGCTACATCGGTTGTAAAGTCCAAATCAATTATGACTGAAGAGCTGGACCTGAATGATATACTTGAAAAGCAAAAGATAGAACCTGTTGAGACCGATCTGGGTGAATACATCGTTCAGCTTGCCGGTGAAAAACCTTATCATATCCTTACTCCGGCTATGCATAAGTCCAAAGAAGATGTGGCCAAACTTTTCAACGAAAAATTCGGTACCCCGGAAGATATGCAACCGCCTGAAATAACGGCCTTCGTGCGGGAAAAACTCAGGGAAAAATTTCAGACGGCCGAAGTGGGTATTACAGGTGCAAACTTTCTCCTGGCGGATGTGGGGGCTGTATGTCTGACCGAAAATGAAGGGAATGCACTGATGTCGGTTTCCTTTCCCAAAGTCCATATAGCAATAGCGGGAATAGAAAAACTGATCCCTTCTATCAATGATCTGCAATTATTCTGGCCCCTGCTGTCTACCTTTGGGACTGGACAGCGGATAACAGTTTATAACAGCATACTCTTCGGACCCAGGAAGGAAGGAGAAAGCGATGGTCCGGAGGAAATGTATGTGATACTGCTGGATAACCGGCGGACGGAAGTTCTGAAGCAGGAAAGACAGCGCAGGGCTTTGTCATGTATCCGTTGCGGGGCCTGCCTGAATGCATGTCCCATCTATAAAAATATAGGAGGTTATACCTATGGTTCTGTTTATACCGGTCCGATTGGTTCCGTGATAACTCCTTTCCTGGAAAACTTCAAGGATTATAAACACCTTAGTTTTGCTTCATCCCTTTGCGGCAGATGTACAGAAACCTGTCCCGTAAAAATACCTCTGCATGAATTGTTGCTTTTGAACCGTAATGAAGCGGTTTTGGAAGGATATACTCCCGGGTCTGAGAAGTTTGTAATGAAAAGCATGAAAAATGTCCTCTTAAAAAGGTCATGGATGAATGTGGGAAATGCAGGATTAAAGAACGCTGCCCTGAGGAAATTTTTCAAAAAAGGATGGGGCCCATACCGGGATCTGCCGGTACTTGCGCCGAAATCATTCAATAAATTATGGAAAGATCAGAATAATCAGCGCAGGAAAAACAAGGATGAGGAAATCTGAAATTTGTATAATTATATTGTTAATCAGTTTATTATATTTTAAGAGATATGTCTGCAGATTAGAATGAATATTTATAGATATAAATTGATATAATTAGATTTCCCAAATGATCATTCATATACATGATTCACTAAATTAGCCCTTTCAAGTATACACTTGAGAAGCGATCAAAACAAATAATTGATTAAAAAAGGCTGCATCCGTAAGGTGCAGCCTTTTTTTAAAACTTATGATCTGTTATGGATAAGATGTTAGTCGAATTGATCCCGAAAAGACGAAGTCTTATTCGGGATCTGATGGGACTAAATTCCCCGTTTCTTGAGACGAATAAGAGATATTTCCTTAAGATACCCCGCTGCTTGCAGCGGGGTAGTTTATTAATTAAAGGTATAATCAGAGAAGTACAGGAACTCCTCTGGATTCAATTTTAGGAATCAGAATTGCTATTCATTAATTCTTCCAGTTTTTTCCGAAGATCTTCACCACGCAAATTTTTAGCTATGATATAGCCTTGTTTATCGAGCAGTACATTAGCTGGGATCGACCGCACGCCGTATAGTTTTCCGGCAGCGTTATCCCATCCTGTAAGGTCGGAAACCTGATACCAGCTCAGTTTGTCATCTTTGATGGCTTTCAGCCAGCGCCCCTTATCCGTATCAAACGAGACACCCAGGATTTCAAAACCCTTGGGATGGAATTCATTGTAGGTGGCAACCAGATTGGGATTTTCGGCCCGGCAGGGAGCGCACCAGGAAGCCCAGAAATCAACCAGGAGGTAATTCTGACCTATCAGCCCTGATATGGGTAAGTACTGGCCGGTAGTATCCTGCATGGTAAAAGCCACAAATAATTGACCTACAGCAGTTCTTTTCAGGGTCTTCAGATAATCTTTCAGCATCGGCATATAAACCGAACGGTTCAAAGTCGTATCGAAATTGCTGACTACTTTATCCAGGTCAGATAAATCATAATCATAAGAATTCCTGTAAACGATATAGGGTGAAACAGGAGAGGTATTTCTCTCGAAGGCGAATTTTTTTATGAATTCGGTTTTCTTTTTATAATAATCATCGATCAGGGAATCAAACTCATGCATTTTTGCTTTATCCCCTATTTCCTCGGCTTTCTTATAGATTTGATAACTCTCTCTGACCTTGTAGTCGAATTGGTCCATAGCATCCAGGTAAGCATCATATTCCTTCTGACTCTTGGAGCCTTCAATCTTTGATTTATCAATATTATGAGTATTTACGCTGATTGTGATTTTGGACGGCTCAATAAAGAATGGGATCAGCGATTTGGTTTCATGAATGTTAATATAATAGACTTCCGGAAAATCTATTGTTCCTGTGAACTGGAATTTGCCATTGGAAATTTTGGCAGAATCAACGGATGTCAGTGGGCCATTGACTCTTTTCTGGAGATAGACCCATCCATCGAAAGTAGTATCCACTGTCCCTGTTATCGTATATTCATTTTTTACGGGCTTGTTGCAGGATGCGAGAAAGATTACCAAAATACTAAAAAACAAAAATCTTTTCATTTTAATATAAATTGAGTTAATAGAATCACAAAACTAATAAACAAATCATTATTAAGACCTTAAAAAGAGCAGTACTATGGGCTATCCGGATTTATTCCGGTAAAACAGAAATTGGGCTATCAGAATAAGGACTGTTGTAAATATCGTGTTAATAAGCACTTTAAAGAGAGTTATAAAGAATTCATTAAAACGGAAAATTTCAATATTGAACAAGATTAGGTGGTGCAGAAAAACCAGAATAAAGGTATAGGTTATGAACCACATTATCCCGAAATCACGGGCATTCGGGAATTGTCCGGGTTCCAGGTCTTCTTTTTTCCCTAAAAGCTTGATTACACCCGGACGGGCAAAGGCCATGAAAACAGAAGCTGCCGCGTGCATTCCTCCGGTATGCGAAAAAATATCTATGGTCAAACCCAGGAGGAAGGAAGATAAAAGCAAGAGCCATCCGCTGATCTCAAATGGCAACATCAGGATGAATATTACATATATATAGGGGTTCAGATAACCGTTCAGCATGATCTTATCGAAAACAAAGATTTGCAGCAGAACCAGTATGATAAACCGGAATATATTTCGGATCAGTAAACTATTCATTCAGAAAGTTCATTTAGATTGAGTTTTTCCTGTTTGCTATGATTATCAATAATATAAACCCAGTAAATATTGTTATAATCGACTGAAAACCGGATCGTGGCCGTTTTGAAAAGTTGATTATCTTCTTCATAAATTTTTCCGACGACTCCCAGCATGATCCCCTCCGGGAAAATATCTGAATTACCACTAGTGACAATGGTATCCCCTTTTTCCACATCCACATGCTTTGGGATATCTTCTATAAGTCCCGTACGATAGTTGATCCCCGGCCATGAAATGCTGACCATATGATTATTTTTCCTGATCCGGGCACTGATCCGGCTGCTCTTGTGAAGTATTGACATACCAGAGCTGAAGTGTTTGGAAACATTGGTGATGATACCTACGACCCCGTCATAATTGATCACTCCCATATCTTTTTGAACCCCGTCGTCAGTTCCCTTGTTGACCATGAAGTAATTATTCCGTTTATTCACTGAATTACTGATTACTTTGGCGCTGATGTAGCTGATATTGGAATCCGGTACCGGGAAGCCCTGTAAATCCCGGATATAACTTGTGTCTTTTGTTAATTGGTTCCTTAGTAAAGCATTCTCCTTTGCCAGTTCCTCATTGGCCTTTTTAAGGGAAAGGTAAGAGGTGATATTGTCATAAGTCTGGACTATGGTCCCTGTAAACAGGTTTGTGGATTTGAAGATGCGCGTATGCTGATAATGATCATTTTGATACACCCGAATGATTGAAATAGCCTCCAGGATGAGAAAGAGGAAGAAAAACCGGTATCTTGACAGAAAGGCTAATAAGTTGCGCATTATAACACTATCCAAAAATAGTTCCTACGGGGAAATAAACTTACAGTTCCGGTCCGGAAATTCCCGGGTCGGTCCGATTCCCTTGCTTTATTTAATCAAGAAAGTAAATTTATCAAAGTTTTTCAGTGCGATGCCTGTGCCCCTGGCGACGGCCCTCAGGGGATCTTCCGCGACATGCACCGGGAGCTTGGTTTTCAGGTGGAGTCGTTTGTCAAGTCCGCGTAACATGGATCCACCTCCGGCCAGGTAAATGCCGGTACGGTAAATATCGGCCGACAGTTCAGGTGGGGTCATCTCCAGGGCATTCAACACAGCCGCTTCTATTTTACTGATGGATTTATCCAGTGCATGGGCAATTTCGGCATAATTTACCGTAATCTCCTTGGGGATACCCGTGAGCATATCCCGTCCATGAACAGCGAAATCGTCCGGCGGATTGTCAATGTCGGTCATGGAGGCCCCGACTTCAATTTTGATCCTTTCGGCGGTTCTTTCCCCTATGTTAATATTATGCTGTTTCCGCATGTATTCCTCTATGTCGGCATTGAAATCATCGCCGGCAATACGGATTGATTTATTATTTACGATACCTCCCAGGGCAATAACGGCGATCTCGCTGGTTCCCCCACCTATGTCAATGATCATGTTTCCGGTTGGTTCCAGTACATCTATTCCAATCCCAATAGCAGCTGCCATGGGCTCGTGAATCAGCCTTACCTCCTTGGCCCCGGCTTGTTCAGCCGAGTCTTTGACGGCCCGCTCTTCCACTTCGGTGATCCCGGAAGGTATACAGATAACCATTTTCAGTGCCGGCGGGAAGAGTGAATTTTTAAATCCGATCATTTTGATCATTTCACGGATCATAATCTCAGCCGATTTGAAATCGGCAATGACTCCGTCCCTCAAAGGACGTATGGTACGAATATTTTCATGGGTTTTTCCATGCATCATCATGGCCTTCTTTCCCACTGCTATCACCCGGCCGGTATTCCTTTCAAGTGCTACGATCGATGGTTCATCCACCACTACCTTATCGTTGTATATGATAATAGTGTTGGCAGTTCCCAGGTCTATAGCGATTTCCTTGGTTAAAAATGAGAAAAGTCCCATCCTCTGTATATATTTATATGAAGCGTTATTTTACAATTAATGTTTAAAATGTCGGATGCCGGTAAAAACCATTGCCATATGATTCCGGTCGCAGAATTCAATCGAATCCTTATCCCTGATAGATCCACCGGGCTGTATCACAGCTTTTACACCGGCTTTATAAGCGATTTCCACCGAATCGGCAAAAGGGAAAAAAGCATCAGAAGCCATTACGGCACCTTCCAGATCAAATCCGAATTCCCCGGCTTTAGCAATAGCCTGACGAAGTGCATCCACCCGTGAGGTCTGTCCAACTCCGCTGGCAATCAGTTGTTTGTTCTTTACCAAAACGATCGCGTTCGAACGTGTATGTTTAACGATCTTGTTGGCAAATAACAAATCTGAAATCTGTTCCGGCGAAGGCCTGGTGCTTGTCACTGTTTCCAGATCTTCCGGATTTTCCGTTCGATTGTCCTTATCCTGCACTATCACCCCATTCAGCAATGATTTAAATTGTTTTTGGGGGAAGTCGTATGATCTCTTACGCAAAATTATTCTATTTTTCTTGCTTTGAAGGATTTCCAGTGCATTTATTTTGTAAGCCGGTGCGATGATCACTTCGAAAAAAAGTTTGTCAATTTCCAGGGCCGTTTCTTCATCAATTTCGGTATTGCTTACCAACACGCCTCCATATGCAGAGACCGGGTCCCCGGCGAGGGCATCCTTAAAAGCATCCCTTAGGCTGGGTCTTGTGGCACAACCGCAGGCATTATTATGTTTCAGGATTGCAAAAGTATTTTCTTCAAATTCGCTGATAAGGCCAATGGCCGCTTCAAGGTCTCCCAGGTTATTATATGAAATGGCCTTCCCATGCAATTTTTCAAAAACCTCATCCAGCTGACCGAAGAAAAGCCCTTTCTGATGCGGGTTTTCACCGTAGCGGAGCGTTTCTGAAGAGGCTATACTCGACTTGAATACATTCAGGTAATTATTGTTATTGAAGTAATTGAATATAATCGTGTCATAATGGGATGAAACGTGAAATGCCTGAGCAGCGTAGCGTCTGCGGTCCTCAATATCTGTATGGCCCTGTTTTTCAAGCAGCAGGGCAAAAAGATCAGCATACATATCCGAGGAAGCCACTACCAGCACGTCCTTGAAATTTTTCGCGGCCGCCCTGATAAGCGAGATCCCGCCTATATCAATTTTTTCAATGATGGCACTCTCATCTTTAGTTGAAGCCACCGTCTTTTCAAAAGGATACAGGTCTACAATCACCAGGTCGATGGAAGGAATGTTATATTCTTTCAGCTGATTCCGGTCCTCCTCCTCTTCACGGCGATAAAGTATCCCGCCGAATACCTTCGGATGCAATGTCTTGACCCTTCCTCCCAGTATGGATGGATAGGATGTCAGTGATTCCACAGTCTCCGCATCAACGCCCAGTTTTCTGATAAAATCATAGGTACCTCCCGTGGAATATATCCTGACTCCCAGGTCCCCGAGTTGCTTGACGATATCCTCCAGGTGATCTTTATGATAGACAGAAATTAAGGCACTTGAAATTTTTTTCAGCATCTTCAGGAAAAGAATTTTGCAGCTGTCAGCTCAACTTGCCATCATCTGCGGTTTATAATAAATCAGTCTCTTCTATAAACTCCAAATTTAAAGCATAAATTTTAATCTATTTGTATTAATTTTACAAATCAGTAAATACACAATTCCTGAATGAAGATATTTTTTAAACTGTTAAGGGAGAGCTATATTTTCGCGCTGCATGAGATAACAGTTAATAAAGTCAGAACATTTTTATCCCTGTCGGGTATCACAATCGGGATATTTTCGATAATCTCGGTGTTCACGATTTTTGACTCTATGGAAAAAGGTATCCGTGACAATATTAATTCTCTGGGCAGTGATGTGCTCTTTATCCAGAAATGGCCCTGGGTCATGGGTGGCGATTACCCCTGGTGGAAATATATTAACCGTCCCGAGCCTGACCTGAGTGACTTGAAGGAGATCCAGAAAAGGAGCATGGCTGCCCAGGCAGTTGTATTTGTTTCAGGCCTGAGCAAAACAGTGAAATACCGCGATAACTCTATCGAAAATACAGGAATTAATATCATATCCCAGGGATATGAAGAAGTTAAATCCATTGAGGTTCAGGACGGAAGGTTTATATCTCCTTCCGAATTCCAGAGCGGAAGGAATATTTGTGTGATAGGAAGCGGGATAGCGACCAACCTTTTCCCCATGGAACAACCGGTGGGCAGAAAGATTAAACTCTTCGGCCGTCAGGTCGAGGTAATAGGTGTTTTGAAAAAAGAAGGAAATGATATGTTCGGTAATTCAACGGACAATAATATTTATATACCAGTGAATTTTGCACGGAATTTTGTGGATTTCAGGAACGTAGGTGCCACCATTATGGTCAAGGCAATGCCTGGTGTACCATTGGAGGAATTAAAGGATGAACTGGCAGGCATCCTGCGCTCTGTTCACCGGCTCAAACCCAGGGCGGAAGATGATTTTGCCCTGAACCAGACAGATATTATTTCAAAGGGCTTTGACAGTCTCTTTAAAGTAATTGCCTGGGTTGGCTGGATCATCGGTGGATTTTCACTATTGGTGGGAGGCTTCGGTATTGCTAATATCATGTTTGTGTCGGTCAAAGAACGAACCGGCATCATTGGCATACAAAAGTCATTGGGTGCAAAGAACTATTTTATATTGTTGCAGTTTCTTTTTGAGGCTATTTTCCTCTCATTATTAGGAGGTATCTTCGGATTGATCATCGTTTATATCCTTTCCTTCGGTGTTTCCAGGTTATTCGATTTGAATATGCTGCTGACACAGTCGAATATAATGCTGGGCCTGTCTGTTTCCGCCTTTATCGGTCTTGTTTCTGGTTTTATCCCGGCCTGGAGCGCATCCAGGCTCAATCCGGTGGAAGCAATGCGCTCGACATTCTGATTTGCCATAGCGGATCTTAATTTTATTCCGCAAAATGGCTCATGCTGAAAGACAGCATTAATCTTTAGAATAAAAAAAATTAAAAAAGGGCTCTATCCGACAGGTATAAAATGTCGGAAAAGGGATTAACCTTCACGATTAATTGATAATTTTATCAGAATTATAAAATAAAATGGAAAAGAGGTGGGTCATAAAACCGCAAGGCGAGGATCATGTTGTGAAACATTTGAGCCAGGTTTTGAATATCAACGAAAACCTGGCCAACCTGTTAGCTCAGCGTGGCATTACCTCTTTTGACCAAGCCAAGGCATATTTTCGCCCCCAGCTTGATTATCTCCATGATCCTTTTTTGATGAAGGACATGGATAAGGCCATTGAAAGGATACAAACTGCTATCCGACAAAATGAAAAAATCCTTATTTACGGGGATTATGATGTGGATGGTACAACTGCTGTGGCATTGGTTTTTATTTTTCTGCAGAAATTGCACAAGCAGATCGAATTTTATGTTCCCGACCGTTATGAAGAAGGTTATGGCATTTCGTACAAAGGAATAGATTTTGCCAATGATAACGGTTTTAGCCTCATAATTGCCCTGGATTGCGGAATTAAGGCCACTGCAAAAATCGATTATGCGAATGAACGGAATATCGATTTTATCATCTGCGATCACCACCGGCCCGGCGAATTTCTCCCCAAAGCCTGTGCTATCCTCGACCCCAAAAGGGATGATTGCGACTACCCTTATAAAGAACTTTCCGGCTGCGGGGTGGGTTTTAAATTGATCCAGGCTTATGCAAAAAAGAATAATATAGATTTTTCAAACCTGGAACAATACCTCGACCTGGTCGTGGTCAGCATTGCTTCTGATATAGTTCCCATTACAGGTGAAAACCGTATCCTGGCCTATTATGGCCTGAAACGTATCAATTCTAAGCCCAGGGCCGGCCTGCAGGCCATCCTGAATGTCAGCAATTATAACAGGAATAATGGCTATACAAGTCAATATGAACGGGAACTTACTATTAACGACCTGGTGTTCATAGTCGGGCCGAGGATAAATGCGGCGGGCCGCATCGAAAGCGCCCGGAATTCCGTTGATTTGCTTATCACCGATGATAAAGCAAAAGCTGCCGTTCTGGGGAAAAGGATCAATGATATAAATACCGAAAGAAAAAGCCTCGACTCCTTTGCAACCACCCAGGCCCTGAAAATGATCAGCGAAAGCACCGAACTAAGCGATCGCCTGAGCACCGTCATCTATCATCCTGAATGGCATAAGGGAGTTATCGGTATAGTTGCTTCCCGGCTCATCGAAACCTATTACCGGCCCACCATTGTTCTCACATTGTCGGACGGTCTCATTACCGGTTCAGCAAGGTCTGTCAAGGGATTTGATATTTATGATGCCGTGGATGCCTGTGGGGATCTCCTGGAACATTTCGGAGGCCATATGTATGCAGCCGGTCTGTCGCTTAAGCCTGAAAACCTGCATTCCTTCCAGACCCGCTTCGAAGAATATGTCCAGGAAAATCTTCATAAAAACTTACAGGTACCTGAAATAGAGATTGATTCGAAACTTCAGCTGAAAGATATTAATTCCAAATTTTTCAAAATATTGAACCAGTTTGCCCCATTCGGACCGGGTAATCTTTCACCGGTTTTCGAGACCGACCAGGTTATTGATACGGGTTACGTCCGTCTAGTAGGAAATAATCATTTGAAAATGAGTGTGGTGCAATTAAATGTGAATGGCTTCCCTATTTCTACCATTGCTTTTCAGCAAGGCGAACAACTTGAAGAAATTAAGACTGGCCAACCATTTGATATTTGTTATCACATTGAAGAAAATGAATGGAACGGGCAGAAATCCCTGCAATTGAATATTAAGGATATTAGACCTTCGATGTTATAGATTGAGAAGTCACTTTTCCACTTTTCCACCTGTTTTTTTATTTCACGGAGTTCCACCGAGTAAAACGGAGGACCACGGAGGGGGAAATATTAAATAGTATATTGAAAATTGTATATTTTAAAAGGAATGAATATTATATCCTATGTGAAACCTATCCCGAGGGATCGGGACAAGTTGTGCCCTACTGTGCCTATGTGTTAAAAAGAGCCATAGAAAGGAAATATGATTTTGTAAATATTATAAGGATTTGGGGCCGGAGGCCGGCTCAATGAACCACCATCTTCCCTTTCCTCTCCATCCCTTTTTCATCCTTACAAAAAACAATATAAACCCCTGGAATTAGGCCGGATATATTTAAAGAAGCAGAGGAATTTTGTATGAAGATTGATCTGTTCAGGATTTGCTTTCCAATCAGATTATATATCTTCAATTCCGCTTTTTCATCCGGGATGTTTTCCGGAAAACGCAAGCTTATCCAGTCCTTTGCAGGGTTTGGCCAAATGCTTAACTCTCCTCTTGCCAGAATATCCGATCCGGGATTTTGACTTGCTTCATCTATCCCCACCCAACAGCCTGAAATTTCGCAGCCAACACTATCAACTTTTAATACCCACATTTTTTGAGTGTTATCGGGGGGTAAAAAGGTATGTGCCTGCCCTATTGTTACAAAGCCTCCATCCTCAGTTTTCGAAACATCGTACAAATAATTTATTCCATAAACCGGATCTTCAGGATAATAATAATATTCCCTGTACCATAAACTATCTCCTACTGAATTTATTCGCAACAACCAGCCGGCAGGGTCCAGATAAGCGCTGTACAAAGTATATCCACAGGCCATATAATCTCCATTATCTAATAGTATAATGTTTGAAACAAAATTTTCGGGCCTTGATGCTCCATACTTTATATTCCAAATAATATTTCCTTCAATATTCAACTTTATGAAATTTCTATCCTGGTATAACCAAAATCAGGGGTCCACATCGAATCAGCATAGGCTGTAAGTACCATTATACAACTGTCGGGTGTAAGGCAAAGCATTGCTTTGTCGTCCATATAAGGGCCCCCCAAATCAAGTGACCATTCATAATTTCCCTGGCTGTCGGTCTTTATAACGAGTGGATCGTAAGATTCATCGTTTCCTGGAATATTCTTATTTACCACCAATAATAAATCCCTGAATCCAAAGTCTGTAATATGCTACAACCATAGTCATCCAAATCTGTACCTATGAGGTTGCGCCAAATCTCTTGTCCGGTACCATCAATTTTAATCAGCAAGCAGGTCGCTAAGATAATTTCCAAGATATTGCTCCCCTATTAGAATATAACCATTATCACTTGTAACTGAACAAACCCTGCCAATCAAAGAATGACCTGTCGTACTGTAAAAATCTTTTGTAAATATCGTGTCTCCGTTAATATCAAAAAGATAAAACTTCGAATGAGATGAGCCACTAGTTAAATCATGAATTGAACCGAATAAGGCAAAGTTATTATTATTGTCAACAATGAGTGAACCATAATAACCTGGGTAATAATCAAACCCTGGTTTTCCGAAACAATTCCAGAATTGTTAGTTCACCTAGAAAATTCAATTTAAAAAAACAGGTATTATAGTAATAATGTGAAATACTGTCATTTGAAATAGCACATCCGAAATACCCATCATTGGTAGCAATTATGCTTAAGCCCCCAGCCCATGTATTGTTGGGGTTATAAATATTATTAAAATACCAGGGCTGGCTGGTTCCAGCCCTGGTAAGGATTATAAAAAGAAAAATTAAAATAAATTTTACTTTCATAAAATTAGTTTGTCGGATATTTATTTTGATGTTTTTAAAGAACATGAATATAAGGCCTGGCGGAATAAATTTCAGGGTAAATATAGGAAGAAAATGTGAACGGGTATTGGTTAATGGTTATTGGATATTAGGAAAATCTAATATCTTATAGGTCGGACAATCGAAGAAATACCAAATAACAAATTCCAAAAAACAAATAAATTTCAATCTCAAAAAGTCAAATTCCGAAGAAATTCTTTGTGAATCCTTGGAGCTTTTGTGCTTCCGTGGCTAAATTATTTGCCTGCAAATTCCATTTTTTTTAGCCACCAAATCTCCAAGGCCCCAAGGTTCACCAAATTCTTTTCCACTTTTCCACCTTTTCACTTTTCCACCTTTTCACTATTCCTTCAGCCTACTCATTACAAAAGCAAAATAGATTAGAAGTATACCAGAAATCAAGGCAATGATACCGGTAATCCATGCCATATTAGGCTGATTCGAATGGGTTAAAGAATAAGAGTAAACCAAAGACAAGCGAAAGTAAACCATTGATCAGCATCAGACGGTTATTTGACATGATTGCCCTGAAACGTATGGAAATGATGATTTGTACTAGTCCAAGTATCAGGGCCCATATGCCTATCAGGATCACAAAATGCTCAGTGACTGGCGGGTATAGAATAAAATAATTCCCCCTATAATAATGGCGGAGATAGCTTCTGTCAGCAATAAGATATAGGGCTGGTCATTTCGGATGTTTTTCACGGAGACCACCAGCAGGATGATACCTGCGATCATTATCAGCAATCCGAAATATTGTGCGATGACAAGTACTTTATCTGGTATAATCAGGGCTATAATACTGAATATTACCGCAATAATACCATTGATCAGAAAGGTAATCCAGTTGCTCTTTTTCATGGGATATGATTTTAGTGAATATAATTATACAGAAATGTCAAAAGATGATGTTCCAGGACTGTCCGGATAATGAGATAAATTCCGAAGAGTACAAGGCCGATGCCCGCTATGCGGTTAATCCATATAATATTGTGGGATTGGAGATATTTTTTGATCTTATAAGCCGAAAAACATTTTAACATATCCATTGAAAAAATGGTAATTAGGGCTGAAGCAAAAAAGGAGAAAAGGATATAGGTCTCGCCGCTGTTACTGGCATAAAACCCAACCACGACCCCCATCCAGAATATCCAGACAAATGGATTCGTGAAATTAATAAAAAAGCCTTTGAGTATGAAGGTCAGTGGACCGGGTATTTTACTTTTACCTTCCTGACCATCTTCTTTTGGTTGCAATTTGACATGTCGTCTGTAAGTAACGATCCCGAAAATGATCAGCAATACTCCGCCGATAAGTCCGAAAGCGAGCTGGTTGCGGGGTATATAAAATATCTGTCCGGCGCCTAATGCACCTAATGCAATAAGGGATGCATCGCTCAGAAAGACCCCGAAAGCAAGAAAAGCACCAGACCAGAAACCCCGGTGTATACTGGTTTGTATCAGAGCAAAAAGCGCTGGTCCAAATCCAAAAACAGTAGATAGGGTGAACCCAAGTATGACACCTTGTAAAATGATATTCATCAGGTCTGTTTGTTATATTCCTTAAGGTATTCTTCCCATCTGGCAAGATATTCACCTTTGATGACCCGGGGAAACTTATTGGCGCCTCCTTCTTTGCCGTGGATCTTCATCCAGTTCGAAAACACATCAGAAGGGAGGACTTCAAAAAACACCTCCCCGATTGCTGCTATCCGCTCAACCCGGTAATCATCGTTCAGTATTTTCAAATATTCGTCAATTTTTTCCCTTGCAAGGGCCGGATCCAGCGGGTCATCCGTTCCAAGGAACCATTTATGGGCAAACAATGAACCGTATTTTATACCGGCAACAGTAAATTCACGGATATCCACATTCAGTTCGTCGCAGAGCATTTTCACGGCCCTGTTCATATTTTCAACCGACAGATGTTCCCCGCAAAGGCTTAGAAAATGTTTGGTACGCCCACTGATAACGATTTCAGCATATTCCCTGGAAGTGAATTTGACCACATCCCCAATCAGGTAACGCCAGGCCCCCGAACAGGTTGAAAGCAGGAGAGCATACTCCTTATTTTCCTCCACATCTTTCATGGTCAGCGCCTTGGGGTTTTCAACCATATTTCCTTCCGAATCAAAATTCAGGTCATCGAAAGGTACAAATTCAAAGAAGATCCCGTTGTCAAGGACCAGTTGCAGAGCTTTCACATTGGCCCTTTTCTGATAGGCGATATAACCTTCCGAAGCCAGATAGGATTCCTGGAACACCATAGGTTTGCCAAAGAGCTTTTCAAAACTTTTAGTATAAGGCTCGAAAGCGACGCCGCTGTGTACATATACCGCCAGGTTCGGCCATATATCATGTATGGTATTCAGATTATAATGGGCAATGATTTTTTCAAGGATGATCTGTATCCAGGCCGGAACCCCCACAATTACACCTATATCCCAGTTTTTGGCCGATTTGATGATCTCGTCCACCTTGGTCGACCAATCCCTTTCTTTGGAAATGCGCCTGCCGGGTTTGTAGAAATGCTGGAACCAGAATGGGATATTGCTTGCTGAAATACCCGAGAGGTCCCCCTCATAATAAGTCCCGTTGTAATGCAGGTGCGTACTCCCTCCGATCATTAACATCCCTTTTTCATAAAACTCAATGGGAAAATTGAAATTCAGTGAAGAGAGCAATTGGCGGATACTGACTTTTTTAATAGCCCGTATCATATCCCCGGTAACGGGTATGTATTTGCTGGATGCCTCGGAAGTCCCTGATGTAAGCGCAAAGTATTTAATCCTCCCCGGCCAGCTTATATAAGGCTCACCATTCAGGCAACGATACCACCACTTCCTGAACATAGTGTTGTAATTGAAGGTCGGTACCTTATCCTGAAATGCAGGGACAAAATCATTCTTCTTTAAAATATCTGTGAAATTGTAATGTTCGCCAAAAGCAGTGAACTGGGCCTTGCGAAGAAGTTTTTTCAAGGTATGTTGCTGGACCTTGTAAGGATCAACTTTTCGTTTAGCCATGTCAGGCAGGCTCCGGAGTTCATATGCTCTCTTTAGTATAGATCCGAGTATAGGCATTAGCTTTTTTAATATATGGACAAAAGTATGAAATAATTACTTAATTTTACTTTATGCCAGACGGGTGCTATGAAATCACGTAAACGCAAAGCTATCAAGATCTTAACCGTCATGTGCGGGATAATCATCCTATTGCCCCTCCTCTTAATTGCATATATGAGCCTTAGCGATTACAAGCCGGATAATGTCATTGACCTCCATATGAAAGGGCCATCCGGAATGAATATCGGTGAAAGGGATACCTTCTCCCTTCTGTCATGGAATACAGGATATTTTGGACTTGGGAAAGAGATGGATTTTTTCTATGACGGCGGAAAGAAGGTAAGACCTTCCCATTCGCTTTATGAGAAATATATTGAGGGTGGGGTGGAGTTTTTTAAAGGGATGAAGGATATAGATTTTATCCTCCTCCAGGAAGTAGACATCAATTCGCACAGGACCTATTCCGATGACCAGATGAAGCGTTTGTCTGCGGTTCTGGATGATGATTCCTACAGTTTCGCATATAATTATAAAGTGAAATTCGTTCCTGTTCCTCTATTGCATCCTATGGGCAAAGTGAATGCAGGTCAGGCAATTTTTTCCTTATTCAAGCCTTTATCCTCACAGCGTATAGCTTTTCCCGGGAATTACAGCTGGCCTAAAAGACTCTTCATGCTCGACCGTTGTTTCATTCTTTCCCGCTTCGAGCTGGCCGGCCCTCATCAATTAGTCATCCTTAATACTCATAATTCCGCTTTTGACGACGGTACTCTTCGTAAACAACAATTAGAGGAATTGAAAGAGGCGGCGCTTAAAGAATATGCGAAAGGAAATTATGTTTTGATCGGCGGAGACTGGAACATGAACCCGCCTGCTTACCAGCCCGGGGATATTAACACAGGCGACCTTGCTGTGAAGATTCTGCCCCCGGTTAAAACTGATCTTATGCCCCCTGACTGGAAATGGGCCTATGATCCTTCTGTTCCCTCCAATCGGTTCGTGGATACGGCTTACATCAAAGGCAAAACCCGGGTGACTATCATTGATTTTTTCCTCTTGTCTCCCAATATTGAGGTCACCTCATTGAATACACTTGATCTGGGATTTGAATTTTCGGACCATAACCCGGTACGCTTGAATTTCAGGCTGAAAAAAGAAAAGTGATCTATTCCTCTGCAAATAGATCCGAGGCTATTCCATCGGCAAATAATTTGCCTTCATCCGTCAAATAATAAACTTCCGTTTTCTGAATGATCTGTCCTTTCTCAAGAAATTTTTGCACTCTGCTGCGGAAATGCTCATAATAATCACTTCCGAAAGCATGCAAAATATGTTCCGGATCACAGCCCCAGCTTGTGCGCAGCGAGGTCATCACATATTCATTATAACGTTCGGCAAGCGTAAGTATCTCTTTTTCAAATCGTAAATTCGGGGAAGCATTTGGAACGATATAGGAATTGATGCCCGGCAAATTCCACTGTCTCGAAGAGCCGTTAAAGGAGTGGGCCGAGGGCCCCAGTCCAAGGTAATTGCCGCCCAGCCAGTAAAGACTGTTGTGTTTGGAATAATAGCCTTCCAGGCTGAAATTGGAAATCTCATAGTGGATATAGCCATGTTCCCTTGTTTGTTCCATCAGTATTTTGAATTGCTCCGCTGATTGAACTTCGTCGACGGGGGCCGCTTTTTTCTTGCGGATAAGGTGAAACAAGGCGGTTTTTTCTTCCACTGTCAAGGCATAGGCCGATAAATGGGGAATGTTGAGGCTGAAAAATTCGTTCAGGTTTTGCAGCCATTTCTCATGGCTCAATGTCGGAATTCCATAGATTAAATCGATCGTAAGGTTTTCAAAACCGGCATCCCTCGCTATTTTTATAGCGTCTCTCGCCTGGGAAGCATTATGGACCCTGTTAAGGTAATGCAGGTCATCATCGAAAAAAGATTGTATCCCTATACTCAGGCGGTTTACCGGGGTATTTCTCAATTCAGTTGCTTTTTGAGGACTCAGGTCATCGGGGTTGGCCTCCAGGGTGATCTCGGCTTTTTCGGATATATTGTGATAACGGCCAAGCTCTTCGAAAATGGAATTCAGTTCATTCGGATTTAAAAGACTTGGGGTGCCTCCGCCCAGGTAAATTGTCTCGATTTTTTCTCCTCCCAGATAATCCTTTTGTTGCCCAATTTCATTCAACAGAGCCTTTATGACTTCATCTTTCTGATTCAATGTGGCGACTGAAAAGAAGTTGCAGTAATGGCATTTCTGCCGGCAAAATGGGATATGGATATAAATACCTGCCATGATCAGGCAAAGGTATATACTTTGAGCAAAAAGCCCGACACGATCGTTCAAGCTGCATCCAGTTATTCGTAGCCGCTCTTAATAACAGTCATAATCATTTTGAAGCGTCCGTTGGGCTTTACAATATTTGGGGCGTGGGCAGGTATTACAATAGATTCCCCGGTCAGCAATTCTTTCGGCACCCCATCGATAACAATTGTGGCTTTTCCATCAATGATCTCTACAAAAGTGTCGAAAGCTATGGTTTTTTCACTTAATCCCTGTCCGGCATCAAATGACATAACGATTATCTTTCCTGTTGATTTTTTCAGGATGGTTCTTATGGCTACGGAATTTGGCACATACCCGATAACATCTGCCGTAATATGCGCAATTGATTTTTTAATTTCATTTGTATCCATAATTCAAACCCTCCTGAATTTATCCCTAAAGCAGAGAAAATTATATAAGGCGGCATTCTTTTTCCGCCTTATTTAATTTCTTTTGTCGCTCAATCAGTATACTTTCCTGCTTAGACTTTGATATTCTTGCCAGATTAAGCATGGGGCAAAAATCTAACCTTACAAAGGTGATACAAATCCTTTCTGAAATCATTACACAATTAAAGAAAAGAATTACAACATTCACATATTTTAATCATGTAATAAACTAATATACAAAAAGATAAATAGCTTGCTAATAAAAATTATCACATTCAGGATTTTCGGGGTGGAGAATGAAAACACAATATTAAAATGGAAATTAGGGGATATTTTACTATAAAAAAAGCCCTGCTGTTGGATTTTCAGCGGGGCTTGAATGGAACGCTTAAACTACGCATTTTGGAACGCTTCTTTAACCTTGTCTTAATACATTATTTTTGTGAATAATTGACTTAAATAACCGGATTGGCAAGTCCGGAAAAAACTTCAATCTCAATTTACTTATTCAAATATTGTACGCTATAAATTGATGATTGAAAATCATTTAGCAAAGATGGGACCTCAATTGTCAAAAATTATTACATAATTTTCGAAAAAATTTACATAATTCACACATTTAAAAAACATAATTATTTATATAATTAATGAAAAATAAAATTAGCAGGATAAGGAAATTCCAAAAAAAGTCCCGCTATTAAGTTTTATTAGCGGGACTTAAATTAAACACATATACTCCCAAACCCATGAAAGCTTCTTTATTGATTATTTATTATTATCTATTCTAGATATTAATTGTGGAACGATTGATATTACAAAGATGGGGTATCAAGCTCCCAAAAATCTTACATAATTTCTGAAAAAATTTACATAATTCACACATTTACAAATGATAAACTGTGTTTATAATTTAGGAATGAGCCCTTTAAGGCAATATTCATAAGGCACACATAGACTAAGAAGCAAATCATTGAAAATTTTTAATGTGTGAATGATGTAACTTATTACTAAAGTTTTGTAACACTAATGGAGAACAGCTTATATAACTTTATGCCATAGTAGAAATTGATGAATCGCTGCCCCGCCAGATGCGGATATCATAAAAAATAAAATAAATGCAAAAAGATAAATTAACAAAACTTGCATGCGCGAGAAGTAATCCCTGCGTGACTATTTCAATGAACACACACCGTACATTTCCGGATAATCAGAAAGATGTGATAGAACTGAAAAAACTCAAGCTGGAGGCATATAAGCAGGTGAAGAATGAATTTGGACAATTTCCGCTGAGTGATCTGCTTGAAAAAATTGATGGTCTGGATGAGGAAATAGACATTAACTATAATTTGGAGAGCATACATATATTCCTGTCTGACTCGACAACTGAAATAATAAAATCATCGTGGCCAATACCGCAAAATATCGTTTCTGTTGCTGATAAATTTGTGATCAAACCATTGATCAAAGATTTTAACCGCATGGTAGAGTATCTTATCCTCTTGCTTTCTCAAACCGATGTGCGCTTATTACATGCCATTAATGACGGTATAGCCGAAGAAATAAAACCCGATGATTTTCCCTTTACAACAAATCCGCATTTTACAGTTGAGGAGGATAAAGCCGGCAATGATCAGCATCTTGATAATAAATTTCTGGAATTTTATAATCAGATAGACAAAGCCCTTTTAAAAATTTACAACAAAAACAAGATGAAAGTTGTGGTGATAAGTACTGAACAGAACTGGAGCCACTTGATGCAGGTTGCTGACAAAGCATCAATTTATTATGGGACCCTTAGCATTAACAACAAGGATTCGGCAAATCATTCAATCGCAGCAAATGCATGGAAAATCGTAAGTGCAATACAGGAAAAAGGAAGGGGCCAGGCTATTCAGGAAATGAAGGACGCTGCCGGACAAGGAAAGGTAATTACCGATTTGTCTGAAATGTACAGGGCTGTCAAAGAGGGAAGGGGTGATTTATTAATTGTTCACGACGACTTTCACCAGGCCGTAAAAATGACCGGCGAATTGACATTCGATTTAGTAAGCGATCTCACTCAGCCGGAAGTGATAGATGATATTTCAAGCGATATGGCCTGGGAAGTCATTTCTAAAAAAGGCCGTGCAATATTTACGAATCAGGATGAGCTTAAATCGCTGGGAAACATTGCTTTAAAAGTCCGATATTAGTTATAGTGCCAAACAGGACAGTTAAGGAGATGATGCTTATAGCTGTAGCAGAGCCTCATGAAAAATATGAGAAGCTTAAAAAGAAAAAAGCCGGACTCAATTTTGAGCCGGCTTTTTTAAGCATTAAACCAAAAAACAAAAACCTAAAGCGCAATTATACCTGTATCGGTCGATATCCCCACAACGACAATAATACCGCTTATGGTGACGGCTTCCATTGGAAAGGGGGGCGTAACGGTAATATCATAGATGCCTGCAGCTAGTCCCGCTAGCAGAAAATCTCCATTTCCATTGCATACCGAAGAAGATATCATACCATTTGAGTTAGCTGTTATTAAAGCAATCACACCGACAGGGCTAATGCTTCCTCTTATAGATCCGCTTATAGCCTCGTCTATGGTCCTGATCACGGGCTTTAACTGGTATTCACCATTGCCTTTTAAAACAATGGATTGGTTTGCATCAAAATCAAGCAGGATCTTATATAAAACACCCGGTTCAAAGGTTTGGTGAATTTGCAGTTTTAGTCCCGACTGCATAGCACTTGGGGTGCTCAGCGGGTAAACAATACCGTCGACCATCACGGTGTTATCAGAACCCAGGATCAGGCGGATTTGTGAAACTGTTCCGGCATCCAGGTCTCCTGTAGCAAGAATTGTATCGAGACCGTTTGTAAAATCCAGTAGATTATAAATACCGATGCTTGTATTGAGTACAACGGTACTTCCGCCACTTCCGGTAATTTGTGTGCCCTGAACATCTATCATTACCGCATCATAGTTAGCGGGAGCGTCTGTCAGGCTGACTGTGAGATGCGCCTTAGCCTTATTTGCATCTTTATTACAGGCAGTGACCAGGCTAAGCGCTAAGCCGATAAATATCAGAAATTTTATTTTTTTCACTGATATAGTAGTTTATAGAGTTCCTTCAGGTCAGGAGAAAGGATAATTTCAGTCCTGCGGTTGGCTGCCCGCCCTTCCGCTGTTTCATTCGTTTCTACCGGGTGATATTGGCTTCTGCCTGCTGCCGTGATACGGATTGGATCAAAACCATCGTCTTTTGTCAGGATGCGCACAATTGAGTTGGCCCTTGCAGTGCTGAGTGCCCAGTTATCTTTATACTGAGCTGTACTGATGGGGACATTGTCAGTATGCCCTTCAATCAGCACAGAAATGTCTTTGGTGTCGTTCAGCACCTTGGCAAGAGCTTTAAGGGCTTCTTTCCCTTTAGGGTTCACTACATCACTGCCTGATTTGAATAATAATTTTTCAGTAAGAGATACATAAACATTTCCGTCTTTAATGTACACGGAAAGTTCATCAGCTTTATATTTCAGGAGTGCATCGGCAACTGTATTTTTAAGATTGTTCATTAAATCCTTTTGCGATTGAATCAGGGTCTGAAGGTCTCTCAGCCTTTTAGCCTGGTCGGCAATCGTCATTTTTGATTCACTTGTAAGGACTGCGAGGTCCTTTTGGATTGAAGCATTATCATTTTTTAGGCCGGCCATATCTGTTTTCAGGTTGGTGACCTGCATGCTGCAATCATTCAGCTTGGTCTGTTGGCTGGCATTTTCTTTTTGGAGCTTTGCTACATTGGCTTCAGAGGCCTTGAATTTTCTGGTAGGAACACAGGAAGTGAATACCAGTGAAAAAACCAGGGGCAGGAACAGCAGGGTGCGTAATTTTCTTCTCATTTTTTTGTGTTTTTTAATAAATGAATATTTAATTTATGATGAATATTTTCAGAAATCCTAAGTAATTACAGCCGGAATGTGAATTATCAGTGTATATGGTCCGGGAAAAACTTTATAGGTTTTATTGACAGGCTTCAATCCTCTTCCAGATCATAATAGTCCCATCCTCCTAAACTGGTAAAAGTGCCCTCTCCATCTAAACTTCCTGTGTAATTTTGATTTTCTCCCACTTCTGAACTACGCATACCAAATTCTTCGCCCGGGTTACTGTCGTTAAAATCATTGACTCTTCCTGTCATCTGAACAGGCAGATTCATTTTGTCGTCTGTTGTTTTCATTTTTACTCATGTATTATGAATTATTACTGTTTAACGACCCGGTATAACTGCGATGAATCAGAGATCGTTCTGCTCAATTTATCCCTGCAATGTGGCACACTTGATTTTCTTCAGCTTTTATTATTTTACATGTGGGTGAAATTTGATTTTGGGGAAGAATGAAGCGTAAGCATAAAGATCGTTATCATAAAAGCAAAAAGCATTACACAATTCCTGAAAAATCTTACATAATTCACACATATACAGGTTTAATCAATGAGACTCAATTTTTTCAAGCGAAGCGAAGAAAAAATTTTTAGTCGAATTGATCCCGAAAAGACGAAGTCTTATTCAGGATCTGATGGGACTAAATTCCCCGTCTCTTGAGACGAATAAGAGATATTTCCTTAAGATACCCTGCTGCTTGCGACAGGGTAGTTTATTAAGGCAATTACGAATTTCAGGCTTCCTTTTTTTCCGCAATCCGTATACTGTTCTGAAGTGAAATCCATAAATGGAATATTCAATTGCATCAGCCATCAAACCTGGCCGCCTGATAAGGGTCCAGATCAGTAATTTCCAATATTCCCTCCGGCCATTATTTATTAAACCGATGATGAAAATTGATTTAAGAAATGCTATAATCGTGGTCAGATCCAATCGGAATGGTTTCGTGTAAAAAGGTTTATAATTGAGTAATAAACTCCGTAGCCTTTTATAATATGGTTTGGTGGCGTAGATATCCCGGATTATTTTTTTATAGCCTGAAATCAATTCATTGGGGTTCATCCGGGGAATGAAATTCAGTGACAGGTCGGTATTGCTTCCGGTAGGTTCACTGATCAGGCGGTCTTCAGCCTCCATGCGTTTATAAAGTCGTGTGTTTTTAGGGACATTTAATAAACCCACCATAGCTGAGACTATCCCGCTTTGCTGAATAAAATCAATCTGTTTTTGAAAAACCGAAGGCGAATCGCTGTCGAAACCCACGATAAAACCTCCGGAAACCAGCAAACCAGCTTGTTGCAATTTGCTAACGTTTTGAAGGAGGTCACGGTTTTGGTTCTGGACCTTATTGCATTCCTGCAGTGAATTTTCATCAGGGGTTTCTATTCCGATAAATACAGCCTTGAAGCCCGTTTCGACCATAAGTTTAATGAGTTCATCATCATCGGCCATGTTAATGGATGCCTCGGTATTAAAATTAAATGGGTAATTGTGTTCCTGCATCCAAATTTTCATAGCGGGAAGTAAATCATGTTTTATTATGGCTTTATTTCCAATAAAATTATCATCAACTATAAACACATTTCCACGCCATTGCAAATCATACAAGGTTTCCAGTTCCTTCAGGATTTGGGAAGTCGATTTTAACCGGACCCTGTGGCCGAACAGGGAAGTTATTTCACAGAATTCGCATGAAAAGGGGCATCCTCTGGATACCTGTATGTTCATAAAAGCATACTTATTTCTGGCTAATAAATGAAAATCGGGCGCCGGCGTTTTTGTTATATCTGCGAACTCGTTGGTTCTGTACATTCTTTCCGGATGACCATCCTGCAGGTCTTTCAAAAATAATGGAAATGTTATTTCGGCTTCATTAAGTATAAGATGATCAATTTGAGGATAGTTTTGAGGCTCCTGAGTAAAGAGGGGCCCACCGGCAACTATTTTCACACCTAATTTTAAACACTCATCTATTACCAGGCTGACCGATTCCTTCTGAATATACATGGCGCTCATAAAAACGTAATCGGCCCATTCAATATCTGTTGTTTTTAGAGGATCTACATTCATATCCACCAGCTTTTTCTGCCAGTCTGAAGGCAGCATAGCCGATACAGTTATTAAACCAAGGGGGGGCACAGCAGCTTTCTTTGAAATAAAACGTAAAGCATGCTTGAAATTCCAGAAGGAATCAGGGTATTGCGGAAATATTAATAAAACCTTCATGGTTTCTGATATTGTAAGGATGTCGAATTAACATCCATGGAGCATAACCATGATTAAACCGGACAGCCTATTTTTTTTTGTACGACTGCCATAGAACTACTCCGCCTATTCCCATAACCGCAATACCAATCAGGGGTGACCAATTGAGGTAATGTGGTTTGTTCCTGGTGATTTCAAGAGTCCCGATATCAACCACTTTCTCTCTGGTGAATATCGTCACTGCTGTAAAAATGGTCAGCGCCAAACCAATAATTATGATGAGAATGCCAAGTTTTTTCATTTCTTTTTCCCCATGAATATCATAGATGAAAGATAAGAAAGATAATACCTGAAAGCATTACACAATTATTGATAAAAGTTACATGATTTACATATTTTCACTACAGTACCTTCTCTTTTTCCAGGGTCGCTATCAGTTTATCGAAGGATGTAATGAATTTTTCGACGCCTTCATTTTCCAAATCTTCCGTAACTTTTTTAATATCTATACCTACTTCCGACAATTCTGAAAAGACCCAGGAGGCCTGATCTATATCGTCTTCCAGTCGGGAAGCCGGCGTACCATGGTCACGATATGCTTCAAGGGTTTCCATGGGAATTGTGTTGATCGTTTCGGGTCCTATCAGTGCCTCTATATACTTGATATCGCTGTAATCAGGGTTTTTAGTGCTGGTACTGGCCCAAAGTAGTCTCTGGGGACTGGCGCCTTTTTCAGCCAGCTTGAGAAAGCGTTCACTTTCAAAGATTTCTTTATAGATCTGGTAGGCAAGTTTTGCGCTGGAAATGGCGACCTGTCCGCGTATCTTCGTTGCAAAATGTGCCTGTTCCCCGCCTAAAGCTGCAAATTCATCTTCTTTCGGATCAATCACGACATCTATGCGGCTTAAAAAGAAGCTGGCCACGGAGGCTATATTTTTCAAAGCTTTCCCTTGCTCTGCACGCGCTTCAAGTCCCGCAAGGTAGGCTTCTGCAACTTCCCTGTAGCGGGGCAGTCCGAAGAGTAATGTTACATTTACGTTGATTCCTTCGCTTATAAGTTGCTGTATAGCGGGCAAACCTTCTTTTGTTGCCGGGACTTTAATAAGAATATTAGGCCTTTTCAAAGTGGCCCACAATCGACGGGCTTCCTCAATAGTATCCTGGGTATTATGTGCCAGGTGTGGGTTAACCTCAATGCTGACATATCCGTCCCTACCGTCCGACTTATCATATTCTGCCCTGAATTCGTCAGCCGCCAATCCCACATCTCTCTGGCTTAAGGTTTCATAGATTGCTTCAACGTCTTTTTTCTGCCGGGATAATTCCTGGATTTCCGGGCCGTATAGCTGGCTTTCAGCTATGGCTTTTTCGAAAATAGATGGGTTGGATGTAATTCCTTTCAATCCGTCTTCTTCAATTAAAATACGAAGTTCACCGCTTGTAATCAGGTCACGCCTGATATAATCCAGCCAGATTGCCTGACCGAAAGTTCCCAATTTTTTCAATGGATTGTCATTCATGATTTTTCTCCTTTTATATTGTTGCCATCAAAGATTTATTTTTTTATATACAAACTGTATATCTAAATCTTCATACAAATGGAACGATTTAAGCGTTAGCAATGTTCATAGACAGTCATAGATATTTACCTCGCGTAAATACCGCTTATGACATGAAGTATTGCTGTTTTTTGAATTTAGTATTGGGACCCTTGATTTCGGACCAAATGGAAAGAAAATGCTGAAATAATTAACAGTTTATCACCATTGATAATCACATTCCTGCCAAAGTTTTCTTTCTTCTTCCTCTGTAATTTTTGTAGCTTCTTCAGGAGTATATTTTTCTGAGGTTTTTTTTAACATGCAATCGCAGAAATCATTAGCATCACTTGTTTTCAAGCCCCTGCTGCTTAATAATTTCTGACATTCCGTTTTCCATTTGGTTTTCTGTGCGTCACTCCAGGTGTTTTCTTTGTTCGTGTGCTGACAAGATTCTATCCCTCCGAAAAGAAATATAAATAAAAGGATAGTTAATGATTTTTTTATTTTCATAGGACGAATTTATAGAATTTATACCGAATGATCATTCATAAATTTGAACCTTAAAAATAAATACGATGCTGATTATTTGCATTACATATTTCTGTAAATAAGTTACATGATTCTCACATTTTGAGAGATTAATCAGCATGGGGAGGGCAAAAACCGGCGACCATCGGCAACTCGCGGACTATGATTGCTTTTAATTTTTTTTTGAAGATTCTTTAGTTATGATTTTCTATGGTCTCATGCTGTTTTCCTGAGGCTGGTTCATTTGTTTGCGGGGCGCCAATGCAAAGTCAGCACTCATAACATAATACATGATGGCTGCTATCATCAATATCAAGAATACCCAAAAACCCCAGGTATGATGTATTCGCTTCCAATGAGGCCAATACACATGATATTTCTTGTGGTGTGCCTGCCCGTCATGCCAGGGGTGGTTTTGATCATGTTCATTTTTATCCATTTGTTTAGTTCTTTCTATTATAATTTTCAAAAATCCCTGCGAGCTGGCCTCATGCCTTTTTATTTTCCTTTTCTATGGCCGCCACTTTAGCAAGACGACGGCTGAAGCGTTCATTGCTCTTGAATTGGGCATTCAGGAATAGCTGTATTAAATCCCAGGCCAGGGCATACCCTGTGATCCGTCCACCCAGGCACATAACATTCATATCGTCATCCTCCACTCCCTGGTGAGCCGAAAAAGAGTCTGTTATCAGGGCGGCACGTACGTCTGCCACTTTATTGGCCGCAACACAGGCCCCCACACCACTCCCGCATATGGCTAGTCCACGCGAGACTTCCTTTTTAGCTACAGCCCTTGCAAGGGGGATTATAAAATCAGGGTAGTCATCTCCGGGATCCAGCTCATAAGCGCCAAAATCCACCAGCTCATAACCGGCAGTCCTGAGTAATTCACTCATATGTTCCTTCAATTCAAATCCGCCATGGTCTGCGGCTATTCCAATGCGCGTCATTTTTCTTCCTTTTTATTAATTAATTTATGCTGAAATCAGGCTTTTAACTTAAGTATAGATTAATGCTGCCAGAGGATCAGCCTGCTTTCAAGTGGAACTGAAGCCCCTGGGAATCCAGGGATTAGCCGGGGAGTATAATCCAAAGCAGGACGAGATGAAGGGACAGATGCGAAATAAATGTAACCGTTTTTCTGGCCCTTTATGTTTTCCCCACGGGTCATCTTCTGAATGTATGGAGCTTCTCCATTTAATCCATCTGCAAATAATTGAACTTCTATATTATCTGGGTCCAGCTCGCTGAAAAAAACCTCAACTTCAATTTTATGCTGATTTTCAATATTTTCGATTTTTAATTCACCGAAATGTATAGAATTCCAGTTTTTCTCAAGATTTTGCAGCCAGGCGGCTATCTTCCTGCCCTTTTCAGCTTTATTGGCGGAGCGTTCAAGATATGCTGCTGCAGCTGGCAAATAATGTTCTTCGGTATATTCCCGCACGGTCCGGTCGGCCGAGAAACATGGTGTTAATTGGGCCATGCTCTCCCTCATCCGGGCTATCCAGGCAGTTGGGATCCCTCTTTCGTTACGCTGGTAAAATTCAGGCACCACCTCCTCTTCGAGTAAATTATAAAGTTGCTCTGCTTCGTAGGCATCCCAGGATGGATCATCCCCATGTTCTTTCCCGTCTCCTATGGCCCAGCCCACCTGGGGATTATAAGCTTCAGCCCACCAGCCATCCAGTTCGGAAAGGTTAATACCGCCATTTACAAGTACTTTCATGCCACTGGTACCGCTGGCCTCCCATGGCCGGCGAGGGGTATTGATCCAGACATCAACGCCCTGGACAAGATTTTCGGATATATTCATATCGTAATCACTCAGGAATACTACCGGGGGGTGGACAGCATTTTGACGGATAAATTGCATCCATTGCTGAATCAAATCCTGGCCGTGTTGGTCGGCAGGATGGGCCTTGCCTGAAATCACAAGTTGCACCGGAAATTTTGGATTAGTCAACAAGCGGAGCAAGCGCTGAGGATCGTGGAGTAATAAATTAGGCCGTTTGTAAGTTGCAAATCGCCTTGCAAAGCCCAGTGTTAAAACGTCGGGATCAAATTGATTTTTTACCCTTGCGCTCAAATCAGATGAATTACCTAAACCGGGCAATTGCTTCGATAATTGTTCCCCGGCAAATCTGATGAGGGCCTTATTGGCATTGGTGCGCATCTTCCAAAGTCTTTCATCTGAAACTTTCCGGATATCTTTTGCCAGTGTTTTGTTCATCCCAAGCCAGCGGTTTTTGCCACAAGCTACTGTCCAGATCTCATCTGCTTCTTTTGAATCCCATGTTGGCATATGAACGCCATTAGTAATATGGCCCACGGGCACTTCTTCCGCCGGCCACTTTGGAAATATCGGTTCAAAGATATGACGGCTGACTTCTCCATGGAGACGGCTCACCCCGTTTACTGCACCGCTTCCACTGATTGCCAGGTAAGCCATGTTAAACTTCTCCGAATCATCTTCAGCATCCTTACGCCCCAGGGCTAATAATTGCTTGCGTGTAATACCAAGTTTCTGCTCGGCATAATTACCAAGGTATTGCTCAATGAGATCCGGTGGGAATAAATCGAATCCGGCCGCAACGGCCGTATGAGTTGTAAAGAGATTGCCAGCCCTTGTAACAGCCAGGGCAATATCAAAATCCACACCTGTATCTTGCATATAGTTATAGGCGCGTTCCAGTATTGCAAAAGCCGCATGGCCCTCATTCAGATGGCATACCTGAGGCTGAAGGCCCAAAATATTGAGCAAGCGCCAGCCACCAAGGCCGAGCACCAGTTCCTGTTTGAGTCTTAGCTCTGGCCCACCACCATATAATTCGCCGGTTATTCCCCGGTGAGCAGGAAAGTTAGCTGCATCATTACTGTCTAATAAATAAAGTTTTATCCTGCCAACCTGGACTTGCCAGGCCCGCAGCCAGACTGAGCTACCAGGCAGGGCAATTTCCAGGCGTAACCATTCTCCGTTAGCCTCGCGCAAGGGTGTAATAGGTAATTGCCTGGGGTCGTTAAACGGAAAAAGCGCCTGCTGCCTTCCATTTATATCAATTTCCTGGCGAAAGTAGCCTTGCTGGTATAGCAGGCCGATGCCGACAACTGGAACTCCCAAATCACTGGCTGTTTTAAGTTGATCACCGGCTACGTTTCCCAGTCCGCCCGAATATATCGGGAGCGCCTCACTCAACATAAATTCCATGCTGAAATAGGCAACACAGGTCAGCGGAGAATCCGGATGTTTTTTTTGGAACCAGGCAGGAGCCGAGTTTGCATCCTTCATCGATTTCAAAAGAAAATTAATCTTTTTCCGGTATTCCGGGTCATTCATGACAGACTGGAACTGATCGCGGGAAACCGTTTGCAGGATTACCCAGGGATTATGTGTGGCATTCCATAGTTCAGGATCAATTTTCCGCCATACTTCATCGGCTGAATGGTCCCAGGACCATCGTATATCCAATGCAAGTTCAGCAAGGTCATCGAATCCTTCCAAGTCTGTTGGCAGGTAACTAAAAGCAGGTTTTTTAACGATCGCTTTTTCTTTCATGATAATGTGTTCAGATTTCTTATGGGTCAATTCTGGTTTCAAACCCTGATCTGAACTATATAACACCACAGGATTTGAATTGTTTGCCATTCAATTGCCTGCGGTGGAACCGAGATCCTTATCCTATTTCTTTTTGCGCTTTCCGGACCTGTCTTGTTTAGGTTGATTTTTTCTCTCTTTGTTTGGAGATTTAATCATGCTGGGTTGTTTTTCACGGCCTCGTTTAGTTTCTGTCGGACTTACTTTCTTTTGCTGTGAGGGCCGGGAGGATCTTTCTTTGATATTGTCGCGCTGATTCACCTTAGGCTGCTGTGCAGGCTGCGCCTTTTCTTTAATGTTGTTATGCTGTTTCACTGAAGTTGGCGGCTTCTCCCTGCTCTTGTTGGTTTCGCCCGGATTCACCTTACGTTGTTGTGCAGGCTGGGGGGCTCTTTCTTTATAATCCTTGCGCTGTTTAACGGAATTCGGCTGCCCTTCCCTTTGCCTTGTGTTTTCAGCTGGATTCACCTTCCGCTGTTGTTGGTTTCCTGCATTTCTTTCCGCGGGTGGCTTCAGCTCCTTCACGTTCATGACCTTCGGGGGGGCGGCTCTGTGTTCACTATTACCCTCTTTTTCCACTCGCGGTCTGTATATCCTTAACTGGTCATTATTCAGTTCCTGTCCCGGTTTATTATATTCCTTAACTGAAATAGTCCTGACGCCCCGGCCGGTATTTCTTTGTACATCATCCCTGGAAGGCCCTGAAATATAGGTACTATGCCGGCTATTATCAATATAAGTATTATTTATTACAGTTGAATTTCTGATGATCCGGTCGCGATCGTGCCGGTCAACGCAATAACGGTGTATATCATCCCTTTCAAAATCCCTGTCTCTCACAAAAAACCAATGATCATGCGGATTATCGTATCCACGGTCAAAGCTGATCCTGATACTAACACCAGGAGCCAGAGGCGCCCAGCCATAGTAGCCATTGGCCTGTCTCCAGTTAACCCATGCGGGACCCCATTCATTTCCGGGGATCCAAAACCAGCCATAGTAATCATCATATGCCCAGCGACCGTAATGAAAGGGTGCCCATCCCCACCTATAATCCGAAATCCAGGTCCAGCCATATTCAGTGAATATCCAGCGACCGCCCGTTGAATATGGAGCAAAATCGGGCCCGGCATCAGGGAACCATACATAGCCATATTGGGGGTTGCTCACCCATTGGCC
The DNA here is from genome assembly GCA_963787195.1 of uncultured Bacteroidales bacterium. Lineage (GTDB taxonomy): Bacteria > Bacteroidota > Bacteroidia > Bacteroidales > JAGOPY01 > CAWBCI01. The sequence goes on from CAWBCI010000073.1 coordinate 64,077, forward strand.
ATAAGGGCTCAGATCATTATAAAAAACCTGGAAACTGACGTATCCTGCCTGCGATGTAGCTTGTTTTGGCATTATAAAGAAAGATGCCAACGCTACCAGGAATATTACGAATACTTTATGTATTGTTTTCATGTTGATTAGATTTAATGAATCAGAAATAAGTAAATTGATATTCTTTTAAAATTCCCGGGTTTTTACGAAATCAATTTTCTAAGTATAAGCAAAAAGGGTACCAAAAGATATTAAGCATCTATAATCTCACAATTTAGGATTTTTCTTTTTGAGCAGAGGCTTGATTTTCAGCAAGGAGGGCATTGAGTCGCCTAATAGAAATCCCCAGGGTTTTAAGCTTTCTATATGATCGCAAATTAGTTTCACAATGACCGTTTTGGTCTGAGTTATTATTTCACTCACCTGGCTTTGGTCGCTTTTACTAAAAATTCTGCGAATGAATTCAATCAGAATGGGATGGTAAAATAATATAAGGAAGATGTAAACAGGGATCAGGAACAAGATCACCAGTCCGTTCCCGATATTATAAAGCGTATGACCGAGTGCAGCTTTACCGGCATTGAAAATTTCTATCTTGGTTTTTGCTATCCAGTCTTCGATTATATGGTGATTCACATCGAAATAGCTTGATGCCCAGCTGACACCATCTTTGAAAAAGGTGCTGAACTTTTCAACGAGTATGGGCCAGGAATCGGCAAAACGGCTCGCCTGTGAAAATAAGAGCAGCCCGAAGGCGGCAAAAACCAGAATAGTGAGGATTAAAGTAATTATAATTGCAAGCAGCCTGTTTATCTTTTTATCTACAAAAAAATTTACAACGGGATGAAGTAAGATGGCAACGATTATGGCAAATATGAGGGGAACAATTATGGCCTGGGCAATATAAAGCGCTGCTATCAGGGCAACGATGCCTAAAAAAATAAGAGGCGCTTTTATATAGGCCGGTAATTTTAATTCTTTATCTGTACTCACAAATTCTCTTATTTGAAAGAAGAGGGATGATTATACTTAGATGGTTGATTCAGCAAGTTCCTAATAGAATAAAAGGCACAGCCGGGATTATTTATGATGCTTTTTTTTGGAATGCCCATGTTTAGAGCTGTTATATTGATGTGGTTTCTTCGAATGTTTGAACCAGCCTTTGTGTTTACCATTGTCATGGCTTCGGGGATGTCCATGGCCATGACCCGGAACAACAATGCAGGATGTTGGGCCTAACAATAAGCTGGTGCAAAACACCAGGATTGCAAGTTTTTTTAATATTCTCATTTTTTATACTATAATAATTATGTGGGGAGATTTAGTTTTCAGCTTGTTCCGGCTTACTATTCAATATTGTCAATAGGATCACGGTATCCATTTTGCTGGTTAGACTGTATTTTGTATTTTCATAGAGTGTCAGCGCCTGGCCCTCGGAAAGTATTTCCGTTTTTCTCCGGGTTTTGAATTTCAATTTCCCTTCAATGATCTCGATGGAAATCGAATCGCTTGACTGATATGATTTAATTTCTGTTTCCTCGTGTATGGCAGTCAGTACAATTTGTTTTTCAGGCATCTTCAAAAGGACCATTGTCCTGAGATCACCATGTGCCCAGTTCTGGCTCTTTTTCATATCTTCAATTAAACCCGCCAAATCATAGGGGAAACTTGAATCATTCGCTAAGCTGTCCTCCTCATTTGGGTGATCTCCGCTATCGAATGCTGCTTTTTTCATAGGATTTATTTTATCCCATTTCCAATCCGGTATTGTGGTGAAAACGAGATTAGACAGGGATGGTTTTCACCGCTTTTTTAGCTTTTTTCGGAACGGGCTTTTTCTTAAGCTGTAAATCAGGAATATCTTCTTTGAATTTTTCTAATTTCTTCGAAAGACGAAGAAGGAATTCATCAAATTTTTCTTCCATGACTTCGATATATTCCTCACTCTTTTTTGATATTTTATTCCTGGTTTCCGTACCATTTTTAGGGGCATATAAAAGTCCTAAAATTGCACCGGCAGCAAGACCTGCTACCATGCCTGTGAACACTTTTCCAGCACTCATCTTATTGTAATTGAGGATTGATTATCTGTAGAAACTTATAAAACCCTTCTCCCCTGTATAACTCTTAATATTATTGCAATAAGAGCAATGACGAGAAGAATGTGGATGATACCCCCGGTATGGAAGGCGAAAAACCCTACCAACCAACCGATAATGAGGATCACGGCTACTATATAAAGCAAATTTCCCATGGCCTGATATTTTTAATTTTTAAGAATAATTTAGAATTTACAAAGGTATTTCTCTCTGATCCGGCAAGTATTACACAATTATCCGAATAAGTTACATCATTCACACATTTCATTACCCGTAAGAACACCTTATTTCCTCTTTCCCTTGCTCCCGCCATGGCCCTTCTTTCCTTTCCGGTCATTATGATTGTTACGGGAATTCCTGTTATGGCCCTGATCATTATCTCTCCTGTGACGGTCATTGGAACGCATTTTTTGACCATGGTGACCTCTCATAGGCCTTTCCCCGATGCTGTGCTGCACTGGTCCACGATAACCTCTGGAATACCGTGATTTATGATCCCTGAAATGTTGGTAAGGCTCGTTACCGCGATAATCCGTAATCACTACCTTATATCCGTCGTACAGATCATAATTCCTGTAACGGGATGGAAGATGAGAACGGTGTACCCAGTTTCCCCTGACATAATAAATGAACATGCTGGAATGGACATCATAATAAGCTTCAACATCGGGCAGGTAATAGAACCTGACATCGGAATAGCCTACAGGGCCCCAGAGTGGCGGCGAGCCTATGTTTACGCTTACTGAAACCTGCGCATGCATGGCACCTGCGAGAAAAAGCACAACTCCAACAAGAATTAATTTTAAACTTTTCATCTTTAATTATTTAATTTTTAGGGAGTAAAGGTGAGAAGTTTATGAGGGGAAAGTATTACACAATTAAATTAAAGACTTACATCATTCCCACATTTTTGTGGGATGAAACAAGCATAAGATGATGTGATTCCGGTAAAAAAAAGATGCCGGCACTAACTCAGTGCCGGCATCAGCCAGTCAAATGCTACGAAAAGGGACATTGAACCCTTAATGATACCTGAATCAGGATGATGCAGGCAGTGGAGGGGGGTATTAAAATGTAAGGAACATTGGAACTTACCGGCATGGTATTACGGATGGGGGGAATTATGCCGGTAAGGATGTCAGCAATTTAATTCTGCTGATACCTGCCCCTGTATAATGGATATTAGGCATTAAATTTGAAGTTAATAAAATGTCTGCCATTTTAGTTTCAAAGAACTCATCAGCCTCCTAAATTTGCCTGTCAGCGGACATCCCGGATAAAAGACAATAGGAGATTCTCATAAATTATTATGACGAAGATCGTGACCTTTAGTAGAAAATGCATTATATAATTCTTGAAAAAGTTTACATAATTCACACATTATTAAATGGGGATGTGTTTTATAATGAAGAAGAATGTGTTTTATATAAAAGAAAGATGCCAGCACCTGTAAGATGCTGGCATTAGCCGGTTTTGCTGTGAAAGGGGGCAATGACAATTGTGAAAGAATTCAGCATCAGTACGATGCTGATACCGGCTGATTAACATTAACGAAAGGGCCGTTGACCGAATCGGCAATGACATCCGTACGATGCTGATGCCTGACGGTATTCGGCTGAGGAAAGGGCGTACTACCTACCGGCACATTATTACGGATGGTGAAAATTGCGCCGCTTAGGATAAAAGCACCAGATGTGTGCCTTCTTTTGCCCCTGTTCCATGATGAATAATGGCAATGACTTTTACATTTTTAAATCCTTGCCAATAAATTTTCAAAGAACACATTAGAAATCAAAAAACTAGTTTGAGCAATTGAATTTTTTTTCATCTGCTTTGAAAGCAGGAAAAGACAAAGTTCGCGCTCCAGGTCAAAGAATTTATTACATAATTTCAGAAAAGATTTACATAATTCACACATTTATGAAATTGTATTTATAAGGATTTTGATGTCTTTAAAATTATTGATAATGGATCGGGGCAGGCTTTCCGATAATATAATCCCCTATTATGAAATCGTTGGTCCTGAAGGAGTTTACTTTAAAAACATTCTCTCCTTTACCGGGTATTACGGGGTAAAAGGCAAGAGAAAGCTGAAATGTACTGAAGACCAGGTAGTCGTTTTTGATCAGGATTCCAACACCTATTTTTGCGTATACTTTGCTGTTTTTAAATCCTGTTTCCCTATCACTCAGCATACCAATCGAACAGCTTATAAATGGACCGAAACGAAAGCCGATAAAATTCCAGGGGGCATAGGCTTGCGATTGCATCGTAAATATCATGCGGCTGTTACCTGATAAAGAAGGGCTGTTAAATCCATCCAGACCATAACCATCATTGAGTGTAAGGCTATCGTAAGAAAGCCTGTTTATGCCTAAGATTAGCTGGGGTTTGACAAATTCCCTGAATTTCCATTTTCCAATTTCCAGCAATCCCGTAAAATATATAATGTTTGCAGAAAATATTCCCTGCCTGGAATGTGATTGCCGGAAATAGGTCCCATACTCGAAATTGGAACTGAGATAACCCCAGGAATAATAATTGCCGAAAGCAACCCGGGCGCCTAAGTACAAACTTCCGGTATTATTTCTTTCCTGGTAACCGCCTGTCAGACTGAATACCTTCCCGATGGGGATATCTTCAATCAGACCAAAATTGAATATAAATTTATCCTGAACATATTTTCTTTGCGAGATCCCAATGCTTCCCAGGTATAGATTTTCATTGGAATATAAGCTTGCTGTATCATACATCTCAACTGGCTTGTCCGTAAAACGGATTCTTATAAAACGGACGGCGGAAATAAAATTAGTTGTGCGCATATTTACCGTATTGCCTTTAAATAATTGAAAGGCATTACCCGCCCAATAATCCTGCACACTAAATTTATATTTCTGCATCAAATAAAGCGAATCGTTAATGTGGAGGGTATCCCTGCGGTATTCCTGTTTGATAAGTGCACCCGCCCCCCACTTCGCAAGTGGAGAAAAGAAAGGACGGTCAACGGATATACTTTCAGTAAAATTTCTGTGCTCATCAGTGCTATAATTCAGGGTACTGTTAATATAGGTGTCACGGATGTTAGGAATGAAATAATTGGTCGAGAAAGCATCTTCTCCGGTGGTATGTTGCCAGCTGTATATATTTCTGAATTCATGCCCAAGGCCTAAAAAATTCCCGTCAAGAATATTAAAAGCGATGCGTGAACCTGAAACCACGACTTTTGGAATAATGCTCCAGGTATCTAATTCGCGTATGAAAATATCCACCGAGTCTGAATTTTTTGAAGTGGCAAGAATAAAAAATGAAACATCACGAACATATGGCTGGCTGCGGACCAATCGTTCAGATTCTTTCACAAGCAATGAATCGAAGACCTGGTTTTGCCGTATGAGTAGCAAGTTCCGTATAGTTGAATGCTGTGACTTAATGTGCATTTTATTTCCGCCCCTCATTATGAAGTTTTGAGAGGATACTATGGTGTCGGCAATTGAATTGCCAAAAGGATCAAGGGTTACGATATTTATATGCCTGATAATCTTTCCTTCAAAAGCGCTATATGGCTTTCTTATCAGTTTTTTATAAGCTTTCTTTTTTTTGGAAGCGGATGCAGTTGGTTTGAAAACCATGCGGTACATGAACTGGGTAAACTTGCTTCGCCCCGAATAGGCTTCCAGATTCTCATAAAATTTCTCCGGATCTGCTTTCGTGGTATCTTTTTGCGCAAACGCAAAATCACTTGCCAAAATTGAAAAAAAGAAAAATATGAGAATGGTTTTAAACCACATATGCATCTGACATTAGCAGGAAAGCTTCTGATTTTTTCTATTATTAATATAGGCCATATACTTATCAAACCTCGTCGCTTTTTATTTATTTTCTTCCTCTTTCTTCAGGTCATCGGCTTTCTCCTGCTCTTTTTCTCTGAGCTTTTCGGCTGCTTTGGCCTTCTTTTTGAAATATCCCCTTAATAGAAAATTATGTTTGGCAGCATTCATATTTTCATCCAGTCCTCTGCTGCTCTTTTTGAGATTTATAATAGTTTGATTAATATTTTCTGCAATGGTCGTGTCCTGAATTAATCTTCCAAGGGTACCTTCCCCGCTGTTTATTTTAATCATGATCTCGGCAAGCTGATCCGAAATTATCTCGGCATTTCCGGCTGTAACCTGCAGACTGGCCATTATGGCATCTGTTTCGACCGGCTCGGTGGAGGCAAGTTCCTGTCCCTCACTGGCCAATGGAGCCTCGGAACTTCCATGTCCTATAGTTATAAGACGGTCGCCTATCAGGCCTTCCGAGCCAATTGAAACTTCACAGTCTGATTTGATAAACTTTTGAACGTCCCTTTTTATCAACATATCAACCTTTACAGTTGAGTCATTGATTATCTTGATATTATCAACGGTTCCCACGTTGATGCCGGTGAAGCGTACATTGTTTCCAACCTGCAATCCGCTTATATTGTAAAAATTGGTCGTAAGTTTAAATACAGGGTTAAATAAATTCTGCTGTTTTCCGATTATAAAAATGGCGAATACAAAGAGCGCCAGGCCCCCTATAATAAACAGGCCTAATCGTATTTTGAATTTTTGTGTGTGCTTATCCATGGCTGATTTTTATTTTAAATTTTGAAATTCAGGTTCTCAGTTGAAGAAGGCCTTGATCAGAGTGTCTTCTGACTTTTCAAATAATTCAAGTTTTCCTTCCTGGTAAACTTCCCCGTTGTGCAGCATGATAACGCGGTTTGCATTGGTGCGCGCGCAGGCAATATCATGCGTGATTATTATGGAAGAAGTCTTGTACTTTATCTGGATTTCATTAATAAGGGAACTTATTTCATCCGATGTCACCGGGTCAAGCCCGGTTGTGGGTTCATCATAAAGCATGATCAGGGGATCCACGATTATAGTTCGGGCCAGACTGATTCTTTTTCGCATACCCCCGGATAGTTGCGAGGGCATTTTATCCAATGCTTCGGTCAAACCAACATTTTCCAGGACTTCAATCACTTTCTCTTTAATATCTTTTTCACTCATTTTCTTTTTTATCCTTCTCAAAGGAAATTCCAGGTTTTGCTTTACGGTCATCGAATCGTACAAAGCCCCGCTTTGAAACAGAAAACCTATCTTCTTTCTCAGATCATTCAGTTCATTCCGGTTAAGCTCATTAACATTTTTATCGAAGACGTTTATCGTGCCCCCGTCGGAATATAATAAACCAACTATACACTTGATCAGAACGGATTTACCACTGCCCGATTTACCCAGCACCACAAGATTTTCGCCCTTATTAAGATTTAAAGAAATATCCTTTAATACCTCCTGGCTGCCGAATGATTTTTTAAGATTATTTATTTCGATAACCGTTTCAGGCTTCATTTTTTTTGAAGATGAAGATTTGAGTGATATGTTTTGTTGTTCTTTCATGAAATCATCATATCAGTAATTTGTACTGCTAACATATCAACTATGATTACAAGCAGGGATGCAAGCACTACTGCTGAATTTGCGGCTATCCCCACACTTTCGGTCCCACGTCCTGCATTGTATCCTTTATAGGATCCTACCAATCCGATCACTGCACCGAAAAAGAAGGATTTTATAAAGGCAGGTATAAAATCGATGAACTCAACATGACTGAATGCCTGTGCGAAAAATAAGACAAAAGACACATCCCCCTTGATATTTGCACCGACCCAGCTCCCGAATATTCCGAAGGCATCGGCATATAATATTAATAAGGGAATCATAAGTGTAGCTGCTGCCACCCTGGTGACTACCAAAAAGCGCATGGGGTTGATGGATGATACCTCCATCGCATCAATTTGTTCGGTTACTCTCATCGAGCCTAATTCTGCCCCCATACCCGAGCCGATTTTCCCCGCGCAAATCAATGCCGTTATTACCGGTCCCATCTCCCTGATGAGTGAAATGGCCACCATACCGGGCAACATGCCAACTGCGCCGAAATCAACGAGTGTAGGCCTTGTCTGGATAGTAAGCACCAGGCCCATGATGGTTCCGGTAATCGAAATAAGTGGCAGGCTTTTATAACCTATCTGAAAACACTGGCGAAAGAATTCCCTGAATTCAAAATGGCGGGAAAATGTTTCCCTGATAATCTGTAAAATGAAAATAAATACATCTGCAAAATCGGTTATGAAGTTGCCCGCCATTATAGTCTTTGCCTTTGCTTTATACCTGAACTTCAAAGATTGAGTCCGGGTAAAATTTTTGGCCTTTATCAAGGGTCTGAATTCTTTCATTTCGCTTTAACCAGCTTAATTCCGATAATATTATTCTCTTATAATGTGGAAATTTTTGAAGTATGCCTGAATGAGATTTTCACATTACAAAGATGCATAGCAATTGCGCCGAAAGCATTACACAATTCCGGAAAAGAGTTACATCATTCACACATTAAAAAGAAAAGCTGCCCATTAGGACAGCCTCTCCTGATCAAATTCCTGATAAGTCAATAGGGGTAAAGAACACTTCCCAGGAGATATTCTTAAAGATTATTTCCAGGCCAAATGCCTGTAACGGACAAACAATGCTACAGCAATCAGGACGCCGGCAAAGAGAAGGGCCCAGGTGGAAAGGGGAATACTTGGAGGGAGAAGCGCTTTACTGGTTATGACTTCATAGGCGCTTGCTGTAATATCGTCTACCTGAGCGGTGGCGATATTTACCACAAAACCATTATCCAGGTCTGCCTGTGTAATTGCATAGGATATCAGATGTGTATCGCTTTGTCCGGCATCAAGGCTAATGTTCCAGGCGTCGGCCGTGAGGTCATCTGTAACAGTTATATTTGTCAATGTACTGCTACCGTTATTTACAACCACTATGCTGTAATCGATTATATCGTCAAGGAATTCAAAAGTTTGCGGGCTGGCCGTTTTGCTAATGCTGAGTTCACCTTGTACAGGCTGTGACTCGGCCGGCTGGTTCATTGAGCTCAAACCAGCAAGTGTTACTGCTCCGTTACTGGCAAGTAACCTTCCTTCAACAGTGGAACCTGAATTCATCGTAATTGATGTTAAGGCCATAATATTGCCTTTAAAATCGGTATAATCTCCAATTGTAGCTGAAGTGCCGACCTGCCAGTAGACATTATTAGCCACGGCGCCATTGCTAAGGATAACATTTCCACCTGAAGGAGATGGATTCGGGCTTCCGCCTATAGTGGTAAAGTCAGATGCAATCTGAAAGATCCAGATAGCATTCGCATCTCCAAGAGCATCAAGCGTCAGATTGCCTGATTGTATTAAAAGTGTGGAAGTTGATTTATAAATGCCCGGGTAAAGTGTTATACCGCCCTGATCACCCGCTATTGTGGCGGGTGCCGGGTTAGATGCAGTTGCTGCATAAAGATAGGCATCGGTCAGGTCCTGTTTGGCCTGGAGAAGCATGACAGGAACTCCCGGAGGGGTAATATCATCGGCAGCATATATGGCTCCATTTACCACGCTGGAAGGAGGAAACCCTGTTATCTGGGAACGAAATCCAGGACTTAATCCGACATCCATATCGTTAATAACACTCGGGGATCCGGCGCTTGTGATAGCGGTACCGGCAAGTATTCCGAAGTTGGCAGCCGACTTCAGGTTTGGCGCAATCTGTCCGAAATTTAATGCGGGTATTAACAAAAAGACAATAATTGTTAATGTCTTAAGATACTTTGGTTTCATAGGCTTTATGATTAAAATAGATTTTTCACATCTTAATCACAAAGTTCGGATCTTAATTATGCAATGTGTTATATAATTACGGGAATCTTTTACATAATTCACACATTTTCAAGTGTGTTCCTTTTCTTGTTTTTAAGCTTTTTGTAAAAGGTGGGGGTTAAGCCCGTGACTTTTTTAAACTGGTTAGACAGATGGGCTACACTGCTGTAATTCAGCATATAGGATATTTCGGTAAGATTCAGCTCATCGTATAAAAGCAATTCTTTTACACGTTCAATTTTGTGGGCAATAATATATCTCTCAATGGTGATTCCTGTTACTTCTGAAAAAAGATTGGACAGGTAAGTATAGTCATGATTGAGCTTTTCGCTGAGATAATTCGAAAAATTTGTTATTGGAAGATCTTCCGAATAGTGGATCATCTCAATGATGATATTTTTAATTTTTTCTATCAGGATGGCTTTTTTGTCATCCATTAATTCAAGCCCTGATTTTAGTAATGAAACTTTTAATTGGCTGCGTTGCTCTGGTGTAATGGTTTCCTTAATATCAACCTGTCCCAGATCCACTACCCCGTAATGCAGGCCAAGTTTATCCAATTCCGACTTCACTACCATTTTGCAGCGAATACTAACCATGTATTTAATGTAAATTTTCAAGGGAACCGCAGCTTTTGGCTTTTGAATTTAACTGAGCAGTAAAATCCTTTTGGCATACTAAAAATTAATCTATAAAAGTAATAAAAATATTTGATTATCAACTTTATTACTAATAAATGTTTCAACGACAGCGCCATAATCACTTGGATATGACTGCCGACTGCCGTCGTGTTGACTGCTGACTGCTGACTGCTGACTTATTTATCCCTTGTCTAAATAGAACTCTCCCAAAAACATAAGTACAATTTATTTTTCAGAATAATGTAATTTTATCCTGGATTAATATTTAAAGCATACAATATGAAAAGACGGGATTTTATCAGGAAAGGTATAGGAGCTGCTGCTCTTACAGGAAGTGCGGCTTTTATGCCGTCTTATGCGCGGCTCTTTGCTCGTCCACTATTAATAAATCCGCCTCTTCCTTATGATATGGTTGCAATCAAAGGTGGAGAGCCAGAGCTTATGTTCGATGAGGCCATCAAAGCTATGGGGGGAATGCAAGCTTTTGTGAAACAAGGCCAGAAAGTCCTCCTGAAACCAAATATTGGCTGGGATGTGAGTGTCGACAGGGCAGGAAATACCAATCCCAAACTCGTTCAAAGGGTTATTCAACACTGTTTTGAAGCCGGCGCCAAACAGGTTTATGTATTCGATAATACATGTGACCAGTGGGACCGCTGTTATTCCAACAGCGGCATTGAGAAAGCGGTTAAAGATGCCGGTGGAACCATTGTTCCCGGAAATACCGAGACTTATTATCAGGAAGTGGATATCCCCGGTGGAAAAAAACTGAAAAACGCTAAAGTTCATGAACTTGTGCTGGATAGCGATGTTTTCATCAATATGCCCATTCTTAAACACCATAGCTCAGGAAGATTAACTGTGACCATGAAAAATCTTATGGGTGTCGTCTGGGACAGGCGTTACTGGCATAAGAACGATTTGCAGCAATGCATAGCTGATTATGCTACTTTCCATAAAAAGCCCACCCTCAATATAGTGGATGCATACAGGGTTATGACCAAGAACGGGCCCAGAGGGATTTCCGATGCAGATGTGGCTTTGATGAAATCCCAAATCATCACGACCGACATGGTAGCAGCCGATGCTGCCTCCGCCAAGATGTTCGGGATAGAACCGGCTGATGTCCCATACATTACAATGGCAGCATCCATGGGAGTTGGAACCATGGACCTTGAAAAGTTGAACATTCACCGGATAATCATGTGAAATAATGTCGAAGGGAATTCTTAAAAAGATAAGGGTCCTTTTGTCCCTGCTATTCTTTTTATTTATCGTATTCATTTTCCTGGATTTTTCAAACAGCACCCCGGCGAAATATATAAACGGAATACATTTCCTGCAGTTTGCACCTTCCCTTATGAAATTCATCGGCTTAATGAGCCTGGGGGCTGCCGGCTTTATTGTAGTCGTACTATTAACATTGATATTCGGAAGGATTTACTGTTCCACTATTTGCCCACTGGGAACTCTTCAGGATATTATCTCATATATAAGACGCAGATATTTCCGTAAATTGAAAATCCGCTTTCATTATTCAAACCCCCAAAATATTTTAAGATATTCCCTGTTGGGATTAACAGTTTTGGTTGTGCTGGCTGGCAGCAGTTTCATGCTGGGTCTGCTTGACCCATTCAGTAATTTCGGAAAGATATTTCATAATCTTGCAAAACCCCTTGTAGTCGGTTTTAACAACATTCTTGCGGAAGGCTTCACTTATTTGGGTGTTTATTTTTTCTACCCGGTAAAAATGGATCCTTTTAACTGGATCGTTACAGGTTTTTCCCTGTCTTTTTTTATCCTTGTATTTATAATGGCCTGGCGCAAGGGGAGGCTTTACTGCAATACTATCTGTCCGGTAGGCAGCATGCTGGGACTTATTTCCAAATACTCTCTCTTCCGGATAAGACTTGATAAATCGGCCTGTACCAGTTGCGGGAAATGTGCAGTTGTATGTAAAGCTAATTGTATAGATGTGAAGGAGAAGGAAGTTGATTTCAGTCGTTGTGTGGGATGTATGAATTGTCTCATTCCATGTCCGGATAATGGGGTTAAATTCGCTCCGGCTTGGAAACAGCCAGAGATTCAAATTCTGGAATTTGATCCTTCCAAAAGGAATTTCCTGTTCCGAAGTGGATTGATGTTTGCAGGTTTTATGGGATTGAGAAAATATGGTATAGCTCAGGATACTATTCGTAAGGGTGAAATAATCCCGGGAACCTTTCCCATTTTCAGGGAATATCCCGTGACGCCCCCCGGCTCCGTGAGCCTCGGGAGGTTTAACAAATTGTGCACTGCCTGCCATCTTTGTGTAAGCTCTTGTCCTACCCATGTGCTTCAGCCATCTTTTTTCGAATATGGTTTGCAGGGCCTGATGCAGCCTAAAATGGATTTCAATACCAGCTATTGCAATTTCGAATGTACTCTGTGTACCGAGATTTGTCCCTCCGGAGCTCTTCTGCCACTGGCCCCGGAAGTAAAAAAGCTGACGCAGCTGGGTAAATCCAATTTTGTGAAGGAGAATTGCGTGGTTTATACCCGTAAAACTGATTGCGGCGCATGCTCGGAACATTGTCCCACTAAAGCCGTCAAAATGGTCCCTTATGAAGGAAAACTTATGATTCCCGAAGTTCATAATGAGGTTTGTGTGGGTTGCGGTGCCTGTGAGCATGCCTGTCCAACCGAGCCTAAAGCAATCTTTATCAATGGAAATCCGGTGCATCTCGAAGCTGAAAAACCAAAGGAGGGAGAAAAGCAGGAAAAAATTGACTATAAGGAAGAATTCCCTTTTTAATCAATGAGACTCAAATTTTTCAAACGAAGTGAAGAAAAATTTTTCAGTCGAATTGATCCCGAAAAGACGAAGTCTTATTCGGGAACTTCCGGGAAAAATTCCCTCTGTATACCTCGTTGCTTGCGGCAGGGTAGTTTATTTTCCCTTCCTGAAATCATGAAACAGGCTGAATGAAGGAAAGATCGAATTCTTCTGTGGATTCCTGAAATACCCTTCACTTACGCTTTTCACATCCTCTATTGTATAAAAAGCATTCGGATTATGTGAATGAATTATTTCCAGCACTTCATTCAGGTGTTTCCTCTTTATGATCATCAGTAACATTTGGGATTTTCCGGTCATACCTTCAATGTCAACAGCTGAGACTCCGAAATTCGCCTCCCTTAGGTGATTTATTAGAGCTGATGTGTCTTTTTTGGGAATGACCCTGAGTACCACGGCCCCCAATGACATTTTTTGCTCGAGATATATTCCGAAGTAGTTTCCGGTGGCAAAACCCAGGCCATAGGCCAGATAACAAACAATATTGTCCAGGTGCTGCATTATCTGACCGATGGCAAGCAGCCAGATTATAACCTCGAAAAAGCCCAGGATAGGAGCATATATTTTGTATCCTTTTGAGACAAATATCAATCGCAATCGTGCCAATACTCACATCCATCACCCTTGCAATAAAGATGAGAAAGGGAAGCGCTATCCAGATAAATATCCAGGAGTTCATAATTTCATTGAATTCCATAAAGTATATTTGCTTTGATGATCAGAAACTGATCAAGTGATTTTTTTTCTAATTTAGTTTCTTGATGGCCTGAAGATGTTTTTAATGACTGATAAGGCCTTCACCCAATAAAGTCTAAATGATAAACGTTTTGAGTTAAATTCTTAACTGTGCAAATTTATTATAAAAAGAAGAGATGGAAGTGGCTTTTATTCGGACTGGCACTAATCATCTTTACCCTTTCACTATGGTATACGAATATACTGGCTAGAGAAATAGCCAAAGATGAAAGGACCAATATACACATCTGGGCCAATGCTATCCACCGTAAAGCCAATCTGGTAAATTATACAAAGAAATTCTTTGACCAGATCAAGGAAGAGGAAAAGAAAAGAGCTGAAATACTCGCGGGGGCTTACCAGAATATACAGAATGTGGAAGATTCACCTACGCTGACTTTTTACTGGAAACTGATAGATAATAATACTACTATCCCAATAATACTGACTAATAAGGAAGGGAGGATCATATCCTATAAGAATATCAGCGATGTAGATATGAAAAACCTCAGCATGATGACCGACAGTCTGAAGAATGTCTTTTCTTCCTTTGATCCCATCAAGATTGTTTACTATGCTAACGATTATCAATTATTGTATTTTAAGGAATCCAAGATATATACCGAGTTGCGGATGGTTCTGAATGATCTTCTTGAATCTTTTTTTTCGGAAGTGGTGGGAAATTCGGCCTCAGTTCCTGTTCTCATAACCGACAGTACACATATGAGGGTTATCGAGAGCGGGAATATTGATAAAAAGAAGCTGGAAGATAAACATTATGTGGAGTCGTTGATTTCCAAAATGTCAGGAGAAAATGACCCCATTGTAATTAACCTTCCGGAATTTGGGAAGAGCTATATTTATTATATGGATTCTTTGCTGCTCAGGCAGATCTTATATTATCCATATGTGCAGTTTATCGTGATAGGGGTTTTTCTTATGATATCCTACCTTTTATTCAGCACTGCCCGTAAATCTGAACAGAACCTGGTCTGGATCGGGATGTCAAAAGAAACTGCACATCAGTTAGGCACGCCTCTTTCATCCATCATGGCCTGGATCGAACTGCTTAAGATCAAGGGAGGAAATGAGGAGGAGATCAGTGAGATCGAGAAGGATATCCGGCGCCTTGAAAATATCACCGAACGATTTTCCAAGATAGGTTCGCCTGCAAAGCTGGTAGAGGTAAATATTGTGGAGGTGATTCTTGAATCGATCGATTATTTGAAGATGCGTACCTCGCGTAAGGTCATATACAGCACGAATGTCAATCCCGGTCAGGTGATCATTGCACCTGTGAATATACAGCTTTTTGAATGGGTGGTGGAAAACCTATGCAAGAATGCAGTAGACGCCATGAACAATACCGGTAATATCAACATCTCTGTTACCGAGGACCCGAAAACTGTCATTATTGATTTTGAAGATACTGGCAAGGGAATCAGCAAGTCAAAGTTCAAATCTATCTTTCACCCGGGTTTTACAAGCAAAAAGCGAGGATGGGGCCTGGGTCTTTCCCTTTCGAAACGCATTATTGAGAATTACCATAAGGGTAAAATTTTCGTAAAATCTTCTGCTCCGGATAAGGGAACAGTTTTCAGGGTGATATTGAAAAAATAGTGATCTGCTTTTAAAAAACTCGTAGCCCGACTATAGTCGGGCTACGAGTTTTTATAAGCCAGGCATAATCAGCCAAATATAAATTCATTCTTTAAAAATATTTTTCATGAAAACTAAAAAAATAGTTGCATAACTAAAAGATTAGTTATATATTTGTATGTGCAAAAGAAATTGGAGATTAAGCAATAAAAAATTTGGCTATGAAAGAGCTTACAAAGGCGGAAGAACAGATCATGCAAGTTCTCTGGAAAATTGGGAAGGGATTCGTAAATGATGTGCTGGACCGCTTACCCAATCCCAAGCCGGCATACAATACGGTTTCTACAATTATCAGAATATTGGAGAAAAAGGAGTTTGTAGCTTATCAGGCTTTCGGGAAAGCCCATCAGTACTACCCCCGGATTTCTAAAAAAGAATATACGAGAGCGTTCATGTCCCGTTTCATGGATAATTATTTTGGAAATTCATATAAAGAGATGGTTTCATTCTTTACCCGCGAAAATGATGTTTCACTTGAAGAATTGGAAGACATCCGCAGGATCATGACCGAGAATATTAACAAAAAAAAGCAATGATATGGATACTTTATTCCGCTACCTGCTTCAGTCGGCTATCAGCGTTACGGTTTTATACATTATCTATGCATCTTTCCTGAGGAAAGACACCTTTTTTTCAGTAAACCGTTTCTTCCTGCTTGGAGCCATTATATTTTCCCTGCTGCTTCCTTTGAGTGGCTTTAATTTCCTCCTGAAAGCTCCTGATACAACTTATTCATACCTCCTTCAGACAATTACCATCACACCTGAAAAAGTGAATGAAACAGTCATTCAAAACCTCTCTGTTTTCCAGGTAATGCTTGTGATTTATCTCACGGGAGTGCTTATTTTTAGTGTGAGGTTCATATACCAGATATTACAGCTAAGTCTGCTGATAAAACGTTATGGGGTTAAAAGATCTGAAGGCATGAAACTGGTCTTCATCAACCGGAATTATTCACCTTTTTCATTTTTTAATTTCATATTCCTGAATCCTGATGACATAGAACCTGATAACCTGGATAAGATTCTGGAACATGAGAGGGTACATATCCGACAGTGGCACAGCATAGATCTGATCATACTTGAAATTTTTACCATTCTTCAATGGTTCAATCCGGTTGTCTGGTTTTATCGTCACTCTGTGAAGGGTCTTCATGAATACCTCGCGGATGAAGGAGTTATCCTGAAAGGTACGGATGTACTGAGGTATCAGAATATATTATTGCAACAAAGCTTAGGAATACAGGTCAATGACCTTACCAATAATTTCAATCATTCATTATTAAAAAGGAGAATTATTATGATGACAAAACAAAAATCACTCAGAATTGCGCGATTAAAAACTCTTCTCGCGCTGCCAGCCATTCTGATCCTGGGGTTAATCTTCTCGGCATCAGTGACAAATCTGGCATTCGGGCAAAGCGGACAGGCAACAAAAAGCTCAGGAGAAACTGTTCCACCACCACCGGATAAAAATATTGAACAAGCAGCCAAACCGGTTGGGGTTAGCCAGGAAAGTCAAGTTTTTATGGTAGTTGAAAACATGCCGGAATTCAAAGGAGGACAAAATGCTTTATCTAAATACATTGTTGAAAATTTAAAGTACCCTGAAGCTGCAAAGAATAATAAAATACAGGGAAGAGTATTCGTGAGCTTTATTGTGGAGAAAGATGGCTCTGTTTCTAATGTCAAAGTGCTGAGAGGCATAGGAAGTGGCTGTGATGATGAAGCCATAAGGGTTGTGAAGGGAATGCCTAAATGGACACCAGGTGAGCAACGTGGAAAAAAAGTAAGGGTTCAGTATAATCTTCCGATTAATTTTTCCTTGAAATAGAAAAAGAGCCTGCAGAAAAGATTAAACTTATTTATAAGAACCTTTTAAGGCTCTTTCTTTATCATCAGTTTAACTAAAGATTTAGTTGATGCGATGGCATTTGATCTGTTCAGGTGCCATCTTTTTTTATTGCCGGAAAGTATGATTTTCCACTTTAAAAGCTTAGCTTAATTCAGTATTTTTGTTTTAAATTCTTAATTATGAAGAAGACTTTTAGTCGTGCTATATTCATCATTATTATATCCGCTTCATTTACTTATAAAACATATTCCCAGGAAATTTTCAAAGATGCTTCCCTGAAAAAGATTTGGGAAACCGCTAAAGTTTTCAAGACTCCGGAATCGGTCTGTTATGACCCATCCCGGAATGTGCTATATGTTTCAAATATTGACGGAAATCCTTTGGATAAAGACGGGAATGGTTTTATTTCAAAAATGACCATGAACGGAGATATTATGGAACTGAAATGGCTTAGCGGGCTGAATGCACCGAAGGGTATGGGAATCTATAAGAATTTTCTTTATGTTGCAGACATTGACAGGGTAGCACAGATTGATATTGAGAATATGATGATCCTGAGGTCTTTCATTATTCCGGATGCGAAATTTCTGAACGATATTGCAATTGATAAAAAGGGCAATGTTTTTGTCTCTGATATGCTCAGTAACCGGGTATTTAAAATTTCCGAGGGCCAAATCAGCCTGTTTATTGATGATGATCTGCTTACAAACCCAAATGGCCTGTGCGTGGATGGAGATTACCTCTATATAGGCTGCAAAAAAATTGTCAGATCCACACTGAAAAAGAAAAATTTATCGATATACCAGGATAATACAGGAAGCATTGACGGACTTGATCCTATTGGCGATGGAAGATTCCTTTTCTCCGACTGGGAAGGTAGAGTTTACATACTTGGCCAGGACCATCAGAAGAAAATGATCCTGGACCTCACTCCCGCCAAAATGAACGCTGCTGATATTTTTTACCTTTCTGCCAAAAAACTGCTATTTGTCCCGACCTTTGGAGATGATCGCGTACTTGCGTTTGAATTAGATGAATGATTTGGAATAAATTTTAAAAAATGCAGATATGAAAAGTAAATTCAAGTTTTTAGTTTTAGTTATAATATTGATGGGTGGATGTATGGGCCCTGAACAGGAAAAGAATTCCGGGGCCGCACCCGATGCTATCCGGCTTAGCAGTATCGACAAAGGGACCAGGGATGAAGCAGTAAAAGCCTTAAAAGAGCAGTTTCCGCTTGTATCAGATACCCGTATTGAGAAAGGCGTTCAACAGGCTGCAGATTTCTGGTCGGAAAAAGATGGATCTTCCGACGATTTCAAAGCTTTCTGTAAAGCAAATTTCCTGGGCACAGAGGGTGACCTGGATCTTTTACTGAAGCGAATGAACACTAACCTGGAAGTTCTGCTGGGATGTTACAATAAAATCAGCATTGCCTTGAAGCGCCCCCTTCAACTTGACACCTATGAAATCCTTCCGGTGGATGAGATTTTTGCCGGTTATGAACCGGCAGCTCATATGAATGATGATATGTTTCAGAACAAGATTGCTTTTATTGTCTTGCTAAATTTTCCTTTTTACAGCCTGGATGAGATGACTAAACTCGGAAATGACTGGAACAGCAAGCAATGGGCTTATGCCCGCATGGGAAGTGTATTTACCGACAGGGTACCAGCTTCACTGGTTCAGAAGTATTCGCAGGTTTCTTCGGATGCAGACAATTACATTTCGAACTATAACATATTCATGGGAGCCTTGAGAGATAATGAAGGGCGGCAATTGTTCCCGAAGGATCTCAAACTGATAAGCCACTGGGGCCTGAGGGATGAGCTAAAATCACATTATAATGACAGTCTGGGCCTTGAAAAACAAAAGATGATCTATGAAGTTATGCTCCGTATCATTAATGAGGAGATTCCTGAACAGGTAATCAATTCTTATAGCTATACCTGGGACCCCTTTACAAACAAAGTTAACGACGGAGACCTGGATGTTGCCATTACTCCTGAACCGAATACACGCTATTATTATTTGCTGGAAAATTTCAAGGCATTGAGCGCAATGGATCCTTATAATCCCTTTTATCCAAATTATATAAGCAGAAACTTTGATGAGGATATGGAGATTCCACAGAAAGAGGTTGAGGCTCTGTTTGTAAAACTCATGTCGGCCCCGGAAATTAAACAGGTAGGAGAACTCATCAGTAAAAGGCTTGGAAGACCTTTGCAAGCTTTCGATATCTGGTATGATGGGTTTAAGCCCAGAAGTAGTGTTAACGAAGCCCAGCTGGATAAGATCACGATGGCAAAATATCCCAGCAGGGAAGCTTTTGAACAGGACCTTGTAAATATTTTGACAAAACTTGGGTTTCCGAAGGATTCGGCTAATATGATCGTTTCACATGTCGAAGTGGATCCTTCACGCGGGGCAGGACATGCCTGGGGTGCTGAAAGCAAGGAATTCAAAGCTCATTTACGGACACGTATCGGGAAAAGCGGGATGAATTATAAAGGATATAACATTGCCGTTCACGAATTTGGTCACAATGTGGAGCAGGTCATCTCCCTGTTTGATGTGGATTATTATATTCTTCATGGAGTGCCTAATACAGCCTTTACGGAGGCTCTGGCATTCATGTTCCAGAAGAAGGACCTGGAACTTCTCGGGATGAATCAAAAGGAAGATGAGATGTCGATGAACCTGGAGGCTCTTGACAATATTTGGTCTATTTATGAGATAATGGGGGTTTCAATGGTTGATATGAATGTTTGGAAATGGATGTACGCCAATCCCGATGCCACACCTGAAACCCTGAAGGAGCAGGTTATTAAAATAGCCAGGGACATTTGGAACCAATATTATGCTCCGGTTTTCGGGATCAAAGATTCGCCTATTCTTGCTATCTATTCCCATATGATAGATAATCCGCTTTATCTTTCAGCTTATCCGGTGGGTCATCTTATACAATTTCAGATCGAACAATATATGAAGGATAAGAATTTTTCGAAGGAGGTTTACAGGATGTATTCACAGGGAAAACTCATACCTCAGGTTTGGATGAAACGGGCTGTGGGATCTGAAATATCCGTAGAACCTACCCTGGAAGCTGCTCGCAAAGCGCTTTCAGAAATTAAATAGTATTAGCGGAATCCTGGATTTAACCCCGGCCTTAAGAGGCTGGGGTTTTTTATTTCAATTGTACACATGCGAACAATAGTGAACGGAATGATACAAAGCCCGTAAAATGTTTTTTCCTTCTACTCATCATAAATAAAACAATATCAGCCCATAAAATAAATTGGTATGATATTTTCATTTTGAAAAGACAATGAATCTTTTCCTTAAATATACACTTATTCAAAAGATCTTTCAAACCAGGAAGGGACCAGCCGGCGACTCCGCCGATTTATTCCCCACATTTCATACCGCGCAATATTCGAATTCCTCAATTGAAAGAAGACTGGTTTTTCTTTCAATCCCCTTGTTGCCGGCTGGAACCCAAACCTGGCCAGGACATTATTTTTAAGCCTCATTGCACTAATGTTTGCCTTTTGGCGTTTTTTTATCATGTTCAATTATGTACAAACTTTGTTTTGCATCGTACACTTTAATCTTAATTTGATCATAAATAATTATATAACAAGTTAAAATATAACACATTATAAAAATGGCACGTTTTTAGTTAGTATTTTCATTGAGTGAAAACCAAATTTAAAATCCAAAAGAGTATGGCTTTTATCAGCTTGAAACTATCCACTATTACAAAAACATTTTTATTTACCTTTTTTATTCTTGCTTCATTCGGCGCGTATGCACAGAACGAGGAAAAAGAATGGAGTTTGGAGGATTGCATTAATTATGCAATAGACAATAATCTGGACATTAAAAAACAGGTGCTGAATACGGAGTTAAAAAGGAAAAGTTTACTACAAAGTAAACTGGGGCTTTTACCATCCCTCAATGCAGGGGCAACTCATGGTTATAACTGGGGGCAGACTGTTGACCGCTACACCAATCAGTTTGCAACCTCAAGGGTGCAAACCAATAACTTTTATTTGTCGGGTGATATGAATCTATTCAATGGTTTCACGCAGGTGAATACCGTAAAGCAGAACCAGCTGGAGTTAATGGCCAGCAATTATGACCTGGATAAACTAATGGATGATATTTCCGTTGCTGTGGCCGGTTATTACCTCGACATACTTTATAATCAGGAATTGCTGGATGTTACCCGCGAACAACTGGACGTTACCAAACAGCAGGTTCGGCGTATGGAAAAGCTGGTAAATGCAGGAAGCATGGCTAAAGGTGATTTGCTGAATATACAGGCTCAGGCAGCGACAGAAGAATCACAAATGGTGGATGCCGAAAACAAACTGACCATATCTTACCTGAGCCTGCAACAGCTCATCGACTACCCGGTAAGTCAGGATTTCCGGATAGAGAAGCCTGAATTGAAGTCGATTGCTTCCCCAGAAGTTGCAATTTCTTCTAACGATGTTTACAATGTGGCCGTGGATAAAAGGCCTGAAATCAAGAGTGCTGAGAAGCGACTGGAAAGTGCCGATAAAGGCATTTCAATTGCACGTGGTTACATAAGCCCTACACTCAGTTTTAGTGCAGTTTGGGCTACCGGATATTCAGGTGCTGCAAGCCAGGGAGTGAACCCAGTAACGAAGCTCGTCCCCATTGGATTTACAAAATCTACTATGGATACTGTCTTTGGAAATTACCAGGAATATAGCAGCTATGAAACGGTGCCCTTTAATGATCAATTGAATAAAAACCAGAACAAAAGTATAAACTTCACCTTGCAGATCCCTATTTATAATGGCTGGCAGGTAAGGACGGCAATCAGTAAGGCAAAGATAGCGAAGGAACAAGCTGATTACGACTTGAAGCAAGCCAGGTTGAACCTGAATAAAAGTATACAGCAATCCTATGCGGATGCAGTTGCCGCCCTGAAAAACTTTAACGCTTCACAAAAGAAAGTTTCAGCCCAGAAAGAGGCTTTTAAATATGCAGAAGAAAAATTTGGGGTTGGGCTCATAAATTCAGTTGATTATAACCAAACGAAGAAGGACCTGACAAAAGCTGAATCCGATCTTTTACAGGCAAAATACAGGTTTATATACACCAGCACAATACTGGACTTTTATATGGGTAAACCCTTGACTTTAAAGTAATTTTCTGAAAGTAAAACAATGATAAAGATCAACAATTTACATAAGTCCTATGGCCTCGGCAAAACCAGCCTGCATGTCCTGAAAGGAATTGACCTGGAAATAGAGGCGGGCGAGATGGTTTCTATTATGGGTTCTTCTGGCTCGGGAAAATCGACCCTGTTGAATGTGATCGGTATTCTCGATTCCTATGACGAGGGTGAATACACTCTTGACGGAATTACAATTGCCGGTCTGACTGAAACCAAATCAGCTCATTTCAGAAATGACCTTATCGGGTTTGTATTCCAGTCGTTTAACCTGATTTCATTTAAAAACGCAATGGAGAATGTGGCGCTCCCTCTATATTACAAGGGGGTCAACCGCAAAAAGAGGAATATCCTTGCTATGGAGATGCTGGAAAGAATGGGTCTTCAGGAATGGGCAGAACATATGCCCAGTGAACTATCAGGTGGGCAGAAACAACGTATCGCAATTGCAAGGGCACTCATTTCAAGACCAAAAGTTATCCTGGCTGATGAACCCACCGGCGCACTTGATTCTACAACATCTATGGAGATGATGGATTTATTGAAGGAGATTAATAAAACCGGGATCACTATGCTGATAGTAACTCATGAAAGAGATATCGCCCAGGCAACTGACAGGGTCATTCATTTGAAAGACGGAATCATTGAACATAATGTCAGGAATGGTGCTATGAAAGATTTTTTTAAGAATTGATTATCATTACAATATATTCAGAAAGAAAGCGGAATAAAAAGAAAAATTGATTTACTCCATGGGAATTTTTGATATAGATAAATGGCAGGAGATATTCAGTACAATTAAGAAGAACAAACTGCGTACTTTTTTGACCGGCTTCAGTGTGGCATGGGGTATATTTATGCTGATCATTCTTCTGGGATCAGGAAATGGATTGGAAAATGGTGTGAAAAAGGAATTTGAAGGGGATGCTACCAATACTCTATGGGTTAATTCAGGTATGACCAGTATTCCATATAAGGGATTGAAAGCCGGGCGGCAGATACAGTTTACCAATGAAGACCATGACGAGGTTGCAAGGGAAACCCCCAATATTGAACACTTTTCTTCCCGTCTGATGATTTGGAGAAATAACACCCTTTCATATAAAAAGGAATATGGCAATTATGATATTATTTGCTGTCATCCGGGATATGGCTATTATGAAACTCTGGATGTTATCCAGGGCCGGTTTCTGAACGATATGGATGTGGACGGTTTCAGGAAAGTGACAGTAATCAGCAGTATTGTAAAAGATGCTTTATTCAAATCGGAAGACCCGATCGGGAAATTCATGCAGGTCAGCGGTGTTCCTTTCAAAGTAGTGGGGGTGTTTACAGATGTTGGCGGAGACCGTGATAATCAGAGGATTTATCTACCCATATCGACAGCCCAAAAGGTTTATAACCAATCTAATAGAATATTTAACCTGTGCATTACCACTAAGGATATCAGTGTCGATCAAAGTAAGGAAATGGCCCAGGATATCACCTATACCCTGGCGGGCTTGCACAAATTTGATCCGAATGACCAGAGAGCTGTATTTGTTAGGAATAATGTAGAAGAATTCAGAAAATTCATGAATCTTTTCGCATCCATAAAGATATTTATATGGATCATAGGAATAGGAACCATTATCGCTGGGGTTGTGGGGGTGAGTAATATTATGATGATAGTCGTGAAGGAACGCACCCAGGAGATAGGGGTGAGGAAAGCCCTTGGGGCAACCCCCTGGTCCATCATCAGCCTCATCCTTCAGGAATCAGTTTTAATCACAGCTTTTGCCGGTTATATAGGACTGGTTATGGGAGTGGGTTTGCTGGAATTGATCTCTCCCCTCTTCGCCAATTCCGATTCCTTTTTCAAGAATCCGGAGGTAGATGTCTGGGTAGCTTTGGGGGCAACAATAATTCTTGTTCTGTCAGGTGCACTGGCCGGTTTCGTACCAGCCCGTAAAGCTGCCAGTATCAAACCTATTGAAGCTTTGAGATATGAATAGTTTAAATTTTCTCATATATAACTATGGTTAATGCTTCTGAAGGGTGGCTATATCCCCTGACTTGAATAATCAGGGGAGCTGCCTTTCAATTGAGAAGAACAATATTGAAATATTAGAAACGTGGGAATTATAGACATTGATAAGTGGCATGAAATTTCAAGTGTGTTGAAGAAGAACAAGCTTCGTACCTTCTTCACGGCTTTTGGCGTATTCTGGGGCATTTTCCTGCTGGTTATTATGATGGGTTCCGGAAACGGGTTAAAGAATAGTGTCATGGAGGGCTTTGGGAATATGGCCACCAACAGCTTTTTCATGTGGACCCAGAGAACAACCATACCATATAAAGGTTTTCCACGCGGCAGATTTTACAATTTCCGGAATTCCGACACCAAAGCATTAAAAGATAATATTCCTGATATTAAGCTTATTGCTCCCCGTTTGCAGGCATTCGGTTTCCGCGGACAGGGCGATAATGTTGTCAGGGGAGAAAGATCCGGGGCCTTTGATATTTATGGCGATACACCGGATTTCAACCGTATTATGCCAATGGATATTACTAAAGGAAGGTTTATAAACGAAATTGACCTGAGAGAAAACCGTAAAGTGATCGTTATCGGGCAACAGGTTTATAATGAGATGTTTGAAAAAAACGAAAATCCAATTGGAGAATATCTCAGGTTGCAAGGTGTTTATTTCAAAGTGGTAGGGGTTGTTAAATCTAAGCAGAAAAATAATGCCGAAAGGGATGAAAGATCAGTTTATATGCCTTTTACCACCTTGCAGAAAACATATAACCTTGGCGACATAGTGGGATGGTATTCCATAACAGCCAGGGATGGTGTTCCTGCTTCGGAAGTTGAAACAGAAGCCAAAGCCCTTATGAGAAAAAGGCATAATATTGATCCGAAGGATGAAAGGGCCGTGGGATCATGGAATATGCAGAAAGAATTTGACAAGTTCACCAATCTCTTCGGGGGTATTAGGATACTTGTCTGGATCGTTGGGACAGGCACCTTATTTGCCGGTGTGGTCGGGGTCAGTAATATCATGCTTATAGTAGTTAAGGAGAGAACCAAAGAAATCGGAATTGAGAGAGCTATAGGAGCAACGCCCAAAACAATTATTACTCAGATCATTCTTGAATCGGTATTTCTCACGACTATGGCCGGATATATTGGACTGGTTGTGGGAGTGGGCTTGTTGGAACTGGTTAACTACGTGATGGTAAAAAGCAATGCAAGCTCAGATATGTTTTCACATCCTGAGATAAATTTCAATATGGCTATTACTGCTCTCTCAGTGCTCATTGTTTCAGGGATATT
This sequence comes from uncultured Bacteroidales bacterium, assembly GCA_963787195.1. Lineage (GTDB taxonomy): Bacteria > Bacteroidota > Bacteroidia > Bacteroidales > JAGOPY01 > CAWBCI01. Next base: position 90,155 of record CAWBCI010000073.1, read on the forward strand.
CGCAGGTCTGATACCTGCGAGCAGAGCGGTAAAAATCAGACCAATAGAGGCATTAAGAGATGAATAATCAAAAAAGTGGATAAATATGAAAAGGGTATTAAAAATTTTGGCAGGATTAATAATAGTATTCATTTTCGGCTATACTATTTATTTTCTTTATCAAAAATCACAGGCCAAGCCTGTAGTTTATGAAACAACCAATCCTAAAGTTGAAAACATTGTTAAAAGCACCATGGCAACAGGATCGGTTGTCCCCCGAAAGGAAATTGAGATCAAACCTCAGGTTTCGGGGATCATTGAGAAACTTTATGTGATTGAAGGAGATAAAGTGAAGAAAGGTGATCTTATTGCAAAGATCAAGATCATTCCGAATATGGTCAATTTGAATAATGCTGAGTCGCGGCTAAACCGTGCCAAGATCGGTTATGACGATGCAAAACGTCAGTATGACCGGCAGAAAGGCTTGCTTGACCAGGGAGTTATTGCAAAAGCTGATTATGAAAACTTTGAACTGGCTTTCAAAAATGCCAGGGAAGAAATGGAATCAGCCGAAAGTAATCTGGAACTTATCAAGGAAGGGCAGACACGTAATACTGAAAGTACCACCAATACACTCGTGCGTTCAACTATCGATGGAATGGTGCTGGATGTACCGGTTGAAATCGGTAATTCGGTGATCGAAAGCAATACTTTCAACGCGGGGACTACGATTGCTTCAGTTGCTGATATGAATGATATGATTTTTGAAGGAAAAATAGATGAAACTGAGGTCGGGAAAATCCACCAGGGCATGCCACTGATCCTGACGGTAGGAGCCATTGATAACACTACTTTTGATGCCACGCTTGAGCATATCGCCCCCAAGGGGGTTGAGGAAAACGGGGCCATACAATTTGAGATCAAAGCAAATGTAAACCTTAAAAAGGACCAGTTTATCCGTGCTGGTTACAGCGCCAACGCTGCGGTTGTGCTGGCCCGCGTCGACAGTGTATTATGCATTCCTGAAAGCCTCCTACAGTTTGAAGGAGACTCTTCCTATGTAGAAGTTGAAACCGGACCGCAGGTTTATGAAAAACGATTTATTCAGACCGGACTTTCCGATGGGATCAATATAGAAGTAAAAAACGGACTCACCAAGGAGGACAAGATCAAAAAGCTCAGCGGGGCGATGCGCTAATCCAAATCTACCAATCTGCCGGATCTAACAACAAATTGTTGATCCGGCAGATTTTTTATGTAGATTATGAGTAAATTCGCATCTTTGATAAATTAACCTTAAAAACCCCGCGAAAATGTTCAGAAACATTACATCATTCTTTGTGATGGCAGGAATAATCTTTGTTATGTCTTCCTGCCAGCGGTCTTCTGATTCAGAAGCCAGACTGGAGGAAAAATATCCCGGGATCATCCCTCAGGATAGATCTTTTAGCCCTATTGACCCTCAGTATATCACTGAGCGCCTGAATGCTTATGCTCCCTTCGAACTGAAAGCCGATATCAGCAAATTATCATCAAATCAAAGACAGATTCTATCTATACTTTTTGATGTGGCCGATATAATGGATAATCTTTACTGGGAACAGACTATCGGGCATAAAAATTCATTTATCGACCGGATTACCGATAACGAAACCAAGCAGTTTGCCCTGATCAATTATGGCCCCTGGGATCGTCTGGCCGGGAACATCCCTTTCATTGGAGAAATAGGCAACAAACCGGCCGGTGCTAATTTTTATCCGGTTGATATGACCAAGGATGAATTTGAAGCCTTCAATGATCTGAACAAAACCAGCCAGTATACCCTGCTTCGACGGAATCCGGATGGCACATTAAAGGTTGTCTGGTACCATGAAGCATTTGAACCTCAACTTAAAAAAGCTGCTGAGCTATTGAAAAAGGCTGCCGCCCTTGCCGATGATCCGGGCTTGAAGAAATATCTCGAGATGAGGGCAGAGGCCTTGATCACCGATGATTTCCAGCCAAGTGATTTCGCCTGGATGGATATGAAAACTTCCCTCATCGATTTCGTGGTCGGACCGATTGAAAATTATGAAGATGGACTTTTTGGTTATAAAGCCGCCTATGAATCCTATATACTTTTGAAAGATACAAACTGGAGCAAAAGACTGGAAAAATATGCAGCCATGCTTCCCGATCTGCAGAAAGGACTTCCGGTGAAAGATGCCTATAAAGCCGAAGTTCCTGGCGCTGACGCTGACCTGAATGCCTATGATGTATTGTATTATGCAGGGGATTGCAATGCCGGCAGCAAAACAATAGCTATCAATCTTCCGAATGACGAGCAGGTACAGCTTGAAAAGGGTTCCCGCAAACTGCAGCTAAAGAATGCCATGCGGGCTAAATTTGATAAGATACTCGTGCCTATAGCCGATATACTGATCGATTCAAGTCAAAGGAAACATATTACTTTCAATGCTTTCTTCGAGAATACAATGTTCCATGAAGTAGCCCATGCCATGGGAATAAAAATTACCATTAACGGAAAAGGTGCTGTGAGGGTAGCACTCAAAGAGCAATATTCATCACTTGAAGAAGGTAAAGCTGATATAATGGGCCTCTACCTGGTGACTAAACTCTATGAAATGGGAGAACTTACTGAGGGAGAAATCATGGACAATTATGTGACTTTCCTCGCAGGTATTTTCCGTTCTACCCGTTTTGGGGCTGCTAGTGCACATGGTAAAGCCAATATGATACGTTTCAATTTCTTTGATGAAATGGGCGCCTTTACCCGCAATGATGATGGCACCTATACTGTGAATTTTGAAAAATCCAAGGAGGCCATGATAGCCTTGATGCAAAAAATCCTATATCTGCAGGGAGATGGAGATTATGAAGGCGCTAAAAAATGGGTGGAAAAAGAAGGTGTTGTAAATCCACAGCTTCAGGGTGATCTGGACAGGCTGAAGGATGCAAATATACCTGTCGACATAGTATTCACTCAGGGTAAAAAAGTATTAGGACTTGAATAGAAATAAGTTTAAATCAAATTATTAAATTGTTGAATTAAAATTGATAAGATTATGTTGAAGAAATTAAACAGAAGCCTTATATGGCTGCTTAGCCTGGTAATTATTCCGGTGCTGATGCTGAACACCGGAAACCGAGCTTTTGCAGGAGAACCCGATGAAGGAATGTGGCTTCCCATGTTCGTTGATAGGCTAAACTATCAGGATATGCAAAAAATGGGACTGCACCTGACCCCAGAGGAAATTTACAGTGTAAATCACTCAAGTTTGAAGGATGCTATTGTTGGGCTTAGCACAAGTCCCAATCCCAGCGGGTTTTTCTGCACTGCAGAAGTTGTTTCTGACCAGGGCCTGCTCTTTACAAACCATCATTGTGGTTATGACATCATACAACAGCATAGTACACTGGAACATGACTATCTGACTAATGGCTTCTGGGCGATGAATAAATCGGAAGAACTTCAAAACGAAGCTCTGACCGCTACATTTTTTATCCGTATGGAAGATGTTACTGATTCAATCATTCCTTTCCTTTCAGATACTATGAGCGAAAGCGCCCGGTCGGCAAAGGCGAAGGAAATTGCTACCCGGCTTAAAAAGAATGCCAATAAAGATGATAAATACAATGTGGTCGTAAAGAGTTTCTTTGATGGGAATGAATATTATCTCTTTGTATACCAGGTCTTCAAAGATGTCCGCCTGGTAGGCGCACCTCCCTCAGCCATTGGAAAATTCGGGGGAGATACCGATAACTGGATGTGGCCCAGACAGACCGGCGACTTTTCAATTTTCAGGGTTTATACCGGACCGGATGGACAGCCTGCTGATTATTCCAAGGATAATGTCCCTTTAAAACCAAAATACCACCTTCCTATCTCATTGGATGGTTACAAAAAAGGTGATTTTGCTATGATCTGGGGTTACCCCGGAAGCACTGACCGTTATCTCTCCTCTTATGGGGTTGATTTCCAATTGAATGATTTCAATCCAGGCCTGATCGAATGTTTAGGCGATAAACTTAATGTTTGGAAAGAAGATATGGATGCTAATCGTGAGATAGGGATACAGTATGCTTCCAAATATGCCATGCTGGCTAATTCCTGGAAATACTTCATAGGACAGACAAGAGGGCTGAAAAAAATGAAAGTTGACCAACAGAAACAAGCCCTGGAAGAAAAATTCACTACCTGGGTCAATGCTGATCCCGCGAGAAAAGAAAAATACGGAGAAGTCCTTGAACATTTTAAAACCGACTATGAGAAAATGGGACCGGCCTTTAAGCCATTAATTTATACTGCCCTGGCCGGATCGAGAGGTGCAGAGATATTCTCCCTGACCCAAAAATTCGGACAGCTTTACGGGCTTCTCGAAAGTAAAGACAAGACAGGTGCAATAGCCGAAACCGCCAAGGAATTAAAACCAGCTGTAGAAGAATTCTTTAAAGATTACAATGCACCAACAGATCAAAAGGTCTTTGCTAAACTGCTTAAGACATATTATGATAAAGTAGACAAAGCTTCACTTCCGGATTATTTTAAGGAAATGGTCGATAAATTCAAAGGTAATTTTAATGATTATGCAGCTTACGTCTATGATAAATCGATCTTCCCTTATAAAGATAAGTTGGATGCCTTCCTGGATAATCCTAAATTCAAGACTATTGAAAAAGATCCTGCCTATAAATTGGGGACTGCACTTACAGGAGCCATGATGGAGCTTGGCGGAGCATACTCCGGCGTCAATAGCGATCTGGATAAGTGGAAACGTCTGTTTATGGAAGGCTTGATGGAAATGCAACCCAACAAGGCTTTCTATCCGGATGCCAACTCTACCATGCGTTTTACTTATGGTAGTGTGGAAGATTATAAAGGGGCTGATGCGGTTTTCTATGGTTATGTGACCCATTTATATGGAGTTATGGAGAAAGAAGACCCCAACAATCCTGAGTTCATTGTCCCGGCTAAACTGAAAGAACTTTTCAAATCTAAAGATTATGGCCAATACGGAGAAAACGGGGAGATGAAAGTTTGCTTTCTTACCACCAATGACATTACGGGCGGGAACTCAGGTAGCCCTGTGATCAATGGGAATGGGGAACTGATCGGCCTGGCTTTCGATGGCAACTGGGAAGCCATGAGCGGGGACATTGCTTTTGAGCCAAAAGTTCAGAGAACAATCTGCGTGGATGTTCGTTATGTTTTATTTGTGATCGATAAATATGCAGGTGCGAAAAACCTCATCGAGGAACTGACCCTGCATAAAAATAAAACCATGCCTGCGCTGAATGAAGAGCATGCCGAGATGCAGGAGATAGAACAAAAGGAAAGCGAATAGAAAATATTTTTCAGGAATTATCAGGGTCTGTCCTTTCAGGGGCAGACCCTTTTTTCGTTTTATAAATGAAACTTTTGATAGAATATTTGCCGGTAGCATCAGGGGCTACCTTTGAGAGTTCATTTAGGCAGGAAGGGCACAAACAGGAATCATAAGATTCTTCTATCTCTTCAAGTACCGCAACAGGCAATGCTACTTCATAACACCAGCATTTTGAAGATTTGCTGCATTTAAAAGCCTTTCCGCAGCGCGGACAAAGTTCCTTATCAATACCGCTGAGATCCTGTGTCATCTTAATTCTGTCTATCTGCCTGCCAGGCTGAGGCTTACACTTTCTGTTTTGCCGCCTATGGCAGGATTTAATTTGGATACTTTTATCCGAGCCTGGGCCGCCATTGGAAAATCACGAAACAAGCGATCCAGGATACGCCGGCCTACACGTTCAAGCAAATTCGATGAAATTGCCATCTCTTCTTTCACCATCCCATAAACAGACTGATAATCAATAGTCACCATTCAAATCATCCGTTTTTTCTGCTTCACTGGTGTCAGCATCAATGTACAAATCAACGATGAAACGCGTTCCGATTATCTTTTCTTCCTCAAAACATCCATGGTAGGCGAAAAACTCCATTCCTTCCAAAGCAATTGTTGACATCTTAATAGTTTTGATAAATATTTTCAGATTTATACCGGTAAAATAGCAAGGGCCTTCCCTATCCTTGAAATCACCTCATCCTTTCCCAGGAACCCGCATATTACCGATAGATCGGGGCCATAATTTCCACCGACTATGCAAAGACGAAGTGGAGTCATGAGCTGTCCCATTCCTATTTCCCTTTCACTACAAAAATTTTCAGCCAGACTGTGGACTATTTCAGAACTGAGCTCATCCTGTTTTCCCAAAAGCGATCCAAAATCCCGCAAGATCACTGGTGTTTGTTCTTTCCAGCGCTTTTTAACTGTTCCGGGATCATAATCTTCAGGAGGAGTGAAAAAGAAAAATGATTGTTCCCAGAAATCCTTTACAAAGTTGGCCCTTTCCTTTATCAGGCCTACGATTTTCTCAATATATGCGACTTCAGCACTGATGCCTTTTTCTAATAATATTGGAAGATATTCTTTTGCAAGCTCTGCATCGCTCTTCTTAACCAGGTATTGATGATTGAACCACCTGGCTTTGTCGGGGTCGAATCGGGAGCCTGATTTTCCTACCCTCTCCAGTGAGAAATTACTTATCAGTTCGTCCATGGAAAATATCTCCTGCTCGGTACCGGGATTCCAACCTAAGAGGGCCAGCATATTGATAACTGCCTCCGGAAAATATCCGGATTCACGATAACCCGAATAAACCTCAGCACTGTCGGGATCTTTCCAGTTTGTCGGGAAAACGGGGAAACCCAGCCGGTCGCCGTCTCTTTTGCTGAGCTTGCCGGAACCTTCGGGTTTGAGTATCAGGGGAAGGTGTGCGAAGACAGGTGATTCCCAGCCAAAACTGCGATACAGCAACACATGCAACGGAAGTGAGGGCAACCACTCTTCTCCGCGGATCACATGACTGATCTCCATCAAATGATCATCTACTACATTTGCCAGGTGATAGGTTGGCATACCATCCGATTTAAATAAAACTTTATCATCAAGAGTATGGGTTCCAACCTTAAGCTCACCCCTGATCAGGTCACTGAATTCCAGGCTTTCATTTTCCGGAATCCGAAAACGCACGACATAGGCCTCCCCCGCTTGCAAGCGCTGTTCAACTTCATCAGCGTTCAAGTTGAGTGAGTTTTTCATCCGGAGACGTGTATGGCTATCATAGGTGAAAATCTTTTTCTCTTTTTCGTATGAATTCCTGATAGATTCTAGCTCTTCGGCCGTATCAAAAGCATAATAAGCATTTCCGCTTTGGATGAGCTGTTCGGCATATTTACGGTAAATATCTTTCCTTTCCGACTGTCGGTAGGGCGCAAAAGGACCTCCAATATGCACGCCCTCATCAAATTTAATCCCACACCATTCCAGGGAATCAATAATATATTGTTCAGCTCCGGGAACATAACGGTTCTGGTCGGTATCTTCAATCCGGAGTATCATGCTCCCTCCCTGGTTCCGGGCAAAAAGGTAGTTGTATAAGGCAGTCCTGACCCCACCTATATGCAAAGGACCTGTAGGGCTTGGTGCAAATCTCACTCTCACTTTTCTACGTTCCATCTATCATTGATTTAGAAGGGCAAAGGTAGGGATTTTTGGACTGTGCGGCCTGCCGTTCCGATCCATTGACTAAACGAACCAGGAAAAAATTCAGGCCTTATTCGGGCTAAATTTATTATTCTTTGATGAAACGTTTTGTGATGAACTCTTTACCATCGCTTACATTTAAGAGGTAAAAACCTTTCGGAAGTGTACTTATATCGATAAACTGGTTTTCGTCTTTTATACTGAATTTAGTGATGAGCCTTCCGGCCAAATCCATAATACCGGCCTGGAAATTTCCCCGGATGGCTTTTGGAAAGAATATTCCAAGCCTGGTGCTTGCCGGATTTGGTCCCAGGGTAAAAAATACCGGGCTGGATGTTTCTTCAATTCCCATGTAAAGACTGTTTAGCACGTGTATTACCCATTGTTTTGGATCCACTATGATACTATCTATGGTCTTTCCGATATTGATGCTGTATGTATTTACATGCGCATCCTGATAAAGCAAAATAGTTGTATCCGTACCATCGGTAAAATGCAGATAATAAGGCATATGCATTTTGAAAAGCGGGGTGACTGTGCTGGATGATGTTTGGGTGGAAGTTACATTTAAAGTATCCCCTGACTGTAACCAGTTAATATCATAAATCGGATAGCCTTCCCCAAAATACCATTGGTTGAAAAAACCCGTAAAATCCATGCCCGACACGTTCTCAACCACTGCCTTGAAATCCATACCCGTAGCTGTCGAATACTGATATTGCTCGGTATACTTATGAAGGATAGCAAAGAACAGGCTGTCGTTTTGAAGTTCGAAGCGTATCATATGAAGGATCAAAGCGCCCTTATCGTAAGAAAGCCGGCCATCGAAAATGCGGCTGACATCGTTTAACTGACTGGGAGGAACATAAACGCTTCCTCCCGGTTTGGAAATGACGTGGTCTTGACGGAGTTTCAGCCAGATAGAATCATAAATGGGAGCTGCCAGATAGGAATGGGCCAGGTAATCAGCGTAGGTTGCAAAACCCTCATTGATCCATATATCACTCCAGGTGGCACAGGTGATATTATCGCCAAACCACATATGTCCGAGTTCATGGGCTATAATCTCAAATCCAAAACCTCCCAGAGTTGTCATAGTCTGATGTTCCATTCCACCGCCGAATTGACTGATACAATGACCGTATTTCTCCTGCGGGAATGGATACGGACCGAAAAAGTTTGCAAATAATTCCAGTGTTGGAACAGTGCCGTCAATTGCATTTTTATTTTGTGCCAGATAGCCCGGGCTGTTATAAATATAATTTTGTATCAGAAGAGAATCATCCATCCCGGCAGGATGCGCGTAAATGCTGTAATCTTCATAATCTGCTACGGCAAAGGAAATCAGATAATAATCGATGGGATACCGGCTTTTCCATTCATAGCGCAGCTTCCCTCCCGGCATATTCGTAATATTGGTGAGCAGTCCTTCGGAACCGACTTTATTCTGAGAGCTGGTTGTAAAAAAGCACCAGCATGAATCAGCCTTGTCGGTGAGGTCAGACTTGACCGGAAACCAGTAATTGGCAGCGTAAGGTTCGGATAAGGACCAGGTAACATCCTTATTCCATTGATCATTATGCGCGGTTGTCACGCCTCCGAAATAGGCGTCTGAGGGGGCGTCCCCTCCATAATAGATTTTAGCGCTGATTTCGGAATTTTGAGCCACGGAAGAGGCCAGGTTAATATATACCATATCCCCGCTACGTGTGAATGTTGCCGGTATACCACCCAGCAAAACTGAATCTATAGTTAGTTCAGGAACCAACTCTACAGCAAAGGTATCCAGTGAAGCAGCCGTTACTTTTGCCCTGATCGTCGTATTACCGAAAATATGAGTTGTATTATTTTCTACATCCAGGTCCAGGAAATAGAATTTTACATCGTACTTTTCTTCCAGGGGATCCATGGTTTGGAAACTATAGTAATTTTTCATCATTTCAGCAGCGGCTTTTGCATGAGAGCAGTAATCGGGGTATTCTGGTTCAGGAATGTTATATTGAGCTTCGGCTGAAAAACCAATCACCACGAAAATTAATAGTACAGAAATGAATTTGAAAGCTTGCATCGGAGTATGGATTAATATCTTAAAATGAAAAAAATCAGGAAGAAACAATGAGTATCTTTGTGAATAAGACAAAAATACTAAAACTTTGTTCAAAAGCGTTTGTTGTAAAGTGGGCTGAACAATTGGGAAATAAGGAAAAATAGGAGTTTTAGCCCGGAATTTTGTACTTCTTTTTGTAATCTGTTAATTATATGCCCGAGACGGACAATTATACACTACTTCTCCGGAAACTGGATGAATTTATCCGGAAATACTACCGGAACCAACTCATCAGGGGAGCAATCTATTTCATTGCAGTATTTATCCTTTTCTATCTGCTTGTAACCATTACCGAGTATTTCGCGAGGTTTGGAACCATCACAAGAACCATACTCTTTTATGCTTATTTTCTGATAAATGCATTGATTCTTTGGAACCTGGTTATAATTCCCTTGTTCAAACTTTTTCGTTTCGGGAAGATTATCTCTCATGAAGAAGCGGCCCGGATTATCGGATATCATTTTCCGGAGGTCAGCGACAAGTTACTGAATACATTGCAACTCAAAAAAATTGTCGCAGATGAAGAACAGATCGCCGGGCTGGTCAATGCAAGCATTAATCAAAAGATAGATAAGCTCAGGCCGGTACCGTTCAAATCAGCCATAGATCTTAAGAAAAACCTGCATTACCTGCGCTATGCAATACCCCCCTTAGTGATCCTGATATTATTGTTTATCGCGGCTCCCAATGTTATTACCGAACCTACTACGCGTATAATAAATTATGACGAGGCTTTTGCAAAACCGGCTCCCTTTACTATCACTGTACTGAACAATAAGCTTGAGGCTTTTCAGCAGGATGATTATAAGCTGGAAGTGAAGGTTGAAGGGGAAACGCTTCCGGCCGAGGTATTTATCGATATGAATGATTATACTTATAAGTTGGAACGGAAGAGTCCTATTCGATTTGAATATACCTTCAGGAACCTTCAGGAAAGCAAGAAATTCTCCCTGGTAGCTGCCCAGGTTCGAACGGCGGTTTATGAGCTCAAAGTTCTTCCAAAACCAATCGTCCTGAATTTCGAGGCCTCCATGAAGTACCCGGCCTATACAGGAAAGAAAAATGAAGTGCTTGATAATACAGGGGACCTCGTAATTCCGGCGGGAACTTCTGTTACATGGAAATTTTTTACCAGGGATACGAAACAACTGATATTCAGGCTTGGAAACATAACAAATGAGCTAGATAATAATTCATCCAATGCATTCAGTTTTAATAAACGTTTTCTAAAAAGTTCACTTTACTCTGTCATCCCCGTGAATGAGTACATGCAAAGCCGGGACTCACTGGTTTACAGCGTGAGCGTTATTCCGGATGCTTATCCCTTCATTCAGGTTGACCAGGTGCAGGATTCCGTCCTTGATAAAAGGCAGTATTTCAGGGGTATTATCAAAGACGATTACGGTTTCAAACGTCTGACATTCAACTATACTATAATACCGGATGGTAAGGCAGACAGCATTAAAGCGACTGAAAAAGTCATGGAATTACCAATTAGTCTTACAGCTACTCAGCAACAATTTTTCCATGCACTGGATATGGATTCACTAGAGCTTCAACCCGGCGATCAGGTAATCTATCATTTCGAAATTTGGGATAATGATGCTGTAAATGGAAGTAAGCGTAGCAAATCTCAGGAGATGGTTTTTAAAGCGCCTACCATGGATGAAATTGAGAAAAAGACAGACCAGGATAATGAAAAGATAAAGGATGATATGGAGAATAGTATCCGGGAGGCTAAAGAATTGCAGAAAAAAGCCGACGAACTGAGTAGGAAACTAGTTGAGAAAGAAACAATCGATTGGCAGGACAAACAACAGATACAGCAATTACTCGATCAGCAAAAGCAATTTCAGGATAAGATTGAAAAAATTCAGAAAGAAAACAGGGATAAAGCGCTTCAGGAGCAGCAATATAAAAAGGTTGATGAGGAACTGATCAGAAAGCAGAAGCAGTTGGAAGATCTTTTCGAACAGGTTATGACACCGGAAATGAAGAAAATGTTTGAGGAATTGCAAAAGCTGCTTGATCAGGCAGATAAGGACAAAATCAATCAGCTGCTTCAGAAAATGAAGGATAATAACGAAGATGTTGAAAAACAGCTTGACCGTAACCTGGAGCTTTTTAAACAACTGGCATTTGAGAAACAATTGCAGGAAACTATTGACAAGCTTAATGAACTGGCAAAGAAACAGGAAGAATTATCTGACAAATCGGATGAAAAAAAGGCGGATTCCGAAAAACTTAAGGAAGAACAGGATAAGCTGAATAAGGAATTTGAGGACTTAAGGAAACAAATGGATGATCTGGCTGCAAAGAATAAGGATCTTGAAGAGCCAAATAAGATGGAGAATACAGATCCGCAGGAGGAAGAGATCAAGCAGAATATGGATCAGTCATCTGATGATTTGGATAATGGAAAACCGGGCAAGGCCAGTAAATCGCAGAAGTCTGCCTCTGACAAGATGAAAAAGCTTTCAGAACAGCTTTCACAGATGCAGTCAGATATGTATTCGGAAGATTTGGGAGAAAATATCGAGACTTTAAGGGAGATACTTGAGAACCTTCTGCAGATATCCTTCGATCAGGAAAATCTGATAAAATCAACTGTAAGTACATCTACCCTTGATCCGCAATATATAAAGCTGATACAAGAGCAGAAACAGATCAAGGATGACCTGGTTATGGTTGAGGATTCGCTATGGGCATTAAGCAAGCGTCAGGCCAGCATCGAGCCATATGTTACCCGAAATATAGATGATATTAATAGCCATGTTGGGAAATCTATCGACAACCTGAACGACCGGATGAAGAACGAGGCAGGGTCAAATCAGCAGTATGTAATGACCTCAGTTAATAATCTGGCTTTACTTTTGTCTGAGGCTCTTCAGCAAATGGAACAGGCCATGCAGATGCAAAGTTCAGGTCAATGCAAGAAAGGCAATCCTAAGCCTGGAAAAGGCAGCGCATCGATGAAATCTATCAGCCAGATGCAGAAACAACTTGGTGAGCAAATCAAGAAGATGAAGGAAAGTATGGGCAAGGGTCAGAAAGGTTCAAATCCGGATAAGAACGGGGCAACAAGTGAACAGTTTGTGAAGCTTGCGGCTCAGCAGGAAGCCATACGGCAAATGATGCAATCTTATGAAGATCAAATGAAGGAACAGGGAATGGGAAATGATGGTGACCTGAAAGATTTGAAGGATCAGATGGACAAAAATGAGACAGAGTTAGTTAACAAGCTCATTACGCAACAAATGATGGAAAGGCTTAAAGATATAGAGGTTAGGCTGTTAAAACATGAAAAGGCTGAACTTCAGCGTGGACAGGAAGAAAAAAGAGAGTCATCAGAGCCAAAAAATTTAATTTTAAGTAACCCTGAAGGATTTTCAGAGTATAACAAGTTAAAATCTAAAGAAGTTGAACTACTCAGGACGGTCCCTCCGAATCTCCGTCCTTTCTATAAGAGCAAGGTGAATGAATATTTCTATAATTTTGAAATGAAATAATACCATGGGGAATCGAAGAGAAATAATATTAGCATCAAATCCGGAAAGTCTCCATGATGTTGAAAAGTTCATAGAGCAATTAAGTGATGAATTTCACCTGAATAATACATATTTCGGAAATATTCTTATTGCCGTCACAGAAGCAGTGAAAAATGGCATTTTACACGGAAATAAGTCAAATCCCTCCAAGAAACTGAGCCTGGTTCTCGAAGTTAGGAAAGAAGGGCTTGTTTTCATTATTGTTGATCAAGGAGAAGGCTTTAATTATAAGGATTATGAGGATATTGATAAGCTAATTAATTCAGATCAGAATAGTGCTAATGGAATGGTATTGATACATAGTCTTTGTGATGAGGTTACTTTTCTTGAGAACGGACGCAAGCTTGAATTGCTATTCCGTGTCAACGGCATAGAGGAGAAGGTTATTGAAAGCCGTTATGAACTGATGCAGCAGTTCTTTAAAGTGAAGGAAAGCATGAAGAATTAGAGATCTTTCACATGAAAATTCCTGCAATTCATTTCTTTTCTGAAAATATTAAATACCGGCTTCCTGCAAAGCGGGAAAATGCGGAATGGCTTATTCAAGTCATTGAAAAAGAGGGTAATAGACCCGGTGAGATCAATATTATATTGTGTGATGATGAGTACCTTCATAAATTAAACCTGGAATATTTGCAGCATGATACCCTTACTGACATCATAACATTCGATTATTCAGAAGAAGGAGAAGCAATCAATGGCGATATATATATCAGCAAGGAAAGGGCTCTTGAAAACTCAAAGATTTATGGGCAAAGCCTTGAAATGGAGTTACGAAGGCTTCTGGTCCATGGAGTTCTTCACCTCCTCGGTTATAAGGATAAAACCAAGAAGGAAAAAGCCTTGATGACTTCTAAAGAAGATTATTACCTATCTTTGCACCCTTAAAAAATATATGTGTTCCACGTGGAACATATATGGGTAAATTCCCGAAAAAGACTAATAAATGTTTAAAACTTACGATATAATCGTGGTGGGTGCTGGTCATGCTGGTTGTGAAGCAGCAGCGGCTGCTGCAAATCTTGGCTCCTCGGTTTTGCTGGTTACTATGAATATGACCAATATGGCCCAGATGTCGTGCAATCCGGCAATGGGAGGCATAGCAAAAGGACAAATCGTCCGTGAAATTGATGCATTAGGTGGCTATTCCGGCATAGTTACCGACAGGACGATGATACAGTTTAGAATGTTGAATAAATCAAAAGGTCCGGCTATGTGGAGCCCACGGGCGCAAAGCGACCGGATGTTGTTTTCGCTTGAATGGAGGAAAATGCTGGAAAACACTCCAAATCTGGATTTCTGGCAGGATATGGTCACCGGTTTAATTACGAAAGATGGAAGAATAATGGGTGTGAAAACTTCTATGGGTCATGAAATAGAAGCTAAGGCTGTAATTTTAACCAATGGAACTTTTCTGAATGGAGTGATTCATATTGGCATGAAGAAATTTGGGGGAGGAAGAATTGGGGAAAAAGCTGCAAGTGGCCTGACTGAAAACCTGGTTGAACTGGGTTTTGACTCAGATCGCATGAAAACCGGAACTCCGGTACGGGTGGATGGAAGAACATTGGATTTTTCTAAAATGCAGGAACAAAAAGGTGATGAAGTCCCGGAGAAATTCTCTTTCACCGACACACCTCGCCTCAGCAAGCAAAGAAGCTGCTATATTACCTATACATCTCCTGAAGTTCACAATATCCTGCGTACAGGTTTTGATGAGTCTCCGATGTTTACCGGAAGGATAGAAGGAATAGGGCCCAGATATTGTCCCTCAATTGAGGATAAAATTGACCGATTTGCAGATCGCGACAGTCATCAGCTTTTCGTTGAACCGGAAGGCTGGGATACAGTAGAATACTATGTAAACGGATTCTCTTCTTCCCTTCCGGATCACGTACAGTTTGACGCTCTTAGGAAAATAGCCGGGTTTGAAAATGCAAAAATCTTCAGGCCGGGCTATGCCATCGAATATGACTATTTTCCCCCTGCGCAGTTAGAGTATACACTCGAAACAAAACTCATAGAAAATTTATATTTTGCCGGGCAGATTAATGGTACTACCGGATATGAAGAAGCCGCTGCTCAAGGTATCATGGCTGGGATAAATGCACATCTGAAACTTCGGGAAGAAAGTGAATTCGTCCTGAAACGTTCTGAGGCTTATATTGGTGTTCTCATCGACGATCTGATTACTAAGGGGGTTGATGAACCATACCGCATGTTCACTTCCCGTGCTGAATACCGTATTTTACTCAGACAAAGTAATGCCGATCAGAGATTGAGCACTGCATCCAATAATATTGGCCTTGCATCCATTGAACGAGTTGAAAGGGTTAATCGGAAGAAGGAAGAAATTGATAAGCTGCTCAATTTTATCCGTAAATTAAGTATAGATCCGGATGAGATCAACCCCTTCCTGGATACTATCGACACCCCTCCCCTTGCACAGAAAGTTAAATTATCAAACGTTTTATTGAGACCACAGGTGAATCTTGAAGACCTTCTGAAATATTCCAGCGGACTTTTAGAGAATGTTTCGAAAATAGATCCGGATCTAAAAAAGGAAATTTTAGAGGAAACGGAAATACTGATAAAGTATGAAGGCTATATTGATAAGGAAAGAGAGCTGGCCCAAAAATTGGAACGACTGGAAAATGTGATTTTGAGAGATAATTTCGATTATCATAAACTTACTGCACTTTCTTTCGAGGCAAGGGAAAAGCTTAGTAAAATGCGTCCCCATACTCTCGGACAA
Source organism: uncultured Bacteroidales bacterium (assembly GCA_963787195.1). GTDB lineage: Bacteria > Bacteroidota > Bacteroidia > Bacteroidales > JAGOPY01 > CAWBCI01. Next base: position 106,127 of record CAWBCI010000073.1, read on the forward strand.
GCTTCCAGGATTGCCGGAGTGTCCCCATCGGATATTTCTGTTCTGATGGTTTACCTTGGCAGATGATTTCGTTCCACGTGAAACAAATCATGAATATTTTTACTTTTTTGAAGCATTTTCATTTCTTATTCCCCCAGGGGGCATAATCAGCCCTATTTTTCTTAATTTTAAGCCTTCTGCCAAATTTATGAACCGGATGAATAGATTGGTCAGATATTTGATTAAAACTTCTTATATGGCCTAAAATAAGGCCGATTATAAATATTTGAAAATCAGTGATAAAAGAAAGGTGAATTTTCATATATAATGAATTAAAGTATTGAAAAACAAGGGTATAAGTATTTATTTTAGCCTGAGTATCCTGCTGATAGTCCTTGCTATGCTTCTGAACAGCTGGTTAGGGTACCGCAGGGAAAATTTGGTGGCATACCGGGATCATGTCGAAAAAGTTTTGAATCAAAAGGAAAGTGATCTGAAGGGAAAATTGAAATCACTGATTCCGCAAATTAAAAAGCAAGCTTCATTTCGTGAAATTGATTCATTAGTTGCGGGCGATCTTTATACGAGGGAAGGATATATTATACTTGCTTATGAGAATGACACATTAGTATATTGGTCAGATAATGACGTCCCTTTTAGCGATAGTCTCGACAAAACCATGCTTCAGAATTCATTCATGAGATTTCCTAACGGGTGGTTCAGGATAATTCATGAAAGCGCGGGAAAAGATGATTTGATCGGCCTTATCCTGGTTAAAAATAAATTCCCTTACCAGAATGAATACCTGATGAATAAGTTTCAGAGGGATTTCAATATGCCAAGAGGAATAAGATTGTCATTGGAAAAGGGATCATATGACGTCAATTCAGATGAGGGAAAATTTTTATTCTCCATGTCCTTTCCTTCATCAATAAAACCAACCAAGGCCGAAAATTTTATGCTGTTTGGCCTTTGCCTGGCGGCCTACATTATTTTCCTGATCTTTCTCTACAGGGCCTATGAGTCCTTGTCGATATTCAATAAACGAAAATGGCTTATCTTTCCTGCATTCATGGTGGATGTAGCTATTATAAGACTTCTGATCCTCTATTTCAAAGCGCCTTCTTTCCTTTATCACTCTGTACTCTTCAGTCCTTACTATTTTGCAACTTCCGTCCTCTCCCCTTCTCTGGGTGATTTGCTTGTCAATATATTGACCCTTTTGGTGGTAGCCTATTTATTTTATGATCGCTTCAATTTTAGTATGAGATCGTGGCGGAAACCATTGCGCTTTTCAATTTCCACTCTTATGGTTCTGCTTGTCGCAACACTGTATTTTGTTTTGACCGACGGTGTGGAAGATCTGGTAATGGACTCGAGTATAGTGATGAATCTTAATAATATCCTGAACATAGATATATTTGGTGTCTTAGGTTTTGCAATCCTCACTGCTGCCATCCTGGCGCTTTTTCTGTTTGCAGCAAAAATTGCAGATATAATTTTCGACCGGGGAAAAGGCGCAAGGGATTATTTTATCGCCGCCCTCATTGCTTTTTTAATTGCTTCCCTTGTGATGCTTATCTATGATTTTTCATTCAGGATGCTCATCAATCTTACGGTACTTCTGATATTTTTATTTTCTTTTGCATATTTCCTCCCAAGAAAAGAAAGCTTCAAAACCCTTACGGGTGCAGTGTTTTATATCATACTTTTCGCCTTTCTGACCACTTATCTGCTGGATGACTATAATGCACTCAAGGAAAAGGAAAACCGTAAGCTTCTGGCATCGGAACTAAGTTCCCGCCGGGATCCTCTCCTGGAATTTGAATTCATGAGAGTGGAAAAGAAAATATTAGCTGACACGGTATTACAAAGTATGATTTTCAGTGAAACAGAAAATGATATTTCCCAGCAGGAAGTCAGTAAATACCTTTACGCCCATTATTTCAACGCTTTCTGGAATAAGTATGATATACAGATCACTTTATGCAATCCGTCTGAAGTCCTGAATATTCAACCAGACAGTTATCTGGTCAATTGTTATGATTATTTTAAGGACCAAATATCTGCCGATGGAGTTCAGACGATATGTAAACATCTTTATTTCCTGGATAATAAGACCGAAACCAATAATTACCTGGCTTATCTTGAATTTCACCCGGCCAATGGGGATACTACCACAAGTTCCCGCATATTTATAGAACTGATTTACAAGTTCCTCAATGAAGCTGGCTTAGGTTATCCTGACTTGCTGATAGATAGAAAGGCTAAAACAAACTCCGATCTGTCTGATTACTCCTATGCCAGGTATTATAAAAATGCCCTGATATATAAATATGGAGATTATTCCTATAAGCTTGATGTTTCGGCTTATTTGGAAAAGGCTGAAAATTCTTTTATCAATCTGGGAGGGTACAATCATTATATTTCTAAGGATGAAAATGATAATACTCTGGTAATCAGTAAAAAAAACCCTTCTTTACTTGATGTGCTGGCGCCTTTTTCTTATCTCTTTCTGTTCTTTGGTCTATTTGTGCTTACGTTCACAATTCTTGTCATTTTTACAGGCCCTAAGCGAAAAATGCAAATGAATTTCAGGACCCGTTTGCAAGCCACGATTATTTCCATCATAATACTTTCTTTCATAGTTGTGGGAATGATTACCCGGACCTATATAATCCGTCTGAATAATAATAAAAACATAGATATACTGAGTGAAAAGACACATTCAGTTCTGATAGAACTGGAACAGAAACTCGGCGACCAGGATAATATTCCTCCCTCGCTGGACACCTACGTGGCTGAGTTATTAGACAAGTTCTCCAGTGTGTTTTTCTCTGATATCAACCTATTTGATGATAATGGTAACCTGATCGCATCATCGCGCCCTCAAATTTTCGATGAAAACCTGATCTCCCGTAAAATGCAGCCGGATGCATACGACCAGCTTGCATTTAAACATATATTGCTTTACATCCAAAATGAAATGATTGGCCAACAGGAATATCTTTCCGCCTATATTCCTCTGAGAAATAATCGCGATCATATAATTGCTTATCTGAACCTCCCCTATTTTGCCAAACAAACGGAGATGAAAAAGGAGATCGCTGATTTCCTGGCAGCTTTTATCAACACCTATGTATTGCTGATAGTATTGGCGGTTCTGGTAACACTATTTGTCTCAAGATATATTACCAAACCCATGCAACTGATCCGGGAAAAGCTTGGACTCATCGGTATCGGAAAGTCTAATGAAAAGATAGAATGGAAAAGGAATGATGAAATAGGCGGACTGGTGGCGGAATACAACCGGATGCTCGACGAGCTGGCTCTCAGCGCTGAATTACTTGCCAAATCGGAACGGGAAAGTGCCTGGCGGGAAATGGCCAAGCAGGTGGCGCATGAAATCAAAAATCCCCTTACTCCGATGAAACTCAGTGTCCAATACCTCAAAAAGGCCTGGGATGATAAGTCCCCCGACTGGGAAGACCGTTTGGATCGTTTTACGCGTACTATTGTTGAGCAAATTGATAATCTCTCGGATATTGCTTCTGAATTTTCGGATTTTGCCAAGATGCCTGTGGCAAGTTTGAAGAAAATCGAACTCTCTAAAGTGATAAGGACTTCGCTTGATCTATTCAATGATATTCAAAACATCCAATTCTCCTATCAGTTTCCGGATGCCGAACTTTTTATCAGCGCTGATGAAAAGCAGATGCTGAGGGTTTTCAACAACTTGCTTAAAAATTCAATACAGGCAATAGGGAAGAAAGCGGATGGCGAGATCAGCATCATGGCTATAATTGATGGAAGATTTTATAAGGTAGAAATAAGTGATAATGGTTCAGGAATATCTGAGAGCCAGGCCGACCTGATATTCTCGCCCAGTTTTACAACAAAATCAAGTGGTATGGGGCTGGGCCTTACCATGGTAAAGAGCATTCTCGATGGTATTGGTGCCGAAGTTACTTTTAAATCGACCGAAGGTAAAGGCACTACATTCATCATCAGGATACCGGTATATGAGCCTGAAATTTAGGGCTAACACCTTAAATTTTTAGGATTTTCCCCGCTACTAAGCCATCAGTTGGATAAGTTTGCGATAATCATCTTTAGAAAGTTTATGATGATTTCCATTCACTTCATTCGATATCATGGTTTGATAAATCTCTACATTTTTTTCCTCCCCTTTTATCCCTATTTCGCTCATTCTTGTGGGGCTGTCGATCCGGGCGAAGAAATTCTCCAGTTCAAAAATTGTGGCATCTACAGTGTCAGTTCCGAAGAGATTTTTCCCCAGTTCTATAATACGGTCCCCGGCACGATCTTCATGCAGTTTGAGCCAGGCCGGGTAAGCAATTGACAGGGAGGCACCATGAGGCACATCATACAGAACTGAAAGAACATGCCCGATAGAATGTACGCCCCAATCACCGTTTTTACGCCCATAGGATGTCAGGTTGTTGAGGGCATTCGTGGCGGCGTACATGATCTTCTCCCGGAGGCTGTAATTCTGCAAATCATCCATTAGAGGAAGGCCATAATTCATTCCCTCTTTTATTATTGAATATACAAAGCGGTCGGAAAGAGATGCTTCACCTTCACCAAAATAAGCTTCCAGGCAATGTGCTATAAGGTCGGCAATGCCATAACCAGTGTAGTTTTTCGGGACTGTTTTCGTAAAGGAAGGGTCCAGAAAGGATTCCTTTGGGTAAGTAAGCATATGCCCAAAACCAATCTTTTCTTTAGTTGCATTATTCTGGACAACGGCAAAAGAGTTCATTTCGGTTCCGGTTGCGGCTAATGTAAGGATACTGATCAGCGGCAAGGAAGTTTTTGGAACGGCTTTCCCACTCATAAAATCCCAGCCGCTATGATTTACAGGAATTGTGATAGAGATGATCTTGGAGGAATCGATCACGCTTCCCCCTCCTACTGCAATCACCACATCCACCTGCTTTTCCCTGCCCAGTCTTGCAGCTGCATCTACATCCTCTATAATGGGATTCGGCCTTATGCCGGAGTATTCAAAGACTTCGGCACCAGCCTTTTTCAATTCATTCATAACCTGGTCATAAATCCCGTTCCTTTTAACGGAGCCCCCTCCATAAACGAGTAATACACGCTTACCGTAATGGCTGACACTTTTCCCGAGTTTTCCAATGATGCCTTTCCCGAAATGCAGTTTTACGGGGTTATATAATTCGAAATTTTCCATGATGATATATTTTTTGCAAAGGTCGGGTTTTTTTAATCGTGAGTCGTGAGTCGTGAAAAGTGAATCGTGAGTCGTGAATCGTGAAAAGTGAGTAGTTGAAGTGTTATCCTGATAATGCAATAAGCATTCCCCATTCCTAAATCATAATTATACAATAAACATTATAGGACGGCATCATATGAAGATTCAGAATATATTGATTTCCAACTAGATATTTAACATTTTGATAACAGTAATTAACAGTACTTAACAGAATTCCGGTTTTTATGGGATTAACTTTGGGAGCATAATTTTTCAGGAAGTGGGAATAAACTGAACGAACCACTTAAAACCGATAGTAAGTATACAAATCATTAAAACTTTAAACCCATGTCAACAGTAATAATAAACCACAAGGTGGCAGATTATAAAAAATGGCGTCCCACTTTTGATGCAGATGCCAGCAGAAGAAGCAATGCCGGAATTAAGAATGAAAGGGTTTTCAGGGCAGCCGATGATCCGAATAATATTTATATTTTCGGTGATGTTGCGGAACCTTCAAGCGTAGCAAAGATGATGGAAGACCCCGATCTGGCCGCTAAAATGAAAGAAGCCGGAGTCATTAGCAAACCGACGGTAACTGTATTGAATTTGACTTAGGGAATGTCCCTATCAGATCCTGGCTTTCGTCAGGATGACACTAATTCTTATATAAAAGAAAGCGGTGCTTTTTTAGATATCACAATGAACGTCATCCCGGCGCAGGCCGGGATCTGCCGGCGGAGTGCAGATAGTCGTTTTTTTCATCAGATTTAGGAGCAAATCACCCCGCTACCAAGGCAGATTCTCTTGTCGGTGCTATAGACCACGCCGAACTGCCCGGGGGCAATGCCCGAGATGGGTAAAGCGGATTCGATACGGAAGTGTTTCTCATCTTCCATCACCATCATTCCTTCATTGAATTCGGGCTGGTGGCGGATCTTGAAAAGTATAGGCTGGGCGAAAGAGTAATTCCGGTCGGCTTTTTCGTTTATGAAGAGAAAATCTTCCATGCGGACTACTTCACCGTATTGTGATTCCGGGTCATAACCGTTAGAGACGTAAATAATATTCTGATCGGTATCTTTTTTGACCACGAACCATGGCCCCTGACTGAGGCCCAGCCCCTTACGCTGACCGATGGTATGGAACCAAAAGCCTTTATGTTTGCCTAAGATCTTCCCTGTTTCCAGTTCCACGATATCTCCTTCCCTTTCGCCTGTATATCGGCGGATGAATTCCGAATAATTAATCTTGCCCAGGAAGCAGATGCCCTGGCTGTCGGGGCGATGGGCACTGGGCAGGCCCATTTCATGGGCCAGGCGGCGTACATCCTTTTTTTCCAGGTCGCCTACGGGGAACATGGCTTTGTTGAGCTGGGAGTGCGTTATCCGTCCCAGGAAATAGGTCTGGTCCTTCCTCCTGTCCCTGGCAGTTCCAAGGTAGCGCTCATTGGCTTCGTCCAAAACCCGGGCATAATGGCCCGTGGCTATGCGGTCGTAATCTTTGCCGAACTTATCCTCGAAGCTCCCGAACTTGATGAAGCGGTTGCACATCACGTCAGGATTGGGCGTAAGGCCTTTCTTTACAGTATCAAGGGTATAGGAAACCACACGCTGCCAGTATTCTTCGTGCAGGTTGGCAATTTCGAAACGGCAGCCGTATTTCTTCGCGATAAAAGTTGTGATCTCAATATCTTCTTCCGAAGGGCAGTCCATAAAACCGGGTTCATTTTCCATCCCGATCTGTATATAGTATATATCCGGCGTATAGCCCATTTCCTTCAGCAAAGGCACCATCACTGAGCTGTCGACACCACCGGATACAAGAGCAGCAATTTTCATAGAAATTAAATTGGCTGCAAAGATAGAAAATTGGGTGTTAGATATTGGGTATTAGATCATGGTTAATGGTTAGTGGTTAATGGTTAATGGTTAGGTGTAGAAATTTCATATCGTATACATCCTATATATCGGGCAATCGCGTATCGAATATCGGATATAGAAGCTTTTTTCAACACAACTTGTCCCGAAACCTCGGGGATAGAAAACACATAGGACTACTCCACTATTCCACCTGTTTTTTATATATTACACGGAGTTCCACGAAGATAAAAAGGAGTTCCACAGAGGGGAAATATGAAATATTATATTGAATAGAGTATATTTTAAATTTTGACGACTAACGACTAACGACTAACGATTGACAACCGGGCCTGAGATTTGTTATTTGGGATTTGTTTGTTTTTTGTTATTTGGGATTTGGATTTTTTAGATTTATCGGAGCTAAGTGCTTAGAAATAAGCACAAAAAAGACGCCCATATAATTGGGCGTCTTCAAAGTCTT
>CAWBCI010000074.1:0-103209 GCA_963787195.1 uncultured Bacteroidales bacterium
GATGTAGCGAAGTAACGATATCAGAAATGTCGAAATGTCGAATTAAATGGGAAATGGGAAATCGAAAATTACATCGACAATCGACAATGCCGAATGCCGAATCGACAATTTCTCCGGCGCCGGGGAATGTGGGTTATAGGTCGACTAAGGACTTACCACCACCTTCCCGCTTCCTATCATTCTTCCTTCATTATAAAAGACAATAAAATAAAGCCCTTCAGTCATTCCTGATACGTCAATCTGATAATTATCCTTTTTTCCGTTTAAAGGGATTTTTTTAATTTCTTTTCCTGAAATATTATAAATAGAAATTGAATTATTACCATCATTATAAATCATAGGAATATGAATATTGAGGATATCATTGGCGGGATTTGGGAAGATGATCAGGGTGTTTTTAATCGAATTTTGTTCTCCTATTCCTAATATTTTAGGCTGAAGATTAATGCTTTTGATGGCTTCGACTTTGTTCGAATCGGGGCTATTGTCGCAGAGTTCCAGTTTGAGATTATAGCCGCCCGGGAGCAAATCATGGGTATCCCAGCTTATAAGTTCTTCTTCTCTTTTCTCATTAAAAATCCTGGAACTTAATGTATGCCATACGCTTTCATCGGCACGCTGATAATAGAGTCTGTACCAGGCAAAATCCATAAGCGGACTGCTTGCCGTCTTATCTATCCAGGCTGAGCCTTTTACGGGCACCAGGCTATCCACAAAAGCTGAAGAAGGCCCGCTGATCCTGACATTCCAGATGCAGGCATTGTCATAAAGCACAGGTTCTTCCGGGATCTGGCTCTGGAGGAGGATAAGTATGGATTTTTCGTGGGCGGAGGCTATTCCCGAATTGAGAGTGGAGTAGGCGAAGAGGAAAATGGCATTCCGGTTGGAACGGATATCGTTGACTCCTGTGGAAAAGCCGCTGATCATGAATGTAGTGTCGGTAGCCCACCAGTAGCCGCCCGATCCGTCAAGATAGATATTGCTTGCCTGAACTTTGGAACGGGCCATGGAACCTATTTCACCCACTATGCTACCTGTGAGATATACTATTGAGGATTCCATGGTGTAAAGGCTCCATGTCTGTACCGAAGTATTGACGAAGCGGAGGTTTCGGTCGGGCAGGGGAGTGGTAAAATCGCTGTAATCCGAGTTATTGACCAGCCCGGAAACATTCAGCGAATCTGATCCTTCGAACCAGAGTCCCACCGAGCGGATCTTCGAATCGCTTATCGTAATATCCGAGCCGCCCGAAGGCATCAGGGCCCACATCACATCCCCGCAATTCTGTACATCAACTGTATAGTCAACCCCGCTTACACCCGGCATGTCCGGGTTGAACTGGTAGCTGGTGACTGTATCTCCATCGGGAAAGCTGAAATCGAGCATTCCTCCCGAAGCTACCTGGTGCCAGAGTAAAACCGTATGGGCATTTTTAACCCTAAGGCTGCTTTGGCCGGTGATGACGAATTCCCCTGCCTGGTTGGTGCCGTCGATAGATACCTGGCATTTGGCATTCAGTCCGCAGGTGGTAAAGCCTTTATTTGTCACGTTATCCATCTCTATACTTGCAGAATCGGTCAGGACCAGGTTATGCGGCAGATCCCCGTGATCCAGGGTGGTATTCCGGTAGATAACTTTTCCATGGCCGGCTATCACCAGGCTGCGCTGGTAAAAGTATTGCTGCGGAAAGGAGAGATAGGAGGAATCGGCTGTGACCAGGGCATTATCACCCCAAACGTAAATATCCCCCAGTATGGTCGCATTCGCATTTTTAAATCGCAGCACACCGTTCCCTACCACGAAAATATTCCCGGCATAAAAATATTCTCCTGTAATTATTAATGAATCCAAAGGTGGCAATCCTACATAAAGCGTATCTCCGCGATTTTCATTCGGGGAAAGGGAAGGCAGTTTAAGGTCTTTTATTTTTTTAACAATCTGAAAAGCACCGGAGGGAATATCTTTTTTCTCTTTCAGGGCTGAAGAGCTTTCGCTTTGCTTTTGCCAGCTTTTGTTTTTCTCAATTTCTTTGAAGAAATGATGCATTTCAGCGGAAGGCAGTTTCTGCGCCATTGTTAACAATGCGCTGAAACATAAGAGGTTTATCAGGATTAAGGTCTTTTTCATCTTACAAAAACGAAAGGGACATAGGAATTATTTGTAAAGCTATGATTTTATTGAAGAACTGTTGAGAGAGCATTTTGGATTAAGATGAACCGGTCACAAATTGTGACCAGTTGGGGAATAATGTTTAATTAAATATGATTGTTAAGTGATTAATGATCAATACCTTCTCCTTGGAACTCCGTTACCTCCGTGGAGCTCTGTGTAATAAAAAAAGTATCATGTTTGCAACCTAATTATTAGTTTCACGGAGCGACACAGAGATTTGCACGGAGGTCCACGGAGAAAGGACCAACGATTAAAATTAAGCTTTCACAATGACAATTTAAAATACAAGGCCGGCGTGAGCGGAATAGCCTCCGCGTAAATGTTGATGCTATTGGTCTGGTAATCGGGGATGCGCTCGAAATTAGCATATTTGATATTCTGGGTGTTCAATACATTCAGGACCGATAATCCAATTTCGCCCTTCAGCCGGCGGTTCAGGAATTTGTAAATGAAAGCGACATCCAGACGGCTGTAAGCCCTGGTGTCAGTCGTGACAAATTGCTGAGTTGCCGTTGATGGGAATCCCGAGCCATAGACATAATCCGCTGAAAGGTAAAAGGGATCAAGGTTGATCAGAACAGCGCCCTTTAATTCATGGGTCTGGTCCTGCGGTGCCCGTCGATAATTTTGCTTCTTGAAATAATCGAAAATCTCTTCGGTCCGGCTGAGGGAATAAGAGATCCAGGCGGAATTTCCTTTGAAATCCTTCTTGATCATCAGATCCAGCCCATAACTCCGGCCATGCCCCAGGTAAATGCCTTCCCCGCTGTTCCCGGCATTCCGGATATAACGGGTAAGCCCCCGGACCTTCTTGAAGTATCCTTCCAGGCTGAAAATCCAGTTGCTCCTGTTTAAAGCTGTGCCAAGCACAAAGTGCGATGCCTTCAGCACCGGAATGTCCTGGTTATCGCAGATAGTCCATATATATCGATAGTTCCCGAGATCATCCACCACAGAACTTTTGGTGATAAACTGGTCGTAAAGCCCCCAGGCGGCATTGATCTTCCAGTAATCATTTGCCTTGAAAGACAGGGAAACCCTGGGTTCAGCATAGAATCTCTGAAGGTTTAAGGCATGAGTCAGCCGCATCCCGGCTTTCAGGTTCAGCTTTTTCCCGATTGACATATTGTCCTGCAGGTAAAATGTAATGCGGCTTGCTTTGTCATCCAGATTAGCCAGTACAACATTGAAAGTATCCTCATGGAGTTCCACCCGGTTGGATTTGAAAACCAGGCCTCCTTCCAAAGTATGGGTCCGGTCCAGTACAAAGCGGTTATCGGCCTGGGTAGTGAACTCCCCGATAGTATTCCTTGAATTTTTATCCCTCAGATAATTGGTCTCCTGGAAATGTGGCCGTGTGACACTGAGTTCATCCGTGTATAGGGTCTTCAGACTGGAATAATTTACGCTGAAATTGGTTGAATAACCTTGCTTCCATTCCTTCCCATAAAAAAAAGCTCCGCCCGACTGGGTATTCTCTTCCAGGGTATTCTTCTTAAGCGTCACATTTTTTACGGCTTGATCCACAGAATACGAGAAACGGTCATTTCCACCGTACAGGCTGATATAAAATAAATCCTTTTCATGGATCTTTGCAGAATATTTAATATTGATATCTCTGAAACGGTAATCGGGTACTATGGTCAGGTCCACATTATTGCTGGTATCGGGATTATTATTTCTTTTTAAGAGAGAATTCAGGTCGGATGGATTATAAAGTTCATAATAAGTATGCCTCACCGCGATCACCAGTGAACCATGCCGAAAAAGAGGGATCTCCACCATACTGTTCAGGGTCATATTATTGAGGGTGACCGAAAAGGAAGGGTGCTGCGTGTTCCCGTTTTTCCCGGTAATATTCACGATACCTCCGACCCTCTCTCCAAAACGGGCATCATATCCTCCTTTATAAACTTCAATATCCTTGGCCATCAATGGATTAAATGAGCTGATATTATCATTGAAATTCTTCAGTCCATAAATTGTAAAACCATCGAAGAGGACTTCACTTTGACCTTCGTAGGAGCCCCATACTATCAGGTCGTTGGTTTGTTCACCGGAAGCCAGTATTCCGGGTTGCAGCCTCAGGAGGTTGAAAACCGAATTATCCCCGAATCCAGGCAAAAAGGTCGCTATCTGGTGATTCAGTTTCATGGTCCCGGCCTGGTCGCCGATCTGGGTGGAACGTTCGATGATAGAATTCCTGATCACGACTTCCGAAAGCGCTATAATTGAAGGATTCAGCAGGAAACGAACATCCTGACAGGCTAAGAGTACCGTATCTTTAATGTAATAACCCAGGTGTGAAATCCTTATCCGGAAGAGACTGTCACTGCCCGGGGAAAAGGCAAAGCTGCCTTTCAGGTCGGTCACCGTTCCGCGACCGTTGATGATCACATGGGAATAAGGCAGGGGCTCCATGCTTCCTTTTTCAAGGACCTGTCCGGTAAATAAACCTGAAACATTTTTTCCGGTATTTACTATTGGATAAATAACAAATACATTGTCTTTTTTTTCGCATTCAAGGGGCAGGCCTTTGATCAGTTTCCGGATGCATGCTTCCGGATCAGGAAAGTTTTCTGCAAGGCTGACTTTGTATTTTGAAAGATCCCGGTCGTCGAAGGAGATTTGTACATTATATCTGTCGGAGATGTCCATCAGGACTTTATTCAGGGACCTGGATTCTTCCTTCAGGCTTATTTGCTGGCCGTAAGTATATGAGATTATAAGCAGGAAGAGTGCGCATACAAATGCTGAGATCCGGATCACAAGCGCTAATTTTGGATTATTTTAAAAGATTTATCAGAAAGCCTGACAAAAGTAAGTCCAAAAGGTTTACATACCAAGGTCAGAACCTCTTCCACATTCTTATCTTTTGAAAAATAACCTGTATAATAATAATTTATACCTGATGGAAATTCTATAGTGACATTGTATTGCCGCCCGATTTCCTCCAAAACCTGCATCAGAGGCCGGCCATTGAAATTGAACATATTGTTGATCCATGCGATATCGGCTGATGGTTTTTGTTCTTTAGCAACCATGATATTGCCTTGCTGATCAATTTCTGCCTTATAATCAGGATTTAAAACAACCTCTTTATCAGTTGGGGATGTGACTTTTACCTTCCCGGTAAAGCAGGTTACCTTGTATACATTTTCCCTGGAAAATATGTTAAAACTGGTTCCCAGAACAGTAGTGGTCCCACTTTCGGAGCGGACTTCAAACTTTTTCCCCTTCATTACCTCAAAATAAGCTTCCCCTTCAAAGTCCAGGGTCCTTGAAAATCTCCACCATAGAGGATGATATTTCAAAGTGGATGAGGCATTCATCTGGATAGTAGAGCCATCAGGCAATGCATAGGCCAGGTGCTGGCCTTGAGGACATTCGACAGTGCTTGTATAGAAACGCATAAGGGAGAAAACGCCCAGGAGGATTAGAATGCTTGCAGCAATCCCTGCCACCAGCTTATAAACAGATAATTGAATCAGCTTTCCAGCCGGTTTTTTTTCCTCGATACGTGAACTGAGCTGATCCCATACTTCCTCCCTGGATTTCTCAAAAGGGGGCTGTAAATGCCGGAAAAAATCTTCCGGGCCCTTTCCAGGTTCAAAATTTGGGTCAATATGATCGTAATTGTGTTTCATTTATGATTCCATAACTTGTTTCAAATATGCCAGGGCGAGATTCATCCTTTTCTCCACAGCCTTCACACTTAATCCAAGGCTCCCGGCAATCTCTTGATATTTAAGCCGGTCCATGCGGCTCATCAGAAATACTGTCCTTTGTTTTTCGGGTAAATTCAAAAGAGCAGTTTCGTATTTGTCTTTCAGTTCTTCAAAGAGCATCAATTCTTCCGGGGAGCTACCTTTATCTTCAGGTTTGAACTGCAGGCTGAAGCGGCTCATGTTTTTTTGTTTACGGTGGCTGCTGATGAACATATCGCCTGCAATTTTAAAGAGTAGCCCTTTGATATTGGGATGATTTGTCCCGATTTGTTTTTCCCAGATGCGAAGGAAAGTATCCTGGGCAATGTCGGTTGCCAAATCTGTATCGCCTGAACGGTAGTAGACATAATTTCTCACGGCGTCAAAGTGATTATCAAACAGTTCTTTAAAATGCTCCCGTGTCAATGTTGTATATTTTCTTTATGGGGATAAAGTTAGAAAAGATACGCATAAGTTTCAGAGGAAAAGGGATGTCCCCTTTACGGAAGATTCCGCGGGACATCCCTAAGGCCTCTTTCAAAATTTATCTTCAGCGCAGGTGAATAGTATAAGTTACTCCATTGATAGTGACGGTAGCAATATTATCACAGTTACCATCGCCGTAGTCAAGTATCCTTGAGGGGAGGTTGTCAGGGGTGATCTGAACAGTTCCGGATACGATGAAACGGCAAGCCATTTCAACTCTAAGCGGATTCAGGATCTCACTCAGCCAGCTTACACCATCAAGTCTCGTACCACTTGCTGTTCCGGTGACCAGGTAAATATTATCCCAACGACCCGGGGTGTCATATCCTTGTATCAATTCCCTCTGACGGGAAGAATTCCAGGTGATGACTCCGGTATTGTCAGCCATAGTGACGGTCCCATTGATTACTATGGTGAAATACACGTTCCCGTTGTTATTCAATCCCATATTGGTAACAACTTTGCTGCCTTCTACATGGTTGTCATTCACATAAAAGTTTTCAAAACTGTGGCTGATCACTGTTCCGAATTCACAGTATCTTCCGGTCCATGTGACGATTATCATTCCACGACGATAACGTCCGTCGTTGCAAAGGCAATTTACTTCCCCGAAATCAATGGTGAGCTGACGGGGAAATGCAGTAGTGTCAAGAGTTACAGTTACACAATCACTTAAAAAATGTCTCCAGCCATCGGTCGATTTCAGGTTATTGGTACTGAAGTCATAGGCTTCGTCAGCAATGTCACTCACATTTTCGTAAATTCCTTCGACAAAAGAATTATCCTGTGATACAGTAGTGTTTTCAGTCTGAATATCTGCATTCTTTTTGCAGGATGACAGCATGATGCTGAAACTGATGAATGCGATCAGGGCTAAGGTTAATTTAATTCTTTTCATAGCTTAAAATTTTTAGTGTTATAACAGGATACCGAACAGGTTTAGTTTTACCCTACTTTTTTTTCAAATTAATTTAAAAAGCTGGAGGATTATTATTTATCGTGAATGAATATGCTAAATTAGTTCAATACATTGAGAAACACCTTATTCAGCTTGATTTTAATAAAGAATATTTGTAATTTAGAACACTGCAATACTACCAGGTACTCTTACAATAAGCTCAACAAATAACATCCGGACTCCATAATTTATTTTAAATCTTTTCCAGGAGTTCCACTCTGAGTGCGGATGGTGAGTGATCAAAAAATAAATCCCAGGCAGATTATAATTGATCTGATTATTTTATTTAAACCAAAAAACACCCATATCATGAAACAATTATTTAAATATGCAGTGATCGCTTTACTGGCATGCAATTACCTTATTTCTTTTTCCCAGAATGTCGGGATAGGAGTCACGTCCCCATCCAGTAAATTGGATATAGACGGGGATGTCAACATTCCTTTAAATTCATCTTACCGTATAGGTAACATGAGCATCATTCGCAGCCCCGGGGCTAACAACACTTTCCTTGGAATTTACTCCGGCAACTCTTCTACTACTTCCCAGGGCAATACTTTCATTGGCTCCCATGCCGGATTTATGCATGACGCAGGTGCATGGAACGTTGCCATAGGCTATAATGCAGGTTATAATTGCCAGAATTATAATAATGTTTTTGTGGGCGTCGAAGCCGGAAAGATGACGGATGTGGGGGAAAGGAATGTTTATGTGGGCGCACAAAGTGGCTTGAATAATAAAGTTGGATGGAATAATGTGATGATAGGCTGTCAGGCGGGCATGAACAATCTTCGCAGTGGCAATGTATACATAGGTACTGATGCCGGCATTAACGACAGTACCGGACAGGATAACCTTTTCGCCGGCTACATGGCCGGTTTCGGGAACTTCGGTGGCCAGGGGAATGTGTATCTTGGATCCAAGGCGGGGCAAAACAGCAGGATGGGAGCTAATGTTTATGTTGGATTTCTTGCCGGAGGAGAAGATACCACCGGACAGGATAATGTCTATGTTGGTCATCATGCAGGCCTGAATAACCGGGCCGGGCAGGAGAATGTGTATCTTGGATCCAAGGCAGGGCAAAACAGCAGGTTTGGAGTTAATGTTTATGTTGGTTTTCTTGCCGGAGGAGAAGATACCACCGGACAGGATAATGTCTATGTTGGTCATCTTGCAGGCCTGAATAACCGAGCCGGGCAGGAGATGTGTATCTTGGATTCAAAGCAGGGCACAGCAGGTTGGGAGCTAATGTTTTTGTCGGATTTCTTGCCGGGGGAGAAGATACCACCGGACAGGATAATGTCTATGTTGGTCATCTTGCAGGCCTGAATAACCGGGCCGGGCAGGAGAATGTGTATCTTGGATCCAAGGCAGGGCAAAACAGCAGGATGGGAGCTAATGTTTATGTTGGATTTCTTGCCGGGGGTGAGGATACCACCGGACAGGATAATGTCTATATCGGACATCTGGCCGGTTTGAACAACAGGGCTGGTGGGGAGAATGTATTTATCGGCTCACAGGCTGGTTTGAATAACAGAAGCGGAACAAACACCTATGTGGGTTTCCTGGCCGGAAGGGACGATACCACCGGGCAACAAAATGTTTATCTGGGCCACCTGGCCGGATTATTGAATCAGAACGGCGAAAGCAATGTCATTGTTGGAGCTAGCGCCGGCCTGAATTCCACAACAAGTGAAAATACACTCCTGGGCTATATGAGCGGGCAAAATAATTCCACTGGATTTTCCAATACCTGTATCGGCTTTCTGGCCGGCCTGAATTCAGTCGGAAGCCATAATGTATTCATAGGTTCCCGGGCCGGACTTAATGAAGCCGGGGAGGGGAAGCTCTATATATCCAATTCCGAAACGGATGAACCGCTTATTTACGGTGATTTCAGCCTTAAAATCGTAAAAATCCATGATGTCCTTAAACTAAAACCGATCAGCACTGCTCCCGTCAGTCAGCGGCAATGATGATGCAGGGACTATGTACATCGATGCTTCTGATAATAATATTTTGAAAGTCTGGGATGGCTCAGTATGGCGGGCTTGCTGGTAAGAGAAATCCTGAAAAAATCTGATATGTAATTGCTTGGTTTGTTTTATAAGTAATCAGGACTTATAATCAAAGATGTTCCCTCAGGCGCTTCATGATCTTTAGAGGGGTTTCGGTGATAACCATATTGTATAACCAGCCGGGAATATTTCCCCCCGGATCGACAAAGCCTTCAAGAATAAGATAGATCTTGCCATTTTCTTCCGGCTCGATTACCCACTTTTGCCAGTATTGCTTTATCCTCACCATATCAGGAGATTCGGGAACAACATTGGCTAAGGGAACTGAATACACAGTCCGGATTCCGGTTATTTTATCCGTGCTGATATGTGCTTCCACACAGAGATCCCGGTCGGTGAATGGCCAGGGGACATCATAAATGAGATAATACTGAATCAGACTGTCGGGTATGTATTTCAGGACTTTAATCTCCTGAATATCATCATCCCACCAGTCGAAATTCTTAACATTTCCGATAAGCTCATTGACTTTTTCCATGGTGGAATGAACCGTCATCTCTCCCCGGAATGATTTGAGGTTGCTGTTTTTCTCCGGACGCGTGAAAATCCGGATGCTGTCCTTTTCTTTGGCAAATATCCATGACTGAGCCCTCAATCCGCCTGCTATAAGCAGTCCGAAACAAAGTAAACCAATTTGAGAGAGATAATATTTTCTGATCAAGAAGCTTGAAAGTTTTGTGCAAAATAAAGGCTTTCTTTTAATAATTCAGATGCTTTCGGATTAAAATCCTTTATTTTTCAATAATTCCATGCTCTTAAGCTGAATTTTATACTCTGCACTTAGCCTTGCCCATGCATTGCCCTGGGGTTCATACCAGTGATTATAGCTTTAATTATCTATTTGCTATTATAATAGCGGATTATATCGTAAATTTACATGCGTTTAAATGATTTTTTTTGTGATACTCCCCATCTGCTTAAAATTATTTACAATTTGTTATTATTATTTTTCAATATCAGTTTAAGATATTTGAGCCTTGGAAAAAATAAAACCTTTTAGTTTAATCATTGTTGATGATCATACTCTTTTCAGGAAAGGAATTTCTATAGCACTCTCCGGTCTGAAAACGATAGATAAGATCTATGAAGCGGCTAATGGTTTGGAATTTATGCAATTACTTGAGAAAATACATCCTGATATAATTCTCATGGATATCAATATGCCCCTTATGGATGGCATAGAAGCGACCAAGGCTTCCCTTGAAAAATATCCTGATTTAAGAATCATTGCCCTGTCGATGATGGATGATAAGGAGCATTATCAAAAAATGATCAAAGCCGGGGTAAGAGGTTTCCTGTCGAAGGATGCTACCCTGGAGGATGTCATTAAAGCCATTGAGACAGTCGGGCAGGGAAATAATTATTTTTCGCCGGATCTGCTTTATGACCTGGTTGTGCAGTTAAACGAAAGTAAATCAAAGACGGATCTGTTGACTGAGCGTGAAATGGAAGTCCTCGCCCTGATCGCCACAGGCCTTTCGAACCAGGAAATAGCCGAAAATCTATTTCTGAGCAAAAGAACCATTGATAAACACCGCGAAAATATTCTCAGCAAAACCCAGGCAAGAAACACTGCTGACCTTATTATGTTCGCTATAAAGAACAAGCTTATATAGATTGATCCCACCTTGTATTTATTTCCATAATTTCTGCTTTCATCCTGAATATACGTCTTTGTACTTATGACCACTACGCTTTCATGCCCCCGCATTTGTAACCTGTAAATTTAGGCTTAACTGCTGTTGATCAAGGCTGCAGTTCAATTTACATTTGGCAAACCATCCTTCATTTTAATCTCAATAACATGGAAACTGCTACAAACTGCATGAATGCTGATATTTTGGATGGAATCAGGATACAGGATAATACTGTTATCCGTAAGATATACTCCGATAATTTCCCGATTATCAGAAATTTAGTCCTTTTAAAATCTGGCAGCATTGCTGATGCTGAAGATATATTCCAGGAAGCACTTGTCATCATTTATAATAAGGTAGCTAAGGATGAACTTATACTTAGCTGTTCATTTAAGACATATCTGTATGCAGTTTGTGACAGATTATGGAAGCAGCAGCTAAACAAAAAGGGCCGCGAGATCCCTATGCCTGATTATTATGAGGTGGAAGACAAAGATGATATTGACCTTGCAATTGTGGAGGAGAAAATGTACATGCTTTACCAGGTCCATTTTCTGGCCATGAGTGATGAATGCCAAAAGGTCCTGCGTTTATATATTTCCAAAGTGCCCATGGATATGATAGCCAAGCTCATGGGATATAAAACTGAGGAATACGCCAAAGTGAAAAAATTTATGTGTAAAAAGAAGCTTAAAGAAGTTGTTCTTAGCGATCCAAGAAGTAAATTATTACTCGAAGATTATAAGAGATAATGGATTGATAGGCTACAAAGTTTTTGTCGGATTTGCAATTTTATAGTCTAATAAGGATAATACTTTTTTTCCCCTCTGCAGGGCTTGCAAAATTATAAAATCAAACTGCCGAGCCTGAAATCTTATTGTATATCGACCTCAGAGTGTCCCTTTAAATAAGTACCACTGAGGGCTCAGAAATATTCCGGGATACCATCTTTGTCTGAGAAATACGATGTTATACTTAGCCAGGCATACGAGTATATGCCCCCGCCTTAGTATCACGTAATTTTGGGCATAAGGCCTGTTGTTTGCAGGGAATTAAGAGAGTAGCTTTGCATATTAACCACACTCTTAATAACTAAAACAATGGAAACCGCCACCTACTGCACGAATACTGACATTTTGAACGGAATCAGAGAACAAGATGATCGTACAATCAGAAAGATATATACTGAAAATTTTCCTGCTATTAAGAACCTGGTCCTTATGGGTTCAGGCAGAGTTGCTGATGCTGAAGATATTTTTCAGGAAGCCCTCATCATTATTTATAATAAGATCATGAAAGATGAACTTATTCTGACTTGCGCATTTAAAACATATCTCTATGCAATATGTTATAAATTATGGAGACAGCAATATAGTAAGAAGGGACGTGAGGTCCGTCTTCCGGATTATTATGAATTGGAAGACCAGGACGATGCAAATCTTGCCCTGGTGGAGGATAAAATGTATATGCTCTATCAGGTCCATTTTCTTCAGCTCAGTGATGAGTGCCAGCAGGTGCTTCGTTTATATATCTCTAAGGTGCCTATGGAAATGATAGCAAAACTTATGGGATATAAAAGTGAGAAATATGCCAAAGTGAAAAAATATATATGCAAATTAAGGCTTAAAGAAAATGTATTAAATGATCCCAGGAGCAAGCAGATACTCGAAGAGTACAAAAGATAATCCATCCGAACTCATGGCATCTCTTTATTATTTGTTGGACGGCAATACTTAGAACTAATATTTGACCGTATTATCTTTTATTTCGGCTTGGCTTATCACGATTCCCTGTCTATTTAGAAAATCTGATTTTCCTTAAGATACTCCTATGCTCGCGGCGGGGTAATCATTTTTAACAGCAGTCAACATCAACTTTTTCATATTTATAAATGAATTATTATCAGTTTCAACTGTTTATTCATTAAATTTGATGATAATTTAATTTCCCTGATATTTCACTTCTTCTTACAAAGTCATATCTAAAATCAAAGAAAATAGATAATCAGGAGAATGTAAATTATCAAAATATTGCCATCGGCAATAGAAGCATAATTTCTCTCATACCCATAGTAGAGCTTCGATGCTCTCATACCCATGTTAAGGCTAAAAGCTAAATAGGCCTCCAGCTCAAAATTTGATGGACTTATGAATGACAATAAACCTGATAAACAGAAGGATAAAGCTTTTTTATCCGAAGAGAATTATCTCATTAAAGAAATACAGCAAGTAGCCGAATTGGGCTATTATGTGACTGATTTCAAGTTGAAAAGGTGGCAAAGTTCATCTAAGCTTGACGAGATTTTCGGGATAGGGCCGGATTATATCCGCTCCATTGAAGGCTGGATCAATCTTGTCGACCCTTCTATGAAAGAAGAGATGGCCGAATACCTGGAGGAAATAATGGAGAAAAGTATCCCTTTTAATAAGGAGTACCGGATCATCAACCAGATCAACGGTCAGGTCAGATGGGTTTATGGGCGGGGCAAACTTGAATTTGATGAGAAAGGAAATGTTATTAAGATGCTGGGGACCATACAGGATATTACTGAACGCAAAAAAAATGAATTTGATCTGGGAAGATTCAAGTTTTTTACTGATAATTCTGAACAGGCCCAGGGTTTGGCTGAGGAAAGCGGGAAGATAATTTATATTAACAGTGCAATGGAAAAGCTCCTGGGATATTCCAGGGAGGAAATTTATAAATTCAATGCAGAAGAACTGGATATCTTTTTACAGGACAAATCATTTAAGAAACTTGTATACGAGGTTATTCAAGGAAATCAGCATCATATTGAAGAGAATATAGTAAGGAAAGACAAATCAGTTTTTCCAGCTGAAATTTTTATAAGCCTTCACCAGATTGATGGTGTTATATACGGGTATTATACTCTTCAGGATATTACAAGCAGAAAACTTGCTGAAGAAGTGCAATTTAAATTGCAGGAGGAAATAAGCTCCCGGAATAAACGTATGGAACAACTTATCAATACAATACCTATCGGAATAATTCTGATTACTGAACAGGGGAAGTTATTGGGAGTCAATCCTCTTGGGAAAAAGCATATGATGATACTCACGGATAATTTTAAAACCAACAAAAAGATCTCCCATATCGGGAAGCTTCCTTTGGAGACAATATTAAATCATGGCAGATCTGAAAACAATAAATGGCAAAGCCTGGTTTCCGGAAGCAGATCTTATGAGATATTGGCACATTTGGCCGGAGATTATATGGACGAAAGTTACTGGGCCATTGTGATAAGGGATATTACAGAGGAACAGGAAATCCACCTGCGGCTTAAACAACAGGACAGGCTTGCAGTAGTGGGACAATTAGCTGCAGGGATTTCGCATGATTTCAATAACATTATGGCAGTGATCAAGCTCTATGCCCAGATTGGTATGCGCAAAAAAGGGATACCGCCGGATATGAAAGACGCCCTTGGAATTATACTTGACCAGGCAGGGGCCGCTAACCGTCTGACTGAACAGGTTATGGATTTTAGCAGGCGCCCTGTAATGGAACCGCGCCCACTGAATCTGGTGATATTCTTCAAGGAAGTGATCAAATTACTGCAGAGAACTATCCCCGAGAGTATCCGTATAAACTTCAACTATGGACTGGGGGATTTTATTATTAAAGCCGACCCTACCGCTATGCAGCAAATAGTAATGAACCTGGCTCTTAATGCACGGAATGCCATGCCTGAAGGAGGCCTGCTCGATTTCAATCTTTCTGTTACGGATGAAGGCAGGGAAATTAGATGTTTATTTTGCCGTAAGTTGATCAAAGGCTCCTGGATCATGCTTAAAATTGAAGATAACGGGATTGGTATACCACCCAAGATCTTCCCTCATATTTTTGAGCCATTTTTTACAACCGGTGAAACAAGTATATCAACCGGCTTGGGACTTTCCCAGGTGCTGGGGATAGTCAAGCATCATAAAGGGCACATCGATGTGGAAACTTCACCGGGAAAAGGCACCACTTTCATGATATATCTGCCTATATATAAAAATGAACAAGCGGAAGCAGAACTTCAAGTTTCAGAACAGCCTGTGATGGGAAATAATGAAAAAATACTTGTGGTAGTCAAAAATGATATCCTTCGTAAAGCCCTAATAGCTAACCTTAATTCCTTAGAATACAGGACTATCGAGGCCCGGAGTGGAAATGAAGCGCTCAGGATCATTCATCATTCTTTTTTACTTGGAGATAATGATTCCGACAGCAAAATTTCGCTGGTTCTATGTGATGAAATTCTTTCCGGGTTGAAGGGTAAAGATTTGTTTGCAGAGATCAAACAACAATATCCAAAATTACCTCTTATCCTGATCGGAGAAAAAGCAGTTATTGATAATCTCGAATCATTAAAAAACTCAGGATTGGATGGCTGGCTTCCCAGTCCGGATAATCTGGTTAACCTGCCTGATATCATTCAGGTAGTCCTTAAAAAGAATAGGGACAATTGATCATGTGTATTTGATAAGCCACTGCTTACAAAATTCATAGCCTTAATTTTCTTCATCAGAGTTATTCAATACTGTCTTTAACAATCTTTAAGTCTATCTCCGGGATTTGCTTCCCTTCTGTTATAATCATTTTTTAACTTTGTGTTTAATAAAAAGAAGCCTGTATGGCTATGAATTAGAAATTCAGCAGGGATCTCTTCTTTCCGCCATATAAAAATACTTCTTCATTTATTTTTAGTAAAATTTAAAATGAAAAAAATGAGCCGGAATCTCACTTTAAGTTTGTATGTAATAATTATTTTAGGGGCGGCTGTAAGCTGTTCAAGTCCCGGGCTAAAAATTTCCCCCGATGAAGCCGTAAAAATCGGAACGGATGCTTATATCTATGGTTATCCTCTGGTTACTAACGAGATAAACAGGAGAATTTATACCAATGTCAAATCCCCTCAGGGCATGTATGCCCCTATGGGACAATTTGCCCATATGAATCATTTACCGACCCCGGCAGATAATGGAATTATGGCACCCGATGACAATAGCCTTTATTCAGGCGCCTGGCTTGACCTGTCTGAAGAACCCTATGTACTGGATCTTCCGGATGCGGGTGGACGTTATTATTTAATGATTATTCAGGATGCCTGGTCAAATATTATAGCAGTTCCCGGCAGTCGCACTAACAGGGGTGCAGCAAGGCAATTTGTAATAAGCGGACCAGGCTGGAATGGAAGCCTGCCTGCGGGAACAGAAGAAATCAAATCCCCTACAGATCTTGTGATGATCAGCGCAAAGATTTACTGTGACGGATCGACGGAAGATATTCAACAAGCCGGTAAACTGCAGGAAAAATACAAATTGATTCCATTAAATTCTTTTGGGAAGGACTATATCCCACCTTCCGGAATGATTGATCCATCTGTGAAAATGAATTCTTTTGCCCGTGAGCAGGTTTACACTATGAAGATAGATGCTTACTTTAACCTGCTGGCTGAACTGATGAAAGACAATCCTCCCGCTGCTGCAGATAAGACTATCCTCAGCCAAATGGCCAGGATTGGACTGGTCCCGGGACAGCCTTTTAATCTTAGCCAGCTTGATACAGCCGCAGCAAGGGCTCTTTCAAAGATTCCCCTGACAGCAACCCGGAATATACTTTCTTCCGTTGGGCAATTGGGCAAAAGTGAAAACGGATGGCTATTTATCCCCGTCAGGGGCAATTATAATACTAATTATTTGCTGCGGGCTTTAGTCACTGAAACCGGCCTGGGAACCTATTTCCCCCAGGACCTGATTTTCCCTATCGGGAAATTGGATTCCGACAAGAATCCATTAATCGGAAAGGAAAAATATGTGCTGCATTTCAGTAAGGAAGATATTCCCCCCGTCAAAGCTTTCTGGTCCCTGACCATGTACGATCCGAAATTATCTTTTGTGCCCAATGAACAGGAGCAGTATTCCATCTGCTCCCTTTCAAAACTTAACTATAATAAGGATGGTTCACTGGATATTTTTATACAAAAAGAATCTCCCGGAAAGGGGAAAGATTCAAACTGGCTTCCCGCCCCGGAAGGAAGGTTCTTCCTGATGATGCGTTTGTACTGGCCGGATAAAGAAATAATTAATGGTAGCTGGAAAATTCCCGCAATAAAAAAATCCACCTGATTTCATGCCTGACTATAAAGGGCTATACCTGAATTAATAAGAAAGCATTATTTTATTCCAAAAGAATTTGCTCAAGGGTAAATGTAAGAGCCGGGCAAACTAAATCACAGAGAAAGATACCAGAGCGGTCAATCGATAATTGCTGATCAATTTTAGCTCGAAATTTTTTAATACTTTAGATTCATGAATAAGCAGGAGCTGATTTTGAACAATTAATATGATAGACGGCTTAATTTCAGGAAGAAAGACAAATTTTTTAATTCACTAAATTTTTACGAAATGAAAATCCATGGAAAAGTTTACCTCATTATTATTCTGACAGCACTATTTCCACCCCTAATGAATGCTCAATGGACGGGTGATCCCACAGAGAATACCGTAATAAGTGATATCAATGGAACGCAGATTATGCCAATGATATTCAACGGTTATTTTAGCGACACATATATTTCATGGTATTCAAATACAAATGACCTGGAATATGATGTTTATTTGCAGCGTCTCGATTCTGACGGTTATAAGCTTTGGGATGAAAACGGATTGCTGATAAGTTCCCATCCGACCCTTAGCTCGGTCACAAAATACGGACTGGCAACAGACCCCGACGGCTATGCAATTCTGGCTTTGCAGGATCAAAGGACCGGCAGCAGTAATGTATTTGCATACAAAATTTCCCAGGATGGAAATTTTATCTGGGGAAATGATGGCGTTCAGATAACAAATACAACAGATTTCAATGCATGGCCCCAGGTGATTATCGCTCCGGGTAATGAATATGTATTTATTTATGGAATTGAGCCTACAGATCAAAGTACACCAAGCAGCATCGGACTGCAAAAATTGACCAAAAACGGGGATCCTTTATGGGGTGACGGAGTATTCCTGGAAAGCACGGATTATTTGATGTTACCTCAAGTGCTTGTGAGCGAAGACCATAGCATAATAGTGTCCTGGTTAAGTGTCGATGACCCCCATGATCCCGGTGCTGAACATTATCTGCATGTTTATTGTCAGAAGTTGAGCCAGGACGGCCAGCCGATGTGGCAAGCTCCGGTGAGGGTTGATGCCGGTGATATCATGCTTTTCAACTCGCTCTCTACCTTGCCTTTACTCACGAATGACGGTGCTGACGGAGCTTATATAAGCTGGCAGTCGTTTTATAATGCTGAGCCGACCATCCTGGTAAACAGGATCGATTCAAGCGGACACCTGCTTTGGTCTCCGGATGGAGTCAGGGTATCGACAAAAGCAGGAAGTCAGCAGATGGAACCTTCCGTGACTTATAAGCCGGAAGCAGATCGCTTTTTCGTTTTCTGGAGAGATTATAAATATGATCCGGTTGGATTGACGGATTGCTGGGGCGTTTCAGGTCAGATGTTTTCTCCTTCGGGTCAGAGATTATGGAGCGACACGGCAGAGATGGTGGTCCCCTATATGTGCTCTGAGGATTCTACTTATCTTGATGTTACTGTGAAGAATGCAGGGCTATCCAAGATATGTGTTTTTTATGAAAAAGAATATTTCAACACCAATGGTTCAGATACAATATACTCTGCCGATTATTATGCCAGTCTTTTGAAACCTGACGGGAGTTTTTCCTGGCCACAGCAAATAATTACATTTGCCAATTCCAATAGCGATAAAGGCAGTTTGGCTGTGAATGAACTTATGAACGACCAATGGATAACAGTATGGGCGGATAACCGTCAGGACCCAGGCAATCCTGCAAATACAGGTATCTATGCGCAAAATGTTTACCTGGACGGAAGTATGGGAATGGTTTCGGTTCCGGAGAATACAGCTACCGGAGAAATGGGACTTAGCTGCTATCCGAATCCTGGTCAGGATTTTACTAATGTCGGATATGAACTTAAATCAAGTGCATCTGTAAGTTTGAAACTGACTGATTTGCAAGGCAGGTTGGTTAAAGATATTGCACTGGGTGAACAAGCTTCCGGTGCCCATAAGTACATTCTGCCGATTGGGGATCTTCCCTCAGGCATCTATTTCCTGGAATTAAACACGGGAAAGGAATCTGAATATGTAAAGGTTTTAAAGAGTAAGTAAGAGTACTTTAAGGATTTAGACTCTGATATTTTATCATGGTCTGATTATCAATGAGTATATTGTTCACCTCGTAGCCTGGTGAAATATGCGGTCTATCATCTTGTATAGCTCAGGATGATGATTTCGGAAACGGGCAGGGTCCTGGAAGAAATATTCGGCAGCTACGGCAAAGAATTCCTGTTCATTGACTGATCCGTAGGGATTTATATCGGAATGACCGCTTTCGATTTTCCGGATTTCATTATGTACCAGCTTCATCCATGGGATAAGGTATTGTCTGCCTAACAGATACTCAGGTATACCATCGGTTGAGCCGTCCATTTTATCTAGCAGATGGGCGAATTCATGGATGCCCACATTGCTTTGTCCTCCCTGGTCAAAACTCTGATGCAGGGCCGGTTTGGAAAGGATCATTTTCCGGCTCAGGAACCCGGAACCGACCATGCCCAGCACATCTCTTTCCGGACCTTCACTTTGAAAATTCTGCTCATTGAATGAATCCGGGTATAAAAGCACTTCGTCCAGGTTCGGATAATATTTCCATTCGGGAAATCTGAAAATTGGAATAACAGCGCTTGCGGCAACCAAAAGACGGTCAAAATCATCTACTTCTATATCAATCCCGGTAATTTTGACTTTGTTGAGAAAGGCCAGAATATCTTTTTCAAAAAGATCCTTGTCAGAAGGGGATAATTCCCTGTAGAAATGAACTTTCTGTTTCAGGTATTCTCTCCATTTTCCGCTAAAATCTTTATAAAGTTTTACTTTCCGAATATTCTTCCACTGTACTAAAACAATCAGAAGTACGGCAATCAGAGCAATAATTATAAATCCAAATGTTTTCATTCAAGATGTCTGAGATTCTACTTTAATTTCCGGAAATGAAAACAAATATAGAAAACAATGGACTGCGACTTACTCAGGGTATGACTTAAGATCCTGTATTTGTCGTAAATTTGAAGATATATCTGCAAATATTCAAGCTGTGCAAATTCAAATTCGTTATAGTTTTATATGGCTGTTTCTGTTGTCCATGTTTTCCTCTGTTTTAGCTCAGGGTACATGGGAAAAGATGGAAGCGCCCACCGATGCATATCTGCATTCAGTTTGTTTTACAGACAGCCTTTATGGATGGGCTGTGGGTGATGGCGGAGCGATTATCCATACCGGTGACGGAGGAAATACCTGGACGCTCCAGAATAGCGGAACGGAAAATAATATTATGAGTGTTTTTTTCCTGAACCGGGACCAGGGTTGGGCCACTTCATTTAATTTCAGCAGCAGCCCTTACGGTACTGTCCTGCTCAAGACCAGGAACGGCGGCGATACGTGGACTTCAGAAGTTTACCCGGAGGAGAACATCTTTATCAATTGCATACTTTTCCTGGATTCGCTGAAGGGCTGGATGGGCGGCTCTCCTCATGCTTTGCTTAGAACTACTGATGGCGGCATTAGCTGGTTGCAGGCTGGTATTGACACAAGTGTGCTGGCTTTTTTCCCAGTTCTTGAAATACAGTTTTTCGATCAGAATTATGGATATGCCTGCGGCGGAATGTTTGATATAGCAGGAGTTATCTGGCGGACTTCCGATGGTGGGGATAATTGGTATGCCATCGATGTTTCCGATGCACCGGCCGACGAGGTGAGAGGCCTGCACATATTCGATACGCTGAATGTGATGGGAGCAGGAGGGGACCCGGATTTCGGCTATGGGGTCGGATTAATCCGGACTACTGACGGAGGACAGAACTGGAACTATGAGGAGCTGGGTTTTCAGGGACTGGCCTTTGATCTGGACTTCAGGAATGATACCGAAGTATGGGCGCCTTTAGGTTCCAGGAGAAAACTAATTTACAGCCTGAATGCCGGAATTGACTGGACGGAAATCGATTCACCGGATTCCACTGCCATTTTTGACATGACTTTTCCGGACTCCCTGCATGGATATGCCGTGGGATATGATGGAGCCGTGTTGAGATATCACCCTCCTTTCAATGTAGGGATCAATTCCAATAAATATACTGCAGATCATCTTTTTAATTTAAATTCTTATCCAAATCCATTTAGTAAATCTTGCACTGTTGAATTCAAAATTCCTTCATTAATTATAAGGGAAATACCCGTAAAGCTCAAAATATTGAATGTGATGGGAATTGAAGTTGCAAACCTGATTGACCGTAAAATGATAAGCGGTGATTATGCGGCAAGATTTGATGCCAATGGCTTAACGGCCGGAGTATATTTTTGTTGTTTGAGTATAGGTGATCCCGGCTCGGATTTAATTTCCTCAGAAATCATCAGAATTATTCTAATGGAGTAATAGGTGTAAAACGTTGGTCTGTCAATAGTTTCCTGACATCTCCTTTCATCATTTTAAAATAATATCATCATTTTATATAAAAATAATTAGGTTTATAATATAAACTAGTTTATATTTGCATCTTGTTTAAATAAATTATTAAATTCAAATTCTTAATAAAACAATTATGGAAACGACCAAAGATTATGCTGAAAAAATGGATGTCATTTTCACGATGATCGAAAACTCAAAATCAAAGCTCCGCGACAATGCATTTTTTTATTTGTTATGGGGCTGGCTTGTATTGATCGCGAGTCTTTCCAACTTTATAATGATCAGGATGGAAGTCTATAATTCCTATATAGTCTGGCCTGTTCTGATGACCATAGGAGGGATAGTATCTGTTATTGCCGGTAGTCGCATGGGAAAGAAAAGTACTCACAGGACCCATATTGATACCTCAATGAAATACCTGTGGATGGGTTTTATTTTCACTTTGTTTATGGTACTTGGATTTTCCATTGCAGGGAAAATACCCTGGAACATCAACTATGCTATTATTATAAGTCTTTATGGCATGGGTACTTTTGTATCAGGGGGGGTACTTAAATTCAAGCCCCTGATTATTGGTGGAATAGCATGCTGGATTATAGCACCGGCAGTCCTTTTTGTTCCGCCTATTTATTCATACTTACTCTTAGCCCTTTCTATCATAGTTGCATACCTGATCCCGGGTTATTTATTACGTTCATCCCGTTAAATCCCTGAATTATGTTTGAAGAACTTGATCCGATATTACATTCTCAACTCCGCCTGGCGGTAATGTCTGTGCTGATCAGTGTGGAATCGGCAGAATTCAATTTCCTGCTTGAGCAAACCGGCGCCAGCAATGGTAACCTGAGCGTACAAATTACAAAATTAAGTGAAGCGGGCTATTTGACGGTAAATAAAAGCTTCCGGAAAAACTACCCGCTCACTACCTGCCGTATTACGCCAAAAGGCGTGGCGGCATTTGAAAAATATGTAAAGGCGCTGCAGGGCTATCTGAAGAAGGACTAAGATCTGTCAGGCGGTGGTATATAGCTTCAGCCTGAAATTTCTATTATAGACCTTTATTCTAAGTAGATTAGTTTTCTTATTTCTATTTGCCCCTTCATCGTTATATGGCAAAAATAAATTCCGCTTTTTAATTTGACATTTCTGAGTCCGGGGGGAGGAAATACAGTTTCATAATCTCCGGGGTTTTTTACTTCATTCAGGATTTCCGATATTTTCTCCCCATTTATATCATAAAAACTGATATTGACCAGGGCATTTGATTTTACATGGTAAATTATTCTGGTGTATGTTTTAAATGGATTGGGGGAAATTTGTTTTATAAAGGAAGATGAATTTGCAGATCCAATATCATGAATTCCATAAAGGCTTGAAAAATCGACCGGGCAGGTCCAGATCTGGTAAATCCCGCTGGAATTGTCCATCCAAACCGGCCAGAGTCTGGTATCAGTAGAGGTTATATCAATATTGTCTCCCTGGTAACCCTGGCCGAGTCCTCCAATGGGGACAGGTTTAAAATTATGGTCACTGATTTCATATTCGGCCCAGGCTTCGCCCCCATCAGCCGAGCGGGCAAGAAACACAGCGGCTGAATCCGTTGCCGTATTCCGGTCATCATAGAAAATAATATTCACCGCGCCGAATTTATCCACGTGAATATTGGGGAAGTACTGGGTTTTTCCGTTGTTTAGCTGATCCTGGTTTACTCTTATAGCATTCCGACCAAGCTAAGACCACCGTCATATAGAACGGTTTAAGATGATATCCGGGTCCGAACCTGCCGGTGCAAGGTCCTTCTGGCCGGTAACGATATAGATCCAGCCCTTCCGGGGACCTTCGGTTTCATCAACTGCAATGGAAGGGAGCCCGTTTACCCTGATATTCTCCTTGTTCTCAAGCTGCCCGTTAATACCGCTAACATTATAAGCATTTTCGCTGATATTCCAGCTTTCACCACCATTATCCGAAGCGGCAAATCCGACATAAATCTCCCTGAAAGGGGAGACTTCCGTTACACCTGCCCAACATACATATACCTGACCTTCAGGCCCAATAGCTATGTCTCCTCCTGCACTGCGGTTCGGCGGATTATTGATCTGCTGAGGGCTGCTCCAGTTTTGGGCTCCATCATCGGTATAGGACATCATAAGCGGGAAGGGCTGGGCAAATTTGACCCAGACCGCGTAAGTCCGGCCATAAAAGGGACTTGAAGGTACCAGGTCAGTAGCCAGGCTGGCCCTTTCCAGGTCATCGGTTGAAATCACTTTCTGGGAAGACCAGCTTTGCCCCTGATCAATCGAATAATGAGAATACAAACCTATGAAAGGGGAGCGGCCCAGCCGGGTCAGGATGAAGGTCCCGTTCTTATCGATCACTATGCCGGGATCACCTCCGTGAAATGTAATGGGCTCTCCTGTGCAAGTATCATTACCTTTCCAGGTGTTTCCCCCATCAGTGGTCACATAAATCCCTTCGCTGATGAAAAAAGGAATGAATGTGAGGGTATTACAGGAAGTGAATAATATATTCTGATCAAGAGGACTGGCAACTATGAAAACTTCGGTCTGGTTCACCGGACTGGGATAGATCCTGTAATTTCCGCCAAATTCGGGCGCTGAAATTTCGTTTCCGCTTTCCTGTGAAAATATATCAGGCGAAATCAGGAAACAGAATATCAGCAGATAAAGTGTTCTTTTCAGCATTTGATTTAAAATGTATAAGCAATACTCAGAGAAGCAAAAACATTCCGTGGCGCCCCTGCTTCATAAAATCTTTTGTTGGCTGAATTCGTATTCGTAAATCCGACATAAACCACGTCAAATATATTATCCAGGCCCCCTGAAAGCATCAGGTTCAGTTTTCCGAAATTCATATCAAAGCCTAAGATAGCATTGAAAAGATTAAAGGCTGCGGTCTTATCCGTATTTGCATCATCTACCCACATCCCGCTGATCCCCCTGTAACTGATCCTGGCGAAGCCGTTTAAATGCATTCCCAAAGGATGCGAATATGAAAGCGACAGGAAGAAATTATTTTTCGGAACACTGGGGACTACATTGCCTGAAAAGTCTTTTTCGGTTTCGAGTATGTTGTTCAGGGAATCGATTTCTATGGTTTTGGCTGAATAGGATTTATATCTGAAATCAGAATAAGTATAGGCCAGTGAAAAATTAAGGCCGCGGTAAATCTCTATTTGAGTTCCGAGCTCCAGACCACGCCTGTTCGTCTTTGCTGCATTCCGGTAAAAAACATCCCCTAAGAATCTCAAATGGGATGATCTCATTATCGATAAAGATATTGTAAACAGTCGCTTCAAATTGTATTTTTCTGAACAGGTCTTGCTCCATTTTCAGTCTGTTTCCCTTGATCCCCAGTTCGAAATTCTTCGACTTTTGAGGCTCCAGCTGCAGATTATACAGGTATTCAGGATCATAGCTGTCCATTTCATTATTGGCAGGACTGTCGAAACTAAGGCCGAAAGAAGAATAAAGTGCCATCCAGGGACTCAACTTATAATTCAATGCAAGTTTGGGGGTGAAAGCGCTGAATTTCCGGTCGCCGCTTCTCGAAGGAAGGGTTTCTTCCTTCAGTCCATACACTACATTATCAAATCTTCCGGTTAAAAGCACAAACATTTTTTCCTTCAGGATCTCGAAATTATCGGAAAAATAAAATCCTGTATTATTAATTTTTTCGGATAATAATTGCTGGATCTGGTCTCCTTTATTCCCTCCGATATTATCATAATATTCAGTCCGGGCCGGCTGGGCGAAGAGGTCCCCTCCAAGTGCAAATTCATTCTTATTTCCCCAGAATTTATTAGTATGGACATACCTGCCTGTCAATCCTAAACCGTAACGGTTGATGATCCTGTACTGGCCGGAGGTCCTTTCGAAATATTTTATGGTTCCGTAAGTCGTGAGCTCAAATTCATTGTTTTTTTCTTTCCCGAATTTCGCATTATACCTTACAGCCAGCCTTCCCTTGGTAGTCACCCTTTTCTCATCCCGGTCGATGGAACGCGGGTCGGCCTGGAATGGATCTGCGGCAAATTCTTCTTTGGTCAGTGAACCGGGTAATTTGATGATCCCGTCCACAAAATAAAACAGGACTTTAAGACTTGTATTTGGAGAAGGATTGCTTTCCATGACCATATTCAGGATATGCCAGTATTCGTTATTATGTTGGCGGTAACCGTCGTAATTCTGATAGCTGTATGTCGTCAGAAGTTTATAATGATCAGTCTTGACAGTCGATTTGAAACCGTTCCTCCTGAGGCCGAAAGAGCCGAACTGATTGAATTGGGTGAGGGAAGAGCGGTGGAAATCCAGGTCATTGATGAAATTGGCCACGCCTCCCGGCGCGTTGGTATAGAGGGAAGACGCATTTCCTTTCACTATTTCAATGCGACTGATGGAATTGAAGTCGATGGCCTCTATCCGGGTCTGGCCGTCGGGTTCCGATTCAGGGATATCATCCAGTAAAATACGAACTCCCCGAATTCCCGAGTTGGATCGGCTCCCGAATCCCCTTATGGAAAATCTTACATCATGATTTCCATACCTGGATTGCAGGAACAAGCCGGGCACACCTGAAAGCAGGTCATTTGCACCTATTTTCCGGTCATACCTGTAATCGAGGTAATTCAGGCGGCTTACCGGATATGGAATATCAATGATTTTTTTCGAGACCCTGGTGCCGGTAATCACGACTTCATCCAGATCATTTATAATTGTATCCGGGCTGATTAGTGTCGTATCCCGGGTCTGCTTTTTCTGGGAACAGGCCTCCTTCGAATTTAATATTGATAAAATCAGGAGTATGGAAAAGAAGGCTGGAATGAATTGCCTGAATGACATGAGCTCTTATGATTAACGGTTTATTGTGATTGTTTTGGCTTCTCCAGACAAAGATATAAAGTAATCATATATATGAGACAAATTGAGAAGTGTATGTCTTTTTAATGATTTAAAACTGGAAATGGCCGATGCACCTGCGGATGAGGTCATCACGGGTAATAGGGGAAAGTGATAAGGTGATAAGGTGATAAGGTGATATAGTGATATAGTGATATAGGTGATATAGTGATATAGTGATAAGGTGGAAAAGATTACTACGCTGCCAGTCGCTGACAGATCCTGACATAGGTCAGGATGACGGCAAATTTAAAATGTCAACATAATTGCCATCCCGGCGTAGGCCGGGATCTGATGGCGGAAAGCAGAAAAGATTGCAAAACCAACGACTGCTGACTGCCGACTGCTGACTGCTGACTGGACCTACCCGTTTCTCCTGAAGCGGATGAAAGTGAATACGCCGATAAGCACAATTCCAATAACAAGAGCCCAGTCGGAAAGCGGGGTAGCTACTATGCTTAGCAGGGTCTGTCCTGTATTTACAGTTCCCTCTGTGTTTTCCATCGGCCCTGCCCAGGTAAAATCGGCATAAGTTGATCCTTCACCTTGCAATTGAAGGGAATATCCGACAGGCGTTGAACTGCCTTCAGCAACGCCGACATTAGTAGATGTCATCCCATCGGCAGGCCCTCCTACGGCCACGAATGTAGTACCTTCATAATTTAGAAATTGTATGACCGTTCCCTGGTAATCAAGGGAAAAACCATCAGGGGCCCCATTCTGAAGAACAACAGCATAGTAATAAATGGTGAAATTTCCATCTGTTGTGCCGCTTGTAAAATCCGCAAGCGTAGCGCTTCCATATATTGTGCCATTACTTCCATTATAAAAAGTGACCGTAAAATCAGATAAAGTATAATCTCCGGCATTTTCCAGGACAACTTCAATAAATTCGCCCACATCAGTGCTGGCATTATCATAATGAAATTCATTGATCCAGGCATTCTGGGCAGATAGCTGGATTGAAAACAGTGCAAAAATTACCGGAAGTGCTAATGCCCGGAAAGCGGATGATTTTTTCATAAAAGTAAGATTTGGTTGGGTTTTTAATAATTTCAAATCAAATTAAGAAAAAATTCCTTAAAAATCCAAGTTATTTCTCAACAGATTTCAAAATAAAATTAATTCTGAAAACCTTCTTAAAAAGAATTTATATACAACAACTGGCATCTGAGCGGATCATTCCCCCATACTTAGGAACCTGATTTTTACCGATAGCTTTGTAACTACTTGTAAATTTATTCGTCATATGGTCATTATTCCTTTTTTAGAATATAAGTTTATTAAAGATATAATCTGTTCCTGATATGTTTAAATCTCTCCTTAAATATAGTATCCGGGCTTTAAGCAGGCAAAAATCCTATGTTATTATAAATATTATCGGACTGGCGGTCGGAATAGCCTGTAGTCTGATCATTGGCCTTTTCATTTTTCATGAGCTTAGTTACGATCAGTATAATAAGGAAAAAGACCGTCTTTACAGGGTTATATTGAATGGTAAGATCGGCGGACAGGAAGTAACGGTCTCTTCTACAGCTTCCCCAATAGGCCCGGCCATGAAGAATGAATTTCCTGAGGTGGAGGATTTTTGCCGCATTAATGATATAGCTGAAACAAATCTTCGTTATAAGGATAGAAGTTTTGCCGAAACCAATTACCTGCAAGCCGATTCCAGTTTTTTTAAATTCTTCAGTATTCCTTTGCTCAGAGGGCAGAAAGAGACAGTCCTGAATGAACCGCATACTTTAGTCTTAACCGAGAAAGTGGCCAGGAAAATTTTCGGGGATGAAGACCCCATCGATAAAATGCTGAAGGTGGGTACCGACAGCATTCCATACAGGGTCACGGGAATCATGTCGGAAGTTCCGGAAGCATCCCATTTTTCAGCGAATGTCATTGGCTCTTTCGTGACCAACCCCCGGGCGGATGACAATCAATGGTTATCCAATAGTTTTGATACTTATGTGCTCTTATATCCTTCTTCACAGCCATCAAGTGTGGATGCGAGGTTTCCGGCCATGATCGTAAAGTATGTCGGCCCAGAAGTCGTTAAATTTTTTGGGATCACCATAGAAGATTTTCTGGCTGCCGGTAATAAATACAGGATGTTTCTTCAGTCCCTTACCAAAATTCACCTGGACCCTTCTGTTCAGCAGGACATGAAACCCGCAAATGACCCCAAATACCTTTACATATTCGGAAGTATTGGCATTCTTATCCTTATCATAGCCTCTGTGAATTTCATGAACCTGTCCACAGCCCAGTCTTCCCGCAGGGCCAAAGAGGTCGGGATAAAAAAAGTCAGCGGCTCAGGCAAAGAATTGCTGATACTTCAATTTTTATTGGAAACCATAGTGCTGTCGTTTATAGCATTAATACTAGCTGTTATAATTACCGAAGTTTTCCTTCCTTATTTCAATGAATTACTGGATGTAAAACTTCAGATGAATTATTTCCATAACTGGTATACCATACCCGCCTTGATTTTACTGTCTCTGTTGGTAGGATTATTCGCGGGTACTTACCCTGCATTTTACCTTTCTTCTTTTAATCCATACCAGGTTTTAAAGGGAGAAAGAGTAAAAGGAAAAGGCAATGCTAAACTCAGGAATGTCTTGGTAATTCTCCAGTTCACTATTTCGATCATGTTGATAATAGGGACCCTGATCATGTTCCGGCAAATCAGTTTCATGCTCAATAAAAACCTGGGATTTAATAAGGACAATGTAATGGTGATTCAGAGGGTAGGACCACTGGGCAGCCATATGAAGGAATTTAAAAATGCATTGCTCGAAATTCCGGGAGTTCTAAAAGTATCTGCCTCTACGGCAGTCCCGGGAAGGAACAATAATAATAACGGGTACCGCATGAAAGGGAGGGATACGGAATCTTTCCTCCTGCAGACTAACTATGTAGATTATGATTACCTGGATACTTACGGAATTGAATTATCTTCCGGGCGTTTCTTCGATCCTTCATTGCCAACTGACAGGCAGGCATGTATAATTAATGAAACAGCCGTTAAGCATTACAACCTGAGTGAGCCTTTCGAATGCCGTTTTGTCATTTCAAGCGATCAGGGCGATTCAGTCGGCTATATGCCTGTCATCGGAATCGTAAACGATTTTAACTTTGAATCCCTCAGGAGTAAAATAGGCCCTTACATGATGAGATTCAGGGATGATGATGTAAGATGGGGCTATGCAAGCATTCGCCTGGCGCCTGAAGCAAGCGCATCAACCATCAATCAGATAAATAATGTCTGGGGTTCTTTTACGAATAATGAGCCTATGCAGTCCTTCTTTATGAATAAGGATTTTGAAAGACTTTATAAGGAGGAAGAACAGAATGCCCAACTCTCGATCCTCTTTACCATATTAGGCATACTTATAGCCTCCATGGGACTTTATGGCTTAACCACTTTTAGTATTCGACAAAGAACAAAGGAAATGGGAGTAAGGAAGACTTTCGGTGCGACGGTATCCAATATCTGGTACCTGATAGCCAAAGAAATCCTCATTCTGGTGAGCATTTCCACCCTGATAGCCATTCCTGTTATATACTGGATAGCCGACAACTGGCTGCAAAATTACCAGTACCGCATCAGCCTGAATATCCTCGACTTCCTGGCAGGTTTTCTCATTGCCATAATTATAGCCCTGATCACCATAAGTTACCAGGCCCTGAAGACTGCCAGGGCAAATCCTTCGGCAGCACTTCGGTACGAGTAAGGGTTATCTGTTTTGGAGACAAGTAGTTAGTATGAAGTAATTAGTATGAAGTAATGAGAAAGCTGACTTCTTACTAATTACTTCCTACTTCTTACTTATTTCTGAGAACTAATCAGCCCCTCCTCCGTCTAGGGCAACTCGACTTAGACCCTCCACCATAGAAAATCATGACGCCAAGTATAAAGCCAAGATCATACAGATGGCCGGTATTATTGGGCTCATATATCTTGACATTATTATTGAATAGGCTGATAATAAATGTGAAGAATGAGATGAAGCCATGCCATAAACCCATCCAGAATCCGGCTGGAATGGTATTGAATTTTTGATTTCCGGGAACGCAAGCGGAAAGAAGTAAAAGTGAGGCAATTAAAAATAGCCCCAGGTAAGGTTTTTGAATATTTTTCATAAAACTTGGTTTAAGGTTTTGAATTTCATTCAAATATAATAATTAAAATTCCATTGTTTGAGTGCAGTGTATTAGCTTTTTTATTATTGGCGGATAATTTATAATTTTTTCTCTCCGAAGTGAATTTTTCAGCCGTTAATAATCAATGCTTTCTGTTCCAGCTATATTTTCTAAATTTGCTGATAAATTAAGCCAGGTTTATGACATCACAATCAGATCAATTTTACGATTCCCTTTCGGAATATTATGATATGAATGCCACTATGGGTTATGAGGCCCGTACGGAAAAAAATCTTATTCTGAAAAGGATGCGCCGGGATTTCCGCTCATATACTCTCAAATATCCATTCAGTTCTGCCCTGGAAATAGGTTGTGGCCCCGGATTCGATATAGCCTGGTTTGCTTCTAAATTTCCACGGCGGGAAATAAGCGGGATCGATGTATCAGCAACTATGATAGAAATGGCCGGCAAGCGTTTAGAAAGCCTGAAACTTCCCAATGCAAAAGTATTCCTGGCCGATGAAAGAAAACTTACAGAGATTTTCCGGCCTGCTCAGTTCGATATGGTTTATGTGTTTTTCGGGGCACTGAATACTGTTGAAGATTTGAATTTTACAGTAAAGCAGATCCATACCTTGCTTACGCCGGGAGGACATGCGGTGTTGACATTCGTGAATAAATGGTATATGAGGGAAATGCTTGTGCAAGTGATGAAATTCAATTTTAAAACAGCCTTTGCCCGCCTTCGGGAGGATTGGGGAGGCTATTCTCCGGACAGGCACCTCAAATCGAGATGCTACAGCCCGGCACAGATTAAAAAAATATTCCGAGACTTTCGGATACTTGAGCGTAAAGGCTATAGTATTTTTTATCCGGCCTGGTATAATGATCATAAAATCCACACCAACCCCGGGAAATACAATGCTTTGCTTAAGTGGGATGAAAAAATACAAAACACTTTTCTCTGGTCTAAAGGAGAATATACGCTCTTTGTGATGGAGAAGCTGGGATGAGACCAAATACCTTCGAATATCGAAGAAATTCCAAATTCCAAATCCCAAAAAACAAATAAATTCCAAAAGTCAAATTCCAATTTTTAGTCTTTAGTCTTTGGTCGTCAGTCGGGGAAGATATTTTATATTAAATAGAATATAGTAAATATTAAATTGTATAACTTCCCAACTTCAACTCTACACTCTACAGTCTAAACTCTTCACTAAATTTCCCCTTGGAAATTTCATTATTAATCCCGAAATTTCGTTCATGAAATTTGCCGGCTTAAATAAATCTACCTTGTAAATAATTCAGGTGCTTTTAGCCATCTAAACGGATGGGCTAACACTACCTAAGCAGACTGGCAAGGAGGAAATGAAGTTACCTGGTGCTTATATATATATGTTGTGCGTAATTTAACAGAAGGTAGTGCAAATTCAATAACCATTTGTGCGATAATAAAAGGTTTAAAGTGATTTAAAAAAGAGCGCAAGAATATTATAACTCTTAATATATACGATGAAAATGAATTCAAAGAGAGAAAAGATTAAATCTTATTTAAGGGAGCTTACAATAGTTACAATTGGTGTTTTGATAGCATTAGTTATTAGCAATTTTAAAGAGAATTATCAAGCTCGAAAGTATCACGTTGCATCGATAGAAACGATAAATAGCGAAATTAAATCGAACCATTCCAGTTTAAAAGAGATTGTTGAAAAACAATCAAATTTTATAGACACTCTTATTAAATATACTGAAGATTCAAACACAATTGTTGACTTATTCAAGAAATCAAATGGTTTGCAATTTGCCACAATACACAATTCAGGATTAAAATTTTATGAAAAAAACCAAATTAATTCAATTGATTTTGAATTAATGTCCACACTTATCAATATGAATTTTTTATCAAAACTCATTGATACTAAATTAGAAAAACTTGCTGAGTTTACTTATTCAAATGCCTTTAATAGATCAAAAGAAAGTAAAATGGTAGTTATTTTATATCTACAAGATGTTTTAAATACTGAAAATCAACTACTGGAGTTCTATAAGGATTTTATTGATAAAAAAAATGAAACTGCAAATGATTCAGAACAAAAAACTTCACATAACAAATTGTAAATTGCATTGCTGGGTTCGTGCGGTGCGTTGTCTCAGCTCCTTTCTTGATCTCCAAGTCCTGCCGGGCACTGACGCTCTTCGAAAGCCGCAATAACATCTTACAAGTGACCATTATGCACTATATTAAAAACAAAATAAATAAATAAAATGGATATTGAAATTAAACCTTTGACTAAAGACTTAAAAGACGACTATTTGTTTTTCTTTGATACTATGATTTATAAAGAAAATCCTGAGTGGTCAATTTGTTATTGTTACTCCTACCATTTCACCGGAGATGAATCAATATGTACTCGTGAATCAAACCGTTCTGCGGTAATAAATCTTATCAATGCGAATAAGCTGACAGGTTATTTAGTCTTTGAAAATGATAAACCGATCGGATGGTGTAATGCAAATAACAGATTAAATTATCAAAGATTACTTAAAGACTTTGATTTGATTGATAATCCTGCTGATAAGGTATGTTCAATTGTTTGTTTTTTAATACATCCCGATTATAGAAGACAAGGAATTGCTCAAAAGATTCTTGATAAAATTATTAAGGATTATTCAGATTCAGACTATGATTATATTGAAGTGTATCCCAAAAAAGGAAAATTATCGAGCACCGGAAATTTTAGAGGACCTTTGGAATTATATAAGCGAAACGATTTCAAGGTAAATAAAGAGTATGATGATTATTATGTTATGAGAAAAAAAATAAAATAAATACAGTGCACAAACGCTATAGCAAATGCGGGTTTGCGTGATCGTTGAAGCATTTGAAATTTTTACATACATTTCTGCTAGCTGACAGTTAAGCAGCAATTTATTCCCGCACTTGCCGAAGCGTCAGCCTTTGGGCACAATATGAGAAAGTACCTTGCTAGTATTGCTAAATTATACTAAAATATAAATACATGAACAAGACATTATTAATCATTGGAATAGTTGTAGTTGTTGGATTTTTGTTTTTTAAATTTGGACTAAAGTCTTCGGAATCAGATTTAAACAATATTGCACGACCAGGTGATTCAAGCAAACCAAAAGAACCGATAGCTAATGATAAGATAATAATTATTAAGAACGTGAAATTAGATTATTTAAAGCAAGCCATCGAACAACTTTGCAATATGAGTAATCAAGACCAGTATAATGTTTTACCCAGATTAAGCATTTTAGATCATCAATTTGTAATCACATTCCCCTATGATATTGAATTTGACCAATTTTGTTATTTTGTTAATTATATAAAATACGCTCATGACTTAAGTTTAAAACCAGATTATAAACCAGAAATAAAAGCATGGTGCACAACTAGAGCTGGATTTGCCTGGATGACTGATGAGATAGTAAATAAAGAAGTTATGATTTTTATTCCTGATTGGGATAAGGATTATGATAATGTTTATCTGACAACGCAAGATGATTTGGGATATAAAATGGGTTTTGCTATGGGAAAAGAACATCAGAAATTAGATAAGCCACTTATTAAATTTGAAAAAATAAAAATGGATTTAAATACATCAACGAATAGAGAAATGATTGATTTCAAATAAGATACAGCCCCCACACAAGTGCTAGCTAAAATTTTAGAAAAACACAATATTTAAATTGAAGTATTCTTAATAAAATTAGAAATATGACACCCAAAAACTTGACAGAATTAAGTGACCAGGAACTTTTACAGAAACTAAAAAAAATAAAGACCGATAAAATAATTGATGCTACAATTATTGGAATTACAATTGGAATTGCAATTTATAGCGCAGTAAAAAATGGTTTTGAATTTTTCACTTTCTTTCCATTAATATTGGCATATATAATTGTTAGAAATTCGACAAATAATAAAATCTTAGAAAAAGAAATACAAAAAAAATTAAAATCACGTGGCAAATAGGTTTATCGAATTGAAGCGTTTAGCTTTGTATAGCTAGAGCCGTATGATGAGAGACTATTAAAGCCTGTCCCGATTTTTCATCGGAATGCGTTTCTGTGAGAGGATTAGGTGTGGAACTCCCCTTTTCCTACCTGGCGTAAGAATAAAAATATGTTGGTTATGAGTAAGAGGCTTTTTTTAATTATTCGAAGGTAAATAGAGAGAACGGAGATCGGGGAGGGGGATATTTTATATTAAATTGAAAATTGTAAATATTGTATTGGATGATTCTAAACCCAATCCAATATCGTGTACATCGCGCAATTGTGCAATCGAGTATCGAGTATCGAAGAAACCCCAAATTGCAATTTTAAGCCTTTAGTCGTTGGTCGTTAGTCGGGGAAAATATTATATATAAAATAGAATATAGTAAAATAAATATAAATATTAAATATTAAATATTAAATTGTATAACTCCCCAACTTCAACTCTACACTCTACACCCTACACTCTACACTTCTTTTCATTTTGGAGGAAACAAAAATGATATTTTTTGTAGATTAAAATTAAATACTTATTTTTGATACATGTATAATCAAAGAGAAGAAAAAAACGATTATTTCGGAAGTACTATTTTTATAGTTTTATTTTTTCTTTTTATTGTTTCCTTCTCCGGGAATTCAGATAAAGCTATTATTGGCAAAGCTTCTCAATATAAAATAGCTTCTGAATTACATTCAAATACTAATGCTTTAAATGATGCTCAATACTTATTCTGTCAAGAAAACTTAATTCCTTTAATTGATAAAGCGAATTTCAAGCTTTTTAATGAAGAATTAAAAATAATTACTGATAATAGACTGATTAATCAAAGAATTATATTTCTTCAAAAAACTGAGCTTTTGATAGATCCAATATCAATTAGCATGTTTTACCATCATATTCATTACCAGGATACTGAAGGCCCGCCAATTTTAAGTTAATCTTCTGATTTTAATCAATGTGACTCAATTTTTTCAAGCGAAGCGAAGAAAAAATTCTTAGTCGAATTGATCCCGAAAAGACGAAGTCTTATTCGGGATCTGATGGGACTAAATTCACCGTCTCTTGAGACAAATAAGAGATATTTCCTTAAGATACCCCGCTGCTTGCGGCGGGCTAGTTTATTTTTTGCCCTTTCGTAAGATGGTGGCATAGTTTTAACTTAAAATTTAATCATAATGAAATCAATAATATATTCATTAATTGCAATTTTTATATTCGGTATTATTGCAGTTGGCTTTACAAATAAGTCAAACACCACACATAGAATACTTCTGCAAACAAATGACAGTAAAATATCATCAGTTAATTTTGCTCAATCAATTGAAATTATTACGAACAGATTGAAGAGTTTTAGTTCAGAAAAGTTTGATATCAATGCTTTTCCTGATAAAAATCAAATTCAGGTGATATTAACTGATGATTGGGACTTAAAATTAGCAGAAAACCTTCTTACACAAAAAGGGAGGCTGGAATTCTATGAAACATACAATTATATTAGTTTAACAAAGCTATTGAAAAATGACGATGTCTTATTAACACTTTTACATGAGAAGGCTCCTTATGATTCATCTGCAAATATGGGATGCGCTTCGCCATCAGAAGTTCATAAAGTAAATGAATATTTAAACTCTCTGGGACTTAATAATCAATGTAAATTTGTCTGGAGTACCGTATTTGATAATTCAAATGTTTGTCTTTATGCACTGAGACTTAATAATGGAAATGGAATAATATTAAGGGGTACAGACATTGAGAGCTTCAAATTTAAAAATGATACTGAAGGGAAAAGGGATTATATTGAGTTTAAAATTAAGAAATCTGCAATAGGTTTGTGGTCTGATATAACAAAACGGAATATTAATAATGCCATCGCAATTATATTAGATAATAATTTAATATATGCTCCTGTAATAAGATCGGAAATAAAGGGAGGAAAATGTCAATTATCTAATAATTTCACTCAGGATCAACTGAAATATATTGCAGCAATCGGAGATAATGGAGAATTACCGCTAAGTTTCAAAATAGTAAAATAGGAGCAATGTTAAAGAGGCTGTTATTAATATTTCAGCCTCTTTTTTAATTCTTTTTGACAAATCTAAAGGCTGGTCAGGATCCCCTGGCTATTAGCAGAGAAGCCATTAAACTTTCGAAGTAACGATATCACGAAATATCGATATCACGAAGTGAAG
Source organism: uncultured Bacteroidales bacterium (assembly GCA_963787195.1). Lineage (GTDB taxonomy): Bacteria > Bacteroidota > Bacteroidia > Bacteroidales > JAGOPY01 > CAWBCI01. The sequence goes on from CAWBCI010000074.1 coordinate 36,868, forward strand.
TTGAAAGTTCCATTTAATTCGAAAGTTCGACATTTCGATATTTCGACAATTCGATATTTCAATTGTGAGTTCCCACATGCACCATTATAACTCAGAGATTTCCTTTTTCACTCTACACTCTACAGTCTACACTCTACAGTCTACACTCTACACTCTCCAATTTCATCTAACTAAAGAATTATCTGAGTGCAATACGCTGGCAGATCCCGGCGAATGAGGAATCTGGCAGGTATTTGCAGACATGAAATGAATTCAGACGGAAAAAAATCTTACCTGCCAAAAATAAAAATAGCTTTTTTTGTGATTTTTCAATCCGATGTGCGAATAATTGGGAAAAGGATTCTAAATTCTTCATCTAATTTTAAGCATAATGGAACAAACTCAAATCTCCGAAGCCACATCATATTCTCTAAAAATTACACTCAATTGTCTAAATCTAAAGAATGAATAGAAATAAAGCAGATAAATTTCTTTCTATAATCGAAAGCAATAAAGGAATTCTTTATAAAGTGGCGAACTCATATTGTCGGAACCATGAAGACAGAAAAGACCTCATACAGGAAATTATTATTCAATTGTGGAAATCTTTCGGCAAGTATAACAGTGAATATAAGTACTCAACCTGGATTTATAGAATTTCTTTGAACCTGGCCATTTCATTCTATAGAAAAGAGAACAGCAGAAAACGAATTTCAAACCCACTTACAATAGACATATTCGAATTTACCAGTAAGGAAGTCTACGATGAAAAAGAAACTGACTTAGGAATACTTGACCGGATAATTTTAAGACTTAATGATCTAGATAAGGCCTTAATACTATTATATCTTGAAGAAAAAAATTACAGGGAAATTTCAGAAATCATTGGAATTACTGAAACCAACGTTGCAACAAAAATTGCAAGAATTAAAAGCAAATTAAAAAATGAATTCAATCAACTTAAAAATCAATAATATGGAAAATACAGAGCTTATAAATATCTGGAAAGAACAAAATGCCAAAATAGAAAAGTCATTGGCACTAAACAAGCTCTTACTAAAAGAGACTATCGGCAGAAAAGCAGAATCCACTTTAAAAAGCTTAATTAAATTAAAGACTGCGGGAATTATTGCCTTTGTATTTTATCTTCTCATATTGGGATATGCTTTGTTTTATGCTATTTCAAATTATTCTTCCGCAAATAATTACTTTATAGTTTCAGTTTTGGCAATCGCTTTGATAAATATTAAAGGCTTTGCGGACTATATTAAACATCTCGCTTGGACAAAAAATATAAATTACGATGGCAGCGTGATGGAAATTCAGAAACGATTAGCTAAGCTTCAGGTTTCCATAATTGACCATTCCAAATTTATGTGTTTACAGCTTCCATTTTTCACGACATTCTATTTGAGTAACAGGTGGTTTCCACAAAATGTTGGATTGCCCTACATTATTATGCAAATTGCCGTGACAGGCAGTTTTATCTACTTTTCATATTGGTTGTACAAACAACATAAACCTGAAAACTTAAACAAAAGATGGTTTAGAAACCTGATTGCCGGTTCCGGAGGAAAGTCCGTTGAAAAAGCCATAGAATTTTATAGGGAAATTGAAGAGTTTGAAAAAGAAAACTAAGGATTGAGCAATGAAGCGATCAAACTTTCGAAGTAGCGATATCACGAAATATCGATATCACGAAGGAAAGTTGAAAGTTCCATTTAATTCGACACTTCGACACTTCGATATTTCAGTCGTGAGTCCCCTCATACACCATTATAACTCAGAGATTTCCTTTTTCACTCTACACTCTACAGTCTACACTCTACACTCTACACTCTCCAATTTCATCTAACTAAAGAATTATCTTAGTGCAATACGCTGGCAGATCCCCGCATGCGCGAGGATGACGTTTCCCCGCATGCGCGAGGATGACGTTTTTTGTGGGGGTCTAAAAAAGCGGCGCGGCACGCCTTTGGAAATCTTAATGGGGTGCCGCGCCGCTTTTTCTTAATCCCAAAAATGACCGTCATCCTGATGAATATCAGGATCCCTGAGCTATTTGCAGTGGCTACTGCAAAGCGAAACAGTAAGCATTATTATCCATCCATTCTTTAAGGCGCAAATCCGAAATCCGAAATCATTTTCTTCATCTATCATTCCTCAGTACCTTTCTCTTATGATGCAGGTGAAATGAATGGACTGGACAGGTAAATACGGGCCTTAGAGCCAGGAGGCGAAAAACCTAAACAAGGTATAATTAATTGAAAAATATTAGCATAAGAACAAGCATCTGCAAAGAAAATCCATTTTTCTATACAGAATAAATTATATTTGTAAAGAAAACGCCAAAATCTTTACATAATGGATCAGAATGAAAATTGGAAATTGAGAGAACTTCCATTGACTCTTGACCTCGAGACAAAAGCAGTCTTGAAAAGCTTGCCATCAGCACATGCGGCTTTGGCAGAATTAAAGGGAATTGCATCAACTATTCCCAATCAGATCATTTTGATTAATACGCTTGGATTGCAGGAAGCGAAAGATAGTTCTGCGATTGAAAATATAATTACAACACATGATGATTTGTATAAATCGGAATTAAACTTTGATTCTATTAAATCACCAGAAGCTAAAGAAGTTCAGAACTATATTTCAGCATTAAAAAAAGGATTTGAATTAATTAAATACAAAGCGCTGATTACAAATAATGTAATCATTGAAATTCAAAAAGAACTTGAAGGGAATAGCGCTGGTTTCCGAAAATTGCCGGGGACTGCTTTGAAAAATTCATCTACCGGAGAAACAATTTATACACCACCACAAGACTTTGACGAAATAAACCGTTTAATGGCCAACCTTGAAAAATTTATGAACGACCCCTCAATGTGTGATTATGACCCAATTGTAAAAATGGCGATTATACATTATCAGTTTGAAAGTATCCACCCGTTTTACGATGGAAATGGACGGACAGGAAGAATAATAAATATCCTTTATTTAATCATTGAAAAATTACAAAATCTCCCGATTCTCTATTTGAGCAATTATATAATTCAAAATAAATCAGATTATTACAGATTGTTGCAAGAACTCAGAGACGATGAAAATTGGGAAGAATGGCTTTTATTTATGATTCATGGGATTGAAGAAACATCGCGGGAAACAATTGATTTAATTATCAAGATCCGTGATTTAATGATGGAATACAAACATACACTTCGGGATACTTACAAATTTTATAGTCAGGATTTATTAAACAATCTATTTAAACATCCATATACAAAAATAGAATTTGTCGTCAACGATTTGAATGTGTCAAGAATAACAGCAGCTAACTACCTGAATAAATTAGCAGAGGATGGAATTTTAAGAAGAGAAAAAATTGGAACCGGAAACTACTATATAAATGAGAAATTATTTAATCTATTGGCAAAAAGATAAAAGACCAGTCATACCCTGCACTTTCATTTAAGTAAAGAATTTTCTAAACGCATTCTGCAGAAAGATCCCTACTAAGCCGGGATGACGGTCAGGATCCTTGAGCTATTTGCAAAGAAGTCATTAAACTTTCGAAGTAGCGATATCACGAAATATCGAAGTCGCGAAGTTCGATTTAAGTTCGAAAGTTCGACATTTAATTCGACATTTCGACAATTCGATATTTCAATTGTGAGTTCCCACATGCACCATTATAACTCAGAGATTTCCTTTTCCACTCTACACTCTACAGTCTACACTCTACACTCTCCAATTTCATCTAACTAAAGAATTATCTAAGTGCAATACGCTGACAGATCCCCGCATGCGCGAGGATGACGTCTTTTAAGGGGACCAAGAAAGCGGCGCGGCACGCCTTTGGAAATCTTAATGGGGTGCCGCGCCGCTTTTTCTTAATCCCAAAAATGACCGTCATCCTGATGAATATCGGGATCCTTGAGCTATTAGCAGAGAAGCCATTAAACTTTCGAAGTAGCGATGTCACGAAATATCGATATCACGAAGTGAAAGTTGGAAGTTCCATTTAATTCGACATTTCGATATTTCGACAATTCGACAATTCGATATTTCAATTGTAAGTTCCCTCATGCAACTTTATAACTAGAGATTTCCTTTTTCACTCTACACTCTACAGTCTACACTTTACACTAAATTTCCCCTTGGAAATTTCATTTTTAATCCCGAAATTTCGTTCATAAAAAAACCAAACTAGGTGTAATAGCAAGTTTTGATGCTATAAGAAACTTTTAAACTTCTTCCAGGGGAAAATATTAGTAGCTTTCGAGGATGATAGAGGTGGATTGGATAGGGTGGGTGGATGTATACGAATACTGGATGGTATTGTAAATATGAAAAATTATGGAAGTATTCAGACAAGTAACAGCGAATAATTTAACACTGAAAGACTATCCTTTTTGGAAGGAGTTGGCTATGGAAGCCTATCTTTTAGAAAACGAGGAGATTTTAAAACTAGATAAAGATAACTTCAATGATGTAACAGTTCTTGACGCTGAAATTGCGTTGAAACAAGGAAGGAAAAATGGAGATGGACGAATCGACATTTTGGTAAAGTACTCTGCTGAATATATTGGAATCGTTGAACTGAAAATTAATGAAATCAACGAATTTAGCCTGAAACAATTGGAAGATTATATTGACCAGAAAGAACAGATTATAAAGTACGACAGAGATTATTGGACAGAAAGTGTAAGTCCCAAATGGGTTGGTGTTTTAGTTGGGACAGAAATTTCTAACAAATTGAGAGATAAACTTCTTGCTGGCTACGAATACAACGGAACACCAATTGCTGGAATGACAATTAAACGTTTCCGAAGTTCCGAAAACGAGATATTTGTAATCTCAGATACTTTTTTCAGATTCAAATATCAGAGTAAGGACTATTCTAAATTCTACTTCAACGGACAAGAATATAACAAAGGAAGATTAGTGAATGCGGTTATTCGTCATTACGTTGAAAACAAACCCGAAACAACTTTTTTCGACTTAAAACAAAAATTTCCAAACTCAATTCAGGGAAATTTCGGTGTATTTGACACAAAGGCTATTGCAGAAGGAATTTTTCAAAACTCAGGACGGAAAAGACATTATATTAATCCAGACGAAGAAATAAGATTGGTGGACGAAACGATTTGCACTTGCACTCAATGGAATTTGGAAAATATAAAAGCATTTATAAACATAGCGAAAAATATGGGATTAAATATTGAAATTAAATAATGACTGCCTAACATAGGCTATAACAAATGGCAGATTTTAAAGTATATTTGAAGCTTTGTTGCCCACGCAATTATTCGTGTTATATAATATTAAGTATAACATAAACAGCTACATGCCATATCATTATTCATTAGGCACAAGCGTAGAAGCGACCGTACAACAATGAAATTTAATCAATCAATGACAAATAAAATGATGGCCAACGCACAATGCAAAAGTGCTCCAACTCGTCCGAAAACTTTTCCATTGCAGCCACATACTTGTTTTCTTTGTCAACACGCAGATTATGAGACAAAATGAAATTAAAGGTGTCGAAAAGATATAGTTAGAAAATTGGATTGGAAAAGTAACATTCTTAACCGGAAATAATGTTTTATATTTGCAAAAAGGCTAATTGATATGAATCAAGCATTATTAACAAGATTATTTAAAACAATTGAGGGTGAGGAAAATACACCTTTGATGAAAATAGCCTTTAGTATTATTGAAGACGAAAAAAGAAAGGGGCATTCAAAACTCGCTGATAAATTAGCGAAAATATTAAATGAAAATTTATCTAATAAGGAATACTTAAAGCCTACTTTTAAAATTGCTAAAGACGGAACCTATAATATTCCTGTCGATAGACGTTATAAACTACCATTAGCAACTCATATTGAGCATGATTTCTTAAGACATGAAATGGTATTATCTCCTGAGATTAATGGTAAAATTTTACGAATAGAGCAAGAATATTTGGCAAGAGAAAGATTAGCTCATCATGGTCTCAAACCTAGAAAAAAAATTTTATTGCATGGTGCATCAGGTTGTGGAAAATCGATGGCTGCTGAACGGCTTGCTTGGGATTTGGGTTTGCCTTTTTATAAGGTCCGCTTTGATACAATAATATCTTCTTATTTAGGAGAATCAGCATCAAACTTGCAAAGTTTATTTAAAAGCATGGAGGATTATCCGTGTGTTCTGTTGCTTGATGAATTTGATATTATAGGTAAAAAACGAAATCTTTCATCAAATGATGTTGGTGAAATCCATCGTATTGTAAATATTCTGTTAGGCTTATTAGAAGAATATAATGGTGAAGGAATTCTGATATGTACAACGAATTTAGAGGGGAGTATCGACAATGCTCTATTTAGGAGATTTGATGATTTCATTGAACTTCCTAAACCTAATGAAAAAGAAATAATTGAATTGCTTAGAAATACCTTTTCGGCTTTAAATATTAATAAGAATATCGACCTAAATGATTTTTCCAATAAAATGATTGGTATGTCATATGCTATTATCGTTAAAATTGCCAATGATGCAGCAAAAAAAGCCATTATTCATTCAAATAAGGAAATATCAATTGAAGATATCGCTAATGCATTTGAAGAGAATAAAGCAATCAATAAATAATTAATGGAAAAATTTCCTCATTTAAATTTTACACAAAAAATTATTGGCAAACCTCGTTTTCACGGAGGTGGTGAGGAAAATCAAATAACTCGAGAACATAAAGAAAACAGACAGGCTCACAGCAACTTTTTAAGTCAGAGAGCAAATAAACTAAAATCAGACTGGCATAATTCTTTCCGGAATAGAAAATCAGAAGGGTTGGCTGATATTGATGAGAACACAACTCCTATTTTTCTTCAAATTAATCCCGACGTAATTAACGCTGAATTTGATTTAGAATCATTTGGTATTGAGATTATTTCAGAAGAAGAAGAAGGTTTTATTATTGGAGCTTCATTTGACAATTTAAGAACTCTCGAAGAAAAAATAAAAGGGTTTCTAAATCAAGAGCATGGCACTGGGGTCATTGCAGATTTTTGGCAGATTATATACGGTGGCAGGGAGAAATGGAAACCGGAACATATTTTATCAGAACAGCTATTTTCTAATTGGGATAAGATTCAAGACGATACTAATTATATAGTTGAGGTTTCAGTAGCATTTGCAAAACCTATTGGCAAAGAACCTGAAATTTCAAAAAAGGGAGGAGAAAAAAGATATAGGAGGTATCAAGAAAAATTAATTGAAAGAGATGAATTGCTATATGGAAGACAGGAACACTTCGATGAATTTATTACTTTTTATGGTGAAAGAATTAGTGATTTTATAAATCTGGATGATAGTTTTGCTTGTCAAGTTTCAATAAGTGGGAAAGGATTAAAAGATTTAGTAGTCAACTATCAATATGTATTTGAAATTTCTGAAATCGATGAAGTTGCCGGCATTGAAGGGCAATCAAAAGATATACCTGAGATCGAAATAGAAGTATTGCCACCAGACGAAGATGCCACAAAAATTGGAGTTATAGATAGTGGTATAATGGAAAACCATAAATATATTTCACTTGCTATAACTGGGCATTCTAAATCTTATGTTGAAGGTGATTCTTCTACTGCTGATTTTGTAAAAGGTGGTGGACACGGTACAAAAGTGGCAGGTGCAATTCTTTACCCTAAGGGAATAACACAAGTTGAATCGCCTTATAAATTACCATGTTTTATAAGAAATTTAAGGGTGTTAGATAAGGATAATTATTTGCGTCATAAATATCCAGCAAGTTTGATGGATATTGTCGTCAATGAAAATGATGATTGTAGAATATTTAATCTTTCAATAAACTCAAATGTTCCTTACAGAACGAAACATATGTCAACATGGGCAGCAATCATTGATAAACTTACGTATGAAAAAGATGTGTTGTTTTTAATTTCTGTTGGTAATATTAATTATGATTCCATTAAATATTTCATAAAGAATGGGAAAAATTATCCTGAATATTTAAATGAAAATTATTGTCGAATAGCAAATCCCTCTCAAAGCAGTTTTGGATTATCAGTTGGGTCAATAAATATTGCCAGTTTTGAAGATGAAAATTGGCGGTCGTTGGGTGCAGAAAATGATATTTCTGCATTTTCAAGGGTAGGTACAGGAATTTGGGATTCTATAAAGCCTGACATAGTTGAGTATGGAGGTGGTCTTGTTATATCTAAAAATGGAGATTCCCTTGTAAAACAAAATACAGTAACTTCACCTGAACTTCTACGTTCCACGCTTCATGGTGGAAGTGCCTTAGGTAAAGAAAGTATAGGGACATCTTTTTCTACACCTAAGGTTGCACACATTGCTGCAATCTTAAAACAGATTTATCCTGAAGAAGGTACAAATTTAATAAGGGCATTTATTGTCCAGGGCGCTCGATTACCGAATAATTATTTTTATAATCCTACAAAAACAAGTATACAATATTTTGGCTATGGATTACCTTCATTAGAAAGAGTCATTAAAAACTCAGATTATAGAGTTACTTTCTATAATACAGGTAAGATTAAGGCAGAAGAAGGTCACCTATATTCACTTAAAATTCCAGAGGTTTTACGTGGACAAGGTGAAGAATACGATGTTTTAATGGAAGTGACTTTGTCATTTTCTACCCAAGTAAGAAGAACTAGACAAAAGACGAAATCATATTTATCAACATGGCTTGATTGGATAAGTTCAAAGATTGATGAACCATTTGATAAATTTAAAGACTATGTGTTGAAAGAGATTAATGATTCTGAAACGTCTTATGATAAGGAAGAACGGAAGAAACTTTCCAGTTTCAATTGGAATATTAAAAACAGAATTGATCATGGAACAGTTCAAGATATTAGTCGAAGTAATGGCAGTTTACAAAAAGACTGGACAATAATTAAATCATATGAATTACCAGAAGAGATAAGTTTTGCAATTCGAGGACACAGAGGGTGGGATAAAAATAGAAAGGAAATACCATATGCAATTGCAGTTTCATTAGAGATTTTAGGCGCAGACATTCCCATTTATGAAGAAATAAGAATTGAGAATGAAATTGAAATTGAAACGGAAATTTAAATTATTAAAACACCCCTCCTTCATCCCTTCGCTCTCAGGCACATATGGCATTTTCGCAAAGCTTGTCCTCAATTAAAAAATGCCAAAAGAGCATTCAAGGCTGTCCCGCTCCACCGCAAAGATTGAGAAACATTGCTTCCAATTTGAAACAAATAGACTAGAAACAATAAAGTCCAGCCCACAATAACCACCCATCCTAACCGCACACAATGCAGCATCTGAATGACATATTGACAAAACCGAGCAGACTCTATAGGAAATTATATTATTTTTTATGGACTAATTGTGAGGGTGGCGGTGGTGCAATGCTACCCAAAAATCAGCCACTGAAAAACATGTCTTTTCAATCAATCTAAGTCCAACAAGATAACTTACTTAGAAGAATAAACATGGAAACAAAAACAGAGCTTAAAAAACTTGGATTTTTTGGGTCATTTGCTATTTATATACCGGCTGCAATTTTAATGTATTACATGACCAGGTTTTTGATTCCTTATTTAAGTGAAGTGACTGGACAGGAAACAATACTTTTTTGGTTTATCGTGGCTGGATTGGGGATTTTTACCCCTTTGATAATTACCGGGATATTGATATTAAATTCAGAGGGATATAAAATTTCAAAAAGTACATGGACCGGGAGATTGAGGTTTCGCAAATTAACTAAAAGCGATTTGATCTGGACTATAGGTGGTTTGGTTCTTGTCGGAGTTTTAAGTGGCTTAATTATGAAAGGCCTGGAATTAATAATTGGAAAATTTGACCATTCACCGGCTTTCATGTCTTTCGAGCCATTGTCAAAAGGCAGATACTGGCTGCTTCTGATTTGGGCCCCTTACTGGATTTTAAATATACTTGGAGAAGAATTTCTTTGGAGAGGCGTTATGTTACCAAGACAAGAACTTGCATTCGGAAAACATGCATGGCTAATTCATGGATTTGGATGGGGATTATTTCATATTGCTTTTGGATGGCAGTTGTTAATTACTTTGATTCCATTGATTTTTATACTATCTTACATTGTTCAAAGAAATAAAAATTCCTGGATTGGCGTCATAATGCATGGCGCATTGAATGGTCCAAGTTTTATAGCGATTTGTTTTGGCTTAATTTGATAATTAAAACACAGTACAATAACCTAAAACTTTTGTTATGAAATCCTTTCTAATTACATTATTTGCCCTAAGCAGCCTTGCTCTTTTTTCCCAAAGAGTTGAGGTTTACGGCGGTTTGAATAATAACCGTTTTTATGATTTCAAAAAGGAAGACCCTCATTTTAATTCGCAATACTCACCGGATTGGGGAGGGATTGCCGGGATCGGCATCAGCGACCTGAGTGCAGGCTGGCATAAGTTGCGGCTCACTTTGAGTTTTGAGAAATATGGCGGTAATATCAATGTTTACGGAGGCGGACTGGGCGCCGGTTCCAGGATAGTTGTCGATATGCGGAAATCGGTTCTTGCCCTGGGCGTGTACCCGGTCAATTTTTCCGTGATCCATAGATTCGATATCAATATAGGGATTAAAATATCCGGGCTTATCAGTGAATCGTATGAGGGTAAGTTATATAGCGGCTCATCGACGGGCCAGTCAGATACATCCTATAACCTGCATGACAAGTATGGCAGGCTCAGTTCCAGCTTTGTCATCGGACTGGAAGGAAGACTGGCATACAATATAAAACTCTCGGAAAACTATTTTCTCGTACCTCAGTACGCATTTTACCTGGGACTGTCACAGGAATTCAGCGACGCGCTCAAAGAAGTCAAATCCATGAGACATTATTTTTGCATAGGAATAGTCAAGAAATTGAAATAATGCCCACATTCCCGCAGGTCACGACCTGCGGTTACTTTCGTGGCTCTAATAAAATACACTGCTGACTGCCCACTGCCCACTGCCCACTGCCTACTGCTGACTGCTGACTGCCCAAACTCCCCGCCCGGGCCTTTGCATGCAAGTCTTAGCTCCCTTGTTAAATAAACTTTCAGGAACTGTTTTCAAGACATTTTATTTTAAATAATTAAGCCATTATTATTTTTCAGAAAATAATCTGTAGTTTTACATCGTATACGATATACGAAAATTGATAATCGATATGATGATAAACAAAATAAATTTCAGAGACCAAATACGGGAAATCATTCTCGACTCTATCTTAAAGAATCAAATAAGCCTGGGTGAGAAGCTTTCCCTGGCGGAGTATGCAAGGAAATTAGAAACAAGTGTGACGCCAATCCGGGAAGCTTTTACACAACTGGAAATAGCAGGAATCCTTGAATCAATACCCAATGTTGGATTTTGTGTGAAAACAATTTCGGATGCAGATGCAGAAGAAATATATACTCTGATAGGTTTAATTGAAGCGAATTCACTCCATTCTAAATATTCGGCCCAAACAATTTCTAAACTGATAAAAATGGATGAAAAGCTTGAAAACAGCAATCTAGCCGAAGAAAAATTATTTACAGACAATGCCTTTCATGAATTGCTTATTGATAAAAAAAATCATCAGATCGCCTTTTCATTACTTAAGAATTTAAAGGCCAGAGTATTCTTATTCGAACTACAGTTTATGATAAACAGGGATAGCAATATTGTGAAAGGCGAAGATCACAAATCCATAATAGAGTCAATTAAAAATGGAGAATCAATGCCTGAATTAATTAAGTTGCATTGGAAAAACAGTTACCAATTTATTATAAATCAAAGAAATATAAAATGAGAAAATATATTATTATAATCCTGGGGATTAGCTTATCCATAATTTGCAATGGGCAAGATTTCGAGAAAGTAGATTCGCTTATCATCAATTTACAAGAGAAATATAATTTAAAAGGTGTTGGTATTGTTGCAGTACATGACAATGAAATCATTTATCAAAAAGCTTTCGGATTTGCGAACGAAACAAACATTTTTACAGATTCTACTGCTATATATATAGCCTCCAATACCAAAGCATTTATTGGCTTGTCTCTATCAATGTTGGAATTTGAAAAGAAAATTTCTTATTCAGACCCGATTACCAAATACATTCCATCTTCTTATTTTCCACAGCAAATTGAAGCAGAAAAAATAACGATCAGAAATTTAATGCAACATACGCATGGATTATCAAATGATCCGATGGTTTTTCGCACAGCTTATTCTGGTGAGTTTCCTTCTGATTTAAAAGAATTATTAAAGTTTACCGTATACAGACAAGATACTTTGTCCCACGAATTTAAATATAGTAACCTGGGCTACTTGGTAGGGGGAATTATCATAGAAGAAGTCACGGGTAAAAATTGGAAAACCTACATCGACGAAAATATTTTCAAACCGATAGGTATGTTTGAAACAAGTGCACATATTGACTTCAAGCAAAATTTAGAAGCTTTACCTTATGAATATTATTCTGACGAGCCTATTTCATCAAGAAAATCAGAAAACACACTTCATTCCGCAGGAGGTATTTATTCTACAATCAGGGATATGGCAAAATGGTTAAATGTTTTTACCAATGACAAACAGAAAATATTTAGTCATGCACTTTTGAATGAATATTTGGGTGACAGGACCTATGTCGGAAAAAGAATGGGGCCTTTTACAATGGACGAATATGGCAATGGATGGATTTACGGCACTTTAATGGATCAAAAATTATTTTTCCATTTTGGAAGTTTTCCTGGTTATGAATCAATTATTTCTTTTGATCCCGAAAATAAAACCGGGGTATTTGTATTTGTAAATGAACGAGTAGGTGGTCAAAGAATAGCTGCCATGCTTTCAGCATATTTCTATTTAGTAGCAAATGAAGATCCGGAAGCAGATGAAAAAATAAAAGTGTTTACCCAATTTATTGACCCTTTGTATTCCAAAACAAAACCTGAAAGAACCATATTTGTCTATCCAAATATGGATGAATTAACAGGCACTTATTATAGTCCGGAATATGGTCATTTAATAATTGACAAAACTGCTAAAGGGTATACATTTTCATTAGGCAGGCTTCTCAGTTTAGCTTATGTGGACACCGATAATGATGGGATATTAATAGAGTGGACTCCCGGAATCATCGAACATTTTACTATTGAAAAAAATAATAAAGCTGTAAAATTGGTCTATGGTAATTTTGGGGAATTTATAAAACAATAAGGTATTATTGTAATTATTATAAATATGGACTAAAACGATGGAAGTATAAGAAAGGCATTCCACCTTACCGCATCGATTTCTTTCTATTTTCGACTGACGACTGACGACTGCTTCCCGCAGGTCACGACCTGCGGCTACTTTCGTGGCTCTAATAAAATACACTGCTGACTGCTGATCCCGATTAAATCGGGATTTCGCTGCGCTCAACTGCTGACTTACGACTCACGACTTCCCAAACTCCCGGACCGGCCGCTACGTTCATCCTTAGCAACAGGCCTGAATACATTTTTCACAAAAGAATCTAGCTAAAATCTTAAATAAAGGAATCTCTTATTTAAGAAATTTGATTAAAACTTAAATAAGGCTTATCTTTATTTAAAATTTTATCATGAATAAGTTTAAATCGGGACAGTATATTAGCCAGGGCTATTATAAAAGCTTCCAGCCTGAATTGATAAACAGACAATTGCAAATCGATAATATGGAGATTTTGCAGTTGTTAAGTCAGGCAGACAGAGAATTAGGACGTTTGGATATGTATTCAAAATATATCCCAAATACTGACTTGTTTATCAGTATGCATGTGATTAAAGAAGCGACTCAGAGCAGTAAAATTGAAGGGACACAGACAAATTTGGATGAAGCCTTGCTGGAAAAAGAGGATTTACCATTAGATAAACGGGATGACTGGGAGGAAGTCCAAAACTATATAAAAGCTATGGAATGGGCTATTGCTCAATTGGATAAGTTACCATTTTCTTCAAGATTAATACGGGAAACCCATCGTGTTTTGCTTCAAGGAGTGAGAGGTGAAAAAAAACAAGCCGGTGAATTTCGTAGTAGTCAAAATTGGATTGGCGGAGCCACAATTAATGATGCTGTTTTTATCCCACCTGTTCATACCTCGGTTCCGGACTTAATGAGCGATATTGAAAAATTTATTCATAACCAGGAAATATATATCCCGGAACTTTTGAGAATTGGCTTGGTTCATTATCAATTTGAGACGATTCACCCATTTCTTGATGGAAATGGAAGACTTGGCCGGCTTATGATCCCTTTATATCTGGTTAGTAGGGAAATACTTCAGAAACCAGTCTTATATCTATCTGATTTCTTTGAAAAAAACAGAAAGTTATATTATGAAAATCTAACGATTGTCAGAGAAAAAAATGATTTAGAACAATGGTTAAAATTTTTTCTTGTAGGAGTTATCGATACAGCCAAAAACGGGATAGAGACATTTGACGGAATTTTGCAGCTTCAAAAACAGACGGAGATAAAAATTCAGTCATTAGGAAGCAGGGCATCAAAAGCTCAAAAAGTAATCGATTATTTATATAAACGTCCAATGATTACAGCAGATAAAGTAAGTGAGATTGCTTCCATTTCAATGCCATCATCATATAAATTGATTGCAGATTTAGAAGGCATGAATATTTTAAAAGAAATGACTGGAGGGCAAAGGAGTAGAATATATGTATTTGATAATTATATAAAACATTTCAGATAATGCCCAGTCACCAAAATCATAGCATTCCATCCGCACAACAGGATCAATTTCTTCGTATTTTCGACCAACGACCAACGACTAACGACCAACGACTTCCCCCTTACTATGCTTCCACCTCCGATGAGACCAAAGCCAGTACTCCGGCCTCCGGATGATATTTTCTTCCAGCTTTTTCATGAACATGGCCGTGAGCTGGCCGGGTTCCAGGCTATTCACATCTTCAGCCAATAATTCAAGGCTCATGGTATAATATCCCCTTTTAACTCTCTGGATATCCACATATAATACCGGGTAATGGTACATACCGGCGTATTTTTCCGGGCCATGGATGCAGGCTGTGTCCTGGTTCAGGAACTTGAGCCAATAACTATTCTTAATATTGCCCGGGCTCTGGTCGGCAACCAATATGTATGATTTCGTTTCATTCTTGTTCGCCTCGAAGATGGAATAGGTTTGTCTTATTGATACCATCTCGCAGTTGAACCTGGCCCTGTGTTTCCGCATGTAGCGGTCGAGGTATTTATTGCTGAGCGGCTTATAAATGGCTATGAGCGGATGCGGGATCTGGGTACCCCCCGAAAAGGTCCCCCATTCCCAGTTTCCGTAATGCCCCGCTATCCCGATGATGCTGATATTACGGTCGTAGTAAGCCTGCATGAGTTCCGGATTGGTAACCCGGTGGCGCTTCAGTACCTGCTTACGCGTGATCGACATCCCCTTCAATCCTTCTATCATTAAATCACATAAATAATGATAAAACTTAAGTTCTATAGTTTTAAGTTCCTGTTTACTCTTTTCAGGAAATGAATTCCGGAGATTATCCTGTATTACTTTTTTCCGGTAGCCAACCAGATGATATAAAACCAGGAAGAAAAAATCGGAAAGGACGTATGCCAGCCGGAAAGGCAGTATAGACATGAATAGAGCTATAGCGCGTACAAGGAGATAAGTGAGATATTTCAAAGCTGTGAAATTTCGGATTTACGGGGTTAAAGTTAGTGAATATACAAATTGCCTCAGGCTGGCTCATTTGCCAGCTGGTTTTCTGATAGAGCCTGCAGGACTTTTTTTTCATAATTCGCAGGGTGGTTCCTGGATATATGTAAATCAGTCATAAAAGCCAGATCATAATCTTCCGGAGGATAATCAGCGCGTTTCCATTTTCTCCTCCATTTCCGGTCGGTCAGGCGCATCAAAAAAGCATTCAGTTTCTCAGGAGAAATAATATTGATAAGGCCTTCAAATAAAGATTTAAGGACATATTTCCTTTCCCTTATCAGATAATCATGGTTCAGGATCCCGGGATGATTTGGAAGATAATCCCTGGTCCAGCTATTCTCCTGTTCAAACATTCGTATCAGTCCTGCATTGAAGGCAGGAAGAAGGGTAACTGTTTCAATGGCTGAATATTCGTTGGGATGTGTTATCCGAAGTGCCCTGGTATCAATAAAATAATTCATACAGAAATAATGCTGATGCCCGCTGATGAAAGTCAGTTTTTTAAACAGATGGAGTAAAGTACGGGCTATCCATAATCGATCTGAATCGCAGATTATAAAAAAATCTACGTCAGCATTTTTTGAAGCGTAAAATTTCGAGAGTGAGCCGCTGATGGCAATACCCCTGACAAATGGAAAAGCAGCAATGACGGAACTGAATTTTTTTGACCGGCTCAGGAGCTTTAGGGCTT
Source organism: uncultured Bacteroidales bacterium (assembly GCA_963787195.1). GTDB lineage: Bacteria > Bacteroidota > Bacteroidia > Bacteroidales > JAGOPY01 > CAWBCI01. The sequence goes on from CAWBCI010000074.1 coordinate 53,292, forward strand.
TTTCATTTCCGGCCAGCCTGTCTTCTATCCATGATTTCTCTTCCTTAAGTAAATAAAATGACTGAATATGGAATATTTTCCCGGCTTCTGCAAGTTTATGGAGGGCCTGACGGATTTCGGTCAATGTTGCGGGATACGGGTTGAAGCGGTATATTTCTTCCTCTGTCAAAGGATATTTGAAAATGCCAAAATAGAAAAGACAGCGAAGACATCCGTCTTCCAGTCTATTTGCAGAGCTGGGTTCAGGCATTAGAAACTTCTCAAAATATGATAAATAGTGCGGAAGAAAATATAAATATCCCCGAACATGGTCCAGGTTTCAATATATTCAAAATCGGAAGAACAACGGTTAAACAGGTCCTCACGATTGTGGATGGTACCATGATAACCTCTCATTTGAGCCAGCCCTGCAATGCCGGGTTTCACTTCATGCCGGGCCTGATAATCTTCAACTATCCGGGAATAAATCACTGTATGCCTGAGCATGTGCGGCCTTGGTCCGACCAGGCTCATGTCCCCAATGAGTACATTCAGGAGCTGGGGGAGTTCATCTATATGGTATTTCCGGAGAAAATGCCCTACTCTGGTAATCCGCTTATCCCCCGGCTGAACAGCCAGCCTGTCGGCCTGGTTATTTACGATCATGGAGCGGAATTTCAGGCAGTAAAAAGTCTTTCTTTTCAGGCCGGTCCGTTTTTGTACAAAGAAAACCGGTCCCCGGCTGTCTAAGAGTATCAGAATACTCACCAGGGGAATGATCCAACTGAGCAGGGCCAGGGTCAGAATTGAACCCAGGACCAGGTCCACCGAACGTTTTACAAAGCGGTTGGCTACGGAATCCAGGCGGGTATTGACACGGGGGTTAAAAGGCAGCACTATAAGCGCATGAGGATTGTCCTTGTCGACAAAGCGCTCATGTAAAGGTATGCTTAAGGCTGCTTCCATATATGGGTTCTGTTATTATTTCCTGATCTTTTGTGAGGGCTAAGAAAGAAATCAGACAGAAAAACACAATTCCAGCCTGCCTCTCCAAAACCGATTCCGTTAAAAAGAATAAGATCAGTACTATGAATACCGGTACCGGAAATGCAAGTTTTCTTACGGATCTGATTATAATATCTACAACTAAAATCAATAATAAAATCAGACCCGGGATGCCGGTACCAACCAAAATTTCCAGGAACTGATCATGAAAGTTAAAATTCAGGTAGCCTGTATCACCCAGATCCGGGTTTCCTAAATAAACTCCATAAGTTCTATAATGTTCATTTAGTACTTTTTGTTCATTTCCAATTCCAAGTCCGCTTAGCCAGGCATGGTTTTCATCCAGGATTTCTTTTGCAAATCTCCATTGTAATAATCTGAAAGTTAAACCGTTAAATGGAGTATCGTAATGAAATTCAGGCTGACGAATAATTTCTAAACTCGTATTTTTTAATTCATTTAATCTTTTCAGGAAGGGTACTGATCCGGCTATCAGAAGCGCGGTCATGACAATTAATACAATTTTTCTCTTTCTTAAATCCGTTTCTCTCTTAGAAATTCCCCAAATCACAAATGGAATGGTAATTACTATGAATAATTTGGAGGCTGAAAGCAAGAGGAGGAGTATGAAGAACAATAAAATGGCGAAAAAATATTTTCGTATAAAGGCTTCCTGTTTCCTGTATGTAAGGTAGATCAGGGCCGTTGACAAATACCAGGAGAAGTAAATGGCCCCCATGGAATAGGGTTTGACGAAATCATGGTACATCCAGTGATTCCATTCGAATCCATGCAGGGATTTTGAGAAAGCGTGCAGGATCATATGTATGCCCGCAAAGATGAGCCCCGAATAAAAGCCCCTTGCCGCCCATTTGGCGGGATCGCTGATCATTTGCCCGATCAGGATTACAAAGAGCGGGATCAATATGAGCGAAAGTTTGGGTTCGAGTCCTTTTAGCAGTAAAGTATAAGGTCCATTTATCAGAATGCTGACAGCATACCAGAGAAATAAGAGGCCGAACAATATGAGGCCGGAGAGCTGATTTTTTGGTAATGACGGCGGATTCAGGATAGCCTTCACAATTATGGCCAAACCCAGCAGCCATATCAAGATTACAGTACCTTTCATCGACAAGGGCAAGATCAGCCATAATGCCGACCATATCCAGGGAAGTGTTTTATTTAGCAGCGATTGCATTTAAAAACAAGTTTTCATAAGCATACGTAACAGATTCCCAATTATATTCATTCCTGATTTTGTCCAGATTATGCCCGGCCCATATTTTAATTTCTTCCGGAATGGAATGCTTGAATATTCCGCCAAGTTCATCTTCTGAAGAAAAATATAAAGCATCAGATCCTAAGACAGCCTCGTTAAAAGGATTTTTATGTGCGATAATCAGGCAAGAGCATGCCATGGCTTCCAGCAGGGAAGGATTGGTCCCACCCACAGAATGGCCATGCACGTAATAGCGACAATAATGACGAAGGCTGTTAATCCGGTCTTTTCGATATTCAGCCTCCATAAACCTGATCATCTCTTCAGTCCCGTATTTCTTGTTAAGATATTGCCTGTATTTATTATCATTCCCAAAGATCACAAGAGGTATTCCATCCTTAGCCAGAAGCTTGGCCCGGATGATCGGCTCAATTTGATTTTCGGGTTCCATCCTGGCGATTACCAGGTCATAGCGGTTTTTTTCCAGATTATAGGATGCAGGAACATCGGGGTCGAAATAGTCGGGTATTTCTGCACCGTAGGCAATGTAATAAACAGGGTTTTTATATTTTTTCCGGAAGTATTTTTCTAAAACCCTGGAATCAGCCACGAGCCATGTCTGCCGCCTGGTCGCGAGCCTTTCAGCAAATTTCAGGAAGCTCCTTACCGGGCCTGAATATTTGGACCTCTTCCATTCCTGTCCGTCCATATTAACCAGGTGGACACTTTTTCGGGGCCAGAGCCAATACCATACCGAATCACTGTTGTATCCAAGGTGCAGCACTATATCAAAGGCAGCTTTCCGGCTGTGTAAATTGCAATAAAGATCATACAGAAATTGTCCTGAGGTGCCTAAACTGACTTCCGGATTATTCACCAGTACACGCTCTACTCCCTTCCAGATCCGGTCTTTCAGCGGATGCTCCTTAACTGTGTAGACCTTCACCTCGTGTCCCCTGGCGCTGAGGCGAACGGAAAGTTCTTCGGCAAAGGCTTCAAAGCCCCCGTAATTGTTCGGGATACCCCTCGATCCCAGGATCCCTATGGATAATTTTTTACTTTTCATTCAAGACAAATTCATAAGCTTTTAAGCTGGCTTCCGCGGCTTTCGCCCAGGTATATTCCGACAGGATCATATTCCTTAATTTATCATTCTGTGGCTCATTCATCGCGCCTTCAAGAGCATTCACTATACTTTGCTGATCATTCGCCTCACAATAGAAAGCCAGGTCCTTGAAATACTCCAAAGTGTCGCCTCCTTTTCCAACCACCAGCGAACAAGCCATGGCGCCGGCTTCCAGGGAACTCAGGCCCGTGGTTTCAAACCAGCTTGGAAGAGCATGCACTTTGGCAGATGCATATTTTTCTATCAATTCTTCCTGAGGCATGAAATCGGAAAAAGAAATTTTTTCAGCGCTTATCTTCCTGCAATAATCATAATAATGAACATGATTAGGCGGAGCTTTTCCGATTATTTCCAAAGGTAAATTTAATTTCTGACAGGCCTTGATGAGGGAATGCTGGTTCTTCATCCCATAAATCTGGGCCACACAGATTACTTTATCCTGTCTTATTATATTTTCGGGTATTTTTTGGAAGAGAGATTCATCAATGCCATTGGGGATAACACGATAATCGGTCTGTGGACCCATTTCCTTTACAAGTCTCCGGTATTCGGAATGGGAATTCGGGAGCAGGAGGGAAGCTCCCTGTAACACTATTACCATGGCCCTTTTATGGCCCAGTAAATATTCCGGCGAAATCATACTGTCCTGCTTTTTATAAAAACGATACAGGTTTTTGATATATTCCGATCTGAACTTTCCAAGTGCGCCTAAAAGTTTAGCCTGATAATTCCCTCTGCCCAGCCTGTCAAATTCAGAGTAATCAAGGTAAATCGTACTCAGGACATAGGGTTTTTTACTTTTCCGGATATGATAAAGATGATCGGATGGCCGGATGATATTGAAGAAATGCAGGAGATCATAATTTTCATAAGGGACCTTATCGGAAGCCCTGTAAACATCAGCCTGTATGTTTAGCTTATTGAGTTCCTCAGCTGTTTTTACAACTTGAGTCGTATCGCCGCCCCTTACTAAAAACAGCGATGAGCGGGCTATCATTGCTATCTTCATCCTGAAAAATCTTTAATCTTATTAAATTCATATCGTTCAAAACGGGCATTGAAAACTATAGCCCAGGTTCCTATTTCCGCGGCATTGGTTAGAAAACTTCCTGTAAACTGGTAAATGAAAATAAATAAGAACAGGGTGAGGGAGTATAGATTATTATATATTTTAAGACGGATGAAAAAGTAGATCTCAAAAGCGATTTTCAGGATGAATCCATATAAACCATAAACAGCCAGCATTTCAGCCATGGAATTAGGAAGCCGCACGACTTCCGAGAATTTCCCGGTATACTTATAATGGCTTACGATCAGGTCATGGGCTAAAACCTTGATCTGTCCGGGCCCCACACCTATCCAGGTATTTTTGTCCCGGATCATATCTGAGGCAAAAATGAAAGAATTTACAAGGCGGCCCTTTGCTGAAGTATCAGAGCCCGAGAAAATATTATGCAGCCTGACAAAAACCGGGTTATCAGGCCAGAAGATTACTATGGCGACAATGACCAGTCCCAGGGCAAACAGGCCATAGAAGAAAAAGGAACCTGTTATTTTTGGAAGCTTCTTCCAATAGATCAGAGTAGCTATAATGATTGAAATAATTAAAGCTCCGAGTACTCCGAAGGAAAGCGACAAAAACAGGGGGATTCCCACTCCGGCAAATAATATCAGGGGGTGTTTTGCCTGTCCAGTGAGGATTTTTATCAGGTAGAACAGAAATACGGGGCTCAAAAGTAAGGCATAATGGGAGGGCTCATAGGCCAGCATCTTCAGCCTGGGAAAAGCCGGAATGTTTTTGGAGATCGGAACCGAAAACCACATCAGATCACGAAGTGAGGAAAATGGCAAAAGCAATAGAGCGATCACCAGCAATGTAGCATTAATGATCAGTATCTTGAAAAAAATATCCTGGAGTCCCGGCTTCATTACTTTAAGTCCTTCGCTTGCTGCAAAAAGAAAAATCCATACCGAGAGTACCAAAGTGGTAGAAATGGCATAGGATTTCAGATCAATTCCTCCAATGATCTGGAAAATTGCCGGGATTAGGAGGAGGATAGACCATTTGAATAATTTTGGAAATTTATGCCTCTTATAAAGCCAGTAAAGAAATACTGGTGAAAGGAGAGTAGTATATAATAAGCCGACAGGGAGTAAAACATTATTCAAAATGAAATACAATATGGCATAAGCCAGGAAAGAATAATATGTCACATCCTTTTTCATATAGAGGGGATATTGCATCTGAAACATTGATCGTACCCTTTTCCGAACATAATTTCCACTTGTTTGTTTAAAAAGGGCGGAATTTCAGTCGAATTTGTAAGGAAATTGAAGCTTAAACCCGCTGAATCCCCGTCCGGATGACTTAGGTTTGTTGAATTCCCGGCCATATCTTAACAAAATTGACAAAAATCATTTAATAAGCGCCCATATCCTGATAAAAAATTCAGAATTAAGTAAATATGAAACCAGAACAAACGAATTCGCCCTATGAGACAGGCAGGAAAGTATGGGGATCCCTCCTCGACCAAATGGCCGAAGGAAGCGGTTTCCTCTCAGCCATGCTGGATACTTTCCGTCACTTTATCCGGAAATATATACTTTCTTTTCTTTTATTCGGAATATTAGCGGGGGCTGCCGGGGCCGGTTACTGGTTGTTGAAGCCCAAAGTTTACGAGGCTTCCATGACTGTATCCTATGTGCATTATGAGAAGAAGATTTATGCTGATATGCTTGACAAGCTGAACCAGATGCTTCAGGCTGGAAGTTATGCTGAGTTGTCGTCAATACTCGGGCTCCCTGCAGACACCATAAAAAAAGTCGTATCCATAGAAGGCTTTAATATCCGCATGGAACCTCTTGTGAAAGAATTAAGCGCTGATAAGATACCATTTTATGTTGTGGTGATGGTGCGTGATCTGGGTGTTCTGAAACCCTTGCAAAAAGCCCTGGTGAATTATATGAATGGCACTGATTTTATCCGCGATCGTCTGAACTATATGAAACAAAAGTCGGAAGAGGAACTGGCTTTTCTTCAGCATAGATTGACCGTTGTGGATTCGCTTAGCAATTTCCTTATAATCCAGCCACAGGGCCTGAACAATGAAAAGACCATTTCGCGTATGGACCTGCTGCAGGAAGCGATGACCCTGCATTCCAAAATACAGGAAGTACAGGGCTCGCTGAAGTTCAATAAGAATATTGAAGTTCTGGATGGCTTTGCCGGGGTCAACAGGAAGACGGGAAAAGGCATGATCAACTGGATAATATACGGATTTTTGGGAGGCCTCTTCCTGAGGTTTCTCCTGATTATTTTCAAATAAAAATTAAATCAGTCATTCCGGAATATGTCTGCCAGTATACGGATACAGTATTGACGGAATTTAAATAATTGATAAGAAAGCTGCTTCTTATTCAATCCTGAAGAAATTTCCATTTTATTTTCAAGGAAGATATTATATAATTCAATATCAAAACGGAGAACATGCCTTAGTTTCGCAATGAAAGCTTCGGGAACGGCTTCCCCCGGCTTTTTGCGCCTGTTCCGGTTGCTGGGACGGTAAAAAGGAATGCCCGGCCATTCAAGCTTGCGGCTAAGGACATAAATCCCATCATCAAAATGTGCCAGGTTGATCAGGGCATCGTAATCATTCAGTGCATTGACGGCCTTTTGTAAAAGTTCCTTACCCACAATTTCCATATCCGGGACTGCCAGTTCAGGATTGATAAGAAAGTCCATGGAATCGGAGTAATGGCGGGTAAGCAGGTTGTCCTGTCCTCTGGCGAGGGCGTAATCCAGGTATTCTTCAATTGAAGCCAGCTGACTTACCTCCTTATAAAACATGGTTACCGGATACATTTTGAGATAATAATACTGGGAGAAAAAAAGGGAAAGAGGTTCTCTCATCAAATTGACCCTGAAAGGATTTTCAATCATTCCGGCATACTTTTCAGCACATACACCTGCTATTACATCATAATAATTCCTTTGTTCGGCTGACATTTCTCCGAATTCTTTCAGGGATGGGCCAAGCGTCTTATTATTTATAAAATAGACCTTGTCAGACTCATAAGCCCGATTTAAGATAATACGTAGTGTAGTTCCCCCCGTTTTGGGAATATGATTGAAGATTATATGTCTAATCATGACGTAAAGTTAGGGAAAAGTAGACATAAGTTAGCATTCGGCAACTGAGTGAGGTCCCGGCTTTGTCAGACTATCAAAAATAATTAGGCCAAAAAAACTTACCACTGAATAATATCCGATAAGCGGTCTAACAGCCTCTAAAAATTAATCCATAACAACACATAAAGTGTATTGTTCCCGCCGGCTTTACGGTTATAGCCATCATAATTAGTTTTGGCCCCGTTAAACTTGTTATACATGATATATTGCAGTGATAATTTGGTATTAATCCAGGGCAGGTAGTCAATTTCGGCAAGAAGGCCGTCACTGTCAGGTAAACTGAGCCGGCTTCCGTCGACGGATTCAGGGCCGAACAATCCATTGTCACTGCTTCCATTGACCTTGAAATATCCCAATGCAAAGGCAAATCCATGTTTCAGGAATACGTTGGCATCTATTTTAAAAGTATTCAGATTATTGGATTTGTATTGAGCACCTTCGGCGTCAAATGTTGCATTCAAATCCTGGGTTTCATGAATATAAGTTGAATGCAGTGTAAGGTAATTGCTTGAAAATGAATATTGGTATTGCAGGTCAAATGCAATGTCAGTGTATTTGTCGGTCAGGCCTGAAGTCCCCATGGGATAGATTTGGCTAGAAAGTCCATAGGTCCCGATTTCCAGGTAGTGATTTGCCCACTGATGTTGCAAGGCAAGCCGCCAGTATGGAGCCACTCCCTTGACTATCATTTCGGAGTTGGTATCAGGCGGGTTGGGGGCACCTTGCTGAGCCGATCGGTATATTGTAAATTCACCATATACTAAATTGTTGAAGAAAGCATAAGCTCCCAGACCGGCCACCGATTGTTCAAGGCCTCCTTCAACCAGGGTAGCTGCGGCCGGGGATGGCGCTGTACCTGAAGCTGCATAAGGGAAAGCCCAGGCCGGCGTACTGTTCCATATATCCTGTACAGTCGGATTATTATTTAAGGTAAAACCATAAATAAGGTCTTTTGATCCGAGACTTGCATGATTCGCATAGCGTATATCGGCATTGTCCATTCCGATCGTACCGCCTTGATCATCATAGGTAAGCTGTATGAAAGTTCCCAGGTGAGGAGTGATTTGGCCGGCATAAAAAAGGCTCAGTTGTTGAGGATAAGCAAAATTATCGTTTTGTTTATCAGGGACTTTAGTATTCAGATGGGTAAAAGAAGACTGGACCATAACCGATAGGGAGCCTATGGTCAGAAGATTTAATACACTCTTATTATTTGCATTCTGGGAGTCAATGGTTTTGATCCCTGTAAAGGTATAACCGTTCAATTTAAATGTACGGCCAAAGGAAGTCAACTCGGGGAAGGTCGTATGACATGCAACACATGACATTCCGGTTTGCCGGGCAAAGCTGGGTACAGCCCGCGCCGGTTCACTGATAAATACCGTTGCAAGCAAAGTCGTGAACAAGCCTGCCATGATTCTCTTCTGCCAAATTGAAATAGCTGGCTTTTTTATAATATTCAAGAATAAATGGAAACGTGGTAAATCTTTTTTTTTCATGATATACTTCCTCCATTATTTAAGTAATAAATATGTGTTTATTTTATGTCCGGTCAAAACTGGCCGGATCACTCCTTCGCATTTCGTTCGAGATAAGATTTGATTGAAGACACTTCTTCATCCGATAATTCGGGTAGGTGGGTAATTTTCATGTGGGCTTGCATCCGGTTTATCACAGCAGGCCATTGGGCGGCAGTGTGAAGATCGGGTGCCGGAAGTGCATGGCAACGTGAGCATTTTTGACTGAATAAGTGGGCGCCTTCACCGTTTGGATCCGGCATATCAGCCAGGGAAACTGTCTTCAGAGCATGTTCCTGCAGGTAGCTTAAAATAATTGATTGTTCTTCAACGGAAGGCAGTTTTGCATTTTGCATACCCATAGGCATCCTTCCGCCCATCATATTACCCATTTGTCCACCCATCATACTGCCCATGTTTTGAGAGCGCTCTGAACGAAGCATCATTCTCCGGAATACCGGGATCCAATCATTTGCACTGTGGCTCGCCGGAGAGGGAATCCCGTGACATTGGGAGCAATAAAAGCTTGTTAATCGGGCGCCTTCAGATTCGGGTGAAGGCAGAGCCGAAGCTTTTATTCCTTCCGGCATCTGCAGCGCATCATTGGTCCAGCCCTGCACCGGCTCCTGGTTTTGCCCATGACATCCGGGTAAATAGAAGATGAAAACTATCAGAAGAACAAGGTGTAAAAATTGTTTCATGGGTTTTTATATTTAATGATACGTGTTTGGCAACGATTCTGAAAAGGTCAATTTTTGCCCCAATGATAAGTTCGGTTTGGACTTTCTTTGATCTTTGATTTGATTGGAAGAGGTAAAGTTATACTGTTTTATATCTAAAATCAATGCTTTTCATCAATTATTATTATCCTTTATCCAATTAATTCAGGGTTTGAATTGTACCTGGAATAAGTCAAATATTTGGTCCCATCCGGAATCTTCGTATTTTTATGTTTTTTCGAATCATTCATTCTTAAACATAGCGTCCAAAGAGGAATCAAACACCTGTACCAAACCAGGATAATGAAGGAGAAAAAAGTACGTAAATTCGGAGCCTTTGCAGGAGTTTTTACACCTTCCCTGCTAACTATACTGGGGGTCATCATGTATCTGAGGCTTGGCTGGGTTACGGGCGTAGCCGGCCTGTGGGGAACCCTGGCGATTATTTTCCTCGCACATGTTATTTCTCTTTCAACGGGGCTGAGCATTTCCTCTATTGCCACCGATAAAAAGATCAAGGCGGGAGGCATCTATTATATACTGTCCCGTTCGCTGGGCCTTCCCATAGGCGGATCTATAGGTATTACCCTTTTCATCGGAACAGCCCTTAGTATATCGCTTTATATAGTAGGTTTTACCGACAATTACCTGGCCCTGCCAGGTGTGAGGGATCTGATGAATATCGGCACAGTCAGCCTGAACCATATCCGGTACATCGGCACAACAGTCCTGCTATTACTTATAATCATTGCACTAATCAGCACCAGTTTTGCTATTAAAACCCAGTTTTTCATCCTTGGGGCTATTGCACTTTCCCTTATTTCTGTCCTGGCCGGTATCATTATGAACAGCCACGGAGCAGGAATGCCTGTGGAAAGGATTGCCCCTTTCCGGGACTTTGGATTCGAAGAAGTATTTGCTATTTTCTTCCCGGCAGTCACCGGCTTCACAGCCGGTGTGGCCATGTCGGGTGACCTGAAGGACCCTAAAAAGGACATACCTAAAGGTACCATGCTTGCAATTCTGTCCGGCCTGCTCATCTATGTAATTCTGGCCATAGGAATTTACTTTTTTGTCCCACAGAATATTCTTCTTAGTGACTATAATTTCCTGCTGTCAGTGGCCTGGGTGCCTGTGCTGGTTATTGCGGGCGTATGGGGAGCTACTCTTTCTTCGGCACTTGGAGGCATTTTAGGAGGCCCCCGTATCATCCAGAAAATAGCCCAGGACAGGATAGTGCCACATTTTCTCGGGCGTGGGCAGGGAGTCAATAATGAGCCCCGTATTGCACTGATATTGACTTTTTTGATAGCTGAAGCCGGCATACTGATCGGCGACCTGAACATTATAGCCCGGATAGTTACCATGTTTTACCTCACTGCATACGGCTTTATCAATCTGGCCTTTGTGTTGGAAAAATGGGCCAGCACCGACTTTAGGCCTTCCTTCCGGATCACGGTCTGGAACGGGGTGTTGGGCTTTGTGGTTTGCTTTGCCATCATGTTCAAGCTGGATACTGTTGCAATGCTTGCCTCCATGGTCATACTCGCGGTGGTTTACGTTATTATCAGCCGGAAAAACCTGCACCTGGCCATGGGCGATGTATGGCCAAGTGTTGCTGCTTCTCTTATGAGAAAAATGTTGACTTCCCTGGATAAAAGGAAGCCCACTGAAAGGAATTGGACAGCCAATATACTCCTGTTCAGCGGGGGAAATAATATCAGGCCCCATCTTTTACAATTCAGCCGATGGCTGGTAGGTAGTTATGGAATGGTCTCGAATTTTCACCTGGTTGAGAACAAGACATCGAAGGTCCTCTTTCCAAAATCGGAACAATCTTTTGAAGAAAATCAGCTTCAGGAGGCAGAAGGTGTGTTTTCAAGGAGACAGGACTGCCGTAACATTTACGAAGGCATTGAAAGTATTTCGGCGACTTACGGCTTTTCAGGTGTGGAACCCAATACAGTCCTTTTGGGCTGGGGGCGCCAGACTGCCGACCCGGCACGTTTCGTCCGGATGCTCAGGTATCTGAGCGACCTGGACCTGAATATAGTCTTGCTGGATTATAACCAGGAAAAGGGTTTTGGAAGCTATCAGCAAATCGATGTCTGGTGGAGAGGTGGGTCCAATAATGGGAACCTGGTCCTTTCCCTTATAAAATTCATCCGCACTGCTTATGAATGGCGCAATGCCAGGGTGAGGCTATTGATAGTGAACCCGGTAAACAGTAAAAAGAAATTAATTGAAAAACAGGCTTTAGCAGTACTGGATAATATGAGAATCCATGCAGAAGTTAAGGTATTGAACAATCAGAAAGACAATTTACCCATCCACAAGCTCATCCAGAAACATTCATCAGGTTCCGACCTCACTTTTTTGGGAATCCCTGAAATGATTGAAGGCGGGGAAGAAAAATTCATGGGGCGTACCGACAGTCTTATTGCCGACCTGGGCAGCGTTGTGCTTGTAAAGGCATCATCCTTTTTCAGTGTGCTGAAAATAGGGATGTCTAAATAAGATTTATGGATTAATCAATTGAATCGAGGTATTTATTTAGAAATACATTTAGCCCGCAAACTCTGAATCCGTTTGATAATTGATAATCTTCATCATCTTTAATAATAATGAAATTTTGTTTTGTTTTGAGAAATTGAATGGCCTCTGTATTACCTCTGGTCGGACTTACACCTGATCCGAATTTTATTTCTATTCCTGCGAGGGGCTTATCACCTTTAGTAATTACCAGGTCAAGTTCAGCTCCATCATGTGTACGATAAAAGTAAACTTTTCTGTTTGGTGGCAAGAAAGGCAAAATCTGTTCTATTACAAATCCTTCCCAGGAAGCTCCTTTCTTTGGATGTCCATATAATTGTTCTATACTCTCAATACCTGATAAATAGTGCATGATCCCAGAGTCACGAATGTAGACTTTAGGTGATTTGACCAATCTTTTTTTTAAGTTTGAATGATATGGTTTTATGAGTCTGATGAGGAATGCATTTTCCAGGAAACCTAAATAATTTTTAATAGTGTGTATGCTAAGCTCCAGGCTTTTACCAATTTCTGAAAAGTTGATAATATTTCCATGATAATGAGCTAGCATGGTCCAAAGTCTTTCACCAGTGATGCTGTCGGCAGGGAACCCCAGATTTGGAAGATCTCTCTCAAAGTAAGTCTTGACAAAATTATTCATCCACTCCATCCAGTATCTTTCTGTTAAAAAAGGATCAGGGAAGCCTCCCTTTCGCCAAAGATCCTCTATTTTATAACGGGGATAAATCTCAGGTAGCAGTAAAGGCGTTAATTCGTGGTAAGCTATCCTGCCTGCAAGGGATTCAGAACTATTTCGAAGTAAATCCGGAGCAGCCGAGCCTAATAATAGAAAGCGTTCTGTTGTTCTTTTCTGATCGATCAAAGCCCTTAGAATCGGGAATAAATCTTTTTTTCTCTGTACTTCATCAATAATGATTAAACGATCTTCAAATTGTTTTAAAAAAGTTTCCGGGTCTTCAAGCTTTATAAAATCATTTTGTAATTCAAGATCAAGATACAAAGATGTTTTATAACTTTTTTGAATTTGTTTTGCAAGGGTTGTTTTTCCTACCTGCCTTGGACCAATGATTGCTACACAAGGAAATCCTTTCAGCAGGTCGGAAATCTTTTTTTCGGAAATACGGCTTATCATAAAGTAAAAGTAATTAAATAAAACTAAATATATGAAATCAAAGTTCATAATATTAGGTTTATTTTCAGTCATGCTTAGGATCTACAAATTTTTAAGAATATACAATCTGATCTCAAAATAGACAAAGGTGGTGCACTGCCTATAGATTTTATTATTCTTAGCTTAATCTTAGCCAGGTAATTTCATGATTTTTATAAAGACTTATTATAAACTTTTCAATTAATATTCAATTAACTGATTATTAATTTCATAAAGCTCCTGATTTTTAGGCCTGTTTCTTAGCCCATTTTCAATTATATTATTACATTTGAGGATGAGGGTATTGTATTCATATTAAAAGAAAATACATTCACCACCAGCCTCTTAAACTATATTAATTTGAGTTCATCTTAAATTATGTTACTCATGTCATAATAATTTAAAGACGGACAAATGAAAAAATCTATAATTCGCAAATTAGCACTTGGGCTTATATTAGTACTCTTTACTTCAGAGATTTACTCCCAGCTAGCCGATTATTATTACCAGTCCCCTATAAACGGGGCGAAATATATAAACCCGGAACAAACAATCGTCTTCAAAACCAATGAGGGATTTAATAAAAAAAGCATCAAAACAGAAGACTTTAAAATTACCGGCTCTCGTTCAGGGGATATTAAGTTTAGCACGAAAATTTCAGAAGATTCCAAAAGCCTTTTCATTATTCCGGATAAATATTTTAAATATGGTGAAAAAGTAAGCGTTGAAATATATCCTGCTTTGAAGGACAATGCCGGAAACTCCTTGAAAAACAAAGAATTTCATTTCTATATAAAAAACGGAGAAACACTTTCTTTGCTGAAAAAATACCGGCAAAGTCCGGAATATGATTTCTATATCCCTGAACCTGATAAGCGGGAAGTGATGGAAAGGCCCACTTCTTCACGTGAGAATAATCTTCCGCTGGATTATCCGGCTCCAACCATGAGCTTCGGAACGAATTTCAGCCCTGATCATAAATATATTTTAATGAATATGGTCAATCGGCAGGATCCGGTTTACAAGCTGTACCTGACTATACTGGATTGTTATGGAACTCCTATTTATTATAAGAGGACCGTTTTGAGCAGCCGGGATTTAAAGGTTTTGCCGGATGGGGTTTTGACTTATTCCAACAATGATCTGGTACATCCCGAAAATGAAAAATATTTCCTGATGGACAGCTCCTATGTCATCTTTGATTCGGTCATGACAGGCAACGGATATAATGTTGACGGGCATGATATGCTCCTGCTCGATAACGGGCATTACCTGATGATGTCATACGATCCTGAAATCGTTGATATGAGTCTGATCGTGCCGGGGGGAAACCCGGCGGCAGTCGTGACAGGACTTATTTTACAGGAAGTTGATCTGGACCGTAATGTCTATTTCCAATGGAGAAGCTGGGATCATTTTCAGATCACCGATGCAGTCTATGATATCAGCATGATTGCTCCTACCATTGATTATGTTCATGGAAATGCGTTCGATATTGATACCGACGGAAATATACTTTTGTCCTGCCGCAATATGGATGAGGTCACGAAAATAAATTTTAATACCGGGGCGATTATTTGGAGATTTGGATTGAACTCTGAGAATAATATGTTTGAGATATCAAATGATCCGCTTGGGTTTTCCCATCAGCATGATGTGAGAAGGATGAGCAACGGGCATTATTCGGTCTATGATAACGGAAATAACCATACGCCTCAATTCAGCGAAGCCCTGGAATATACAATCAACGAGCAAAACCTACAGGCTACCCGGGTTTATCATTATCAAAGGGCCGGAGTGTTTGCCTGGGCCACCGGCGATTACAGGCTGCTGGATGATGGTAAAAAGATAATTTGCTGGGGAACTTATTCTCCACTGAATGTCACCGAACTGAATCCGGACAACACTGTATCGTTTGACCTTAAGCTTCCGGTAAATATCACAAGTTACAGGGCCATTAAGCAGCCTTGGAAAACCAACCTTTTCAGCAGCCGTGAAGAGCTTTCCCTGGGGAATTATGCTGAATATTCCAGTCCCAAAGAGACTTTTCTGTACATCCATAATAATTCGGCGAACCCAATAAATATTACAAGTACATATAATATGACAGAGGAGTTTTATGTAAGCTCAGCTTTGCCTCTGATGATTCCAGCCAATGGGACAAAAAAAATAACCGTAGATTTTAATCCGGCGCAGGAAGGCAGTTATAGCGACCGTCTCACCCTCAACTATGATAACCTTGGTAATTCTATCAG
This sequence comes from uncultured Bacteroidales bacterium, assembly GCA_963787195.1. GTDB lineage: Bacteria > Bacteroidota > Bacteroidia > Bacteroidales > JAGOPY01 > CAWBCI01. The sequence goes on from CAWBCI010000074.1 coordinate 69,004, forward strand.
GATTGCCCGGCAGGTCGATTTGTCCGGAATATGGGATGACAGCATTCCATCCGTGTTTTTTGATCCTGTTTTCGGGGCCGCCGGAATCCCCCCGGATACGGCAATAGGTATCACTTTCAGTGAGCCTGTCAGGAAAGTCTTTGGCGGTGAAATAAACAATATGAATATTCCACAGCTTATCGAGCTTCGTCGGACTAATTATGACGGTGATCCGGTGCCATTTACAGCTTCTATCAGTGATGACAAGACACATATCAGTATTTTCCCGGAAAACACACTCCTGCAATTACAACAATATTATGTTGAGGTAAAAGCTATGGTCATTGCGGATTATAGCGGTAATGTGATAAGTGATGCTGAAAGCAGCTATTTCATTACCGGTTTGGCTACTGGAATGAATGAGATCTCGGCCGGTCCTGATCAAATTTTTCCCAATCCCTTCAAGGATAAATTAACCATAAGTTTTGCCGATAATGAACAGCATCAGATTTCAATTTTTGATCTGAGCGGAAAATGTCTTATCAGAAAGAATATTACTACGGCAAAGATAGAGGTTGACATCAGAACTTTAAATGCGGGAATGTACCTCCTCAAAATTTCCACACCCCTTAATCAAAGTGAAAAAACATATAAAATAATAAAGCAGGACTATTAAGGCATCTTTATTTGATTAGCTCCTGGGATATTGTTGATTTCGCTATGGGTTTTTCTTATCTTGTATCGCTTAAATCACGTGATATCACCAATTCATCCTTATGACAACATACGAACAGGTATTTGAAAACAGCAGGAAATGGGCTGCTCAGAAGAAAGCCTCTGACCATGACTTTTTTAAAAATCTTGCCAAAGGACAAAATCCCGAATTTTTATATATCGGATGCAGTGACAGCCGTGTGACAGCTGAGGACCTGATGGGAGTTGAAGCAGGGGAGGTATTTGTACACCGCAACATCGGGAATGTCATAAGCAATACCGATTTGAATGCAATGGGAGTCATCGAATTCGCGGTAGCCCATTTACAGGTGCGGCATATAGTAGTCTGCGGCCATACCCATTGCGGAGGTGTGAGAGCTGCCATGCAGGCCCGCGATTATGGCATCCTGAATCCCTGGCTGCGGAATATCAGTGATGTTTACCGGCTTCATAAATTGGAACTGGATGCCATTGAGGATGAAGAGGAAAGATATTCGACGCTGGTTAAATTGAATGTAGAAGAACAATGTATCAATGTACTGAAGCTGGCAGTTGTTCAGAAAGCCTTTTTAAAAACAGGTTTCCCCCTGGTGCACGGATGGGTGTTTCATATAAAAACCGGCTTGCTGGAGGACCTTAATATTGACATCCACGAAAAGCTAAAAGGAGTACAGGAAATTTATAATCTGGGAATAAGCTGACAAACAGGCTCATCCATAATTTGTCGAAATCATACTACCGGAATTATTTAATGTAAAAGTCCTGGCTCTAAAGCCAGGACTTTCAATTAGTAAATTTTATCTATAAAGTAATTGGATCCTATCGGATAATAAATTTCCGGCAATAAGATATTTTTCCATCTTCCGCAAACAATAAATAAATGCCGGGTACAAAGCCTTGCAAATTTATCAGGCTTTTCTGCTCTCTGCCCTCATGATTATATACTACTTGACCCATGAGGTTGATAATCCTGAGCTTGATAACTTGTACAGGGTTTTCTTTAAAAGCTATGTTTAAGAAACCATTAGAAGGATTTGGCCAGATATGCATAGCCTGGTTCAGGTCCCCTTTATCAGGTAAACCAACCAGAGGATTGTCTACCATGACTTCCAGCCCTTCGGATAGGGGGCCTTCTCCGCAAATTGTACTGCCAACGACATAGATGTAGGCAGTACCTGCAAATTCCCTGTTCCAGACTATATTAGCAATCATGCCCTTTCCAACAATGGTACCCGCTTCAGGGGGGCTTATGCTCCAGTTGAGAAATACATCCCCATTAAAAGGCTCGGTAAAATATTCGGAAATTAATACTTCATCCAGGTTCACATATTCATCCCCGACAGGCATATCCGCTTGTCCGGGAAGTGCCTCAATACTTAAGGTCATATCGTCAGTATAAGCTCCATCATCCGAATCAATAACAGTCAGTGAAAGAATTACCTCTCCGGAATATATATCTTCATCACTGGGGGTATAAACCGGGTTGGTAACAGTGTTATTGCTGAAGGTGCCGCTGCCTGATGTTGTCCACTCTAGGGAGGAATAACCGGTGGCCTGCCCGCCCACCAGGAAGATTTCACCACCGCATATGGAAGCATCGTCGCCTGCATACAGAGTTGTTGCAGGGGAATTTGGAAAGACTATATAATCCAGCCAGGCTGCATCGGCTCCTGCAACCGAACTTGCATTCTTGGCATAAACCCACTTGAATATATGGTTTCCGGGATAAACCGGGAAGCTGACTTTCTGCCACCCGCCGGTCGTTCCCGACCATTCACCCTTTAACTGGTTATCAATATAGAATTTCAATTTATCGCCTGACTCAGAGGAAACTTTTTTGATGAAGGAAATGCTATCCGCCCGCATTACCTGCCATTCGACCGAAAGTTCTGAATTCTGGTTGTCGGATATAATACCTGAGCGTGCATTATAATAACCCTGGTAGGGATAATCGTGCAAGACGGTCCAGGGCTGGTTTCCACTTGTATTCCAGCCAAAAGCTGTGAAATCACCACTCTCAAAATCTTCATAAACCAGGCCTATCTTCAGGGGACGGTTTTCCTCAAGAAGAAATGCCCCGGACCGGAGCTGCACATTAAAGTTGGCTAAAATGCCTTCCGGGGCCTTAGAATCCACACTTGCATGGAAAGTAACGGGAGTGTTCCCAAAGAATCCCAGGTTTCCAATTGCATAATCCGGGTTTTCGATACTCACAAAACCGCTTTGCGCAATGAGGTAGGCAATGGTATTTGCAGCTATCGAATGACCTGCATTGGAAAAGGTTGCAATGATATCGGCACTTTCACCCGGATCAAGGCGCCCGTTTCCGTTTCCGCTTTCATTATCGTTTACTGTGATGCTGTTCAGTTGAAGTACCGGGGCTTTCAGGGTCACCTTGAATTCAGAGTTCCAAGTTTCACGGCTGCCATCTTCTATTGTGAGATTGAAAATTACTTCATGGTTATCAGGAATATTTTCATTGATGACGAATGAAAATGCATCGGTATAAGTCTGAACTGATTGGGCAGGAACTGAATTGCAGGCTTCGGAAGCATCAGTGATCACAATATTTTCATCCGTGCTGCTTAGGCTTGCAATAAGCCCGTTCCCATCAGAATTTCCATAATTCCTTAAATTGATATTCAGTGTTATGACTTCATTACATTCTAATTTTCCATTGGAATTCCCCAGTATTTCATTTGCCTGGAACGCATCCAGCAAAATATAGGGTCCGTCGGGATTGGCTGTCACAACCGTGCCAATGTAAGGCTGTCGGTTCTGGCAGGTAACGATCACATCAGTTGTTCCCGGAACTGTAATAGGCACCAGGGGTACTACAGCTTCACCCTGGGCATTAGCAAGGGCCGCACCATGCAATACCCCGTTCAAGGAAATGCCGACATATGCATAGGGATCGGCATTTACTGTAAATGAGGTAGTATTCAAAGGCATCAGTGGTAAATAACTGACTTCCATTTCGGGAGGTTCGGAATAATAAACCATGAGCGAAGGATCACCCATCACACAATAAACTTCCCAGTAGTATTCGGCTGAGCCAGGGGAACCTTCGGTAACCGCCAGGTTCCCGGCAAAGATATGCTGGTCGGTAGTGGTATACCAATCGGCAAATACTTCTCCATGTGTATGGAAGGCCCTGTCATAATTGCTCAATGTAGTTTCTTCATATGGCGGAGGGTTTTCGGAGATCTGCCCGACCCCAACGCCAAAATAATAATCTTCATCCCAATAAGTACTGTTAGAAGCACCTATATACGCCAGGGCGCCTTTATTTTCAGCCCTGACAATGGCTTCGGCGAAACACTCACTCTCCTGATATTCGCTTGTAGAGCAGGCGTTTCCAATGAGCAAACCGTATTTATCCTGGTTCTGGAGAGTGGGAATGTCCCCGACACTGAATTCCGGATCAGCCCAGCCGCCTGGACTTCCATGGGCAGTATAATTCGCGAAAGTCACCCCATTACTAATATCCTGGATGATATCATCAGAATGACTCCCCGATTCAGGGTACAGATAAGTATGAGAAAGTATGCCATGATCAGCATTGAAATAATTGATGGTACCATAGTTGATCTGCCCGTTTGCCCAATCCGGTCCGAAACCGGAATCCATTCCGCCAATCATGACAACTTCGTTCAGGTAGGAAGGATCAGGCATGGAATACATTTCGTACTGAAGGGTCTTGTCGATCTGGGGCTGCAACTGGGCAGGGCTTTGGGCTGAAAATCGTCCGTAATAGATTTCCGGGAAAAAGTCCCCGGTAAATTCACAATAATAAAGATCGGTCACATGACCGCCTGCATTGCCTGTCCATGCCGGAATCTGGGCAATATCTCCCACAAAAAGCACAAAAGTAGGAGCCTGCATTCCGGCAGGCGGGTTATTATAAATTCCCCGGATGTAATTTTTGATCATATTGGTCGTCGTTCCCACATTGGGCTGATCGGTATAAGCTTCTATTACATTGAAACCCTTTTTCGTCTTCCAGTCGATGAATTCCTGCAACTGGGATTCAAACATACGGTCGGAAACGATGAGATACGTTACAGGATATGAAGTCAGTGTGTCCCTGTCAGGAACCACCTTGTAATTGAGCAAGAGACTTTCCGTTCCGTGAAAATACTGGTTATCCAGCTTTTTATGCTGTTCCATGGTGGCCTCCGGATCTGCACCTTCAAAATTAATTTTCAGCCTTATTTCTTCATAAACCCTTAAAATTCCCTGAACAGGATTATACTGTACCGGAAATATATCCAATCTTCCAATCCGGATGCTTCGCATAGTTCCGACTATTTCTACTTTTGCGGATTCGGCAGGATAGAAGGAGTCAAGCTGATAGGCGGCCTGGTCATATTCGAAGGGAACTTTCCGGCCATCTTTTGGAACAGGCGACTGGGCAGGCATTACAGGATAAGGATAGCCAAGTTCGCTTAGCTTATAATCTCTGTATTTCGAATTTAAAACATCAAGACTTAAGCTTGCCCCCATTGGAACCTCGATCAGTTTTCGCTGAACGGGCAATTCAGGACTCCCCGGAATATTGGTTTTGGAATATGCCGGGATAATTAGTTTGGTGAATACTCCGGCATCTGAATTTACCTGCAAGGCTTTAATTGTGGCAAGCGTATTTTCGACTTCCAGATTGAAGTAAGTATTCTGCTGTATTTTAAGCCTGTTCTTTTCTCCTGGCCTGATATCAATATTCCCGGCCATTAGGCTTGAAAAGATCATAAGGCCTGCTATGGAAAGGATGTTTTTCCTGCACCGGTAAAATTTTGGTTTCATGGTAAAATTAATTGGCAATGTTTAATAATCAATAAATTATGTAGATAAAAGACCGGAAGGCCTTCAGCGCTTTACCGGTCTTTTATTCTTTAGTATTATCGTACGACAAGTTTCAGATTGGAAGAAGACTCATTACTTCTGATATTTACAAGGTAGATACCTTCGGGAAGATTTGAGATATCGAAGGAGGCAGTCGAACCCGCATCGAGCTGCAATTTATTTTTTTCAATCAGCAGATTTCCCAGGATATCATATATACGGATACCCAGGATGCCTGAAAGCTTCTCTCCGGATTTCAGGTACAGAATGTTCCGGGCCGGATTCGGATACAGTTTAAAGGACCGGTCCCTGCCTGCAGCATCGCTGATCCCGACAGAATAATCGACCGTCACGGCAAAAGTTTCCGATAAGCCACCTTCTCCGCAGGAGTTGTCAGCAGCAACGCTGATGCCTGCCTGCCCGAGAAAAGCGGGATCCCACTGTACAGTTGCCATGTTGCCTATTCCGGTGATAGTACCGGCTTCAGCCGGTTCCAGGTACCAGTTGTAAGTGCTGGCGCCTGTTACTTCTTCTGTGGTATAATCTGAAGTCTGAACCTGTGCCAGGTTCACATAATCCGGTCCCTGCGGGGTAGCCGGCGCAGCCGGCACTTCACCCACTGAAAGGAGCATGTCATCAGAAAATGTGTCCCCCAGGGTTGAAATGAGGTCCATACTGAGGTTCACCTGACCGTTCGATATATCTTCGCTTCCCGGAGTGTAAAGCGGGTGCATTATGGAATTATCATTAAAAGTGCCATCGCCTGAAGTACTCCAGCTAAGCTGCGTATATTCTGTGGCGTAAGAATTGCTTAAGGAAAATCCGGCCCCGTCACATACTGCATCATCCGGGCCTGCCCACAGGCTTGTTGCCATTGGAGGAGGAAGAATAATATTGTCCAGCCATGCACAGTCTGCTCCACTGCTTCCACTTCCGTTTTTGACATATACCCATTTAAATGTCTTCTGACCCGCACTCACAGCGAAGGATATACGTTTCCAAACCCCGTTGGTTCCCGACCATTCTCCCATCAATATATTATTGATATAAAACTTTAATTTATCATTTACTTCAGAGGATACTTTCCTGTAGAAAATAATGCTATCAGCCGTCATCACATTGTAAGTCATGGTAATATCAGAACTTTGCCCGCTACTGATAAGGCCTGAACGTATGCTGTAATTTCCTTCATAGGGATATTCACTGATGATCTGCCAGGGCTGATTTCCACCCAAAGTCCAGTTAAATTTCGTGAAATCCCCTGTTTCAAAGTCTTCAATTTTAGGACTGATCTTTTCAGGATATATTCTTTCCTGAATGAGATCCCCTATAGTTAGCTGGTTTACAAAATTCACCAATATTCCTTCCGAAGCCTCCTCATCAACTGTTATATTAAAGGTTTTATTGAAGTCACCTAGAAATCCCATGGAACTGAAATACTGCTCAGGGTTGGCAATATCCACAAATCCTGACTGGGCCTGCATGAGCACATTTACATTATAGGCTACTGCATGCCCCGTATTCGAATAGTTAATGGTCATTTCAGCCTGTTCTCCGGGATCCAGTATTCCATTCCCGTTTCCGTTGTCCTGATCATTGATTGTGAGGTTATTGATGTTCAGGACCGGTGCATTGGTATTCATCACGAACATACTTTCCCAGCTTGCATCCCCGTTGGAAGAATTCAGGTTAAAATTAACTTTATGCTGATCGGGAATATCCACCGACACTACAATTGTAAAGGCGTCTTCAATTGATATGCTTTGGCCGGCTGGGATAAGCGGATAAACTTCATGATTGTCGATAATGCTTATATAAGGGTCGCTTGTAAGAAGTGTAACGCTCACGTCAGTAGCATCTTCAATGCCCACATTCTTCATATACATATTTAATTTGACCTCTTCATTATAATCGGCCAGTCCGTTATTATTTCCCATTTCATCATTGAGGGTATAAGAATCCATTACAATAAAAGGGCCATCGGCAGGAATCACGTCAATTCCCGCAATGTAGGGAAGGCTGTTGAAGGCTGTTACAGTGAGTTCAACTGTGCCGGGGGCTGTAAGTGGAGCGAAACTAATCGTAGCCATACCTCCTGAAACCACAGCCGTTCCAAGTTGCACTCCATCCAGGCTCAGGGTTGCCCGGGCTCCTTCAGTGGGGCATGTAATTACAAGTTGCTCGGCCCCGATGAAAAGAACTGGATCATGGATAACACTAAGGGTTTCGGGGAAAGCAGTCCGGACCATCACGCTGGGGTCACCGAAAACTGTCCAGGTGTCGGTCATTTCAACGCCTGCTGAACCGAATTCATCATTCATCAGCATACATCCGTTCATTGAAAGCGCTGCGAATGTTCTTTTAATATTATCGGGATAGGTCTCCACCAAAATATCATCCATTTCATCCTGGCCAGCCATGGGAGGGTCCCACGACTGATTGATGGTGGCTCCCAGGAAAGCAATAGCACCGGTGGGTATGCCGTTATGCGTAGCCCTCATCCAGGCTTCTGCAAAACAAGTTCCATTTACGAAGTTTCCGTTTACACAAGCAACGGAAAAAACAAAGGGAAGTAAGTTATCATTTACCAGGTTATTCACGTCATTACTTGAAAATCCGGAAGTTCCCCAGGAATTATCACTCCCGTGACCGCAGTAATTAATGATGGAAGTACCGTCATTGATTGCTTGTGCTACCTGGGAAGGGGAAGGATTGCCGCCGGCATCGTTACCGCCCTGGCTGCCGTCAAAAAGTTCATTACAATAGGTATATGTATAAGACAGTAAATCCAATCCGATATTACGGATATGCTGGTAATCATATTCCCCGTCATCTCCCGGTCCCTGATCTGAGCCTATGCCTGTTCCTAAAGTATACCAGTCATGATCTATTGGCGGATTTTGCTCATACATTAAAGTCTTTTGCACCTGGGTAGCAACCTGGTCGACATTTTCAGCAGAAAAACGACCGATTAGTAAATCCGGATAATGATCATTCCCCACTATATAACTATAATTGTTATCGGAATCTCCAGCGGAAGTGGAAGAAGAAGGAACCTGGGGAGCATCTCCAACCAAAAGGACAAAGGTCAGTCCCTTGGTATTGTAATAATTTGCGATATAGTTTTTTATTGCAGTAGAATTACCTATGCTGGCTACATCCACAACTTCAACAGGATAGCCCATCTGCCTTTTCCAATCGACGAAAGGCTGGATGGCATCCGAAAAGTCCCCGTAAGTAATGATGAGCATTTTTCCGAATTCGTCCAGTGCATCATACCTGCTGCTGGTGGCATTCAGGAAATGTCGCTGATAGATCCGGCTGAATTGTGCATTGATCTGATCCGGCGCCTTTCTTCTTTCAATAGGATTGATCACCACTCCATTGTTTTTTTTGAGTTTCACCGTAACATCATAATAAACTCTCAGTGTCCGGGTAAGCGGATTATAACGAAATGGGTACAGTATTACAGTCTCACCACGATAATCCCTGACAATATATGGATCACGCGCATCTGTCAGCGACTCAGGGAAGAATTTATCAATTTTATATTCAGGTCCGAATTCATAAGGAATAGTCGAAGGATCAGTATTCCTGTATAGATTTCCTTTTGAAGGAGCGATCAGAATATTTTCAAAATCCTTGTATGAAGAACTGATCACTTCGATACCCATGGATGCCTGGTCGGGTATGATGAGCGAGGCCGTGAGTTTAGGCAGGTCAGGAGCTCCTTTTTTCATCAGTGGCGTAGCATTTTCCAGGCTGATCACCAAAGCTTTTCCTAAATTCGTATTTACCTCGGTAGTAGAGAAACCATCCAGAGTAAAACGGATTACTGAATTTTCAATATCAGAGGAAATGAGGATTTTTTTGGCCGGAGTGGCTTCCCTGGAGCTGATGGAGGTCCAGCTGCTGCAAATCGCAAGCAGATAAGTGAGCACAAACAATGCTGTAAGAGTAATTCTTCTCATATTCAATTTGGTTTTATTAGTCCGCAATTTTTCGATTAATGCCGGAGATGCTTTCACTACAAATTTAACTAAAATTTTTTAAGTGATTAAGTTCAACTAATTTAGAATCAATAAAAAGGCCCCATCAACTTTCGACAGGGCCTTAGGGTTTTGTACAATGGGTTTGGAATTATTTCTTTATAATTTTTTTGTTGATGGAATTCTGTCCGTTATCCACCACCAGGAAATAAATACCTTTCGGCATAGCTCCCAGGTCAAGTTGATACTTATAGGTACCATTCACCCTGAAGTTTCTTTCAATAATGGTTTCTCCAAGCAAGTTAATTACTTTCAGATTTAGCTTGTTCTGGTTTTTATTCTGAAGGGTCAGATTGAAGATACCGGTAGATGGGTTCGGGAAAATAATGATTCCGATATTTTCACCTGATATTTCAGAAACGGATACCGAATTATCAACTGTGACTTCAAATTCAGGGGAATAGGCACCCGTTCCGCAATCGTCGATGCCTGCAATCGAAATATAAGCCGTACCGAGATAATCGGGGTTCCAGGTGACATTTGCATTAAGGTTATTTCCTTCGATAGTGCCGGCTTCAGCAGGAGTGAGAATCCAGGAATATTCAGTGATTCCGCTTAAAGGTTCGGCAATGTATTCGGAAGAAGTCACTGTCAGCAAGTCAATATAATCAGGGCCACTGGGACTTAAAGGTGCTTCAGGCCCTGAGCTGAAAGTCAGGCTCATCTCATCGGAAGCATTATCACCGCCTGAATTTGAGAGATCCAAGGATAAGGTGACGCCTCCATTGGCTAAATCTTCATCACTTGGGGTATAAACCGGGTGCATGATAGTGTTATTGTCGAATGTTCCTGTTCCGGATGTTGTCCATGCAAGCTGGTCGTAATAAGTTCCATAGGAATCGGAAATGTTGAATGTCTCACCTGAACAGATACTTTTATCCGGTCCTGCCCAAAGGGTCAGCGCCATCGGGGTCGGGAAAGTGATATTGTCAATCCAGGCGCAGTCGGCACCTGAACTGCCCGATCCATTCTTGGTATAAACCCAGCGGAAGGTCCTTGTACCGGCTGTGACAGGAAAACTCACCCGGGTCCATCCGGTAGAAGTGCCCGACCATTCCTGCATCATAGTAGTTCCGATATAAAACTGCAATTTGTCATTAGGTTCACTTGAAACTTTCTTAAAGAAAGTGATAGAATCATTGGTCATTACCTGGTAAGTGATTTTTAGCTCAGAATTCTGGCTCGCGGTGATAGTGCCTGATTTTGCAGAATAGAATCCCTGATAGGGGAAATCATTGATGATCTGCCAGGATTGGCTTCCTGAAAAATCCCAGGAATACTTATCAAAGTCACCGGTCTCGAAATCTTCGAACATTGCACTGATTTTCTCAGGGAAGATACGATCGCCATAATAGTTGCCCATCGTCACCTCGTTCACGAAATTAACCAGTATGCCTTCAGGAGTATTTTCGTCCACAGTCACATCGTAAGTTTTATTGAAAAGTCCCATAAAACCAATGGAACTGAAAGACTGGCTGGGGTTAAGTACTTCCACATAGCCGGATTGTCCCTCCATGAATACATTTACATTATAGGCAGTCGCGTGTCCCGTATTTGAGTAATTAACAGTCATGCCGGCGCTTTCCCCCGGGTCAAGTCTTCCATTCCCGTTCCCACTTTCCTGGTCATCAATACTGAGGGAATTGATCTGTAATACAGGTGCATTCACTTTAACAACAAACAAACTGTTCCATGTGTTTGTTCCATCGGTAGCTATTACATTAAAATATACCGGATGCTGGTCGGGAATATTTTCCGGGATATAAAAACTGAATCCGTCAGGGATGCTCACATTTTGGCCGGAGGGAATCATGCCAAAGTTTTCATTATCATCCATCATCATAACGAAAGGATCCCCGGTTGAGATGGTGACATTAACATTTTCCCCATCAGATAAACCGACATTTTTGATCTGCAGGTTCAGAAGTATGGTCTCATTATAATCAATCAGACCGTTTCCGTTGCCGCCTTCATCATTCACGGTATAGGTATCATATATGCAATAGGGGCCATCGGCCGGGATAACCTGGAAATCCTCCTCATGACGGAAGTAATTTTGTTTGGTAATTGTAAGATGAACCATGGTTCCCACGGCCTGCGGTACAATATTAATAACCTGTGGAGAACCTGTCCCTGTTGCCAGTCCAATAATATTATCGCCGACACTCAGACAAATGACAGAGTTTTCATCAGCCGTAATCGTAAATTCATCCAATCCGGCCAGGATAATTCCGTCATCTATAACAGTTAGGTTTTGAGGTACTTCAGAATAAAGACAGAGAAATGCATCCCCATGATGATGAAAGAGATTGTAAGTAACCACCTTTTCACTAGTATTGTATGGCCAGCTTGATTGAGCAAGGAAATATTTTCCTGCTGCATTTCCAAATGCGGGCAATTCGCCTCTTTCAGCCGGGTTTGATCCGTATTGTGGCATAAAATCAGGCCACATATTATCATACATACCCCACACATAAGTGTCATTCACAAATGAATAACTGGTTTCAGACGCGGCGATGAGACCAAGGGCACCGCTATTCTGTCCATTATAAGTATAACGATGGAATTTTTCAGCAAAACATTCTGATGTCCAGTTGTATTTACCGGTCAGACAGTTCACCGAGAACACAAAGGTCAGATCTGTATTGGTAAGTCCGTTAATATTGGTATTGGTGTAAGAAGGTTCTCCCCATCCGGTTTCCATCCCGTGGTCCCTGTGCTGGAGCATGAAGGACCCATTGTTGATGGCTGCATTGATCTGTGTGGCAGTTCCACCTGACCATCCGCCAAGTTCCTGAGGAGTTGCGGGTATATAATTCAGTCCGTTCGGCCCAAAAACTCCGATTACAGTGGAAGTGTTTTGTGCAGTCGACCATGGGTCTATACTGGGATTTCCACTGTTAACCTCATTAATACGCACAGGGTCTTTTCCTTTTACAGACCTGAAATACCCACCAACTACTTCAGAGCAAATCTGGAACCAGCGGTCAGTCTGCCATCCGAGTGCAGTGATGGGGTAATTATAAAAATCAGGATTTGTAGGAGGGTTGCTTTCATATTCCATGAATTTGGAAACCATGACCTCGAGCTGGGCAGCGTTATTGGCTGTCATACGTGCCATAACAATATCCGGCAGGTTATCTCCGTCAATATCCCCGTAAATATTATCGGAAACACAATAATTATTCCAGATGGGGGCTGTAATATTCGTGGAAGTATTGGAGCCGTAATCGGCCATGATCATGATAGCTGATGGTACCGGATCCCAGGTTGCATACAGGTTATTGATATAATTTTCGATAGTGGAAGTATTATTTCCGCCAATTTCTGAAGTTGTTACTATATCGGTTGTGATCCCTTGCTGAATGCGGAAAGTACGGATTTCCTCTGCATATTGCATGAATTCAGGCCCGTCAGGGACGATGATCAGGTATTCACATCCGTTGGATGCCCTTGAATTTAATGCCCTTTTTGAATAATCAACTTTCGGAAGGGATGCAGGATTTAAAAGGGCATCTTCCAGGATAGGGTCCCAGAATCTGCTGCGGAGACGTTCTTCACCAAATTGCCCGTTTCCGCCCTGGAACTGCACTTCAACCTGAATATCCCGATATACTACCAGTTCTTTGGTCACTGGATTATATTGAAAGGGGGTGATACCCAGCATAACTACATCCACTCCGCGTATTTTTGAAGGAGCTGATAATTTCACAGGTTCTGCAGGATAGTAGGCATTCCGGGTGTAAATCGCCGGATTTTCTTTTAACACGGGAGGATCCGGTTCATCGTCTTTCGGGATCCTGGGCGCCGGAGCTATTTCCACATTCTGATATCTCTCCGTTCTCATCGAAACGATATTCAAAATAGCTTTTGCTCCTTCGGGAATTGCAATATAACGGCCTCCACCGGGAAGATTTGGCGCCCCTTCGTCATTGGGCAACCAGAATCCCGGAAGTTCGACAGTATTCATTCCCTTCCCCTCAACCTGAACAGGGGCAAGGCTAAATTCTTTAACCGAATAATTGACAGTCACACCCGAACGGTTCTGGGCCTGCAGATTAAAGCCTGCTTTGTAAAGATTGTCGCTGTAACTAATCTTTTGAGCCTGAGAGTTCTGGCAGACAAATCCGATGAATACCATCATCGAAAAAGTAATCCTGAAAAATTTGTAAAAGTACTTCATTATTAACTATATTAAATTGATTATATGTGAGTTAAGCCCTTGTAAGTACAAAAATATGGATTAATATGATATATGTGCTAAGCAGACATTATTTATAAGGATTATTAATTAATATTAATAGTTTGATAATCACAATAATATATTAGAAGAATGAAATGGATGGAAAAAAAAGAAGCCGTCACATTGTGGCGGCTTCAGTCAAAATAAGCTGTGTCAGATTTACTTCTGAACGAGAATCTTTTTATAATAAGTTTTGGTCGATGTTTCCACCCTTACATAATAGATGCCGCTGGCATAGTCTGACAAATCAATACTTGAATTATAATGTTTGTCGAGGGATACATTTTCTTTCTGGTAAACAGTTTTCCCAACAGAATTCACAATCAGGATACTTATTGATTGCTGGCTCCCGTCAAGAGAGATCCTGAAAGTGCCGTGAGATGGGTTCGGAAGTATGGCTATATTGATGCCATGGTTTTCAGGAATTCCGGTACATTCATCAACGATAACAGTCTGTTCGGCAACTCCTGTGCAACCATTCTCATTGGTATAGCTATAGCTGAGGGTATGATTGCCGATACCGGCCTGATCAGGATAAAACATATTATCGACAACACCGGGGCCTGAATAGGTGCCACCGGCAGGGTCACCCTGGGTAAGTTCAATGGGAGGATAATTGATACACTGGTCTTCAAGTGCTCCAAAAGTCACATCGGGCAAACTATTAACCGTGATATAATCAGTTTTGACGATGGTGCTGTCATGCACTCCGTCTGATACGGTTAATGTGACACTGTATGTTCCGGGCTCATTATAAGTAATTACAGGATTTTCTTCCCTTGAAGTATCAGGTGTGCCACCCGGGAAGAGCCATGACCATTCGCTTGCCCCACCCGTAGATTGATCTGTGAAGCTAACTGCATCTCCGGCACAGATAGTAGTATTATCAGCTGAGAAATCAGCAGCCAGGGGAGGAGGGGGAGGCATCAGGAAGGCCAGCTTAAGTTTGTATCCGTTATAGATTTCCTTAGTGCTATTATTTTGCACAAAAGCCACCAGTTCAAGTTCAGGAATAACCCAGTTAGACTGCAGGCTGAAAGAGAGTGGGACATCTATTACATCACCTCCTGAAAAATCTATAGTAGTTCCGTTCTGGTCGGGCACCATCAGGCGGTTTACATAATTTAATTCAGTCTGACCCTGCCATATTTGTTGTATCCCCGATTCAGTGATAACGACATGCAATTTGATATTATTAGCATTGATAGTGGAAACTTTCGTTACCCTGACAGTAATGTCATAATCGAGATCCGTGTGAACCCCATTCACTGAAATAGTCAAAGGCGAGGGAACATTCATCCTTGCCTGTACACGGGGCAGGTAATTTGAATACATACTCTGTGTATGGCTTCCGCCCACGTAGGGATTCAAACCATCAAAGTTTGCAGTAGGATAGCCTGTAATACCATAATATGTATTCCGGGCATTTGAATAATTATTCGCATAAGCATCCCCATTATGATTTTCAATTGCGGCTACAGGCAAGCCGTTGGCAATCAGGTCATCAACCCCCATGGCAGCGCCCGGGCAATATTGGCACCAGGTACCTGTTCCGACTTCCACAATTACCTTATTTCTGGTAACCTGTGCAAAGATCATGGTAGCTGTAAAGAAAAGTCCTAAAAAGAGTAAAGATTTTTTCATGGTCATAAAGATTTGTGATTAGAAAAGCAAATATAATTACTTATTTATAAGTATAGTTCTGTTTATCAAAGCTTTTTTTGTCCGGATATTCAAAAAATAGACCCCCTCCGGAATTCCGGAAAGATTAACAGGCATTGAAAGCCTTTCATCGCAACGAATTCCGTACATTTTCACAATCTGCTCTCCGAAAGTATTGAATATCAAAATATCAAATTTTATTTTCCCGGGATAAGTCATATTTAAAGTGAAGCTTCCACTGTTCGGATTTGGTAAAATTTCAAGTCCAATGCCAGTAGTGTTTTCAGAGATCCCGAATGTATTTCCGACACTGACCGATAATTCCGGTGAAAAATCACTGTTACCGCAATCATTCACTGCGCTCACCTGCAGGGAGGCTTCCCCTGTATAATTGCTGTCCCATTCGATCACGCAGGCTGAATCAGTCATACCCGAAATGATGGTTCCGGCTTCTGCAGGCTGGAGATCCCAATCATATGAAAGCGCATCCGGAGAATAGCTTGTATAAGTACTTTGGGGACTCATATAAGTATCTACTTCTACCGGACCGGAAGGTTTGGCAGCTTTCTCAGCTAAAGGATCGACCATGATGGTAATGGGGTCGTAAGTAGTATTTTCACAACCACTGCCATCGGTAACCGAGATTATCTGCACATCCATATCTGATACCGGACTTATATAAACCGTATCAATCCAGGGTTTATTCACATTCATCGTATTGGTATAATCTCCAAAGTTAATAATCAAATGCCAGGGCGTAATTCCGGTCATCAAGATGCTGAATCCGGTACTGTCACCTTCACATATATGGGTTGAGGTGAAGTCTATAGTTGCATTTGGTATTGCAAAGATATTTACAGACAGGGAATCAGATTGTGGCCCGGCACCTTCGGTATTCATTCCACAAACTTTAATGGCAGCGGGGCCTATATACCCTGACGCCCAGTTTACTGTGGCCAGAGTGTCCCAACCTGTCACTGTGCCAGCTTCCGGAGGGTCGAGTTCCCAAAGATAAAACTGGGCACCTTCAACCGTATGGGTAAGATACTCCGAACTCTGCGGATTTCCGCACAAGGACTGCGGTCCATCAGGAATGTCAGGAGCTTGTTTGATAGGATGAAAATCAAAAAACTCAAGATATTTTAACATCAGTGATTTTCTCGTTGCAAGTAAATTATCATTAATTCCACCAAACTCAAATGATGAACCAATGGTCTTATAATTTCCTCCATCATATGAAACCGCGATATTATATAGGGGGCTTAGATTTTCAATTATTGCTACCGCATTGCTGTCAGGAGCAATATGGTCAATAAAATTATTTTCACCACTGAAATAGTAACTCAGGCCCTGTGTAAAAGTTCCTGATTTCCCCCTTATATTTCCAAGATCTCCCTGACCATCTTCCAGGCCGAGGATGTTAAACATGGGTTGAAGGGGAGTCGGATAATAAATCTGGTCGAAATACCAGGTGTCGCCCCCTTCCATATAGATATTCCCGCCGTTATTCAGGTAATCAACAAATGAAGCGGCTTCTTCCGGGCTAAGTACATGCTTGAGGGGATAAGTTCCCAGGCAAAGAAAGATAGCTTTGAAAAAACTTATATCGGCAGGTATATCGGTCCTGTATTCCACACCTATCTTCCAGTTTTCTATTGCGGATTTGATGCTGGGGCCGGAGTTATGGTTGTTGTCAAGATCGATAACCAAAATAGGGAACTGGCCAACGGTAGTGGTGAATGAGGCGGTATCAGTAAGCCCGTAATCAGCCGCGAAATTAATGTTGAACCCGGCTATATGACCGGCAGGGGTCGTAAAGGAAGCGCTTACAGTGAAGGATTTTTGTAATACGGAATCTTCGGCGAGGTTTCCATACATGGCCGAATCAGATTCAATGCTGATATATTTATCCCCGGACTCAAGTATTCCGGAGACATTAAAAGCATCCGCCGAACCGGTATTTTTTACTTTAACGATGAGGTCGCAAGTCTCATCCGGATCTAATCTCCCATTGTTATTTCCGTTTATATCCGAAATCACTGAACTTTCATAATTCAGCACCGGCGCATGCCCGATAAGGCTCAGGCCGCTGATCCAGCTGGTATCGTTCCCGTTCACAATTACATTGAAAAGTATCTTATGACCGTCGGGGATATTCGCCGCAAGGTCGAATGAAAAAGCAGCTGCACCGAAAACAGCCTGGTTCTCAGGGATATCTCCATAATTCACAGAAGAACTTGTGATATTTACGAATTCATCATCTGAACTGATTTCAGCCGACACATTATGAGCATCAGCTATTCCTATATTCTTCAATTCGACCGGCATCATGATCGATTCGGTATAATCTGCCCTGCCATTATTGTTTCCACCGGAATCGTCGATCTGATATGAATTAAACACAACATAGGGGCCGCTGGGCGGAATCACATGTACACGGGAATGATAGCGAAAATAATTTTGCTTTGTAACCACTATGTCAAGCAAACTGGGGGCATATTGAGAAGGTATGCTGATATTTACCGGCTGTCCCGTTCCATCAGCTATACCCAGGAGTTCACCATCAACTGAAAGGGCAATAAGAGAGCCGGAGTCAGCTGTGACTGCAAAACTCTGGGCACCGCCCATCAATACGGTATCATGACTTACTGTAAGGGCTTGAGGAACTTCAGAATAAAGATTCAGAAAGGCATCTCCGTGATCATGGAAAAGATTGTACGTGACTTCCTTTTCCGTTGTATTATAAGGCCAGTCGGAATATTTCAGGAAGTATTTTCCGGCGGCATTTCCAAAGGCGGGCAATTCGCCCCTTTCGGCGGGATTGCTTCCAACATCAGGCATAAAATCCGGAAACATATTATCATATACTCCCCAAACATATGTGTCGTTTACAAAGGAATAGGAAGTTTCAGATGGGGCTAATACACCCAGGGCGCCACTTGGTATACCATCATATGTATACCGATGGAATTTTTCTGCAAAACATTCCCCATTCATATTGTATTTACCTGTCAGGCAGTTAATTGAAAAGATAAAGGGGAGTTCGGTATTGTGAAGACCGTCAATATTGTTGCTGGTATACGCCGGTTCGCCCCAGCCGTTCTCAAAACCATGGTCACGGTGTTGTACCAGGAAGGCACCGCTATTGATGGCATCATTGATCTGACTGGCATTTCCACCGGTCCACCCACCGAGATCCGAAGGATTCTGCGGTATATAATCCAAACCTGAGGGCCCGAAATAATCCAGGACAGCACTGGTATTGGTTGCTGTAGACCAGGGGTCCATACTCGGGTTACCACTATATACTTCATTGATCCTCACAGGGTGTTTGCCTTTAACATTTTTAAAATAACCTCCCACGACTTCGGAACAGATCTGGAACCAGCGTTCAGTCTGCCAGCCAAGGGCAGTCACAGGATGGTCATAGAAGTTGGGATCGGTTGGGGGATTGCTTTCATAATCGATGAATTTACGGACCATCACTTCAAGTTGTGATTCGTTCTGGGCAGTAATCCGGGCAAAAACGATTTCTTCCTCATCATCATTATTCACATCAGCATAAATATGGTCGGAAACACAATAGGGCGCACCCATATAATACCAGAATGGGGATGTAATGGTATTTCCGTTGCTGCCATAGTCGCCCAGCAGCAAAATGGCGGAGGGCGGCGGATCCCAGTTCGCATAAATATCATTTACATAATTTTCGATAGCTGAGGAGGTATTGCCACCTATATCTGTAGTGGTAACGATTCCGGTAGAAATCCCCTGCATATTTCGGAATGTTCTGATGGTATCGGCCCAGCGGAGGAAAGCTTCATCATCAGGGCAAATGATGAGATAATCATAGCCAGTTCCACGAGTGTTCCGCAGTCTTTTGGAATAATCGACTGCAGGAATGGAATTCCGGTTGATGAAAAGGTCCTGGATAATCGGGTCCCACCAGCGGCTTCTCAGGCGCTCTTCTCCGAATTGCCCGTTCCCCCCTTCAAAGCTGACCTTAATCTTCAGGTCCCGGAAGACTATCAAATCTTTGGTGACCGGGTTATACTGGAAGGGTGTAATGCCCAGTATCACCGCATCAATACCTCTGACTTGTGTATGTTCAGATAATTTAACCGGTTCAGCAGGATAAAATGAATTTGAAGTATAGATCCTGGAATTCCGTTCATATTTAAGAGGGCCGCTATCGGTTGTTTTTGGGATCTGTGGTGCCGGAGCAATATTGACATTGTGAAGAGTATCGCTGCGGGAACTGATGACTTTCAGGACCGCAACTGCACCCTGCGGGAGGGCTATATATCGTCCGTCACCTGGAAGGTTGGGCGCTCCTGCATTATTTGGCAGGAAATGACCGGGCAGAGAGATCTCTTTCAATGCCTCACCCTGTATGCTGATATCATCGAGACTGAAATTGTGAATGGAAAAGTCGATATTAACAGCGGCGGAACTTTGACTTTTCAGGCTGTAACCAGCCTGGTCCCAACTATCAGAATATTCATATTTCTGTGAAAAGGAGGTTAAACTGATAGAGCAGGCAGTAATCAGGAGAAGTAGCTGTACTTTCATAGTAGGCGGTTTAGGTGGCAGGGGTGTGTTTAGCTCATATCCGGGATTTTCTTTTTAAGGATTCGTACAAAGTTATATCAAACAGGATTAAAAATCCACCTACATCTAATTATTTATATGTATAATTTTCCGGATGATAACTTCTTTCGCCGTTGTAATCCTGAGATAGATCAGGCCTGAGGGCCAGTCAGATCCGTCAATATTAAGAGAGGAATGATTTTCATTCAAATTAATATTTTGATTAAACAGCATCCGGCCATCGGAATGATAAATTTCCAGGCTGGCATTGTCTTTTAAAGTATTGGCAAAACTTATCCGGATATTGTTTGTGAAAGGATTCGGGCTTGTAAAAACACTCACCGGTTCATTTGAAACTTCAGTAGTACCGGTAGTGATGGACATGGGATAATGGGTAGCCAGGCAATTATAACCTGAAACCACCAGGTCGGCGGAAGAGATATCAGTGAATCCGCCCAGGATCTCGATGATCGCGATCCCGCTTTCATCCGTTACAGCATTGCCAAGGAGTTGATTTCCCGAAAGTACGCTGCACATCAGGCCTGCTGCAGGCTGCCCGTTGCTGTTAACCGATACACTTATTGTATTGGTTCCCGAAATGATCTCCTGAGGATAAGTCACTTCAAGGGGCATGGGTTCGTTAGTCCACACATTCAGCGTTGGATCGCCAAAAATATTGCAGTCATAAAAGCACCAGCGAAGAGCACCTTCTTCCCATTGCCCCGGAGCATTTACCCAGGGTGAGGTTTCAATTCTGGAAAGCATGTGGGCGGCTCCGACATGAGCTTCATGAGTGGTATAAAGGGCATTCACAAATTCCCGGTGAAGATGTTCCGAAGGCCCTTCAGTTTGTCCTTCATTGAACCATCCATATCTTGAGTTGAAAGCCCCGGCAACGGCAAAATTGTCGATACATACCATGGCTTCGCCTATACAGTCATTATCATCAAAAGCACCGCAATCACAGCCATGTGTGTAAACCAGGGTATAATTATGATCAGTCCCGTTTACCTGGGAGAAATTCGCATTCGTAATATCATTGATGCTGAACCTCATCACATAAGTCTGATTGGCATGGCCTGAATGATGGATAAAGCTATGACCCTGGTTAATGGCAGCAAGCAAATCGTTGGCGCTCCATGTATTATCGCGGTCATACATAGTCTGAATATTATCGCTTTCGGGGATACCGGTGGTGGTATAACCATTATCGTCTTTCTGACCGATTAAGAGGTCAAGGTAATCCGAACCCCAGGTGAGCGGATTATCATAAAGGTTTTCTCCGGCTAATAAGGGTTTACGTAGCTCTCCGGTCACCGGATCATCCTGATATCTTACCGTTTTGTTGATCAATCTCTGGAGCTGGGCGACTGTACTTACTGGAAACCTTGCCACAGCCACATCCGGTAAAAGGTCATCTTCGCCTATCTCTCCCCAGACGCCATTCCCGTTATCATCCCAGGTCCCGTCAAGGGCTGAATAATAAAGGTCGGAAGGGATATCCCAGCTTTCATAAACACTGCTTGACTGAACATGACAATAGAAGCCGCGATAGGGAACATGCTCTACATCACCTCCCAGAAGAACATATTCAATTCCGTTATACTGATATTCCTGTATGATGTAATTACGGATCTTTTCCTGGAGGTCCTGTCCATCCATCGTAGAATTGATCGTTTCAACACTTGTTACCTGGCTCTTCATGCCTCTTTCCAGATAAAGTGTGCTAAGGGCGCTGTATTCCGATTCAAAGAGAGCCGGGGTGATTATAAGTACCTGATATGCCCCGTCACGATTTTCCTTTACCGGATATAATTTTTCTTTCTCAGGATTCTGTACCAGGTGATCAACAATGTTGAGGGTATATTTGCTCGAATTCAGATTTGCCAGGGCGGCCTGTGACCTGGCTGTCGGTCCTGAAGTAATGGTTACAGTGACCTGGCTGTAATAACTTACCTGCCCGGTGGAAGGAATATAGCGCAGCGGGGTAAAACTGCCCATAGCGACTGCATGGCCATTCTGAAAATAAGTTGAAAGCCTTCCTTCACTTTTGAGCGGATAAACTGCCGTAGAACTGTATACCGAAGCCTTCATATCAAAGGGAATCTTTTCATCAGAAGATAAAGGAAGTGAAGGCTGCTGTGGGAATATCCGGTAGCTTCCCGGAAGCATCACTTCTCCGCTGTATTCAACCCGCATCATGAGTCCGCTTTCACCCGGAGGTAGTAAAAGTTTTACATCCTGGTAAGGCAGGGCAGGTTCACCGGCCTGACCGGTAATAAAAGTGTTCCGGAACTGAATGAACTTAAATTCACCACTGGTCTTGATTTGCGGCCTATCAAAATAATAAGTTTTTTGAATATTCCCTGCAAAACTGACACCGAGAATACTTAAGAAGAGTAATAGAGCGTAGAACTTTTTCATTTAGAATTGATGTTTAAAGTGTTGAAATCCATTCTTTGAAATGGCTTACAATTATAATCTTTTAATCCTTTCCATTGAATAATTACCTGTAATTTTTTCGGAAGAACTTCTTTTTAATAATAATTCAAATCTAGTCAGAAGGATATTTGGAGTATAAAAAAAGCAGGAATTTTTCCTGCTTTTTTTCATCAAATTGATATAAATCTTATTTCCGGAAAATCGGCAGGGCTTTATCTGAGCAAGATGATTTGTTTGCTTATGCTGCCATCCTTCCCGGATATCAGTCTCAGGGTATAAGTTCCCTCTGGTAATTTGCCCAGGTCGATTGATTTATTGAAATTTCCTTTTGAGACTTTTTCAATCGAAGAGTAAACTTCCTTACCCAGGTTATTGTATATCCTGATTTCCAGATTCTGATCTTTCAGGGACTCAAAATCAAGCTTAAAGATACCTTCATTTGGATTTGGGTAAATGCGGAAATTATTCAGGGATTGATTTTCACCAATACCCTGGGAAGTATAGACATCCAGGTTAAATACATCGGAAGAAAGGCCTGCACCGCAATCGTTCAGAGCCTGGACTGAGACAGAGACCGGTCCGGCATATCCGCTTGTCCAGGTCACCTGTCCGGTTGTATCTGTTCCGGAAATACTCCCGGCATTTTCAGGTGAGAGGGTCCAATTATATGAATTTGCATTCTCTGACCCTGATGTAGTAAAATCAGAAGAACTATTCAGGAAGTTGTCCACAGATACAGGTCCGGAAATGGCGGCAGCTTTACCAGGCAGAGGATCCATGCTTACCATGATAGTGTCGGAAGCCACACAGGAAGAGGCATTAGTGACTTCCACCCAGTATGTGCCGGCCTGGCTAAGGTCTATACTTTCAGTGTTTGCACCGGTGTTCCAGGAATAGCTGTAACCGCTCCCTGCTCCTGCATCCAGGCTTAGGGAAGCCCCCTCACAGAAACTCTGGTCAGGACCAAGATCAACTACAGGAAGGGGATTTACTGTCAGAACAACGGTATCGGATTTAGCACATCCGCTTGGGTTCGTGGCGATAACCATGTAAGAGCCTGCATCGGAAACAGTGATGCTGTCCCCTTGGGCGCCGGTATTCCATAGGTAAGTATATCCGCTTCCCGAGCCTGCATAAAAAGTATGCGATTCTCCCTGACAGATTTCTACATCTGGGCCGAGGTTTACTTCCGGTATGGGTAATACGGTAATGGCAACCTCCTTGTCAATCACGATATTGCCATCGGTCATTTCGACATAATAGGTCGTGTTAACTTCCGGGCTGACAAGGGGTTCCGCTTCGTTGGATGTAAATCCGACAGGATCAGAGGTCCAGCTATAGGTATAAGTTCCCGAGCCTCCGTCTGCTAAAGCATGAAGCTGAGCGGATCCACCAAGGCAAATGCTGTCTTTATCAGCATAAACCGTGAGTGCGAGATCCGATACATTCAAAGTAATGGGTACAGTAATGAGCGGGTTATCGGGATCATTGCTGTGAAAATTGAGATTTGCCTGATAAGTTCCCATATCAAGGCCTGTTGAATTGAAGTCGATAGCGATTTGCTGGGCCTCCCCGGGGGCAATCGTTCCTTCCATAGGAGTAGCTGTAAACCAGCTTATATAGTCCAGGCTGTAGTCTTCTACTTCTCCATTGGCGGTTGATCCACATGGACCTGGGGTTCCATTGCGGAGGAGCCGGATACGCATTCCCGTCATCCCATTTTTTGCATTTGCCGGGGCGACGATATTTGCTGTATAGGGACCGCTTCCTGGTGAACCTGACACTATTATGGCTCCATCGTCGGAAAAGTCCTGGTTTTGGTTCCAGTCTATCCAGATTCCGCATCTGTCTTCCGGATGGTTAATGAGAGCATTTGTAACTGTTATCGGGTAGGACTGACCAGCCAGTATACCTGTGTTCAGGGCAGTGTAATCTTCATAACCTCCACATACAGAGGAATTATCTATGGCGCTCACATTTACTCTTTTGATATATTCACTACATCCGCCATCAGCTGCGCAGTATGCCTGTATGTTCCTGTTCTGATTGGCAGGACCGGTGACATCGGCTGTATAAGTTAAGGGTAACTGACCTGTATTTGAAATAGTCAGAATTTTGGAAGATGTATTATCCGGAGTAAGATAATCGGTGATGGAAACAGGATTGGCATTAATAAGGGCATTTCCCCACTGTATTTCGGTAGAAGCAGGTTGGGATTCTCCCTGACCTGTGTAATAAGCTGTTACAAGATAACGATAGTGTCCATAATCGGGTAAGGTGTCCGTAAATGAAGGGAGGGTGCTTGTCCCGATATTCATAAAATTCCTGTAAATATTGAAATGATCGAAAGTCGGGCCGGAATCGTGCGCCCAATTTAATATCACCTGTCCGTTAACATCATTAAGCTGTGCCTGCAGATTAGTCGGGGCTGTTATGGTGCTGGTCAGGTAAGGAGATGTATAAGTCATGGCTACACCGGTTCTGTTATCGGTCCAGATAGGATATACATACCCATCCTGTGCAGAGATACTCAGGTAATCCCCGAAATAACCAGTTGCAAGTCCGGGAATAGGGGCGGGGGTGAAGGCTACATCGCTCACTTTGAAATCTTCCCAGGTATTCCCGGCATCATAGGAATTGGCGCAATATACTTCGATCTGGGATCCGCCTACATTGCGGTCATCATAAAAGATGGAGCTGAGAGTTCCTGTAGCCGGATCGCAGGTAATCCAGGGGAAATAATGTACTTTTCCCATATTGCTTGGGTCCTGGTTGATCCGGATAGGGCTTGACCAGGTATCTCCGCCATCTTCGGAACGAATCATATAAGCATCCACATCGCTTCCGCTATTGATCCCGGGAACGCCGTGATTAGCCCAGGTTACGTAAATATTCCCACGGTTGGGACCATTACTGATGTCCACTGTCATGGATGGGAATGAATTCACCCTCATGTTTTTTCCAACACCTGAATTCCGGATACCTTTAATATTATCGATGATCCGGTATGCTTCCCAGGTCTGACCACCATCAAGGGAACGGGAGAGGCCGATTGCTTTCTCATCAGAAGGCCAGCTATCATATATAATATAAATAATGTAAACTTCTCCGTCAGGACCGGTTTTGATATTGACGCCCTGGCAATGACTACCGGCATTCACGCTGGCGCTTATATTTTGCCGCGACGACCACGATTGGCCGTCATTACTGGAATGGCATACTTCTATATTGTTATTATTGTTTCCGCCAAAACAAGTCCAGGCATCATAGAGGTATCCTTCATAGGGACTTGAAGGACTGTTGTCTATCCAGAGATGGTTTTTATCGAGCATATTCCCGAAACCTGCGGGGGCTGTGGCCACACCCACTGTAGAAAAAGTCTGACCCTGGTCATCTGAATAGGCAACGGACTGCCCGCTGGAATTGTTGATGTAACCAACGTAATACCTGCCATTCAGACCAATAGCAGTGGAAGGGTCGCCTGAATTGCTTCCGCCTGCGCCGGTGAGATTACCTTCCCAGGTATCTCCGCCGTCAAAGGACTCTATATCATTTGCCCCATAAAGAGAGGTGTTTCCACCCGGGGTTCCGGTAGAATTATTGGAATTCAGGATAGTCTGACCGTCATTTGGATCTGTAAATCCGGAGTTTTCACTTTGGGAAGTTGCCCCACTAATAAGCAGAACATCAGGTGAATCATCTGTGATTACAGATATGGCATCGATTTTACTGCCGAGATAGGTTGCCGGGGCTGTTTGGACAACAGGGTTGGGACTTGTCAAACCTCTCTCGGCGGCTTGTCTCCAATAACCTTGATTGTCAATTCTGCTGTTTAGTTTGTCTTGAGTGCTTTTTTGCTGGGCGATAGAAAGAGATGTAAACATCAATAAAATCATGCCCAGGAGAGTAAATTTCAAAGTTTTCATTTAAGTAAAATTAGTTTCATGTTACTAACTAACAAAGGTAGATAAAATTGAAACTTCTGTTAATCTTCTTTCTTAACTTTGTTTCATAATCATTTTTAATATGAAAAGAAATTTATTCTTGTCACTTTTGGGTAGTATCCTTATCCTGAGCATCTTCGCTCTCATTTTTCCTTCCTTAAAAATTAATAAAAAACTTCCTTCTCCTATTGAAACCAGGATTGTGCAGGAAGATGAAGCCGGTAGGCAGTCGGAAAAACTGCAATGGATAGAACAGATGCACCGTGCAGCTCCTGGTGAAAACTGGCGCAGCAAGGACTTTAACTACCGTATGCAACAGGCCAATGGAGGCAGGCAAAACCGCCAGACCCCGATTTACGGGATGTGGAGGGAAGTCGGATCTGATAACCAGGCCGGAAGGACCCTTTTTGCATACTATGACCAATCGACCGATAATGTTTATGTGGCTTCAGACGGAGGTCAGATCTGGAAGGGACCGATCGGAACTAGCAACTGGCAATCTATAAATGATAATTTTCGAATAGGTAGCATACATTTCATCCGTAAGGTGGATGCATTTGGAGGGAAGCGCCTGCTTATCGGATCGGGAATGAGGGGTGCACCGGGCTTCCTGTACACTTCTGATGAGGGCAATACATGGCACACTGCCAACGGACTTGACAATATTGTAAGCTGGGGTTACATCAAACGAGTGATTATACCCGACACGGTTTCAAATACGATTTACCTCCTGGCACAGGAGTGGGATAATATTAACTGGTCGGCGATGACAGGCCTTTATAAATCGACTGACCTCGGATCAAGTTTTTCAAGGATAGCCAGTTTGCCTGTGAATGCTGATAATGCCGATATGTGGGCAACACAGGGATCACAGCTTTACGTGTTGGCTTCCAATACGCTTTATACATTATCGTCACAGGGAGTTCTCAGCCAGCTTTCCGCGATAAGCGGACAGACTGAAGGGAATACACTGTTGACAGGCTTTAAGGCCGGGGACGGAGATTATTTATACGCGCTGGTCAGGACCGATAACCAGAGTCATTTTTATGCTTCCACGGCCGGGGGCATGAACTGGCAGGCTAAAGCAGTCACGGATGAGGGCCCTTTCATGGTTAATAGTTTTAAGGCTTCCATTCAGGAGAAAGATGTGCTGTATTTCGGGGGAGTCAATGCCTATACCAGTGTGAATGCCGGCCAAAGCTGGCAAATGGTGAATCAGTGGTATGAATATTATAATTCTCCTGAGGATAAACTGCACGCAGATATTCCAGGATTTAACTCCTACCTGGATAATGAGGGCAATGAGTTTACTTTCGTCAATACCGATGGGGGTGTTTATATTTCCTATGATAAGGTTGACAATGTTCAGAACCTTTCCCTTGAAGGACTTCGTATCAGCCAGTATTATTCAACTTACACCAACCGTTTTGACCCCCGCTATACACATGCCGGGGCACAGGACCAGGGTTACCAAATGTCGGATGAAGGAAACCAGACAGGGCAGATCAATTATGAGCAGGTTATCAGCGGGGACTATGGAAATATAGTTTCCGGTGATGGAGGTGCCTCAGTATGGATGGTTTACCCGGGTTTTGCTATGTATGTTGGAAATGCGAATACAGGCGGAGGACTTGTTACGGGTGATTTTGTCGGATCTAATTATCAGTGGCTGCCCAAACTGATGGATGATCCTGCCGATCCGCACAGCGTTTACATTGCCGGAGGCGGCCAGGCGGGAGGTGCCCATATCTTCCATTTGCACCAGTCAGGGAACCAGATCATTTATTCTGAACTGCCTTTCGATTTTAGCAATGGGACCAATGCCGATCTGACTGCCATGGCTTATTCCCCGCTGAATCCTGATTACCGCTATGTGCTTACTTCTGATCAGTTGTTCTTTTATTCCACTGACGGCGGTGCAAGCTGGACACAGACTCCAGGGTTTACCGGACCGGAATCCCATTATTTTTACGGGGCCAGTATAGCCCCTTCCAAAACCGAGCTGGGCACTGTTTATGTGGGGGGCAGCGGATATTCATCCCCGGCAGTCTTTAAAAGCACGAATCACGGGCAATCATTTGTGAGTTATTCTTCCGGCTTACCAAATACCCTCGTTTTCCAGTTAGCATTAAGTGATGATGACAGCCTTCTTTTCGCGGCTAGCGAGATAGGGCCTTTTGTATGCAAAACCTGGGAAAATGAATGGTACCCGCTCTCCGATTCGATTACACCCGACCAAAGTTACTGGGCCGTTGAATATGTACCGGTACTGAAAGTGGCCCGATTTTCAACTTATGGCCGCGGGGTCTGGGATTTTGAGCTGGATCCGGCCGTGCAAGCCAATTTTACAGCTGATAAGAGGCAGATTAACCAGGGAGATACTGTTAATTTCACCGATCTTTCACAGGGAAATCCCATCTCCTGGGAATGGTATTTCGAAGGCGCTGTTCCGGATACTTCCACCGAAGAAAATCCAATGAACATAGTCTACAATCAAGCCGGAAACTTCGATGTAAGGCTTATCGTTCATAATCAAAACCATGCCGATACACTTCAGAAAATCAGGTATATTATCGTAGCACCGGCAACTTCAGTTGAGGAGAACAGTCTTACTTCTGCTTTACTGAAAATCTACCCAAATCCCGCAAAAAATTATCTTAACCTGGAATTTTCAGCCTTTAGTGAAAAAGGAGAAATCAGTATTTATAATGCTGAAAGTGCCCGGGTCAGGCAATTAAAAATAAATCCCGGCACAAAAAATACCAGGATGGATGTATCTTCTTTATCCGGAGGTGTTTATTATTTTATTTTGAAGGATGAAGAAGGAAGGAAAGTGCAGACAGGGAAGGTAGTGGTTGAACATTAGAGCTAATAGTAAATTGTGTTGAGGCCAGGTTTGGTCAGCTTCACCGTGCAACTCATGAAAAATATCCAGATAAAACTGTAAACAAAAATCAGGACGAGTTACCCTCCGTGGTCCTCCGTTTTCCTCGGTGGAACTCGGCGAAACTTCCAGATGGCTTTCTTTTCAACACAACTAGTTTCCCACAGTAGAACACATAGATTTCACATAGGATCCAAGAATCACCAAAAGCCATTAACCAATGTCCTACTAACTATTAACATTCCCCCTAATACCCTATATGACCTTATCCCTTCTCCGCAACGGAGAAGGGTGACCAGATTGATTACCCAATACTCAATCCTTTCCCCCAATACCCAATCACTAATACCCATTACCCGGCACTAAAAAAGCCCGGGGAAATTCCCCGGGCTTCAGACTCGATTTTGGTTTTGGGCAAATTTGGTTATTTGCTGATTATTATCTTAGTCTGGCTGAGTTCTTTGCCTGAAGTCAGCACAAGTGTATAAGTCCCTTCGGCTAAAGATCTCAGGTTCAGATCAAGGCTTGCCTGAGGCTGCATCATCACATTGTCCATGCGGTAAACCTTTTCTCCTACAGAATTAACCACATAAAGCGATGCTTTCATTTCGCTTCTGTTGCCAAATTTCAGGGTGAAGAAGCCATTCCCCGGGTTGGGGTATATGCTGAAGCCCGCCAGGCCTGCATTTTCGTCTATTCCAAGACATTCAATAAAATTGATCGTAATGGTGTCAGCAGAAGTACATCCGGCTGTTGTGGTCACATCTACCCATAGGGTCTTCATATTATCCACCATGCCTGTCGAATCCACCATTATCATCTGTGAGGTCGAGCCATCAGACCATGCATAAGTTGATCCGGGGTTCCCTGCATCCAGGTCTATGACATGATAAACACAAATAGTTGTATCAAAACCCAGGTCAACTGCAGGCAAGGCGTTTACAATCAGATTAAGCGTATCGGAATTGGTACAGCCGTATTCATTTGAGACTTCCACGCTGTAATCACCGCTAAGTCCTGCAGAGATAGTCTGTGTGGTATCCCCTGTATTCCATAAATAGCTGCTGAAACCCGCTCCTGCATCCAGGATGGCACTATCACCTTCACAGATGGAGACATCTCCGCCCAAGCTTACAACAGGCAAAGGATTCACTGTGATTGTGATGCTGCTTTCCAAAGTCAGGGTCCCATCGGTGATGCTTACATTATAAACAGTAGTTGTATCAGGGCTGACAATGGGGTTGGCCTCAGTTGAAGTGAAACCTTCCGGTACCGATGACCAGGTATATTCAAAAGGACCTGTACTGCCTATAACTTCAGTATTGAGTTGTACGGGTTCCCCCTGGCAAATAGTATCCTGGTCAGCTGTTACAAAAGCAGCAGCTTCAGTGATATTCAGTGTGATTGGAACAATGATCTCAGGATCATCCGGGTCATTGCTGAAGATCTGCAATTCGGCAGTATAAATGCCCAAAGCCATATTGGCAGCATTCAGGGTCACCCCGATTTGCATATCATTCCCAGCCTGGATGTTTCCATGCAGAGAATCAACAACCAGCCAGCTCAGGACATAAATGCTATAGTCTTCCACCTCGCCGTATTGAGTAGTTCCGCAAGGATCGGCAGCATGATTGTAAACTATCCGGGTACGCAGGCGTGTAGGTCCGGGATTGGCATCCATGGGAGGGGTAATGGTAGCTGAATAAGGCCCACCACCTGGAGATCCGCTTACAGTAACTGATTCAGAAGGCTCAAATACTCCATTTTGGTTCCAGTCGGCCCAGATGCCGCATCTGTCGTCAGCATAAGGGGTGCCGTTTACGACATTCATAACATAAGACTCACCCACATTCATCATTGCGGTCTGATCGGTATAGTCTGAATATCCGTTGCATGATGATCCATTGTCTATGTCGGTGCCTATCTGTACATTGCTTATATATTCATCACAACCGCCGCTGGCAGCGCAGTAATCCCTGTTTTGATCCGACTTTGTAGGGATGAACATAGTAATATTGTAATTCATTTCAAGTTCCCCCACATTTGAAATAGTCACATATCGTGTCACGGAACTGTCGGGCAGGAGGGTTTGGTTAATTTCCGCCGGGTTCACAGCAATCTGGGCATTACCCCATTGCAGATCCACCTTTGCCGGAATGGATTCACCAGTAAGTGTATAATGTGCAGTGACTTTAAAATTATATATTCCATAATCCGGGAGCTGGTCAATATATGTGGTATCGGTAGCTATTCCAATTGAATCATTATCCCTGTAAATTTTAAAGTAATCAAAGCCGGCTTCGTTATTATAGGTCCATGACAAAGATACAGCACCGGTTGTTTCTTCCAGGCTGGCAACAAGGCTCCTGGGTCTTGAAAGAGGATTTGTACGGAAAGGTGAAACATAGGTCATAACGGTACCGGTACGGTTATCCGACCAGGTAGGGTAAACCTGGTTATCTCTTGCAGAGATGCCGATATAGTCGCCCATATAGCCAGTTGCCAGACCAGGGATAGGTGAAGGGGTAAAAGCAACATCACTGACTTTAAAATCTTCCCAGGTATCGCCTGCATCATAAGAGGTAGCGGCGAATACTTCGCATTGAGAGTTGCCCACATTCCGGTCATCATAGAACACTACACTCAGAACGCCGTTTACCGGGTCACATGTAATCCATGGGAAATAATGTTCATTTCCCAGGCCCGAATCATCCTGGTTTACCCTTATAGGAGTCGACCAACTGATTCCCTGGTCAGAAGAGCGAATCATATAAACATCAATATCATTTCCTGAATTAATCCCAGGAACTCCGATATTCGACCAAACGACATAAATATTTCCGCTGTATTCTTCACTACTAATATCAGCTGTCATTACGGGAAATGAATTCACCCTCTGGTTCTTACTGGTCTCGGTAGTCCTGATGCCGCGTATATTATTGATGATCTTAACAGGTGTCTCCCAGGTAGCGCCCCCATCAAGAGAACGGCTCATCCCGATAGCACCTTCATCACTAGGCCATGAGTTGTAAACGGCAAAGATGGCATAAGCCTCACCATTGGGACCTGTGGTTATGTTCACTCCCTGGCAATGGCTGCCTGCGTTCAGGATGGAACTGATATCTGTGACAGCCGACCAGCTCAATCCATTATCAGTGGAAGTTGAAATATTAATATTATTATTGTTACTACCTCCAAAGTCGGTCCATGCATCATATAAATGACCATTATAAGGGCTAGTGGGGCTATTATCTATCCACATATGGTTTTTATCCAGCAAACCACCAGAACCGGTGGCATTGGCAATCTGGACGGTAGTGTAAGTAAGCCCGTTATCCTGGGAGTAAGCAACCGCCTGCCCGCTATTCCGGATCATTCCTACATAGAACCAACCATTATTGCCGATAAGTGAGGCAGGGTCACCTGAATTGTTACCGCCGGCCCCGTTCACACTTCCTCCCCAGGTTTCTCCTCCGTCCTGGCTGTCAAAGGAATTTGCACCGTACAGCTGTCCAACCGGATTCTGTGTTGAGTTATTTGAATTCAGAACATTCTGATTATCGTTTGGATTGATAAAAACTGAATTCTCACTTTGTGTTGAATTGGTCGTTGTGACAGGTACGTCAGGTGAATCTTCAGTAATGGTACTGAAGGATTTAATCTCACTTCCGGTGAAAACTGCGGCAGGCACATCTGTAACCGGATTCAGTGTGGCAAGGCCTTTGGCTGCCATGGCTTTCCAGTAACCGTTATTGTCGACGCGTGTATTTGCCTTATTTGATCTGTCAAATGGCTGCCCCTTGAGCGTAGCAGTCTGTCCATAAGAAATGGAAATGGCTGATAGCATCATCGCAGTGGCCAATAAAATTGAGTAGCTTTTTCTCATAGTTAGGCTGAATAAGAGTGATAAATATAAGATTAGATAAAATGTCTTGAAGACAGATTACAAAAATAGAAATTATTCAATACGAATTATCTTAGTAGTTGAAATTCCGAAATTTGTAATGATCCTGCAAAAATAAATTCCGGGTGAAAGCTCAGTTCTGCCTGCGTTTGAATGCAGCAGGCTGATTTTATAATTTCCTTTGGGTAAATTTTTATTGAGGATAGTTTCCCTTATTTTCCCGTTCATTTCAATAAGCTGAATAGTGACCGGAGAATCTCCATCAAGTGAAAAAGCGGCATATACTTCCCCGGATGATGGATTAGGGAATATTTTCAGGGTAGAAGTCTGTATAAGTCCCTCAGCTTCTGTCACACCGACTCCGGTTTGCAGAAGCCCGAAAAATTCCAGATATTTCCGCATCAGTTCCTCTTTTGTAGAAGGGTTTTGACTATCCTTCAGTCCTTGGAATTCTATGGATGAGCCTATAGTTTTATAATTTCCGGCATCGTATGCAACCGCAAGTCCCATTGCCGGATCATCACTTTCCAGAACAGTGAAAGCTGGTGAAAGTGGAAGCATTTTATCCCAATATACTGAATCTCCAACATAGTCAAAACTCATCCCATTTGTAAAAGCATTTTCATTTCCTTTAATATTTCCCATCATCACATTACCAAATTTACCGTCAATATTGAACATAGGCTGAAGAGCGGTCTGGTAATCATAAAACCAGGTACTGGCGCCTTCCATATAAAGGTTTCCTCCGTTATTTAGATAATTAGCCAACATTTGTCCTTCCCCGGCATTCAGGATATGATTTTTCCAGAAAGATCCCAGGCATACAAATACAGCTTTATACTGGTTTAAATCAGCGGGGAAATCCGAAGCATATTCTGCCCCGGAATTTACCTGATTGATTGCAGTGATCATGGCCGGTCCGGAATTTTTATTCCCGTCCAGGTCCAGCACAA